>DASYZA010000250.1:0-257125 GCA_035946775.1 Candidatus Sulfotelmatobacter sp. | reverse complement strand
TACCGCGCTGCAGATGGACATCAAGGTTACGGGCATCACGTCGCAGATCATGCGCGAGGCGCTCGACCAGGCCAAGCGCGGACGCATGTTTATCCTCGGAAAGATGGAAGAGATCATTTCGGAGCATCGCGCGAAGATTTCCGACTACGCGCCGCGCTTCTACACGGTGCAGATCCCGACCGACAAGATTCGCGATCTGATCGGGCCCGGTGGAAAGATGATCCGGTCGATTGTGGAACAGACAGGAGTCAAGATCGATGTGGAAGACTCCGGTCTGGTAAAGGTTGCGTCAAGCGATCAGGCGTCGGCGCAGAAGGCGCTGCAGATTATCGGAGACATCACGGCGACGGCCGAGGTTGGCAAGACCTATCTTGGAAAGGTCACTCGGCTGGCGGATTTCGGAGCGTTCGTGGAAATCATTCCGGGAACGGAAGGCCTGCTGCATATCAGCGAAGTGGCGGAGCATCGGATTGCGGATGTCCGCGACGAGTTGAAGGAAGGCGACCAAGTGCTGGTGAAAGTGCTGGCGGTGGAAGGCAACCGGATCCGGCTCTCGCGCAAGGCGATTCTGAAAGAGCAGCGTGCGAAGATGGCGGCGCAGGGCGGCGGAGCACCAGAAGGTGGCGTCGCTCCGGCGAGCGAAAGCGCGCCGACAGAAGGTGGCACGCTAGTCATCGAGGGCGGCGGCGATTTTCCGGACGAGCCCCCAGATGAGCCTAACTTCAATCGCGAAGGCGCTCCGCAGGGAGGAGACCGTGGACGTGGAGGCGATCGTGGTGGAGATCGCGGCGGCCGCGGAGGACGTCCGGGAGGCGGTGGAGGTGGACGGCGAGGACGCGGTGGACGTGGACGGCATGGCGGTGGTGGCCATGGCGGGCATGGTGGTCACGGCGGCGGGGGAAACCGGCACTAGCCACGGATTTGCACGGATCGTTACCGATAAACATCAAGAGCCTGCGGCTTCGGTCGCGGCTCTTTTTTTGTTGGTATTTTCGAAAATACTTCTTTTCCGCGGATGAACGCGGATGTCGCGGATTTAAAACCTGGCTTTTTGTTCTGCCCTTGAGGCGGCACCATTGCCCCCGACAGACGGGGGCTCGCGGGCCCTACGGTGAATAGTTTTCTCGGCGTGCGCAGGAAATGCTTGCTTGTTTGTCTCTGGATTCGCAGCTAGCGATTTGGACTGCTAGAGGGTTTCTCGTAGGCGGTGAGAATTATTTGCTTATTCGCGTGACTGTCTCTCCGGATGGATCGACCTAACTCACGCGAATTCAACAGCTGCGGTGTTCGTGCACACCGGCGCGAAGTTTGATGGCATGGGGCTTGCAACGCCCTTACGAGAGCCGCATGGCTCCTGGAGGATTTGTGAAGAAGATTCAGACGCTATCGTTTCTCGCCACCCTGGCGATCGCACTTGGAATGATCTCCTGGGGTAGCGCGCTCCACGCACAATCAACCCCGTCAACCACTCCTGACCGACAAGCACAGCAGCCCTCGTCTTCGCCAGACACGACTCCGTCGCAGCAGACGCCGAGCACGACGCCTACGCCGTCGCCTTCGATGCCGGATAGCACCGATCGCACGCCGTCGTCTTCGCAGTCGGGATCGCAGGCCGGTTCGCAATCTCAGGCGCCCGATACCAACGCTCCCGCGAATTCGCAGATGCCGAACTCGAACCAGAGCCCTGATGCCGGAACCCCGGCGAACCGGACTCCGGAGTCGGGATCACAGACGAGTCCGTCGGGATCTTCTGCGGCCAGCGGATCAGCCGCCAGCGGCGCAGCCGGTGCAGGCGGGACTCAGACCTTCTCGGGAACGGTTACCAAGCAGGGCGACAAATACGTGCTGAAGGATGACACCGGAAAGACCTATGACATCGATCACCAGGATGAAGTAAAGAAGTTCGATGGTAAGCGCGTCCGCGTGCAAGGCACGCTGGATCCGGCGACCAACAAAATCATGGTGAAGTAAGAGTCGGCAACCGCAAGCTGCCCTGCGGCATCGAACGTAAGCGCCAAAGGGTCAAAGTTTCTCGGATCAGCAGTAAAGAAGAGCACAGAGGGTCGACCGCTCCGACGGCCTCTGTGCTTTCTTCTTTTTGCAGTCGCGCCGCTGGCGTTCCCCCCATCTCTCGCGTACGTTCCAAACTTCCCCATCTTTGCTAATACGCGGCTGAGGCCCTGTTCGGCGAAACATCGATAGCACTCAAAATGCGCGAAAAAAGGCGAATGAAAGGCGCACGCTTGTGGCATCGCCTGCTTACATCAACCATCGGGCACTTCATGTGACAGCGATCACAGTGCGACGGCGAGTCGCCCCATAAAATGCGAAGTCCTTAGGCAAATCATGGTGACAAAGATTCTGTTGCCCCTGCTGTTATTTACAGCGGCGCTGGCTTTCGCGCGCGACAAACCCGAGAACTGGATCGAAGTGCGTACCTGTCACTTTGATGTGGTCACCAATTCCACCGAAAAGCAAGGACGCTGGGTCGCTGATCGGTTCGAGCGCATGCGATCCGTTGTGCGCGGCGCCTTCTCGGCGCTTCAAAGTGATTCCGGTTCCCCCATCGTCGTGCTGGCCATCAAGAACGAAAGAGACTTCCGCTCGCTCGAGCCTGAAGATTATCTTGGCAAGGGACAACTCAGAGTCGCCGGGCTTTTCCTTCATGCACCGGATAAGAACTACGTTCTGATGCAGCTCGATGCCGCGGGAGACCATCCATACGCGGTCATCTATCACGAGTACACGCACCTTCTTCTGGTTAAAGAGCAGGTATGGCTGCCCTTGTGGCTAAATGAAGGTCTGGCGCAGTTCTACGAGAACACTGAGATTGGCGACAAAGGGATCGTAGTCGGCATACCGAGTAATGAGGACGCCATACTCCTGCAGCACCATCGACTGTTGCCCCTGGCGACGCTTTTCACTGTAGACCGGAAGTCGCCCTACTACCATAAGGAAGACTTGGGTTCAATCTTTTATGCCGAGTCTTGGGCTCTCACGCACTACCTCCTGATTAAGGATTACCAGGAAAAGACGCACCGGTTGCGGGATTATGCGGAATTACTGGTTCAAAACTTAGACCCGGTTACCGCCGCCATCCGCGTATTTGGAGATTTGCAGAAGCTCCAGTCCGCATTGGATAAGTATGTCCAGCAGAAGGAACTCTTGGGGCTCAAATTGGCTGCTTCATCTGAAGTGGACGACTCAGCGTTCAAAGTTCACTCCCTCGCCCCGGCACAGGCTGACGCACTGCGAGCGGACTTCCTCGCTTCTAATCAGAGGACCGCAGAGGCGCGATCGCTTCTGGACCACGTCTTTGGGGAGGATCCGAACAACGTTTCCGCCCACGAGACGATGGGATTTCTGGAACTCCGCCAGGGACATCTGGAGGAAGCGCGCAAGTGGTACGCGAAGGCGGTGCAACTCGATTCCCAAAGTTATCTCGCCCACTACTACTTTGCCGCGATTTCGATGCGTGGCTCGCTCACTTCCGCCGACGAAAGCCAAGTGGAAAACAGCCTCAGGACGGCCATCAGACTGAACTCGTCGTTTGCACCGGCTTTTGACAGCTTGGCCATGTTCCTCCGACTGCGCCATCGTGATCTCAATGAAGCGCACATGTTGGGCTTGACGGCGGTCTCGCTGGATCCCGGAAGCATAAGCTATCGGGTTAACGTCGCTAACATTCTACTGGACATGAAGCAGGGTCCGAATGCAGTTGAGGTGCTCCGCGCAACCGCGAAGTTGGCCAAGACTCCACAGGAAGTTCAGACAGTCAACAAGGCTCTGACCAATGCCCAAGAATATATTGCGGCACAAAATGGGGCTTCCATCGTGCACCCCAGTCCACCGGGGCGTCAGATGGGTGCAGTCGACATTCTGAGCGACACACAAGGAGTCGACTTCGGTCCTTACCTCCAGGGCATGCTGAGTGTGGTGAGGGATAAGTGGTATCGTCTCATTCCGGATTCGGCCAGGTTGGAAAAGGGGAAGCTGGCGATTGAGTTTACCATTACAAAAGATGGCAAGCTTGCGGATATGCGACTCGTGACTTCGTCCGGCGATGAAGCTATGGATCGTGCGGCGTGGGGCAGCATCACGAGTTCGAGCCCTTTCCCGTCGCTGCCCGCCAAGTTCAATGGGCCCTCTATCGCCATGCGGCTCCGCTTTTATTACAACCCGGATGAGCGTGACTTACAGTGACCTGACTGGAAGCCCTTCGGAAATCAGAAATACAAGCTCAGCTCTATATCGCTGCGATTGATTGCTATCGCCGGGTTGGCGACGTATCTCGTTTACGCTCAAAATGCCTCTCAGGGCCATCCCTTGGCCCTGGAATCGAATAGCTCCCTGGAAGAAGCTTGGCTGGGTTCTGGGATGATCTGGCACCGCCTCCATGGTTACAATTAGCGTTATGCGTGTGCAGGTGGAGTGCTACTCGGCGTACCGAGCAGAAGAGCGGCCCGTACGCTTTCGTATTGAAGGACACGAATACCGCGTCGAAGAAGTGCTCGATCAGTGGTACGGCCCCGAGGCGGCATGGTACAAGGTCCGCGGCAACGACGGAAACTTGTACATCCTGAAGCGTGACACATCGAGGCCGGATGGGTTCTGGGAACTGGTTTCCTTCCGCCAGGCTGCTGGGTAGGTTTCCCTACGGCACCAGCTCCGCGTACTTAGTAAAACTGACCACGTGCCGGTGGGATGTCTGCGCAAGGACAATGGTATTGGCTAAACCGATGCGTGGGGAATTTCGGGGCTGCTAGCTTTGATTCCAGTCTTCCGGCACGCACTCGAGTCCCCAGACGTTGCCGGACTCGTTGAGAGCGAGTCCGAGCAGCCAGAGCTTTTCGAACTCTCCCAGCGAGATGCAATTCACGACGCGGGCCGCAACTTCATTGTGCGCTGGCAAGCCTTTTAACTGCACGAGGGTTCCGGTGGGAACCGGGCGAGGCGAGCGGGCGGCGCATCCGCCCAGATTCGCGAGAATGATCTGGCACTGTTGGGAGAAAGGATCCTGGGGATCGAGGCAGGTGAGAGTAACGGGAATTTCGCACGGGACGCGAGTGCCGCCACGTTCGATCTTTCCAAGCTTGGAGCCCGAGGTTCCCAACGCACAAGATTGTCACAAAACGGGAATGGTTCCAAATTGGGACGGAATTCTGTTCGGATTTCGTAACAAAATGCGGAATGGCATGACGCCAGACCCAGAAAGACCTCGGTGGCGCTGGTCCAGGGTTCGACAAACATCGCGGGACCGACTTTCTGCCGAGATTGTTCTCACCAATTTACTGCTGTACACTTCGTGGTCTCACATTAGTCCCAGGAGCCCCGCACCATGTCTCATCGTTCTTCCCTGCTCGCGGTAATTTGTGCGCTTGCGTTCTGCGTTCTTGCCACCGCTCAAGACAAAAAAGAAAGTAAATCGCAGGAAAAATCTGACCGGCTAACTGCGATGGACGTCTTCAATCTGCAATACGCTGCCGATCCGCAGATTTCACCCGACGCCAAGCGCATCGTCTACGTGCGGCAATTTGCCGACGTGATGAACGACAAGCGCGAGTCAAACTTGTGGGTTATCAACGCTGACGGAACAGAAGACCGCGCGCTCACCAACGGCAACTACAGCGACAGTTCGCCGCGCTGGTCGCCGGACGGAACCCGGGTCGCGTATATCTCCGACCGCGACGGGAAGGCACAGATTTATGTGCGCTGGATGGATAACGGTCAGACAGCGGAGTTGACGAACCTGGACAGCGCACCGTCCGAAGTCGTCTGGTCGCCGGATGGCAAGCTGCTTTCGTTCACGTCGTTTGTGCCGTCGGACCCGCCGAAGATTGCGACTTTGCCAAAAGCTCCCGAGGGCGCCAAGTGGGCCGATCCGCCCAAGGTCTACGACCAACTGATCTACCGTTTCAACGGCCGTGGATATCTGAAGTACGGCTTCATGCAGCGCTTTGTGGTCTCGTCGGAAGGAGGAGCGCCGCGGCAGCTTACCAGCGGCGAACTCCCGTATGGGGGCTTCGAAGGCAGTCTCGGTGGAGGCCGCGCCGTGTGGACTCCCGATAGCAAGTACCTGATCTTTTCCGCGAACCTGCATCCGGAATACGAATACGATCCGCTCAATACGGAGGTCTACGAACTCTTGCTGGCCGACGGAACGGTGAAGCCGCTGACCAGCCGCAAAGGCCCGGACAATTCTCCGACGATTTCGCCGGATGGAAAGACGATTGCGTACGTGGGATTTGACGATCGGTATCAGGGGCATCAGACTGGGCACCTGTACCTGATGAATCGCGATGGCAGCAATCCGCGAGTGGCGACGCCACAGCTCGATCGCGATGTAGAACAGCCGGAATGGGCGGCCGATGGCAGCGGCGTCTACTTCATCTACGACGATCGCGGGGATACGAAGCTGGCGTTCTATTCGCTGGACGGCAAAGTGAAGGATCTCACCGAGCACGTAGGCAGCGGCGGTTCGAGCTATTCGGGCGGAGCGGCGTTCACAGTCGCGAAGAATGGAACCTTTACGGTTCCCTATGACACGACGACTGACGCGGGCGACATTGCGGTGGCGTCCCGCGCCGACTCGAAACCCAGGATTCTTACTTCTCTCAATCAGCAGCTCTTCATGCAGAAGAAGCTGGGTACGGTCGAGGAATTCTGGTACGAGTCGTCCGTCGACAAGCGCAAGATTCAGGGGTGGATCGTTAAGCCTCCTGATTTCGATCCGGCGAAAAAGTATCCGCTGATCCTGGAAATCCACGGCGGTCCGTTCGCCAATTACGGCGACCGCTTCGACACGATCAAGCAGGTGTGGGCGGCGAAGGGATATGTGGTGCTTTACGTGAATCCGCGGGGCAGCACGAGCTATGGCGAGGAGTTCGCGAACCTGATTCATCACGCGTATCCCGGAGACGATTTCTACGATCTGAATTCCGGAGTGGATGCCGTGATCGCGAAGGGATACGTCGATCCTGACAACCTGTTCGTGACTGGCGGCTCCGGCGGTGGCGTTCTGACCTGCTGGATGGTCGATCGCACGACACGTTTCCGCGCTGCGGCTAGCCTATATCCGGTGATCAATTGGTATAGCTGGGCGCTGACCTCTGATTTGCCGTCGTTCGGGACCCTGTACTGGTTCTCGGGTCCGCCCTGGGAGAAGTCCGATGAATATGTGAAGCGGTCAGTCCTGTCTTACGTGGATAACGTTACGACACCCACGATGCTGGCAACCGGAGAGGACGATTACCGGACCCCTATCTCGGAGGCCGAGCAATATTACGCGGCCTTAAAGCTGAGGAAGATCGAAAGTGTGCTGGTACGATTTCCGGGCGAGCCGCATGGGATGAGTTCCCGTCCGAGCCATCTGGCGGCGAAGATTCTGTACGTGTCGGACTGGTTCGAGGCACATAAGAAGAAGTAGACACATTGGGTCATTGAGCCATTGGGCGATCGAGTAATTGTGTGATTGGGCGATCGAGCCATTGGGCGATTGGAAGCGACCGAAGCGTTTTGCAATGGCCCGATGGCTCAATCACTCAATGACTCAATCGCTACGATTTTCGCTCGCAGCCGGGGCCTTCGCCGTAGTAAGCGTTGCCGCGGTAATCGAGTTCTTTCAGGCCTTCGGCGGAGGTGTAGTATCCGCGAATCGCTTCTGTGCGGGCGAGTTTGAAAAACGTCTCTATGCTGGTTCCCGGCTCCGCCTTTGAGATCGTGGTCATCAGCTCGTTCTGTTCAGATTCCGAGAGTTGCAGGAAGTTGCGTCCGTAGAGTTTATTCGAAAGGTCATGCAGGGCCCGCAGTCCAACCCGGGCGACAGCCTGCGGATTGTTGGTCTCGAGTTCGCGAACCGGTGCTTCTCCGAAAAATGCGACCGCCAGAGCACGATGCATGGGATCAAGGTGCAGGGCGGCTTCGCGAACTCCGGCAGTTGACGCCAGCCAAAGGTCGAACCATTGCGCGGCCTGCGATAGCGCTGCCGGCTCTACCTTGCCGAGCAAAATCTCCATCATTCTGGTTACTGTTGGATATTCTTCTTCGGAGAAGAATTGCGGCCGATACGGCCCTGCGCTAGGCAAAACGTAATCGGTCTCGCTGCCCGGCGGCGGAGTCCAGTTCTTTCCAGCGCTGCTGAGGGCGTGAACGAGGTGATCCTGGGAGGGTTCGTAGAGGCCGGGCGGAAGTGGTTCAACGTTCGGCTGCTTTTGCGCTCTCAGCGATGTGGCGAGTTCCGGGACCACTCCGCTGATGCCGGCCAGAGCTACGAATTCGCCCAGGCGGAGGATCCACTCGCGGCGGGAGAGATCGTCGGGAGTTGACGGGGCTTTCGGATTTTCGTTCTCGCTCACAGCTCTCCTTGGCGGAATGCTTTCGCGATGTGCTCGCCTGCTCTAGCTGAGATTGCCATGATCGTCAGTGTGGGCTCGTAGCATCCCTGGGTGGCGAAGACAGCTCCGTCGGTCACGAAGACATTCGGCGTGTCGTGCACCTTGCAGTTCGCGTCGACCACGCTCTTTTTCGGATCGCTGCCCATGCGCGCCGTGCCGCATTCATGAATATTCTTGCCGAAAACGCTGATGTCATTCCGGGGCGGCGTAACATCGGTAAGATTCATCGCGTCTAAGATTGCGATGACATCGCGACGCATGGCCGCCTCCATCGCCTTCTCGTTCTCACCGTAGCTGGCATGGATATGCAGCGCCGGGATGCCCCAGGCATCTCTCTTATGCGGATCGAGTTCCACGTAATTGTCGTAACGCGGCAGGCATTCACCTTGCGCTTCGATGCCGAATCCATACGGAATTTCTTCCCGCACACGCTTGCGCCAGGAATCGCCAAACTCAGGTAGAAGAAAAGCGTGGCCGTACAGTTCTTGACTACCATCACCGTCGAAGCGGTATCCGCGGAGGAATTTCGAGTTGCGGTCTTTTGCGGAGCTCGTAACGGTGTTGACGTACTTCGGAATGAGGAATCCGCAAGGACGTCCCACAGGTTCACGCTTCGACGATTTGAATCCGGGCATCAAGCCGTTGGCGCCTTCCACTGTGAAGTGATCCATCAGGTAATGACCGACAACGCCGTTGGAGTTGCCAATGCCTTGCGGATGCGCCGTAGATTTCGAGTTCAGCAGGATGCGGGTGGATTCCAGCGCCGCGGCCGCAACCACGACGACTTTCGCGTAAGCCTCGCGATGCTCGCGCGAGTCGCGGTCGATGTAGTGGACGCCCTTCGCACGGCCTCCGGCATCGACAATGATGTCGCTCACCACCGCATTGCTCACGAGTGTGAACTTTCCTGTGCGCGCCGCGGCCGGAAGTGTTACTGACGGACTGTTGAAATACGAAGCCGTATGGCATCCCCGCTGGCACTGATCGCAGTAATGGCAGGCGGGACGCCCGCGATGATCGACCGTGAGATTGGCAACGCGGTCGGGCAAGACGCGCCATCCGAATTTCTGCTCGAGGATTTTCTTGGCTTCGAGGCCTCCACAGGACATATTCATGGGAGGCAGGAACTTGCCGTCAGGCATTTGCGGCAGGCCTTCGCGCGATCCGCTGACGCCGATGTAGCTTTCCACCAGGTCGTAATAGGGCTCGATCTCCTTGTAGCTGATGGGCCAATCTTCGCCGTAGCCGTCGCGGCTGGCCGCTTTGAATTCGTTGTCGGTAAAGCGATAGCTCTCGCGCGCCCAGCAGAACGTCTTGCCGCCGACCTGGCGTCCGCGAATCCACATGAACGGCTTGTCTAAGGGAAACGTGTACGGATTCTCGATGTCATTGACGAAAAACTGGTGGCTGTATTCGTCGCAGGCATAGCAGAGGCGCTGCACGGGATGATCCTGCAGAAGCTGCCGCTGGTCGTTGAACCCGCGAAACTTCAGCTGATAGGGCCATATATGTTCGGTGAAATCGCGAGTGGGGATGCGCGGCGGTCCGGCCTCGAGCATGAGAACTTCCACGCCGCGTTCGGTGAGCTCTTTGGCCACCCAGCTGCCGCTGGCTCCCGAGCCAATAACGACCACTTCGTGGATGTTTGGGGAACCGCGCACGGGGAGTCAGTTTAGCAGAGGTTGCGTTATGGGTTATCGGTTTGCTGAGGAGCAGCCGGTACCGCTTGGAGCGGTTGTTTTTGCTCGCGCAGTTCCTTGAAAGCCTCACTACTCTTGAGGTGCTCGGGGAAGGTTTGTTCGTAGTGTTCGAGTGTGGGACAGATCATGTGATGGCGCCAGTCGAAACCGAACTCCTCCATTTCTTTCAGGGCGTCGTCCGCGGACCAGCCTTCATCCGCCATGCGGTAAGAAGCGATCGCCATGCCGGTGCGGTCGTCGCCGAGACGGCAATGAACGAAGATCTTCTTGCCACGGTTGTCATCGATAACTTTCAGAAAACGCGCGAAGGTGGCGTCGCTGGGAAATGGGCAGTGCCACGGGATGGCAACGTATTGCATGCCCAACTGGTTGACAACGCTTTTTTCGTGCTCACTCACCCCGCTGCGCATGTCGATGACGACAGAAACTCCCATCTTCTTCAGCGTCTTCAGGCCATCGACACCGGGCTGGCCACCACGAAAGAGATTAGGGCTGACCTCGCCGAAGTTCGGCAAGCCAACATAATGCTTCCGGCTGCCCATGGAACGCTGTGTAGGACCAGTGTTGCTCTGGGACGTCTGAGCAGCCAGCGCGCACGAGAGAACCATCACAGACAACAATGAGAATAGATAATGACGCCGAGAATCCCTCACGAATGTTTGGATGCAGAGAAACTTCATCGGGACCTGGGATTGCATGGTGCGCACATGTGGTAAGCAGTAATGCGCATCAACGATGCTCGCTTACTGGCTGAGCTTGATGGCCAATTGCCGCTCGGGCTGGGTCATCTCGCTCCAGAGTTTTTGCAGGTCAGATTGAACGGCGGTGTTGTCGGGTTCTTTGCGCAAGGCCAACGCAAACCAGCGATAGGCAGTCGGCAGATCATGCGGCGTGCACAGTCCGGCCGAGTAGAGCGCGCCCATTTCAACCATGGCCTTCGCATTACCCTGATTGGCGGCAGGCTTTAGCAGACGCAGGCCGCGATCGCAGTCCTGCGCAGCGCCAGTACCGTAGAGATATTTCCGCGCTTCGGCGACCGTATCGACGGGAATGGAAGGCCGAGGCTTGGGTACTGGCTCTTTCTTGACTGCAGGCTTCGGGGGCTCAGCGGGTTCCGAGCCGGCGTCGTCACTGGACTTAGCCGAGTTCGCGGATGAATCACTCGAGGCCGGCGTGGACTTCTCTGGTAAGGACTTGTCCGGTGTAGCTGCCGGAGCAGCATTACCCGCGGGCTTCGTAGCATCTGTATTCGCCGGAACTGGAGTCGAGGCCGCTGGTGCTGCACTGTTAATAGGCGGCGTGGCCGCGCTCGGGGCGGTATTCGCGGCGGCATTCGCATCAGGCGCGGGGGTCGTCGTGCCGGCAGCCGGTTGCGATGCTGGCGCGGGCTGTGTGTCGGGCGTAATCGACGGAGTGGCCGCCGGAGTACTCGTATCCGCTGGTGTCGTATTCGTCGTGGTGACCGCAGGTTTTTTTGCCGGCATCAGCCAAGCGAGCCCTTGATTCTTCCAACGCAAATAGCCGAAGCCGACAGCCAAGGCGAGCGCGATCAAGATCAGCACGTACTTCCACGCACCAGACCGCCGCGGCTCTTCGTCATCTTCGAGCAGATAGTCAACATTTCCGGGATGAGAATTGTGCGGATCGATACTCAGGCTGACCCGTTTCCTCGGGTCACGGGCGGGCGGTGGCGCATTCAGCCCGAGAAATGAAGGGCCGCTGATCGAGGGGCTGTCGTCTGTCGTTGTGGGTGCGCTGCGCCGGGGCTCCGGCGCTCTCGGCGGTTCAGTGCGCACAGGAACAGATTCGGAGGCGGACTGGGGCGGCTTAGGTACAGGTGCCGGGGTAGGCGCAAGCAGCGTAGCGCCGCACATGCCACAGAACCGGTTGTTTCCCGGATTTTCGTTGCCACACCGAGGGCAGCGCACAGACTCTCCTGTCTATAGCTTACGATATTCTGGTGGTTCGCTGCAGACGGCGGCCGCGTGAGAGTATCCGCCAACATACGGGAGAAATTTCATCGAAACACGCAACAAGCTTCATTCGCCTGCTCTTGCTGGTGTAATCCGTCAAATACGGGTGAACGGCCACAGCCTGGAACTGTTGCGCCTTGCCGGAACCAGCGGTCTTCCGGAGCTTGTGTTTCTGCATGAGGGGCTCGGCTCCGTTTCCCACTGGAAGGACTTCCCTGCCCGAGTTGCCGCCGCAACTGGCTGCGCGGTGACCGTTTACTCGCGTTACGGATCGGGTCAATCGGATTTGCTGAATGAAGCTCGCCCCGTGCGTTACATGCACGACGAAGGCCTTGTGGTGCTGCCCGAGTTGCTCTCACAGTTGGAAATCGAGCAGCCCATCCTGGTTGGCCACAGTGACGGCGGATCGATCGCCATCCTCTATGCCGGAACTCACGATCGAGTGCGCGGACTGATTCTGCTGGCTCCGCATGTGTTCGTGGAAGACCTGAGCGTTCGCAGCATCGCTGAAGCCAAGCTGAAGTTTGAGACTACAAACCTGCCTGAAAAGCTGGCACGGCACCATCGCGACGCGGCACGCACGTTCTGGGGATGGAACAAGATTTGGCTCGATCCGGAATTCCGCAGCTGGAATATCGAAGAATATTTACCGCGTATCACCTGCCCGGCGCTGGTGATCCAGGGACGCGACGATCAATACGGAACCATGGCGCAGGCGGAAGCGATCCAGAAGCAGAGCGGCGGTCCGGTGGAAGTTCTCGCACTGGCGGATTGCCGGCATTCGCCGCAGCGGGATCAGCCGGAGGCAACGCTGCAGGCGATTTGCCGCTTTGTCGATCAAGTTACCGGCAAAGCGAATCTCGCAAGTTCACACGATCCGACCGATCCAGCATAGAATCTCGATGTGCGTCAGATCTGGCACGGGAGACCTGTCATGCAGCGGATTGTGCCGCCGTCGCTTCTCTTCCTACTTTGTATGACCTTACTGGCCTCCGCGCAGGAAACGCCTTCCAAACCCGCCGAGGTCGATCCGGACGCTGTGCAGGGACTTCTCATCCGGAAGGTGGCGCCGGTTTATCCACCGCTCGCGCGTCAGGCGCGTATCCAGGGCACGGTTGTGCTGAACATCGTCATCAACAAATCGGGTGAGGTCAGCGATCTGAAGCTCTTCAGCGGACACCCCATGCTCGCTCCGGCTGCGGTCCAGGCTGTGAAGCAATGGAGGTATCGTCCATACGAAAAAGATGGCGAGCCGGTGGAGATTCAAACTACCGTGCAGGTCAATTTCAAAATTGCGGATAACCCACCTACAGGAGTCGCAGGCGACGCACCCGGCATCCCTCAGCCCGCGCAGACACTGACGGGGCAAGTACACGTCTGTGAGCCGACTGATTCCGGGTCCCAGCCTACGCGCGTCCGAGTTTCCGCTGGCGTCATGCGGACCTTGATCCTCTCAAAGGCGCAGCCCGAGTATCCGGCCGATGCCAAGGATGCGCACATCGAAGGCACGGTGCTGCTTGATGTCGAGATCTCGAGATCAGGATCGGTGTGCGATATCGCTCTGATCAGCGGACATCCCCTGCTCGCACCTGCAGCCGTCGATGCGGTCCGCCAGTGGACGTACCGGCCCTATCTGCTGAACAGAGAACCCGTAGAGGTTGAGACGCAAGTGCAGGTGCACTTCCAGCTACTGAAATAGCCGGAGATCAGACTAGGCAGCCATGTCGCGCGGATGGCCTAGCCCGGAATAGACATGCAGGAAGCGCAAGACCTGCGCACGCGAGAAAATTCCTTCCATCTTGCCATCGGACACGACGGCCAGTTCGTCGACGCCTTCTCGCGTCATGAGTTCGAGCGCTTTCAGAACAGGCGTATCCGGAGAGACGGTTCGCATCTTGTCGAGCGGACGCATGATACTTTGCAAACTGGTTTGCTCCCAGCGGTCCCGATTGACCTGCCGGGCCTCATTCGCTGTGGCGATCCCTGCGACGTGATGGTCCTGCGTGACGACATAGCAACGATTGCCGCTGTGCAGAAGATATTGGTCCACGAAGTCGCGCACGCTCAAATAAGACGGTACGCTGGCACAGTCCCGCTCCATCAGCTCGCGAACATTGTGTCCACGCAGTCCGGATGTGAGTTCCACCTGGGCATAGCTGCTGCGCGCCGCATCGAGCAGGAACCAGCCGATGAAGGCCATCCATAGCCCACCGAAGTTCGCCCCCACAAAGAAACGGAACAGTCCATAAAGAATGAAGAGGAACGCGACCACCTGACCGATCTGCGAGGCGATTCGGGTCGAACGCTCGCCGCTGTGGGTGATCCACCATACAACGGAGCGCAACACGCGACCGCCATCGAGCGGAAAGCCGGGAATCATATTGAAAACCGCCAGCGCCACGTTGATGTAACCCAGCCAGAGCAGCACTGCAAGCACCGGGTTCTGTGGCTCAACCCCGAACGTCCAACCAGTAGCCCGTGCGATCCCGATGCAGATCGCTCCGATGATGAAGCTCGTTAGCGGACCGACAATGGCGATCCAGAACTCGGTTTTGGCGTCGTTGGCCTCAGACTCGATCTGCGAAACGCCGCCCAGCGCAAACAACGTGATGGCGCGGACGCGCAATCCGTGCGATTTGGCGACCAGAGAATGCGCCAATTCGTGCAAGAGAAGCGTGATGAAGAACAAGGCTGACGTGATGATGGCAGCCGCCCAGACCATGCCGATATTCCATCCTGGAGAGACCGAATGGAAGTGAGAAACCAGGGAAAAAGCGATCAGGAAAGCGATGACGAACCAGCTGTAATGCAGGCCAATCTCGATTCCCCCAATCCGTCCAAGCTTGATCTGGGGTCGCATCGGTGCCAACTTTCTATCAGCTTAGATGCAGCGAATCGGCGCCTCGTCAAGGGAATAATAGCGGTCGCATGTACTACGGGTGTCCAAGTAAATAGAATCCCTGTTTGACCCAAGCGCCCTTTCTCCTACATCATTGGAGTGGATGGAACCGGAACAGACCATTGCCGAGATCGAGTTGCTGGAGCGCATTTTCGCCGTTCCCGACACTCGTCCGCTCAGCACCAGCGACATCTCGGCTGCCAATCGCAAGCACGATGAGAAGCTCGCCCATAGTCCCTGGTTCAAACTTTGGCAGCACTATGGTCTCTGTTGCCGCAGTGAGTCCCCGAGCCTCTCGCCAGGCGACCGCGATAGCTAGGATTTCCTCGAACGAATCGAGCATCAGCTCTAGCAATTAGACCTGCCGAACTGAACCCGAACCGTCCTCATGGGATTCGGTAAATATTTCTACGTCTCCACCGGCAATGCCGCTCTGCAGCTTCCAATTAGCAGAGCGGCATTCTTTTGCAGTCTCTATGGATAGAGAGCCAGATGCCGCATGGACAGAGCGCCAGATGCCGCCATTGCCTTGTCATGTTTGTAGCGGGCGCTGCTGTATCATGGCTGCTCCGGCATGGCGTTCACTCTCACGCCCGTTGTGGCAGCAGATCGCCCGCGCTCGTTCTGGCACAGCGACACCGCGATCTTGCTTTATCTCGCCACGGCGACTGTCGTCGTTCATTGGATTGCCGCTCTCCACTCTCCGGGCTTTCACCGCGACGAACTGGCCACGCTCGATGACGCCCGTCACCTCGCTTGGGGATACGTCGCCTACCCGCCAGTAACTCCGTTTTTCGCTCGCATCTCGCTTGCGTTGTTTGGCACTTCGTTAGCTGGCTTCCGTTTCTTTGCTTCGCTGGCTAACGCGGTCGCGCTCGTGCTAACCGGTCTGATGGCCCGCGATCTTGGAGGCCGCCGCGGCGCCCAGCTCATCGCTGCTTTCGCCGGGCTTCCCGCCTGCCTCGCCATCGGCTCGATGATGCAGTACGTGTCTTTCGACTACCTCGCCTGGGTTCTGGTCTCGTTCTGCATCGTGCGCCTGCTCAAAACGGAGGATCCGCGCTGGTGGCTCGGCGTCGGCGCATCGATCGCTTTTGGGATGCTGTCGAAGTATGCCATGCCGTTTTTTGTGGCCGGAGTAGCGGCGGGTGTTCTCGTGACGCCCGCGCGGCGGTATCTACGCAGCCGCTGGCTATGGTTCGGAGCCGCTCTCTCGCTGCTCATTTTTCTGCCGAACCTGATCTGGCAAATCCACAATCACTTCGTTTACCTGGATTTCGTGCGGCACATTCACGCCCGCGATGTTCGCATCGGACGGACCGCCGGATTCCTTCCTGACCAATTCAAGTTCACGATGTTCGCCGCGCCGCTCTGGTTGGCGGGTCTCTGGTTTTGTTTCTTTTCACCAGCAGGACGCCGATTTCGGCTGCTCGGATGGATGTACGTAACGCCGCTGATCCTTTTCCTAATCGCCAAGGGGCGCGGCTATTACTTGGTCGGAGCGTATCCGATGCTCTACGCCGCAGGCAGCGTTTGGGGAGAACAGTGGCTCGCCGGTCTGGGTCGCGGCTGGCGCATTACTCTGCGCGCAGTCGCATGGGCCGCACTCGCAATCGACGTTGTGCTGTTCAGCGCGCTGTTCCTGACCGTCAGCGGAGCGAGCTCGAATTGGTGGCGATGGGCCTCATCCATCAACGGCGACTTGCGCGAGGAGATCGGCTGGCCGGAACTGGTCCAGACGGTTGCACAGGTCCGTGACTCGTTATCACCGGAGCAGCGTGCGCGGCTTGGCATTCTCGCCGGCGACTATGGAGAGGCCGGAGCCATTGATCTGTACGGTCCTGGCTATGGCCTTCCGCCGGCGATCAGCGGAATCAATTCCTTCTGGCAGCGCGGCTATGGCGATCCCCCGCCCGAAACGGTCATCATCGTCGGCCTGTCCCAGCGTTCGGCGGAGGAAAACTTTATCGGCTGCCGCATCGCCGCGCGGTCGTGGAACCACTATGGCGTGATCAACGAGCAGACTAGCGACCGTCCGGATATCTTTGTGTGCGGACCTCCGCGGCCATCCTGGCCCGAGTTCTGGAAGAAGTTTCGTTATTACGGCTGAGCGCGTCGCTTGCTTGATAAGCGCGCCCAAGCGTGCGGTCCCCGGCATATTGGTTCGAAGCTGCTTTCTTTCGCGCGCCCGTGAGCCTATTCGCACTTGGTCCTCGGCACTGGCTGCCTGCTAGCCGGGAAGGCGCTCGGACCCTGCCCACAGTTGAGCCAGATCTCTGAGGTTCTCTTTGTACGTGCGCGTGACCAGGTATTCCTTCCCGCCCTTCACACGCATCCTGTACTCTCCCGTCGGTAAGGGCTCGATCTCTTCCACTGCCGAAATATTCACAACAACCGAGCGGTGGATGCGAATGAAACCGTAGGGCTTGAGTTTCTGCGCCATCGACGAAAGAGACTCGCGTAACAAGTAAAGATTGGGCCGGTGTCGCAAGGAAACGTAATTGCCCTCCGCTTCGAACGCCACGATTTCGGCTAGATCCAGGAATAGGATCTTGCCCTTTGACTTGAATGCGATTCGTGGCGCCTGTCGCCTTGCGATGGTCTCCAACTGGTGCAAGACCCGAACCAGGTTTGCAGCATCAGTTCGGGTAACGGGAAGCAACGATGTTTCGGGAGGTTTGTGGAGCCCGATTTCTACCGTTAATTCACGGGCATGAGCTGATTCTTGAACAAACATGCCACCTGCAATGGCCTTCTCATGTTGAATCTCGCGGGCGCCCATGATGGAATTCCTCTGCGTCGGTCCTTGCTTATCAGACTTCCGGCTAGCTGCGAGACTGACGAGTTGTAAACGAAACAAAACGTCTTACATAACCGGAGCAGCCGTACCATCGGACCACGTGCCTACCGAAACTACGAATACGTCGATGGGTTGAACGCCTTTGAATTGCGGATTCAGTATTACCGGAGATTTCGGCAGATCCGCACCCCAGTCCTTGCCATCCAGCGCGGGCGCATAAAACATTAAGTGGGCGAGATTATGATCACCGCGATCGGTGAGATAAGCGGCCTTCGACATCATGTAACTCATCCCGCCGGGTTCAAGCGGCGGCAACTCCCCCTTTTCGAATGCTGCCTTATTCCCCTCGATGATCTCCGCCTTCGTCCGCCCCGCTAGCACCATCTCTGTTCGCTTGTAAGTGGCCGGCAGAACGGATCGCGCGGCCGGCGGATTGAAGCAGATTGGCCCCCGAATTTTTGGATTCCAAAACTCCGGAGCATCCTCAGGGGACATCCATCCCCTCTCGACAAGACACACGAAGCCGTTCTTCCCTTCGACGGCAGTCTCGTAGCCATGCGGCCCGAGGACCAGAATTTTTGCGTCGCCCGATATGGCATCCGGTGCGGCGCTTCGCGCCAAGTCGATCTCGGCTTTCCTGTCGGCCATGAGGTACTGGTCGAATGGAGCCATGCTGGGATAGCTTGTTTTCGGCGCCTGTGCCCACCCTGGCTCGATTCCGATAAGTCCCAAGATCAAGACGACAACTGAACATCCTGCCCCAGCTAATCTTTTCCAGTTCATGGCTTCCCCTCCGTTGAAATCACTGCTGTTGCCTGACCCCATGTTTCTTCGCGGCCCGGCGTCTGGCTGTGCGCAGTTCACGAGGTGCGCGAAGAGACTTCAGCCATCGCACGATGTTTCTGATTCCCACATTCCACACCTCTGGATCTTGCGCATTCTTTGCTAACAAGGTGTAGCCCTCGTACATCGCAATCAGAAATCCGGCAGTTTCTTCCGGAATCAAATCGCGGCGAACGCTCCCCTGGGATTGCCCCCTGCGCAGCGCCATCGCGATGCCGTCTTGCCATTCGCGGAAGATTCTCTCGAGTTGCTTGCGGAATCGTTCGTCTAGCGGAGACATTTCCTGCGCCAAATTGACCAGGGGGCAACCTCCATTTACATCTTCTGTCCGGACTGAGGTTGCCTGGACGATACCGATCAGAGTATTGATAGGATTTTTGTCGCGCTGGAGCGGAATCAACCACTTCGTTACGGTGAGATTTGCAATGATCTCGTCCACGATGGCATGTCCGAGATCTTCCTTGCTGTCGAAGTGGTAGTAGAGAGCTCCCTTGGTGACATTGGTGGCAGCCAGAATCGTATCGATGCTGGCGCTCTGGAATCCTGATCGGTAGACCTCGCGATAACCCGCTTGCAGCAAGCGCTCGCGCGTTCGCTCCGGATCACGCAGCCTTCGCTGGTTATCGCAACCTGGAAACATACCAACCAGTATGTATGTTAGTGACCGCTCAAGTCAATCGGATTGATCGGCTGACCTGGCATTCTGCAATTTCGTAATCTCCCGCCGTCTTTAGTATGAAAAGCTGGAGGAAAAGCCCGATGGGCCATTTTGAGATCAACCCAGGTCGTTGTTAGTCCGACACTCTGGTGCCCAATCCGGAATCCCGCGCCTGTTGTGTCACGTAATTCTCCCGCAGGTGGAACACGACATGCTGCTTTAGCCCCTTACTGGAATCGCGGCTCTAGCTTCGGCGTTTTCCAGTTCAAGGGTGCCGGTAGTCTCATGCTGCGTGTTCGCCATTGTGTCGAGTGCCCGAAATGCCGTACTCGATATCTGCCAGGCTCGAGTCCCTATGGCAACGGCTCTTACCTGGTACCGCTTACAGGGGACGGCTTGTGCGGATGGATACTCTACTGTTCGTGCGGTTCCCCCCGTGCCTCGAGCGAGTGGCGATGGAGTGAATTGAAGCCCTATGAAGTCTGCGGACCCGCCTACGATCGGGGATACGGTTCACCGGATGAAGTGTGGGATGTGCCCCGAAAGATCGGATCCAGGCTGACGCGATGCCGAAATCCAGTCGATCCGTGAAAACGCGTTCATGCGCCTCTCCAAGCCCCGCATGAAATCTGCTGAAATGCTGACTTGCCTGAAGGCCATTGATTCCGTCTGGTTTCGAGTCAGAAGCAGCTCTGCAGAGGTATAGAGACTTGGCAGCCGCGCTGGTTAGACCCCGCCAGCAGTAGTGCAGGACTTTGCCTGGGCGAGTTGTTTCCGTTCTAAATCGGCCTGCATGGCAGACTTGCTGGCCTCTTGTATGATGTCGCGCGCTCCAAACCCAACGCCGATCTTCTTGAGGAATGCATACGGCGGTGTACCGCCGGCGAAGATCCACACGAAATCGTTAGGAATTTCCTGCACCCCGCTCCCGATATCCATAATGACCGACTCCGGCTTGAACTCGATTGGGTTCGAGTTGAACAGGACCCGCACTTTGCCTGACTTCATGCACTCTTCGATCCGCTTTTGGTTGCGCTCCTTGATTCGGCTGAATCGCTCGGCACGATACGAAAGCGTCACCTGATTGCCGGACTGGTTCGCAAGTCCCATCGCTGCCTCGACTGCACTGTCGCCGCCGCCGATGACCAGAATCTTTTTGTTGATGTAATGATCGGCTTCGATCAGACGATACATGACCTTGGGCAGTTCCTCGCCCTTGATACCCAGCTTCCGCGGTTCCCCGGCCTTTCCCAGAGCCAAAATTACCGCTCGGGCACGATATTGGTTCGTCGCGGTGATGATAGTGAAAACCGCATCTTCACCCTTCTTGATGTCTTCGACCTTTTCTCCAGTTGAGCAATTGAAGTCGGACCGGTTCAAGACCATGTCCCAGAATGCCAGCAGGTTCTCTTTGGAGAGTTGCATCTTTTTGAACTTGCCGTACATGGGAAACTCGACCGGACTTGTCATCACGAGCTTTTGGCGCGGATACTTCGCAACCGTCCCGCCAATCTCGTCGCGCTCGAGGGTAATGTAGTTCAGCTTCTGCTCGATGGCTCGCAAGGATGCGCTGATGCCGGCCGGACCGGCTCCCACTACGAGCAAGTCATACATGCCCGGAACCGGCTTTGGACCGGCAGCTTTGAGGCGGCCCGCAATGGTATCGACGCAGTCGCGTCCTTGGTTGACCGCATTCTTGATGAGCGCCAGCCCTCCAAGCTCTCCGACAATGAACAGGTTCGAGACGCTCGTTTCATATTCAGGAGTCAGATAAGGAACGTCTGCGCCCATGCTAGGGCTAGCCATGACCATCGTGATCGCGCCAACCGGGCACGCATCCGCGCATAGCCCGTGCCCGATGCACTTGTGACCATTGACGATGACGGCTTTGCCGCCAATCATCGCCAGGACGTCGCCTTCCGGGCAAACGCTGGTGCAAGTCGCACAACCGATGCAGTAATTCGTATCGATGTGCGGGTGTTGCGCCTTTGGTCCTTCCGAAAATAGTGTGCCCTTCTCCGCGGCCTCGCGTGCCTGCGCATCCCGCTTCTTCAGGCTCTTCAGATAAATCATCAGGAAGAAGAAGCAGACGACACCGCCGATGCCGTAGGTGATCAGGGTATCCATCGCTAGAAATACCCCAGGAACAATTGCAGCCCGATATGCACAAGCGCCAGCACGGCGAACGCGTAGCTGAACGGTTTATGCACGACGTGCCAGAGGTGAAAGACTTTTTGCGATCGCGACAGAAACAGGAGCCGCTTCAAGAGGGCAGCCTCTTCTGCCGCCGCATCGATGGCCTTCTCAAGTTCGCGATTCTGGGTTCGCAAGAATCCTCCCAGAGTCTTCAAGGATTGGCCAAAGGTGACGGCGTTGCGACGCAATCGCGCCACTCCAAAACCACGGACCACGTCAAGAATCATCATGTATGGCAACGCAATGAGGATGGGAATTCGCTTTACCGCTTCTGCGTCCGGCATCTTCAAGAGTTTCCGCAGATCTGCCTCAGGCAGCAAATGCTGCGCTGCCAATTGTTGCGACAAGGTCTGCTGCAGATCCTGCAACTCTTTCATCGAAAGTTCTGCCGTCGTAACTTTCCGGGGAATCTGCGCGTACAGGTATCGTCCGACGACACCACTGGCAGAAACAGCGAACATGATCCAGAAGGCCATTCCGGCGATACCTTTAAATTTCAATGAAGAGTGAAACGCGATGATGAAAGGGGCTGTAAGGCCCATGAGTACGTGAATGTCGAGCCAATGGCGTGTACTGCCAATCTGTCCCAGCCACGGCCAATG
Source organism: Candidatus Sulfotelmatobacter sp. (assembly GCA_035946775.1). Taxonomy (GTDB): domain Bacteria; phylum Acidobacteriota; class Terriglobia; order Terriglobales; family Acidobacteriaceae; genus Sulfotelmatobacter. The sequence continues at coordinate 235,061 of DASYZA010000250.1, read as the reverse complement.
CTTGCGGATGGGATAAAGGAAAATCCCGACGAACAGCGCCACTCCCATGAATCCGAGGTACAGTCCAATCGGGCCGCTGGGCCGCAGCATGTGGTGCTTCGGCGAAAACGGACGATCGACCGCTGCCAGCTTGTAGTAGTCAAACCCGTAAAAGAAGATCGCCAGATTTGTGGCGATCGCTATGAAATAGAGAGCCCGCAGGCGCAGACGGTGCCCTCTCTCACTGTCGACGACGGGCTTGGTCCGGTCCGCGATACGTGCGGTTGCAGTTGCGTTTGCGCTCATTTCGTTGCCACCTGCTCCTCGGTACTGACTGAGAATTTCTTGTAGTGCGTAAACTGATGCAAGTTACGCCAGTGCTGCCTGGGGGTCTCGACTTCCACGCGCGCCTCAGTAGGAAACCAGTAAGCCTGCTTGGCGTCCTTAAAGGTCAACGGTGCAAACTCTATGTCCGAGTTCAACGATTTCAGGCCTACGTCCTGAAGCGTGTCGCCGATCCCCGCCTCGATCCTGGCTATGGATCCCGTGTCAGGCTCGATCCAGGCCGTTCCTTGCAGTTCGAGTGGATATTCGCGGCCCCGCAATGCCAGTGCCGCCGGCGACTTCATTCCGGGGACATGCTGGAAGTTGACCTTCTCAAGAATTCGCCCGCCCACCTCCTCTTCTCCCGCTAACGTAAACCGGAATGCCTCGGCATATAGAGGATGGAATACGAGAAAGAGCGTGGCGAAGCCGTTGCTCAACAACATCGACGTGTTTTTCCGGTCCTTCTTCGCCTCATGCACGGGCAGGCGGGACTCCGATAACGTCAGTTCGCCGCCTTCATTGCCAAGAATCATGAGGTAGTCATAGGTCGAGTCTTCCTTCAAATCGACTTTGTTGTCTTTTCCCAACTTCTCCTGCCGAACCTGCTCGGTACACTTCACATCCGAGAACTGATCGAGGAACTCGGTAGTCTGCTTCGAAGCGCGCTGCAGCAGATCATTCAGCTTCTGCGAATCCTGAGCGAGCGGAGTCGATTGAGCGAAAGAGATCGCGGGTACAAGAATCAGTCCGAAGCCCAACACCACTAGTCTCGAGAGTTGCTTCATTCGTGCTTTCTCCGGTTATCAAAGCGGTAGCCAATCGAGAACATGAGCTGGTCATAGCTCATGTCGCCCCGGTTCGTGGTGAAATTCCCTTGCAGGTAGTAGTGGGGTCCGAGCGTTGTTTCCACTGTCCCTGTTACAAATCGTGCACGGTTTGCGGTGGTCAAAGTCGAGGCGAAATTCTGCTGCCCGAGCAGTACCTCCAAACGCAAGCGGTCGGACATTTGCCGCGATAACGAAAATGACTCGTATGATCCGCTGCCAAATGAGCTGTCGAACTTTGCGTAATGCGCGTCCGCACGCAATTGAAACAGCGGCAATCGGCCGAAAGTCAGTCCGTACATTTGATTCAAAGAAGCTTTGGCATCTCCCGTCCCGCTGCTCCGGCCCAGAACGGTCGACACCCAAATCTGGTTCCAAACCTCGACGCGTCCGCCCGCGCTAAATCCCTGGAAAAGATATTTGTCGAGAAGCGATGTCCCCACCAGTGTCGGATCAAACGTCGGGACATCACGAAAGTAGTTGTAATTGAAATCCGCTTCGACTCGATGCACCGGATTCACCCGCAACGTAAAAAAGTTTCGTCCTAGTCCAAATCCGGGAGCCGCAGCAACGGAATTGCCGCTCGGACTGTCGACCTGCGCCGACTCATACAAGGCAATCGTCCGCTTGTAAGAAATGGAATCCTCAAAGAACACAAAGGGCCGGTCCATTTGCCAGTTCACCATGCTCACGCCGGCGCCGCTGGTCGCGCTGTAATGAAACCCGTCGTATTCCCCGCCCTCAAAGTTCACGAAAGCGCCACTCATGACGCGATTGGGACTGTAATCCCAGGAAGAAGGATCGGGCGTCGATCCGCCGAAAACGCCCAGCACCGTTCCCTTCGACAAACGCTTGCCAAAATATCCGCCGTCGATCGTGTCCAGGCTTGGGGCCCATGGCAGGTATAACCGCCCAAAACCCGCGACCAATGAGGAGTTCGGGTTGTCATACGTCATCTCCAGGTGATAGGTGCGATTAATCAGGTTCTGAAGAGTCTGCTGGGTGATCGCCGATTGCTTTGTGAGTTCTCCACGCCAGTAGCCACTGAGGTTCCAGTAGGTGCCGCCGATCCGCGTAATATCGCCGCGGAATACCATCCCGACGTCGGAACTCGTCACTGGAGTGCTTCCATGCGTGAACGTCTCGATCGAGTCAAAGCCAATGCGTCCGCGCGCGCGGTTCACTGACGGAAGCGGAGGTTTCGGCACCTCGTCACGCGCCTCTTCATCCAGCGTGTCTCCCTCGGTAAACGAGATCACAGCGGGATACTGCCGGGTTGCACTCATCGTCCTCTGCTGCACGAGCGCCGCAGCGTCATCGCTCGAGAGATACGCAAGGTCGCCGACTTTCACCGGACGCTTGGAATTATGAATGTCGGTGACCGCCGACATCTCCGCGACGGCACTCACCTGCAGTTCGGCCACGATCCGCGGGTCGGCCGTATTGACGCTCTCGCCCTGTTTCGCCGGAAGATCCGAATCTCGAATCTCCAGCTTCATCCCTTCGCTTAGACCTTGCGCTCGGCCGCCTTCGAGATAAGCGACTCCCTCCGCCACATACTTCACCCGGAATACGGTTCGCAAGCTTGGATCATCGGTGCGCGCGATCATCGTGGCTTCGGGTTTTGCGGTTGTAGAAGCCGTCTCTGCGGTTGTTGCGCTTTCATTCCTCGGCGAAACCGACAAATTAGCCGGCTCCGCAGCGACTGGCTTTATTGGGCTGTCCGTTACCGGTGGAACTTTTTCCGGAGGCACAACTGCAGCAATTTCGTCCTTTTCCGAACTCTGGTCAGTCGCCGGCTTCTTCGCCGCACCCTGCGCGGGATCGAAGACGGGGTTTGCCCCTGAGCCCTCCGCAGAACTGGATCCCACTTCACTCGGCGGAGTCGACGCCAGTGGCGGCGAACCGGCCTGTACTGAAGGCTTGTCAGATGGCGGTTCAAAAGCGGGGCCGCTGGGTGTTGGAGGCGGCGTCGGTAGGGACTCAGCATTGCTTCCCGATTGATCTCCAATCACGGGAGCCTTTTCGCGACGACGCCGGAAAATGGAGATCAGGTTCCCGGAAGTTGCGGCAACAGGGGCGCCACTCGATGATGCGCGTTTTTTCTCGGTGGTGTCGATGGTCAGAATCACCCGATTGCCATCCGCCGTGACCACGTAGGGATGCGTCTGGTCCAGATCAAGCACGACACGCGTAACCGGTGGTTTCGTGCTGTGCTGTGCGGTTCTCACCCGGAGTACGCCGCCCAGGTTAATCGGGACCGTGTTCGCACCTTGATTGCAAGTTGTTCCGGGGAGGTCGAGCAGAATGCGGCTGGGATTTGTGGCCGTTTCAACCGACGGCTTAACGCGTGCGCTGAGAGTGATCTCTATCCGTACATTGTTTCCGTCTCGCGTCGCTGCCACATTGCGCAGTTCGGCGCTGCCGCCGGTTTGTGCGCCGGCAGCGGAGAGCATGAGCATCGTCACCGCAAGATGTTTGTGCTTCGAATTCATCGATTCCTGTTACTCGCTGGTGCCCACGTGCCCTGTCAAATTCGGAGGCTCCGCCGTTGCTGGTTGGCCCGCGCAAATCCGAGGCGGAATTGCTATCCGCCACCCTGTCCCGAGGGATGGCATTGGTAGCAGTTGATGCTGTTGTAGACATAGCCTGACACGTGGTCATGCTGGAAGTTGTTGGCATTGTTGCCGCCATGGCATCCCGTGCACTGGAATACCGAGTAGTCATTCGAGTTCGTGTGGCATGTGGAACAGACGCCGTTTGCATTCCCGTGACTTGTTGGGAATTGCGTGTATTGCGTGTGATTGAACGTCGCACCGGTCCAGGCAGTCGTGTTGTGACAGCTCTGGCAGGTTGTGGGGAAGAACTGCGGTTGTGCCTGGTGCCCCGGATTCGTGGTGTTGTTGTAATCGGTGGTGTGGCATCCGTAGCAGTTCGTCGGCAAACTCGTGTAATTGCCGTTCACGTGGCAATCACTGCAGACGCGCGGCGGCACCGTATGCGATCCGGTCAGGGGAAACGCCGTGTTGTTGTGATTAAAGGTGGAGTCCGTCCAGACGATGGTGTCGTGACAGAGTTCACAGGTGGTGGGGAAACCAGCCGCGCTGTGCGCCGGATTATTCGTGTTCTGGTAATCCGTCTGATGACAGGTGTAGCAGAGCGTGCTGGTCAGGTTGTAGTTGTTGTTGAGGTGGCAATCCGTACATTGCCGGGGTGGCACCGTGTGCGATCCGGTCAGCGGGAAACCGGTACTGTTGTGATTGAAAGTCGCGTTCAGCCACGAGCTTGTGTTGTGGCACTGATCGCAGGTCTGGGGAAAATTCGAACTCAGGTGATTCGGATTCGTGGTTCCCTGGTAATCCTTCAGGTGGCAAGTCACGCAAGCTGTGCTGGTCAGGTTGTAATTATTGTTGACATGGCAATCGGTGCATAGGCGCGGCGGCACCGTATGCAATCCGGTCAGCGGAAAGCCCGTACTGTTGTGATTGAAAGTCGCGTTCAGCCAAGAGCTTGTGTTATGGCACTGATCGCAGCCCTGCGGAAAGTTCGAGCTCACGTGATTCGGATTCGTGGTTCCCTGGTAATCCTTCAGGTGGCACGTCACGCAAGCGGTGCTGGTCAGGTTGTAGTTGTTGTTGACGTGACAATCCGTACATTGCCGGGGCGGCACCGTATGCATGCCGGTCAAAGGAAAGTTCGTCAGGTTGTGGTTGAACGACGCATTCGACCATGAAGTGGTGTTGTGGCATTGCTCGCAGGTTTGCGCGAATTTCGCCGATACATGGTTCGGATTGTTCGTTCCCTGATAATCCTTCAGGTGACAACTGACGCAGGCCGTGCTCGTGAGATTGAAATTCCCGTTGATGTGGCAGTCCGAGCACTGGCGCGGCGGGACGGCGTGTCCGCCCGTCAGAGGAAAGCCTACGGAACTATGATCGAAATTGGCGTTCAGCCACGTATCCATTCCGTGGCAGACGGTGCAATTGGTTGAGAATCCGCCGGAGACATGGCTTGGATTGCTGGCTGATTTGAAATCGCTAGCATGGCAGGAGTAGCACTGCGTCGAGAGCCCGACGAACTGGCCACTCGCTGCTCCCTTGTGGCAACTGTCGCACTCCAGCGCGGCGTGCGCCCCGATCAGGGGAAATCGATTGTTATGCTGTTGCACCTGCTGTACTGAGACTTGCCATCCACGGACGGTATGGCATTGCTCGCAGTTGGCGCCCATCTGTCGCCTGTGGATGTCGGCATGGCAGTCCTGGCAGCGCTGTCCGACACTCGTGAAAATGGGCTTCACGTGGCACTGCGTGCACGCGACTGCTGCATGCATGCCACGCAATGGATACTTGGTTCGGTTGTGGTCGAATTCAGGAACTGCGCGGACGGGCTTCCAGGAGTTGGCGGTATGGCAGTTTTGACAAGGAACGTTCAGGTTGCCGTGCGGGCTGTGTGTGCCTGATTCTTGCGCCCAAACAATCGTGCTCAGGCCGGACAACACTACTAGAAGAATCGAGATCGTTCTGAATACACCCCGAGCCCCCATGGACTTGCCCCTTACCTTCGTTCACTGCACAGCTTAGAGATGAATCAAATAAGAACAGTGATTTCCCGCTTTGCAATTTCAAGTCCATCGAGATTATTGGCTTTCCGAGCCGTTTCAAACGTTACGAGAGTGCCTGTTAGCGCTGTCATCTTGGACATGTCTCGCTCTAGCCTCGGAACTATTACTGAAAGTAAAAGGTAATTTCTGGTTCCCCACGGTACTTTTTTCTTCGTTTTCGGTGGTACGAAGTTGTCGGTCTGCACATACCGTCAACCAGCCACATCGAAGTCAGATCGACGTAACTGAGAGATACAACTACATTGAGGCTGCGCGAGTGCTGAAAGGTTGTACGACTCCACACACCGGAAGTTCATGCTATGGAGTTTTGCAACACCGCAGTTGAGTCAGACATTCAAGAGGCAGTCTTTTTCGTTGGCCGAGTCGGGGTGGTAGGGCCGTGGCAGGTGGCGCAATCTTTCGGCGTGGGCTTATAGAAGAGAATCGTCTTTGCCCCGACGATTCTGGTTAGCTTGTGACACCCATCGCATCGAACCCTTTCGTGCGCCCCTCGTAAAGGGAACGTCGTCCGTTTGTCGTGATCGAACAGAGAAGGCTTCCACTTCATGCTGGTGTGACATTCCGCGCATCGCGTCACATCACCGGTAGCGAACTGTTTTCCGTGAATGTCCTCATGGCAGTCCTCGCACTGCGTCGGTGCCGACTTGAAATCCACGTCAATCAGCTTTTTGCTCAGATTGGGTGGCTTGTGACAATCAATACAGGCCGTCGCCCGGTGAGCTCCCAGGAGCGGGAACTTTGTCTTCGAGTGATCAAATCCTGATACTTCCTTCCACGACTTGGTTGTGTGGCAAGCCTCGCATCCCGCCGGCGTTCCATCGGCGCGAACCTGCAACATGCGCTCCTTGAATTGTCCCTTGTGCGGGTCCTGATGGCAGCTGGTGCAGCCTAGGTCATTCCAGTGGTAGATCACCGCCTTCGGTTGGAAGGCATCCGATTGCTTATGGCACTCGGCGCAGGGAGTCGCCAGGTGCCCGCCCGTCAGTACAAAATGAGTCTGCTTGTGCTTGGCCAGTGTGAACGTCGATGGCTTGTAACTCTCGACAGTGTGGCAACGATCGCACGCGTTGAAATAAGGCGCGGCGGCAAACTGGTTCGCGTGGCGATCGCCGTGGCAATCGGTACAGCGCTCGAATTTAACTTTGAAGACAGTGTCTTTTCCTTTCGGGATATGACACTTCGCGCATTCCAGCTTGGCGTGCCCCCCCTGCAGCGGATACGCCGTCAAAGCGTGTTCTTTCAGAGTAAATAGAGAAGGCTTCCAACCCTCGACGTTGTGACATGTCGCGCACTCGCCTCCATCGGCACGCTTCACAAATTGGCCGTTGTGGGCGTCTTTGTGGCAATCCATGCACTTCTGGAAGGGCAGCGGCTTTTTGAAATCTCCTCCGGTGTGGCAACGGGCGCAATCGACGCCTGCGTGCTTGCCAAGCAACGGGAACTTGGTCTTGGAGTGATCGAAGTGCTCGCTCACTCCCTGCACCGAAACTTTTTTCCAGCCGCTTGTATTGTGGCAGGTCTGGCAGGTCTGAGGGAAAGAGCCGCGGTGCGGATCCTTATGGCAATCCGCGCACTGATTGAACGGGATCCCCACGTATTGCGGCTTCCCGTCAGCCCCGTTGGCATGGCATTTCGCGCACTGTACCTGCATGTGCATTCCGGTCAACGGATAGCGTGTTTTCGAGTGGTCGAACTGCCCCATGTTGATCTGCTTCCAGTCCACGAAGTTGTGGCAGGATTCGCATTTCGGACCAAGCCGTCCCTTGTGCTGGTCCTCGTGGCACGTAGCGCATGCGGTAGTCAGGCCCAGGTAGGTGCGATTTAGATCCTTCTCTTTGATCAGTGGTCGCTCTTGCGGTGAGATGTGCGACGGATTATGACACTTATTGCAGGCCAATCCGGCGTGCTTGCCTTCCAGCGCGTATCCAGCGTCTTTGTGATTGAAGGTTTTTGGATCCCACTTCACCAGCGGAAAATCTTCACCGTTGTGCTCCGAGTGACAGCGAGCGCATTCCTGACTGGAGCCTGCGGGTATCTTGTACGTGGCGTGTAACCCACGCCCCTGACTCAGGCGGCCTGCAATCTCGGTGTGACACTCGAGGCATTTCAGCGCTGCCTGGCCCCCGAACTTGTGGCAATTGACGCAGTTCGTTGACCCATCCAGGGTTTGATGAGGCCGGGATAAAGGCCCAGGAGAAATCTGAGCCGTTGAGACGGGGTGGAATACAAAAGAGAAGAGGAGAACCACAAGAAGGCACAATGCCAGACTCGACGAGCCGGACTCGACCAGTCTGCTTTCAAAACTCTGTTGGACGTTTTCTTTCCCTGCGCCGCGCACCACGCCCCTCGCGACTACACCTTACAAAGGCCTGAATGATTCGAAGTCTATCGGCGAATCGGGAAACAGACCAGTAACCAAAGGTACACTGCGTTCGAAAGCTGGTCACGTCTCCGTCACCGATCTCAGTACATGGTAGTCGCGTCAACGGATCGCAATGCATCACCGCTATCGTTCCGCTAGGAAGTTGCCCACGGTCCGTCTGTTCTTCCGAGAGTTGCAGTCTAAACATGCCGTCACAAGGTTCCCGAAACTATTGTCTCCGCCATCCACAACTGGCTTGACGTGGTCTAGCGTCGCGGTGAACCGCGTTAGTTGTTTATCGCAGAATCGACATTTGTAGCTGTCCCTCTCATAGACCTTGAGTCGGTTTTCCCGAACGTTGTAGTAGTCAATCTCGCTCTCAGCGACTTCCACCTTAGGTTCTGCCGTTTTTCGCTCTGCTCGGAACTTCCGGCAGACATCAATCTCGTCAGGAATGAGCACACGGTACAACGTTCCGTCACGGTTTGGTTCGGCTTCCTTACGTACAGCGCCAATGGACTCAAGAGCTTTCAGCGTATCTTGCACCTTCCCAAGAGAGATGGTGTTCTGGGCTGCTTGGGAGTATGAAGACTTCACCACAGCGCTCCGCAGATTTCGAGTGCTTACCCTCAAATGTGGGTTCCCATTCTTTGCGATTGAGTGGCGGAAAAGATACCACTAGAAAGCGGCGTCGTAAGGTGTGAGAAGCGGCTGCAAATCATCAACTATCTCTTGAATGACAATGGGTAATTCGAGAGCGGAGAAGTCGCGGTCGCCAATCGAGACAGTGGCAAGCGAAGATATCTCTTCGATCTCGCTGAGAAGTTCTCGAATTTTGGCGATCTGATCTTTCACGGGCTTCCCGCCTAAGGTCACGTCACATGAACTTGCGACGCTTGAATGCCTGCACGTCGGCAGGCCCAAGCTCGAACCATTCCCCATTTCCCCGCTTAGCTGCAAACCGTTTGTGCCAATACTCTTCTATGCCGTCCGGGTCATCAGTCTTGATGATATGCAGGGTGCGTAGCTTCTCCGGCAGTTGAATCGCAAGTTCATATTCTCTGCGTCCTATCGCGTTCGTTTTCCCGATTTTGTAGTGTTTTCCGTGCTTAATCAGATAGACAAATCCCACTACATCAGGTGCTGAGGCGGCCTCCTCATCTGCACTCGGCTGATCGCCATTGGAAGCAATCGGCCCACACAGCGCGGGAACGTCATCGAAGCCGGGATGCGTGCGGCAGTATTCGACAATCGCTTCCTTGACCCGCGCAACCGAGCCGAAGTGATTCCTAAAGACCTTATCGTTCGGGAAGGTTGCGTCGCTACGCTTTTTCAGTCGGAGGTCACCCGTGCCGGGAAAGCGTCGAAGCTCTCTAATAAAGGCGATTAGCTTTTCGACCAGAGAATCGTCGGTGAAGGCGTCTTGTAGAGTATTCGGGGCGAAACCTGCTTCCTTTACCGCGTCGCCCCACCTGCCCCAGTGTTTCCCAAACCAGTCGTAATACCTAATTCCAGTTTCTGCCTCGAATTGCCTGTGTCCAAGAGGGACATCGCCGTGCTCTTTTGCCGTGCGCCGAATCTCGCTTAGGATGTGCTCCTTAGTCATCAGTCGGGAACATGATACCGCTTTACTCCTTCACCCGCGCTGCGATGTTCTTACCCGTCTGCACTTGGAATTCGCAGCCGTACCGCGCCCGCGCCTCCTCACGTTCAGCGCTTTTGCGATCTGCTAGAGGCTCAGCCCATCGGCACGCATCTCTCTGATCCGCTGCACAACTACACGTTCCGTCCTACTCATGCTGAGCCTGATACGCTTACCAGCATCAGGCCATTCGATGTGATAGCAGCCTTCGCTGTGTTTTTCTTCTTTGCCGTCGACGATCAAAACGTCAGGCTTGACCCGACCGTTTGCCGACGTGACTACCGGACAATATCGCAGCCCGTTCGGTGTGTTGATTCGCTTGGTGAGATTGACTTCGGGGTGCATCGGTGATCCTATCCCTTCATTCTGTATCAGGTGTAGGTATCACCGACTGCAAGTGCTAGATAACAAAAGACTGGCGGAGAGGGAGGGATTCGAACCCCCGATACCCGTTAAGGTATGTCCGCTTTCGAGGCGGATCGTTTCAACCACTCACGCACCTCTCCGCGTCGGACAAATTGGAATGTTCTACTGCATAGCTCGTGGTCAGCGGCTTCGGTCCTTCGCGCTGCGCTCAGGATTTCGCCTGCGGGCTCCCGCTTCGCTCACGCCCGCAAACCGGCTCAATTTCAACCACTCACGCACCTCTCCGCGTCGGACAAATCGAGTTGTCGGACGCCGGTCGTCCGACCCGAGCTTCAAAAAGCCTTTGTCATTCCGAAGGCGGCTCTTTTGCGCCGCCGAGGAATCTGCTTTCTGTCGAAAGCTGAATGCCCCAGACCAGCCTCTACCGGCGACTTCGAAAGAACGTCTGCAGCACTTCCGCGCTGCGTCCGGCGAGCACTCCGCCACGAACCTCCATCTTGTGGTTCAACTGCGGATGGTTCACCACCTGCATCACCGAATGGACCGCGCCAGCCTTGGGATCATCCGATCCATAAACCAGCCGCTTGATGCGGGCATGCACCATGGCACCGGAACACATGGCGCAAGGCTCAATTGTAACAAACAGCTCACACTCGATTAGACGATGGTTCCCAACGCTTGCGCCCGCTTCCCGCAGCGCGATGATTTCAGCGTGCGCCGTTGGGTCCGCGTCCGTGATGTTCCGATTCCATCCGCGACCTACCATCTTGCCGTCGCACACCACAACGGCTCCGACCGGAACTTCGCCCATCTCAAGCGCGCGCTGTGCGCAGCGCAGAGCTTCTTCCATCCAGAGCTCATCCGTGCGCTCCGAGGAAGAAGCGGTCAAAGAAGATTCGGCAGACTTTGCCATGGAGACTGGCAGTATTGTAGCGGGTCAACCGTCGCGAGCGTCGTCGGGAGTTCTAGATGACGCTCAGCACCGACCGCACCACATCCGGCACAACCGCGTGCAGCACGACCGGAATCACGATCCGGACAACTGGATAGGCCAGCATCACAAGAGGAATCACTAGCAGGAGCCAGGTCCTCGTCGGCAGGTTGTTGATGTAGGCCCTCATAGCGTCCTCTGATGAGAAGTACGGGAACCGCCTGGTGGAAGTTCCCATGTCTTCTATTCCTAAAGACGGTTGAACCATCGTTTTGTTACTGGCTAGCCCAGAAATTTCCCGATCAGCCACAAATGTCCGAATGGATCGACTACGGCTCCCTGCCGCATGCGGCGGATCGGACGAGGTCCGGTTGTCAAAAATTCATCCTCTCCCACGGGACTATGCTCTCTCGCACCCGCCGCGATCGCCTTCCACTGAACGGCAACCGGATCATCGACGAACAACTCAATCCGGGCCGTAGTGAATCCCACGCCCGACGGGCCGCGAGTTCCGCATTGCGGCGATTCATATGCCAGGAAGAACTCGGCTCCATCAATCGAGAGTCCGGCTACGATGTCCGGGCCCTCTCCCAACTTCCAGAGCAGCTCGGCCCCAAACGCCGTTTTATAGAACTCGATCGCGGCGCTTCCGTCGCCGACAGCCAACATCGGAGAAATCTGCGTCTTCATCAATGCTCCTTACCTTCACAATCCAGGGTACGCGACGCGGCCTTAAGGTGTTCACAAAGGTTGTCTAAAACACTGTGGCGATGCGGTTCGCCGTGATATCCTAGCCGCGTTATGGGCATGCCAAGCTTGCTCCGCAAAGTTTTCCTCGTTGACCTTCTCCAAGGCCTGAAGGTTACCTTCCGCTATCAGGACCCGAAGGAGATCTACACCGAGCAGTATCCGCTGGAGCGGCCGCAAGTGGCCGAGCGCTATCGCGGAGCGCCGCGGCTCAATGTCAATCCTGACACCAACGAAACCATGTGCATTGCGTGCGACCTCTGCGCGCTGGCCTGCCCCGAACATCTCATCGTTGTTTCGAGCGAACGCAACGAAAAGACCCGCCGCAAGGAACTCACCAATTTCACCTACGACCTGAGCCGCTGCATGTTCTGCGGCTTGTGCGAGGATGCCTGTCCCACGGACGCCCTCGAATTGACACAGGATTTCGAACTGGCCAGCTACACGCGTCAAGGCTGGATTTGGGATCGTCCTACGCTCGAAAAGGGCCCGCAGCCTACGCAGTATCAGAAGTAGTAAACGGCCGAAGCTTCGCGAATCTTTCCGCCCATCTCTTTTCGCAAACAAGAGCTTTGTCATTCCTCGCGGAGCGGGGAATCTGTTGAGCTTTGTCATTCCGAGCAGAGCGAGGAATCTGCTGTCCCCGCCTTCACTACGGGATTCGCCGGATAGCGACACTCTACCTCCAGTTTGAGACTGAATGGGAGAGTTCCGCCGCGAAGGCAGCGGCGGGAACATTCCTCATCGGAGAAGTTTATGACTACCCGTATTGTTGCGTTTTTCCTGGTATTGACTTGCGCGACGTGGGCGGCCGCGCAGCGTACGCGTCAGGCCGCTCCGCCCCCCACCGCGGCGCCGCCGACGCAGACAACCACAGCACCACCCAGCACAGCTACTCCCAGCGCAACTGCAGCGCCGCCGGCCGCGACCGCGCCGGCAGCTCAACCCGGGACCAATGCCGCGACTCAGCCAGCCACGACTACGACAAACCCTCCGACCACCACGATCGGTCCTCCGACCCCGATCACCACCAAGGCAGCCGGGGATGAACCACAAAATACGCCCAACAACAGCCAGACTCCTGCACCGACACAGGCTGCCCCAACCCCGAATAGCCCCGCTGCCGGACCGGGAAATGCTCAGACCACAAATCCGACCACGAACCGCACCGGCGCTCCTTGTGTCAGCGCAACGGGAGCGAATGCGCCAACCGGTGAAAACACAAACGGGAATACCGATCAGTCTGGCCAGGCCTCGGCGAACGGAGCGAATAACAATGCTCCGAACACAAATAGCACCGCTACGGGTCCCGCTCAGACTACGCCGGGAACGAATCCTGGTGGGAATCCCTGCCCTGCCGGGATGGTGCCGAGCGCAGGAACAACGCCTTCACCGCAGTAGAGAAAAAACTGAAGGATAAAGGATAGAGGATAGGCATTAGAAACTGAGGATAGGGATACAGCCTGGGGATCTAGACAATTTGGATCAAGGAACAGATTCCTTGTCTCTCGAACCTACGCGGCGAGCAGTGCGACTCCGGCGGCAACCATCAAGGCAGCCATCCAGCGGCGATGGTCCACTTTTTCGTGCAGAAAGATTTTTGCCGCGAACGCGTTTCCGATAAACGTCAATGAGGCCGCGGCTGGCGCCACCAGGCTCACATCTCCCCACGACAACGCGAACAGCAGGCTGAAGAACGCCACGGCCATGCCGGCTACTCCCAGGAAAAAGCTCGGAGTGGAAAGAATGCGCACGACCACAGTGCGAATTCCGTGACTCTTCAACAGCGCGTGCATGTCTCCGACCTGCTTCATCGCACGCGCCATCAGGATGTCGCCCACCACGGAGAAGAAGACAACCGCTGAAATCCCGCACCAGGTGTAGAGATGTTTCATCGCCGGCCTCCACCGGAAGCGGACGAAACCAGCTCCTCTTCTTCCTCTATGAGCGGTTCTGCTTCTATCGGCTCATCCGGACGCTCGGTCAAACTTGGCCCTCCGGCAACAAAGCCGACACCGCCCGAAATCAGCGCAATTCCAAGCCATCGGAGCGGACTCACATGCTCGTGCAGAGCGAACCTTGCAACCAGCGCTAGTAAAACATATCCCAGAGAAGTTGCAGGCAAGACGTAGGTCAGGTCGGCCCAGGAAAGCGCGTTCATGTACGACGCGAAAAACGCCAGTAACAGCACGATGCCGACCGCCACCCACGGATTGAGCACCGCCAGCACCAGACCCTGCAGATGTGTAATGGAAACGTGGCCGGTCTGCTTCATGCCATGCGAAAGCATGGTATCGCCGGCCGCCGCAAAGACGGTTACTCCGGCCAGTACGAGATACTTACGAACAGTCACAGGAACCAACAATCTGTACTCGGCAGTTCAGTACTCAATTGCGACTACACCTGTGCAATATCGCAAACCTTGAACTGAGTTCTGGGCCGGGTACTGGATACAACTTTAATCCGTCATCCCTACTGCCGGTTGTTGCCCGGCGGCCGCGGACTCTGCGTGCTTCTTCACCATCTTGTTGCGAGCGGCACGCAGTTTGAGGAACGTCCTTGCCTCTTTGTAGAGGCGCTTGCGTTCACTTCCATCAAATGCCGCTTTCTTAAGGATGCGGAAGACGGCTCTGGGACGGAAATAATATTCGTCGTAGAAACGGTGCACGGCCGAAAGAATTTCATCGGCCGGCAAGCCGGGATACTGAATGTGCGCCAACTGGTGGCCACCTTCATCGACCATCTTGTTGTCACCCACGATGAATCCGTTCTTCACGGCGTAGTCATAAAGCTCGGTGCCAGGATACGCGTGGGCAACGGAAACCTGGATCGTCTCCACATCCAGTTCCTTCGCGAAAGCAATCGTGTTGTTGATGGTCTCGCGCGTCTCGCCCGGCAAGCCAAGGATGAAGTCGCCGTGGATGACCAGGCCGAGCTTGTGACAATCCTTCGTAAATTGCCGCGCGCGCTCGATCGTCGCGCCCTTTTTGATGTTCTTCAGGATCTGCGGATCGCCCGATTCGTAGCCCACAATCAGCAGGCGGCATCCCGCTTCCTTCATCGCCTTCAGCGTTTCGTAATCGGTGGTCACGCGCGACGTGCACGACCACGTCAACCCGAGTGGCTTCAGCTTCCCGCAGAGTTCGATCGTCCGCGCCTTCTGTATATTGAACGTGTCGTCATCGAAGAAAAATTCTTTCACTTCCGGCCATATCTGCTTGGCCTTCGCCATCTCGCGCGCAACATCATCCGTCGAGCGCTTCCGCCACGGATGTCCGCTCAAGGTCTGCGGCCACAAACAGAACGTGCACTGCGCCGGGCATCCGCGGGTTGTGTACAGCGAAACAAACGGATGCAACAGAAATGGCACGTTATATTTCCTTACATCGAGGTCCCGCTTGTAGACCTCGGTCACGTGCGGCAGCGAATCGAGATCTTGAATCTGCGGAGCGTCCGGATTGTGTACCGCCTTGCCGTCCTTCAGGAACGACACGCCTGCTATTTCCGCGAGCGGCTTGCCCTTGGCATAGTCCACCACCGCGTAGTCGAACTCCTTGCGGCATACGAAATCGATCTCGGGACAATCACGCAGCGACTTCTCCGGCAGCACGCTCACGTGCGGCCCAACGAAGGCAATCTTGATGTTGGCATTTTTCTGCTTGATCGCTTGCGCCAGGCGGATGTCGCCCGGGAATCCAGGCGTGGATGTAAAAAGAACGAGAAACTCGTAATCTTTCGCGATGTTGATCGTCTCGTCGCCCGAAACGTGATGCGCCGGGGCATCGAGCAGCCGCGCCCCCTCCAGCATTCCCGCCGGATATGCCAGCCAGACCGGATACCAAAAACTCTCGATCTCGCGCGTGGCGGGCCAACGGGAGCCTGCGCCCCCGTCAAAGTTTTCGAATGATGGAGGATTTAGAAATATTGTTTTTAAAGGCATATTTTGAGTTTTGTACATTTTAGCATCGGCAGGCTGCAGTTCTACCCTTGCCCCGTGCCAGTGCAGGTTCCCCACTCTCCTGAGTTTTTGGGCCTAAGTTCTTGCATTCCAATCTACTAGGCCGGGAACCCGAAGCCAACCTCCTGGGAGTGAATGTATCTTTGGATGCAGCGAACGGGCGTACGGTGCTCCCAGTGGAATACCCGAGAAGCTACGGTAATCGGCTTATTGGCCTTCGTTCGTGCCCGGAATACGGAAGGTCACACCGCGATCGTCGTTGGCTTTTTCCGTAGCCGGCAAATCTAGATTCGCTAGAGGAATTTTCTGTGTACGTTGCGGAGCGAAATTCCAGAGCGTCTGTCCGACGATAGCGTAATTCTGAACCTCTTCCCGATGCTGATCACGGAATACCAGAACCGTCGGCGAGATGATTGAAGTTGCCGGTGGATCATCCGGAGCTGGCGCTGGCTGCGGCGCCCTCCGCTGATAAGGCCGCGAACTCCGCGGAGCATAGGCGTCCTGGTCTCCATCGGCCTCTTCCTGCTGCAGCATGCCCTGCTGCGCAAGACTGTGCTCGTTCATCTGGTTCGCCATGTCGTACTGGCCGTAATAATCCTGATCGAACTCGTTATCGTCTTGATCCCACCACCACGGATAGTAATCTCCCCATCCCCACCACGGATAGCCTCCCCCCCAGCCCCAGTTGCCGCAGCCCCAGCCATAGCAGTTATTCCGGAGTCCGTATCGAAAGCGATCACGATCACCGCGATGCCAGTTATGGAGAAAAGGACCGCGATGAAAACCGGACCGGGAAGGATTGTAGAAACCGCGTCCCCCGTGAGAGAAACCGCCGCGAGCGCCACCAGAAAAATGACCGCCGCCAAAAGAACCGCCGCCACGCCCGCCGAAGCCGCCAACGTGTCCACCACCGAACCCGCCGTGGCCCCCACCGAATCCGCCATGGCTCCCACCGCCGCCATGGCCGCCACCGCGCTGCGCCCACACGGGAACCGTGAGCAACAACGCAAACGCCGCGATCGAGATCAGGCGACGCATACTATGCCTATTATAAGCCCGTTCGGGAAAGCCGGCTTCCGCTGGCTTCAGGCACCCCTAATTGTTACGTAGTCAGAATGAGAAGTGAGAGTAAGGATGGGTGTCCCATTTCTCGCGCGCCTTTTGCGCAAGAAGTGGGGATTTTGCCTTGACCCCGAAAACTCAGCGTGTCACAACCGGCAGCCGGGAGCCGAAAATCGGAGACCCTAATTCTGATCCCCCGCCCCATGTTTCTGCTTGCACACCTTGCAGTATGTCGGAGGCATCGTGTTGTCGACTCGGTGCCGCACCGGCGGCAGCGTCCGCAGGTACGCAAAGATCGCCTTCAGATCATCGTCCGACAAACCCTTGAAATCGCCGAACGGCATAATCGAGTTCAGCTTCCTCGCCCCCACATATCCGGTCCGCAGCGCCGTAATGAACGTCGCTTCCGTGTAGTAGCTGATGCCCGATGGATCGAGCGTAATGTTCGCGCTGACCACCGATCCCCACGGCCCTACCAGCGACTCGCCACCGCCGTAGGGCAGCTTCTCGATCGGCGTGTGACAGCCACACCCGAGATGCACCATGTACTTCCCTCTCGATACCGGATCGCTCGCAGGAGGAGCCACAGGCGCGGTCACCGGCTGGGGCGCGCTGCGCACCAGATAATTCACCGGAAAATTCACTTTCATCGGAGGCAGCGGATGTTGCACCGGCGGGAGAGAGCGCAAATACACCACTACCGAGGCCAGATCTTCATCAGAGAGACTCTTGTACTCGTTGTACGGCATCATTGGAAAAAGCGTGCTGCCATCGTGCTTGATGCCTTCGCGGATCGCGCGCGCGATCTGATCGTCCGTCCAGTTTCCCGACCCTGTCTCTGCATCACCCGTCAAGTTAGGAGCAACCACTGTGCCCGGAAAGCCCGCCAGCGGCAGAACCTGTCCGGCCAACTCCATCCCCGCAACTTTCGGCGCGCCGTGCTGTGTCCAGTCCGAAGGCGTGTGGCACACCTCGCAATCCAGCAGCGACGTCACCAGATAGCGCCCGCGCTCTAATCGCTCCGGCGTGCGCTCAAACTGCCGGTTCGTCGTGGCGCGCGCTTTCGGACCGATGAAGGGCCGCCAACCAATCGTGACGGTAATACCGAAGGCGAGCAACACAACCAGCACGCCGAGGCAAACGAGCAGAATCTTCCCCACTTTTTTCAACGCAGTACCCCAGTTTTTTTGGATTTCCGCAAGTGCTGTGCATTCTCATGCCAACGTAGCTTGAGGTCAATAGGAAGAAAGTGTCCGCGATCGAGTGATGCGCTCCGCACCAGGTTCGCGCCAGAGGAGGTTTGTCATCCTGAGCGGAGCGAGCTCAAAGAGCTCGCGTAGTCGAAGGATCCCTACCGAATAAAACGCCGCCCTGCTATTTCTTTTTCCCTTTTTTCGCAGGAGCTTTCTTGGCCGGTTTCACAGCGGGTTTGTGCACCGGCTTAGGCGTGGGCTTGGCAGCCGCTTTCGCCGCAGGCTTGGCCTTCTCGGCCTGCTTACCCTTGACCTCTGGCTTAAGCGGAGGCGCTGGCACTGGAGCGGGCGCAACAGCGGCAGCGGCGGCAGCTTTGCCCTTCTTCCCTTTCGGTCCGGGCTTCGCGGCCTGTGCTCCAGGAGCTCCCGCAGCCGCAGCTTGCCCCTTCGGTTGACGTCCCCGTCTCGGCGCTGGAGGCGGCGGCGGTGGCGGTGGCGCAAAAGGCTTCAGATATTTCAGACGCTCGGTGCGCGAGCGCATCTTGCCGTCGAGCAGCAGCAGGAAAACGTCGTTGGCGAGCTTTGGGTATTCGGGTAGTTGCGGCGTGATCAGCAACTCCGTCATCTCGGGAAGCGGTAGACTCTGCTGCACCTGCCGCCACTTCGTCAGATAATTTTTGATCTTCTGCTCAACTGCCTGCTGCTTCGCCGTCACCGCCAGGAACAGCACCATCTCCGGACGCGCCGACGACAACAACTGCCACGTACGCGACGGAGTCGCCGCCTCTTTCCCCATCAGCCGCTTCGCCAGTTCCTTGGCGTGCAGTTCAATGTCGCGCCACGCCTCCACCAGATCCCTTCGCGGAATCATCTTCTGGATGTCCCCGGTGTCTTTCTCGTTGAAGTGCGCGGTCAAGAAGTACATCACCGCAGGCCCGGCGTCCGGCAGATATCCCAGATCCACCATCTGCTGCCGCGTCTTCATCAGCGCCGTAATGCCATTGACGTCAACCTTTGCCGACGACCAATGCGGGTGCAGAATCTCGAGCCAGCCTTCCTTCTCGAGCATTCTCACTACATTCAGCGGATCGTCTTCATGCGCCAGCGCCGCGATCTCATGCCCGATCGATGACTTCAAAATGTGCTCGATGTACTTCCCTTCCTTGGCGGCGTCATAACGTGCCTGCGTCCGTTCCTCAAGCGGCCAGTGGAACCGCGCTGAGAAGCGTATCGCGCGAATCAGGCGCGAAGGATCTTCCAGGAACGAATAGTTCTGCAGAATACGAATCAGCTTCGCTTCGATGTCGGCAACGCCGTTGAACGGATCGAGCAGCAGCCCGCGCGATCCCTCATTCAGAGACAGCGCCATCGCGTTCACCGTGAAGTCACGGCGGCGCAGGTCTTCGTGGATCGTCGCCGGCATCACGATCGGAGGCTTGCCGGTTTTCTCAAACTTCTCCGTGCGGGCCATGCTGACCTCGGCGCGCGCGTTACCCGGCAGGGCCAGGAAAATCGTCCGTATGTCCTCTTCGACGGCCGTGATTCGGGCGCCGGCCTTTTCGAAGTCCTTTTGGAGTTTTAGCGGATTGCCCTGGACGGTGAAATCGAGGTCGCGGATCGCGAATCCGCTGATGATGTCGCGGATGGCCCCGCCCGTCAGGTACAGATTCATGCCCGCCGCGCGGGCTACGTCTTGTACGAGGCCGACACCCTTTAACTGGTCCGGGGTCAGCCGGAGTTCCATCGTGTAAATGTAATCAGCCATTCGCTTTCAAGCGGCTGTCTCAGCCCTCGGCCAAACGCAATTCGATGCTCGAATCCGCCTGGGGGACGGCCGGATTTGCCGAACTTTCCACAGGATTTCCACAGGTCCAGCCGCACCAACAAACCAGACCCTCAGCCACCAAGACGCAAGTAGCTAGAGACAAAGTACTTATACAGAATGGAATCTTCCTGGCAAGTCCAAGAAAATAACACAACGTTTACATTTTGGCTACTGCCAAGACGGATTCCGGGAGTTTTGCAGGGAAAAGTGCGAAAATCGCAATTCAGGGATTAGGGGTCAGGGTTTAGGGACTCGCAAGATTTTGCCGGTTCCTGGCCCCTGATCCCTAGCCCCTGTCTTTGTCATCCTGAGGAGGGCGCCTTTGGCCCGCCGAAGGACCTGGGCGAGCCGCGCCATGCGTCGCGCTTCTTGCGACGCAATAATGGCGCGTTTGGCTCCTTCCTTACCGGAGGTTGGACTGGCCACTGACTACTAGCTCTTCATGGTCTCGACGCACAAAAAAGTGATCGTCCGCAAGATGGACCGCGACTCCGTCTCCGGATACGTGTCGCCCACCCAGTTCATCAACGAGGGCAAGGTCGAAGTGCTCAATACCTCGGGGACGGTGATCCTTATCGACCTCCGCGAGATCAAGGGAGTCTATTTCGTCCGCGAGTTCGGCGAGGCCGAGTCGCTTACGCGCAAAACGTTCACTACCCGCCCGCGCGCGGAAGGATTATGGGTACGCCTCCGTTTCAAAGACAGCGAAGTGCTCGAAGGATTGATGTCCGCCGACCTTCTGCAATCCACCCCCGAGGGATACCTGATCAACCCTCCCGACCAGCGCTCGAACACGCAACGCATTTTCGTTCCGCGCACAGCCCTCGAATCACTGACAGTGATCGCCGTAATCGGAGCCACCCGCCGCGCCCGCCGCGCCGCCGCCGACCAGCGCCAAGTCCCAATGTTCGAAGAATGATTTTGTGGCGTGTGTGGAGCGGGCGCCCACGCCCGCTTTTTCGCGTCTCACACAACACAAGCGCAGCCCAAGTCCTAGCCATTTAGCAGTGTCATCTGAGGCCGCACCTTGTGGCGCCGAGACCTCACGACGGGAGAAACCGCCACCGCAATCATTTAGAGACTCCAACTGATTGTCATCCTGAGGAGGGCGTTTTCTGCCCGACGAAGGACCTCTGCAACTTGCCGCCAGCATCGATGCTCCAGGCGAGTCCACTGAAGCCCAGCGATTCCACGCAGTCCGCAAGCCACACAACTCTCGAAGCTGCACGAAATGCCTCAACAGTCGTGGAAGAGCGGCCCCTCAAGCACCGCGTCAGCAAACAAACCGGAACGGCGCCTTCAGCCACTGAGGACCGAGGGTTTCATTTCAAGTACCTTGATTCAACGCATTCCGTTGTACACTACCCGTTCCCCGCCGAAAGCATGTCCCTGTCCCTCAAGCCGAACCACGCCACCGTAAAGGCGTATTACGAGACCCTGCACCAGTTCGGACAACTCCACATTGACCACGAGATGGCCGTTCGCAGCGCCTTTCAAGACTTGCTCGCGACATGTGGCCGAAGGACCGAACCCAAACTCACGCTCATCCCCGAATACCGCATCAAGCGCGCACGCGGCTCTTCCGTGATCCTCGACGGAGCGCTCGTCGATCTCTACAAACTCCCGCACGGCTACTGGGAAGCGAAAGACGAAAAGGACGATCTCGCGAAGGAAGTCGAGCGTAAGCTCGACAAAGGCTACCCGTCCGACAACACCATCTTCCAGGCCCCGGAACGAGCCATCCTGTATCAGGCTGGAACACGAATCCTCGATGAGAACATCACTCGGCCCGAAGCACTGGTCGATGTAGTCAATCAGTTCTTCGAATACAAAGCTCCGAACATCCAGGAATGGCTCAAGGCCATCGACGAATTCTCCGAGCGCGTCCCCGAACTCTCCCAGCAGGTCGAAAGCCTCATCAAGGAAGAGCGCCGCAAGAATCCGTCATTCCGAAATGTATTCGACGATTTTTACGCGCTCTGTCGTCAGGCGATCAATCCCAATTTGTCGGAAGAAGCGGTCGAGCGGATGCTGATTCAGCATTTGCTCACGGAACGTATCTTCCGCAGTGTCTTCAAGGATGCTGATTTCCGCACCCGCAACATTGTCGCCGCCGAAATCGAAAAGGTCATCGCCGAACTCACCAAGCGCTCGCTCAATCGTGACGACTTCCTCAAGAAACTCGAGCCTTTTTACCATGCCATCGAGCGCAACGCCGAAAACGCCACCGACTACACCGCCAAGCAGGATTTCCTCAACACCGTCTACATGCGCTTCTTTCAGGGATACTCCCCCAAAGAAGCCGACACACACGGCATCGTTTACACGCCGCAGCCCATCGTCAATTTCATGGTGCGCAGCGTCGAAGAAATCTTGCAAAAAGAATTCGGACGCTCGCTGAGCGACAAAGGGGTCCACATCCTTGATCCCTTCGTCGGCACTGGAAACTTCA
The DNA here is from genome assembly GCA_035946775.1 of Candidatus Sulfotelmatobacter sp. Taxonomy (GTDB): domain Bacteria; phylum Acidobacteriota; class Terriglobia; order Terriglobales; family Acidobacteriaceae; genus Sulfotelmatobacter. The sequence goes on along the minus strand of DASYZA010000250.1, from coordinate 212,772 downwards.
TCACACGAATCATGCAGGAGATCAACACTACCGATGTGCCCTACAAATACGAACACGAACTCCACTGCAACGAAGTCATGCTGCTGCCGTACTACATCGCCAGCATGAACATCGAGCATGCGTACTACGAACGGGTAGGCGAGTACAAAGCTTTCCCGGGAATTTGTCTGGTGGACACGTTTGAGCTGGCGGAACCCAAGCAGTCCGAACTCAGCTTCATGACGGCCGTGAATGCTGAGCGGGTGAATAGGCAAAAAGAGGCGCCGATTTTTGTGGTTATCGGTAACCCACCGTACAACATCGGACAAGTTGATGAAAACGACCGAAATAAAAATCGCACGTACGACAAGACAGATCAGAGCGTCGACAACCGCGTGCGAGATACCTATGCGGCTGACTCTTCCGCAACACTGCGGAACAGTCTGAGGGATCCATACGTCAAAGCCATTCGATGGGCGACGGACCGAATCGGAACAGAAGGCATCGTCGCCTTCGTGACAAATAACGGCTTCCTCGATGGCCTCGCAGCGGACGGAATGCGTAAGCACCTTTTGGAAGATTTCGACGCCATCTACGTGCTCAATCTGAAGGGCAATGTCCGCAAGAATCCCAAGCTCTCGGGCTCGACGCACAACGTATTTGGAATCCAAGTTGGCGTCAGCATCAATTTCCTCGTTAGAAATGGCAAGGGCAAACGACCTGCACTCGTATCGTACGCACAAGTCGGCGAATCATGGACCAGATGGCAAAAGTATGATTTCTTGGATAACGCGCAAGCCTTTAGTCAAGTAACCTGCGACCGCCTTAAACCGTCGGAAGCCGATCCCTGGACCGACGTGGAGGACGGCAGCGGGTTCGCAAGCTTCGCACCACTAGGTAGCAAAAACGCGAAGCGCGGCACAGAAAAGGCCATCTGCACGACCTACTGTAACGGCGCGAAATCGAATAGCGATTGCTACGTCTACAACTACTCACGCACCGACCTTGAACAGCGCGCACGGGCAATGCGCGAGGAGTACCAGAAGGAACTCGATCGCTGGAGGAGAGCGGGAAGGCCGGAAGACATCGACAACTTTCTCAACGTCGACGAGTCCGTACTTAAATGGATCAGACACACAAAACGCGAGCTTTTGAGAGGGCGCGACGTTCAGGATACCGCAGCCGCAGTTCGAGAAGGATTGTACCGGCCGTTCTCAAAACAGACATATCTTTTCGATGGCCTGTTTAACGAGGATCTCTATCAGCTGCCCGAACTCTTTCCCGCGCATGCGGACAACATTTTGATCTGCGTAAACATGACTGCCGAGAGGCCGTTTGCGGCAGTAGCAACCGACGTTATTCCAAACTTAGTAATGGCGGGCGGCTTTGGATGCACGACACAATGCTTCCCCTTCTACACCTACGCGGAAGACGGCACCCACCGTCGCGAGAACATCACCGACTGGGCCCTCGATCAATTCCGCTCCCACTACGCCGACCACTCCATCACCAAGTGGGACATCTTCCATTACGTCTACGCCATCCTCCACCACGCCGACTACCGCCAGCGCTACGCCGCCAACCTCCGCCGCGAACTCCCCCGCATCCCGTTTGTCGGGGACAACGAACCGACGCCATCTGCAGACAACAGCCCCGAAGGGGCGACCGATAATAGCCCCGGGCGCAAGCCCGGGGTAGATCGAAAAAAAGAAAACAACTCCACTCTGCCGAAGGCCGTTGCCGGAGGGCAAAGCCCGCAGGCAACCTGGGCCGCCACGAACGCGGACATCTTCCGCGCCTTCGTCAAAGCTGGCCAGCGCCTCGCCGAAATCCACGTCCACTACGAACAACAACCCGAATACGCGCTAAAGAAAATCGAGAAGAAAGGCGAACTACTCGACTACCGCGTCCAGAAAATGAAGCTGAGTAAAGACAAAACTCAGCTCATTTACAACAGGTTCTTAACCCTCGACGGCATCCCGCCCGAAACTTACGAATACCGCTTAGGCAATCGCTCCGCCCTCGAATGGATCATCGACCAATACCAGGTCTCGACTGATAAACGCAGCGGCATCACCAACGACCCCAACCGCGCCGACGATCCCACCTACATCCTCCGCCTCATCGGCCAAGTCATCACTGTGAGTTTGGAAACGGTGAAGATCGTGAAAGGCTTGCCAGAGTTGGCCATTCCATAGATTTCCACAGCCCACGCCTTCGACGTTGTGACATCTGACCTTGCCTTCCACAGCCTCGACGTCCCATCATGCGGACGCCAAGCGGCAAAGGCTATGTGGAATCGATCCAAGCTAAGTCCTTATTCCGCAAGATTTTACATGTAAGTCTTTGTGGCTCAAGATTTTGCGAGGCATGACGGCACACGCCATCAGCTAAGTTCTTTGAAAACAATATTTTGCGGGAATTGACGAAAAAAAATACGCGCGCATTGAGCGCGGCAAGTCGCTTAATTGCAATGACTTACATGTAACATCTTGCAAACACAAGACTTGCACGACCGACGAACGTGAACCGGAACCCGGACGCCTACCTCACCGGCGTCAGCACGAACGCGTGGTTGTGCCCGTTCTTCGTGCCATACCCGGTGATCTGCCCGACGTTGTTGATGGCGTTGGCTTCGACCAGCACCCATCCGGAACTGGCAGCGATCTGCGAGTTCAGGTCCTGCATGCCTCCATTCACCGTCCAGATGAATGCGCGCGCGATGCTCGTGGAAGCGTTGCTATAACCGACGACCACATTCGAGTCGTTGATACCGAACGCCATGCTGAACGTGCCGCCCGGCAGCACACCGAGATCCTGGATCTTCCCCGAAGTGTTCCACTTCACGGCATGCCAGTAACCCGACGTAGCCGTTCCGTCCGATTGGCCCACGATCACACCGTTGATGTTGACCGCGTTCGCCATGCTCGTCGTTCCCCCGGAAAGCGTCCCGAGATCGGTCATGCTCGAACCGTTGTAGCTAAATCCGTGGGACTCAAACGGCGGGCCGTAACTGAACACGGATTCGCCCACGATCACACCGTTATCGTTGATCGCCAGCCCCGCGCTGAAGATCGATCCTTTCAACGCGCCCAGATTCTTGATTTTTTTGTTCGTCCAGCTGGTGGCGTTCACGTGTCCATTGCTGAGGAACGAGTCGCCGCTGACTTCGCCACCGGAGTTAATCTGAAAGGCCGCGCTCGACGAGCCTCCGGAAAGCATTCCCAGCTTCGTAATCGCTCCCGTGGACGACCACTGGACGGCGACGAAGTTCGTGGCTGGCTGACCTTTCATGTTGGAGTAGCCAACCACCGTACCCGCGTCGTTCACTCCCGATGCGCCACTCACCGTGGCGCCCGAAAGCGTGCCGAGATCCTTCATCCCGCCGCTCTGGCTCCAGTAAAACGCGTGCTGGCCGGAGACCAGGCCGGTGCACGGATATCCCCAGGAAGTCTCCGTGTCCGAGCAACCAACGACGTCGCCGTTGTTGTTGATCCAGAAGCCGCTGCTCTCGTTGTCGCCTTTGAGCACGCCAAGATCGGTGATGGTGTAGGACTGCGCCGCGCTGAACGCCGACACGAATAGCAGGACGACTACGAAGTTGGCTTTCATTCCCTGGCCCCCCGGCGAAGGTTTCGGTAAGTATGCCATCCCGGCCACGTTGCTCGTGACTCATTGGTACATCGAGAACCTGCGGCGGCAATGGCCAAAGCGCGGCTCTGAACGCCAGATTTGGTTTGAAAGGGCCGTCGCCATTGATGTATCGTTCCTCGTTGCCTGCTGTTGGGCCTAGAGAATCGAGCGGAGGTCCCAACCTTCCTCCTATCCGTTTGATCCTTCGCCCCGTTCCTCAGTTGAGGTGTCTATGCGCCCCGCCGCCCGTCGTGTCGCCCAGTTAGCGTCCTGTCTGCTGATGGTTTCCGCGCTCCTCCCCTGTTCAGCGCAAGCACAAGAGCAACCACGGACGGTAACAGCGCCACGGCCACTGATCACTCAGTCGATTGATGAATCGCGTTTGACGGTTCTGAAAGGGAACGTTCATCCACTGGCACGTCCCCAGTTCGACTTGGGCGCCGCCGATCCTTCGTTGCCCATGAGCCGCATGCTGCTGGTGTTGAAACGCAGTGGCGACCAGGAATCCGCACTCGAAAAGCTCCTCGACGACCAGCAGGACAAAAGCTCCCCAAGCTACCACAAGTGGATGACGCCGGAACAATTCGGCGCTCAGTTCGGACCGACCGATGACGATCTGCAAACGATCCAAAGCTGGCTGCAATCGCACGGCTTCCAAGTGGGATCGACCAAGGGCCGCACAGTCCTCGAGTTCTCGGGCACAGCAGGACAGGTGCAGGAAGCGTTTCACACGACGATTCATAGATACCTGGTGAACGGCGAGCAGCACTGGGCGAATGCCAGCGATCCGCAGATCCCCAGCGCGCTCTTCCCTGCCGTGGCCGGAGTGGACTCGTTGCACAACTTCCCGCGCAATGCCATGAGCAGGGTCCTTGGCGCATTCTCGCGCGATCGAACTACGGGCCAGATGCAGCCGGTTGAGCCGCTTTACACGCTTCCCAGCGGATGCACCGAAAGCGCTAGTTCTTCCAATCCTTGCTACTACGGTGTCTCTCCGTACGACTTCGCCACGATCTATGACGTTCTGCCGCTCTGGAATGCAGGCATCAATGGCAAGGGAGAGACTATTGCGATCGTTGGTGAAACGAACATCAATATTCAGGATGTCCGCGACTTTCGCACCCTGTTTGACCTGCCCGCCAATGATCCGCAGATCATCTTGAACGGCCCAGACCCGGGAATCGTGGCCGACGAGGTGGAAGCGAATCTCGATCTGCAGTGGTCAGGCGCTGTCGCCCCACAGGCCACCATCAAGTTCGTCGCCTCGGCGTCGACCGAGACGACTTTGGGCGTGGATCTGTCGGCGGTCTACATTGTCGAGAACAATCTTGCCCCAGTGATGAGCGAAAGCTACGGACTGTGTGAACTCGCACTGGGAACTACGGGCAATCAGTTTTATAACGCGCTTTGGCAACAAGCCGCTGCCCAGGGAATCACGGTGATGATCGCGGCCGGGGACAACGGGTCAGCCGGTTGTGACAATTTCAATGCCGCATCGCCCGCACCCGCGCTATACGGACTACAAGTCAGCGGCTTCGCTTCGACGCCTTACAACGTTGCGGTGGGCGGCACCGATTTCAACGATTTCTTGAATCCGGCACAGTATTGGAACGTCACCAACAACGCCACCACACAGGAATCGGCGAAGGGCTACATTCCCGAAGTGCCGTGGAACGCGACCTGCACGAACCCTATCTTCGGCTCGATCGGATACAGCACGAATGCCGAGACAAACTGCAACGATTCCCGAGTCACTCCCTATTTCGATGTTCCGGTCGGGGGTTCAGGTGGCGCGAGCGCTTGCACGACCTCCGATGGACAGACTACGACCAGCTGTTCGGGTGGCTACCCGAAACCCTCGTGGCAGAGCGGCACGGGCGTACCGAATGATGGCAAGCGCGACATTCCCGATGTTTCCCTGTTTGCCAGTTCCGGTTTCCTGAGCAGCTTCTACATGATGTGCATGGCAGATGCTTTGCCCGGTCCATGCAGTTTGTCTCCCAACTACTACTTCCTCGCGGTCGGGGGCACATCGGCATCGTCCCCCGCTTTCGCGGGAGTCATGGCGTTGGTGAACCAGAAGACCGGCGAGCGCCAGGGTAACGCCAACTACATCCTTTACAAGTTGGCAGCACAGCAGCCGACAGCGTTCCACGACGTTACGACAGGCTCAAATGTGATGCCGTGTGTCCGCGGCACCCCGAATTGCACAACCTCAATCGCGGGTGACGCGTACGGCGTGCTCACCGGGTACAGCGCGACTGCAGGATACGACCGTGCCACGGGTCTCGGATCGGTGGATGTAAACAATCTGGTAACGAAATGGACATCAGTGGCGTTGCTGCCGTCCACGACAACGCTCAGCGGCGTAACACCGACCACGCTCACGCACGGGCAGGCTGTGAGCTTCAAAGTGTCGGTTGCGCCGAAGTCGGGCAGTGGAACGCCGACAGGATTGGTTTCGCTCGAAGGCAGTCCGACCAGCAGCACAAGCGGAATTGCGGGCTTCAATCTGACCAACGGTTCTGTGTCGAGCAGCACCGAGATGCTGCCCGGTGGAACGTATTCAATCATCGCGCATTATCCCGGCGACTCCACTTATGCAGCCAGCGACTCGAGCCCGGTGAGCGTGACGGTAAGCAAGGAAAACAGTTCTCCGCAGCCCTTCCTGGTGACATTCGATTCCAACAACCACATCTTGAATGGAGATACGAATACGGCGATGTACGGATCGCCGTACATTCTTCGGGTGAACATCGACAACGCTGCTGGAAAGTTGTGCGCACCAGTGAGCACGACCGGGGCAACGGCCTGCCCGACCGGAACCGTTAGCCTGACGAATAACGGAACGACGCTCGATGCGGGAACCTACACGGTCAACAACTACGGGTATGCCGAGGACTGGACTGTGCAATTGCCGGGCGGCACCGATTCCATCGGCGCCAGCTATTCGGGCGACACCAGTTTCAATACGAGTACGTCGACCACGGCGATCGTCATCACGCCGGCAACTACGACCACGGGAACACCGAATACCTACGGCATCGTTGCGCTGCAAGCTGGAAACATAACTGTCACCGTGAACACCTTCAGTTCAGGTGTGGGACCTACGGGCACAGTCACGTTTTTTGCGAACGGAAAAGTGCTGCCTGGGTCTACCAGCTACAGCCCCACGAGCGGCGGATCCGGAAACAGCGCTAGTTTGTATGCAACGCTGTCCTATGACCCGACCGCATTCCCCACTCCCGGAAGCTACTCCATCAGCGCGACGTACAGTGGAGACTCAAACTACGCCAGTTCGAGTTCGCCGACCACCTATATTTCGATCAAATATGCCCCTCCGATTGTGTACCCGACTCCAACTTCTCAAATTGTGAACTATGGGTCGATGGCATCGATCTCGGCACTGGTATCCAGCGGCAACACGTCCACGTATCCAAGCGGCACCGTGTCGCTCACGGATGCCAACACTGGAGTGATGCTGGCTGGACCGATAGGGTGCACGAATGCCATCAACACGAACGGCTACTACGCGTGCCAGGCAGCGGGATCGTTCACCGTTACGTCCGGTGATCCTGTAAGCGTGAACTACAGCGGAGATGCCAATTATCCGGACTCGAACGCGACCGCGATCATCCAAATGCCTGATTTTTACCTGAATAACCCAGGCCCAGTTAGCGTAATCGCCGGACAAGCCCAGACCGCTACAATCGGGGTCGCGAGCCTGTACGGCTTTGGCGGTACGGTGACGAATTTCACGTGTTCCGGTCTGCCCGCAGAGACCACATGCAGTTTCAATCCGGCACAAATTACGGCTTCGGCAAACGCGAACCCGACGACATTAACCATAACGACCACCGCACTCGGGCAGTCGCACGCACGCCCGACGACGGGTTTGCAGAGTAAGAACTGGGAATTGAAAGGTCCAGCTATTTTGCTGGGCGCATGTCTGTTCGGATTGCCCCTTCTGGGCCGGCGCCGGCACATTCCGATTACCTTCTTTCTGATTGCAGTGCTGATTATGCTGCCGAGCTGCGGAGGAAGCAGCAGTGGAGGTGGAGGGGGCTCGTCGAACCCGGTTCCGGCAATCACTACGTTGTCTCCAGCACAGGTTGCCGCCGGATCGCAAATTAACAGCCTGATGGTCACTGGGACGGGATTCATCAGTTCCTCAAGTGTGACGTTCAACGGCTCGCCGCGGTCAGCCAATTACCTGGGCGCAACGCAGATTACCTTGTTCCTGAACAACACTGACGCTGGGACGATCGGCAGCTACCCCGTGGTGGTTACAAATCCAGCCCCGGGGGGAGGCCCTTCCAATTCGGTGAACTTTGGCGTGGTGAGCGGGACTCCAACGGGTACCTTCTCAGTGACCGTTACGGCCTCGAGTGGGGCACTGACCCATAGCCAGACCTTCCAGCTTACGGTGCAGTAGCGAGAGGGTGGGCCGGTCAACAAACCGTCCTCGGTTTGCCGGCCTATGGTTCATCGAGCCGTGGTGTACGATTTCAGGTGCATCACTCGACATCCATGAAACTTTCTGCCATCGCTTCTGCGCTTGAACTGCGCCTCGAAAACGGATCCCCCAATGCGGAAATCACCGGGCTTAATGGGATTGAACAGGCTGGCCCCGGGGAGCTTTCGTTTGTTTCCAATCCCAAGTATGCGGCGGCCGCGCGGACTACGCGAGCGTCGGCTGTCATTGTGGGCGAAGACTTCCCTGCTATTTCTGCTGCGATGCTGCGCGCGAAAGATCCATATCTTTCTTTTGCGCGGGCGCTGGAGTTGTTTCATCAGCCGCGGCGATACTCGCCGGCAATCCATCCAACGGCCGTGATTCACAGGAGCGCGAAGATCGGCCCGGGAGCCTATATCGCGCCTTACGTGGTCATCGATGAAGATGTCGACATCGGCTCGAACGCGGTGCTGCTGGCACATGCCGTGATCTATCGCGGAGTGCAGATCGGGAACAACTTCTTCGCGCATTCCCATGCCGTCGTACGCGAGAACTGCCGCCTCGGCAACAACGTGCTGCTGCACAATGGAGTGGTCGTCGGCAGCGACGGCTTCGGTTTCGCGCGGATGAGCAATGGGCATTGGTACAAGATCCCGCAGCCCGCGCCGGTTGTGATTGAAGACGATGTCGAGATTCAGGCGAATTCGTGCATCGACCGGGCGAGCGTCGGAGAGACGCATATCAAGCGCGGCGTGAAGATCGACAATCTGGTACAGGTCGGACATGGCTCGACTGTGGGTGAAGACGCGCTGCTGTGCTCGCAGGTTGGGATTGCCGGGTCGACCGAGATTGGAAATCGCGTGATCCTCACTGGACAGGTCGGCGTGGTTGGGCACTGCAAAGTTGGAGATAACGCGATCGTCACACCACAGAGCGGAGTGGCGGCCGATATCCCCGCTGGAGCGCTGGTCAGCGGCGCGCCTGCGGTCGATCACAAAGCCTGGCTGAAATATTCCGCAATCTTGCCGAAGCTCCCCGAGTTGGTTCGGGCGCTGCGAAAGTCAAAGGCTTGAACCACAGAGAACGCAGAGGATTACAGAAAACCACGAAGGTTATGCGCTGTTTCCCCTATGGCTCTCTGTGCCCTCTGTAGTGAGAGCCTTTTCGTGTCGATACTCTTCCGGCAAGCCGCTCTCAATTACGGCTCGGACTTTTTCCATCAGGCATTCGCGGTCGCCAAAATCTTTTGGCTCGATCGGTGGATGGAAGATGACTTTCACCCGCCCCGGTTTGATTGCGAAGCGCGCTTTGGGCATCGCGTAATGCGTTCCGACAATCGTCATGGGAACAACGGGAACTCCGCACTCCACCGCCAGGTAAAACGGGCCTTTCTTGAAGGGTAAGAGTTTGCCATCGAAGGAACGCTTCCCTTCGACGTAGATGATCATGTTCAGGCCCTGATTGATGACAGCTTTCGCTTCGCGAACGGCTTCAATCCCCGCGTCGCGGTTGCCGCGATCAACGGGGACGAGCGATCCCATGCGCATGGCTTTGCCGAGAATGGGGACTTTGAATAACTCTTTTTTGACCATGACCGAGGTACGCCGCGGAATCAAAGGAACCTGAATCGGAGGATCGAGGTTCGAGACGTGGTTGGTCATGAAGATGTAGCTGCGGGATTGATCAAGACGGTCGAGCCCGATGACGTCGACGCGGACACCCGTGAGCCAAGCGCCGACCCATGCTCCGCGAGTAAAGAGGAAGTAGAGTGGGCGTATGTCGCCGGTGAGGAATGCGGCGGTGAATCCGATGATGGCGGCAAAGGGCGCGGTGACTGCCCAGAACGCCAGCATGATGATGGTGCGGATCATTGTGGCGAGGACTCCGCTTCTCCTTTGAGCCAGGCAGCGCGGTGGGCGCGCTGCTCAGGAGTGACCTGATCGAGATCTTTCACTTCGAAAGAGGTCTGCTGACGGCCGACCACCTTCCATTTCAGCTCACGTTCGGGCCCACGGCGTGATTTGACCTTCAGCGTAATCGAATCGCCGGGCTTGAGTCGTGCTAACTGTTGCTGCGAATCCTCCGCCACAGGCTTCCCGAGAACTTCGGTGACAGTGTCGCCGACCTGCAGTCCGGCACGCTCGGCGTCGCTGCCTGGAGTGACCGCAACGACGGACATGGGCCCATCAAAACCGCGCGAGGCGACAAATCCCAAGTCAGGGACGGTGATCTTAAGCGGCTCCACGCGAAGTCCGAGGTAGTTCAGATAATCGTTCCAGGGAATCTCTTCGAGGCCCGCAACGTAATTCGTGAAGAAGGGACCCAGATCGCAGCGACAGACGGCTTGACCTGCTTCACGCACGCCATTGGAATCGTCGAAGAATCGACCCTGCTTGGCATAGTGGAGGTTCATCCACTGCAGCAACTCACGCAGAGATGCCTGATCATGACTGGCCTGGCGAATGGCAAGATCGAGCATGAATCCCAGCAGTTCCCCTTTGTTGTAATAGGAGATGCTGCGCTCGGGGCGGCGATAGTAATTGAATCCTTCGAGCCACGCGTCGAGACTGGAGTCCTCAGTCGATTGAGTGAGATGAGCAGGACGATTTTCAAGCTCACTGATCTGTTCGCCCAATTCGGCGAGGAACTGCCTCTCGTCAATCAGTCCCGCGCGCGACTGAATAAATCCCTCGGCGGTGCTGGTTACGCCTTCGCTGAACCATAACGCGCGAGTGAAGTTTGCCTTGGTGTAGTCCACAGGCTCAAGTGTCTGCGGCCGGATGCGCTTCACATTCCAGAGATGGAAGAACTCATGCGCCGTAACGGCGTTAACCGGGTAAAGACTCCGGCGGATCGTGTCAGCATTGATGTCGATGGCAGTCGAGTAGGCATGCTCCATGCCACCACCGCCCGGTCCGCGTGGGAAATGGTAGAAGAATGTGTACGTGTCGAACGGGCGGTCATTCATCCAGGTGATCGCGGCATCGACGATCTTGTGCAGGGAGGCGAGGAGCTTTTCGGAGTCGTAGTCGGCGGGATCGGCATCGATGATGACGCGGAAGTGAGCTCCCGAGGCATCAAAATCGAACTCGCGGAATGCGCTGATCTCGACGGGAGAATCGACGAGGCGGTCGTAGTTCTCGCCGGAGAAGCCGTCCCGTTCGGGTTTCAACGGCGTGGCAATCTTCCAGTCTGCGGGAACGTTGCTGAACCGTACCTCCATGGGCGAGTTTCGTCCGTCTTCTGGATACAACAGGATCTGAGCGAGATTGAAGAACGCATGATGCGCGTTGAATTGCGCGCCGAACGGACCGAAGGAATCGACGTACATCTGGTATTCGATGAGTGCGCCGTGGGCAGCACCGTGAACGTGCCAGCGGCTGTCGTTGATCTCACTCAATGGCAGCGACTGACCTGAGAGATCTTTGGCGCGAATCCAGTTGATGAATTGGGCGAAGTCGCGAACCTGATACAGAGCATTCCAAACTGGAAGTTGCAGATCATGGTCTTCGGGGCCCGGAGGGATCGCGAGTTGCACCTCGACGAGGTGCCGATCCGGCGAGACCAGGGAAATTGTGTAAGTGAGCGGATTACTTGCAGCTTGCGCCGCGTCAGCCGCGGCGGCGAACAGCCAGAGAATCGCGATGTGCAAGAGGCGCTTGATCGTCATCGTCTCTCCGCCAAGTCGCGCAGGCGGGCGGGCAATTTCTCGTAGATGCCGCCAAAACCACCGTTCGAGAGAATTGCCACGACGTCTCCGCTGCGAAGTTCAGGGGCAATGGTTTGGACGATCGCATCGGCGTCTGCCAGAAGCCGCGCTGGACGGCCGTTCTGTTTGATCTCAGATGCGAGTGCAGGTAATTCCAAGCGCTCGTTCTCAGGGATTGCTTCCGAGCGGAAGACATTGGCGACGATGATTTCGTCGGCTTGGGCAAGGCTACGGGCGAGATCGCTTTGCAGGACGCGGCGGCGGAGCGTGTTCGAACGGGGCTCGAGGATCGCCCAGAGACGCGATCCGGCATATCGGGCACGCAGGGCTTTCAGGGTTCCGGCGATCGCGGTGGGGTGATGCGCGAAATCGTCGATGATCGTGATGCCGTTGACTTGCGCTTTGACTTCGAGGCGGCGCTTCACGCTCTTGAATGTCTGCAGCGCCGCCGCAATGGCATCTTTCGGAATACTGTAGTTGCTCGCGAGAGCTACGGCAGCCGTGGCATTCCACACGTTGTATTCACCGGCGAGCGGGAACTCGAAATCCGCGAAATGATTACCGTTGTGGAGAACACTCCAAGTGGTGCGGCCTGGGTCGAGGCGGAGATCGGCGACTTGCCAGGTGGCGCGCGGACCGGCACCGTAGCGCTCGACTGGGCAGAACGCCTTCGCCAGGCAGCGCTCGAGGCTTGCGCTTTCCGTGGCATCGGCTGCGGCTCCGTCGAAGGCGACGATCTTTCCGCGGCGTGGAACAAGATTGACCAGACGTTTGAAGGCGGTCTCGACGGCATCGAGATCTTTGTAGATGTCGGCATGGTCGAATTCGACCGATGTCAGAATGATGGAGTCGGGAAAGTAGTGCAGGAACTTCGGTCCCTTGTCGAAGAACGCGGTGTCGTATTCGTCGCCTTCGAGGATGAAGTGCTTGCCCTTGCCGAGATGAAAGCTGGAGCCGAAGTTCTCGGCGATGCCTCCGATGAGGAACGAGGGATCGAGTCCCGCGGAGTGGAAGATCCAGGAAAGCATTGAGGTTGTCGTCGTCTTGCCGTGGGTACCGGCGACCACGAGCACTTCTTTACCGTGGAGAAATTCGTCGTGAAGGAGTTGCGGGAGCGAGCAGAAATCGAGACGCTGATCGAGGACATGTTCAAGCTCGACGTTGCCTCGGGAGATCGCATTACCGATTACGACGAGATCGGGCCGCGGGTCGAGATTCTTCGCATCGAACGGTTGCGCGACGGGGATGCCGAGGTCGCGCAGGAAATCGGACATGGGCGGATAAGCGGCGGCGTCGGAGCCGGTGACGTGAAATCCGCGCTGTTTCAGCATTCCGGCGAGAGACGCCATGGCGGTACCGCAGATGCCGATCAGATGGATGTGCTTTGGTCTCGTCATACTTTGAAAATCATTTACCACCAAGGACACGAGGGTTCACGAAGAAATGCTAACGGATGATTCTTCTATGCGCAGGCTTACCCCGCTAGCGGCAACTGAAAGTTTTGCTCGTACGCCGAACGGAAGCGTGATGTTGTGGTTGCTGACGTGCCCGGATTTCAATCCGAAGGCTACTGGTATCCCCAGATCGGCGACGATTCGTTTAATTACCTCCGGCAGCGTGTAGTCCTGGTTGGGAGCCTGTCGGCAATCGAGCATTTCGCCGAAGATGAGCCCGCGCACGTTTTCGAAATGTCCTCCGAGCTTCAGTTGCATGAGCATGCGATCGATCTGATACGGCTTCGCTGCGATGTCTTCGATGAAGAGAATTTTGCCTGCTGTCTTGATTTCGTAAGGCGTCCCTAGGGAGGCGACCAGGATCGAAAGGCAGCCTCCATATAACACTCCCTCGGCTTCTCCCTCAGCGAGCGCCGTCCCCCCGGAGTTCAGTGCGACGTCGTAGGTGCGGGACTGCGAAAGTGCGGATTGCCAGGAATGAAGATCCACTCCATCTTTGTGTGCCCAATCTTTCGCGACCATCGGTCCGTGAAATGTGACCAGACCAGCGTCGGTAAAACTTGTCAGGAAACATGTGAGATCGCTATATCCGACAAAAATCTTAGGGTGCGTGACAATTCGGTCGAAATTGATTTTGCTCAGCAAATAATTCGCACCATAGCCACCGCGCGCACAGACGATGGCGCGAACGTCATCACGTGCGAACATTTCTTCGAACTCTCGGACACGACGGTCGACGGACCCGGCGAAGTACAAGTCGCGGTCGAGAATCGAATCCAGGTAAACGGTCTGGTAGCCGGCCCGGCGAAGGGCTTCGGCTCCCGCATTGAGCTCTTCGGCCTTCACATTGCTGGCAGGAGCGATGATGCCGATAGTGTCGCCCGGCCGAAGAGCAGGAGGCTTCACGATTTGGGAATCCGAATCTGGCATTGTTCTGCTGCCGCGGGCACATCGCGCCCAGGCGTCAACTCAGAAAGAACTCTCCACGGCATAGCAGGCGCGCCGGGCCGCGCAAGAAGATATTGTCTCCTACCCGGCGGACCGTCTGCGTACCGCCCGGCGCATGGACCTTCACGGGCGATGCGGCGCGGCCAATCGACATGGCAGCGGCGGCCGAGGCGCACGATCCGGTTCCAGAAGAGAGCGTCTCAGCGGCGCCCCGCTCATAAAAACGCACGCGAAGGTCGAATTTACTGTCGACCCTGACGAATTCGACGTTTACGCCCTCTGGGAATGAAGCGGAATTCTGAATCTCAGCCGCTTGCGATTGCCAGTTCCTCGCGAACTCGTCCACGAGGATCACATAATGCGGGTTGCCCATCGAGACCGGGATTCCGCGAAAATCCCCTGCCGGAGTCTTGACGGCAAGCTCGGGCTGTATGGCGGGTTGTCCCATCTCCGTTTCGAACTCGTATTCCGAATCACGGCGAGAGGTCAGAGAACAGATTTTGACACCCGCTCCGGTCAAAATCGAAACGCGTTCTTTTTCCTGCATGGCACAAACGTAGGCTGCGACACACCGGGTGCCGTTACCGGAAATCTCGGCAGGCGAACCATCGGCATTGATCAGGCGAATTTCGAGGTCGGCCGAGAAGTGAGGCGACATCCACTCGACGCCGTCGGCACCAACGCCGTCGTGGCGATCACAGATTCGACGGGTGAAGGCCTGAATGTCGGGTGGAGCAAGCGCGGCGTCGATGAGCAAAAAGTCGTTGCCGCAAGCACTGGCTTTGACGAATGGGATGGTTCGAGGCTCGGGATTCACTCGCGCTCCACCCTGCCCAGAGACATGGCCCCGCCGAAGACGGTTGAAGCTTTCAACTCGCGGAAGAACTGCTTTTGCTCGCTGGCACACCCTTCTACGTCGAACTGAACGCGGATGTGCTGGCCGGTATCTCCACTGAGGACGTTCTGCATCAGGCGGTGATGACTTTCGAGAATGCGATTCACCTCATGGCTGATTTCTTCCATGCTGGAGCCGCTGACCTCATAGCTCCACATCAGAACTTTGATGTTGAAGGTTTCTTCCAGGTGTCCAAGCAGGAAAAGTGAGGCGAGCACCAGAAAAGTGGCGAAGATGGCGGTGAGGTAGAGACCGCCTCCAGCGGCCATGCCAACGGACGCGACGACAAAGATGGTGGCAGCGGTAGTCAGGCCGCTCGTCAGGCCACGCGTATGCAAGATCGATCCCGCTCCGATGAAGCCGATGCCGGGAATGATCTGGGCGGCAATGCGCGTGTAATCCGAGGGTTCGGCCGCCAGGCCACGCGAGAGCAGCGTGAACAGAGCGGCGCCGAAACAGATGAACATGTTGGTGCGCAAACCGGCGGCGCGATGTTTGAGTTCGCGCTCGAGTCCGATGGCGCCTCCGAGGATCGCGGCCAAAATGAGACGGACCAGCGAAGTGCTGACCAAGCCGGTGGATATCTCCCTGTGCATACGGTCAACGAGGTTTTGCCAGTCCATGTGCGCGTTCTGCCTGCATCAGAGTGTTGCGGATGGCCGGATTTTATCATCCTGGCAGTCTCTGCCGAATTAACCCGCATGATTACCGGGCGCGGTACAGAATGGCGCGGGCTTGTCCGGTCACGTGAATCTCGACGAGCTCGCGAAGATGCAGGTCGTGCACAGCTTGCCAGACGGGATCACCGTCAAACGCAAGGACGTAGTCGGCATATTGCCGCGGATTGGCGAGGGCGCGTTCCCATAGCCCTTGGGGATCGGTAGGCTGCTTCCAGACGCGGTGGTTGCCTTCGTTGATGGTGTGGCTCAAGGGGATTCCGGCGCGCTCGACGGCTCCGACGTGGTCTCCGAGGTACATGAGTAGGGTTGCGTCTGGCGGCGATTTCTCGAGCCACTCGGCGAGTTCGCGTTCGAGTTGATTGCGCGTGCGCATATTGACTCGGGCTTCCGCGAGGGTAATCGGAGTGGAGAGCCAAACCGATGCGTAACTGGCGGCGGCGATTGCCAGCAGGGCAAAGATAAAGGCGGCGCGAAACCGGCGATCCCAACTGCGACGGAGTAAGAAGTTGATCAACAGGGCGACTGCGGTGGCGAACGCGGGTAGCATTTGCAGTCCGTAACGGGAGTTGTAGTGAGTAAACGGCCACCACTGCGGGATGAAGATGGGAACGCCGCCATAGGCGATAGACAGCGCGTAGAAAGGGATAGGGATCAGAAGGAACGCGAGCGGCCAGGCTGAGGCGGATAGTTTCCTGTTGTTTGGAACTGTCAGAAAAGGCGAGATTACGGCTGCCAACAGGACAAAGATCCACTCCCGTTGCAGCCACTGATTTTCCGCCATGTTGTCCTGCGCAGCTTTGAGGAAATATAGGCCTGCGGTACCAGGACTACCGCTGCCCGGGTGTCCGGGATTGCTGGCGCTCTGCGATCTTTTTTCGATGGCCTTGGCTGAGTAGGGGCCGTTTTCGAATTCGAGTGGATTGCGATAGACGATGCCGTTATAGGCGAGCCAGAGAGCGGGAGCGGTGGCGGCGATGAGGAGGAACCGGATCAGCCGTCCGCGGTGGGCTAAAACCCCGGATTTTTCTGCGACTGGGACACGGCCCTTGAGGACCGCCATTCCACGGACGTGGTAAGGATCCTCTGACCAGATCGAATACATCAACACAGAGGCAGTAATGGCAATTGTGAGGAACCATCCGTCGTAGCGCGTGAGGCAGGCTGCGGCGAGGCACAGACCGCATTTGAGCAGCGCCTTTGGGTCGCTTTTTACAGCCTCCACGAGATAGCCCACGGCCCAAATGAAGAACGCGAGATAGAGCGACTCTCCCATGGCGGTGGCTTGCATGTAGACGAGGTTCGGGTTGGCGGCATAGACTGCGGCGGCGATCCAGGCTGCGATTCGCGCAGGAGGGTCCGGTTCAGCCGTTGAGGAAAGAGCATTACGAGTAAGTCGGAAAATCCCGATCACGCCGAAGACATAAGCGGCCATCGATGGGATGGATCCGCCGGCGCCCGTACGCCACATCTTCATCGAGACGATGAAGGGGATCATGAGCAAATGCGGCAACGGAAGCCATACGGTGCCGAGTTGCAGAAGCCCGGGCGTTTTGGAATCGAAGACGCGGCGAGCGATGTTGATGTGGGCGACGGCGTCGCCGTAGAGCAGAACTTCGCCGCGCCGGAAGTAGTAAAGGAATGACAGGACGGAAACGCATGTGGCGAGCCAAAGGAGCAGCCGAACTTCGGAATCCCAGTGGGATGGTCCCGTTCCTTTCGTTTGGGGTTTCCGCATGATTGCCCTGCTTCGGGAATTGCCCTCTTCGAAAATCACGAAGGATGAGCCAATAAGACTATTCGAGATGTGTCAGTTCGCGGAAGATCTGGAAGCGCTCGTCGATTTCTTCGCGCGTGAGCGACTGAAGGCGCTCGGTTCCGAAACGCTCGACGGCGAACGATCCCATAACACCTCCGTAAAACAGAGCGCGTTTCAGGACTTCGCGATTCAGTTCTTTTTGTGACGCGATGTAGCCCATGAAACCGCCTGCGAAAGAGTCGCCAGCGCCAGTCGGGTCTTTGACTTCTTCGATGGGAAGCGTGGGGGCGCGGAAGGGATGGCGTCCTATGCCGAAGGCTCCTTCACGGAAGAAGATGGTGGCGCCATATTCTCCGTGCTTGATGACGAGAGCCTGCGGGCCCATGGCGAGAACCTTCTGCGCAGCGCGAGGAAGGTTGGTCTCGTGGGCGAGCATCTTCGCTTCGGTATCGTTGATGAGCAGGACATCGACGAGCTTCAGGGTTTCGGCCAATTCGCTGGGCGTTCCCTTGATCCAATAATTCATCGTGTCGCATCCGGTGAGACGGACACGACTCATCTGGCGTCGAACGTGCGCCTGCAATGTGGGCTGGATGTTGGCGAGAAACAGGAAGTCGGTGTCCTCGTACTCTTTCGGGATGCGCGGCTGGAATGTTTCGAAAACGTTGAGGTGCGTAAAGTCGGTTTTCGCCTCGTTGAGATTATCGGTGTAGGTGCCTCCCCAGCGGAAGGTCTTCCCTTTTGCGTGCTCGATGCCGCGGATGTCGATGCCGCGATTCCGAAACACCTTTTCCTGCTCCGGACCAAAATCTTCGCCGACCACTCCGACGACGCGCACCTGCGTGAAGTAGCTTGCCGCCAGGGAGAAGTAGGTGCCAGCGCCCGCGAGAACATTTTTCACGCTGCCAGAGGGAGAGGTAACGTCATCGAATGCGACCGAACCGACTACGAGTATGCTCATGCGCTTCCTTGGATAGGGATTAGGGATCAGGGGCCAAGGATCAGTTTTTAGTTTTGTTGATCCGATAGCTCCGGAAACTTTATGTCACAGTCCTTTACTTCAGATACTTTCCTATAATCAGATTTAGCTTCTTCTTCGTGGGCGCCGGGATCTTCTTTCGATCGGTCAGGATCGCGTGGGCCAGGGCTGCACCGCATTTGCAGGAGCGATCTCTGGGCATCGAGGATACAGTTTGGCGGACAACTTTGGCCGCGTTCTCGGCGTTCTTGACCAGCACGGCCACGATCTGATCGACCGTGACGGAATCGTGATGCGGATGCCAGCAGTCATAATCAGTCACCATGGCGACGGTGACGTAGCAGAGTTCGGCTTCGCGCGCGAGCTTTGCCTCCTGCAGGTTGGTCATGCCGATGACGTCCATGCCGAGTCCGCGGTAGACGTTCGACTCGGCTTTTGTCGAAAACTGGGGACCTTCCATGCAAAGATACGTTCCGCCGTGCTTGCCCACAACTCCGACACGCTTGCAGGCGGATTCGACTACACCGGCAAGCTCTCCACAGACGGGATCGGCAAAGGCAATGTGGGCAACGATGCCTTCTCCGAAAAATGTGTCGATGCGATGGCGGGTACGATCGAAGAATTGATCGGGGATCACGAATTCGAGAGGCTTATGTTCTTCTTTCAGCGATCCGACAGCGGAAATGGAAACGATGCGCTCGACCCCAAGCTGCTTAAATCCATGAATATTGGCGCGGAAGTTGAGCTCACTCGGCATGAGGCGGTGTCCTCGGCCATGGCGGGCAAGAAACGCAACTTTGCGGCCTTCGAGTGTGCCGCAGACGTAAGCGTCGGACGGAGCGCCAAATGGTGTCCGGAGTTTGATTTCTTTGATTTTGGTGAGGCCGGGCATCGAGTAGAGCCCGCTGCCGCCAATAATGCCGATATCCGCCTGAGGCAAACGTCCTCCAGATAAAAATGAGGGCTGAGACAAACTGGTGATTATACAGGAGTGATTGAGCCGACATCAGCGCGGTTGCGCCGTTCGCCGGACGTTGGAATTTGTCATTCCGCAGCGGCTAAACTGCGAGGAATCTGCTGTCGCATGCGCGATCGATGCCTCCGGCAAAAGCAGATTCCTCGCTGTCGCGTCGGAATGACAAATTCCACGGACGTTGGTGGGCTTACAATTTTGTTAATGCGAATGCTGATTGCCGCTTTCTTCTTGTTATTGCTTCCTTCGCTTTCTGCACAGGAGAAGCTTGCGACCGTTCCTGCGATGATCGATCACAACCGGATCGTCATCGAGGCTGACGTCCTGCTGCCGAACAGAACGTGGCAGAGCGTTCGCGCCTGGGTGGATAACGGAAATCCCGATCTGTACATGTCGCGACATCTCGCGACTGCACTTGGGTTGAATGTGACTTGCGGCGAACACGAGTGTTCAGCCCCGGCTCCATCTGAAATTGCCGTTGGGGGGATGCCTATTCCGCTCACAGACGTGAAGGTAGTGAAGATTCCTCTTCGTCCCGTCACTGCTGCGGCCATTCTCGCTTTGGGGATGAACGCGGAGATCAATATCCCGTCAACAATCTTGCGGCACTACGACGTACTGGTGGATTTTCCGGAGCGCAAATTCTCGATCGGCGTTCCGGGCAGCATTCATTTTTTAGGCACTTCCGACAAGGTGAAAGTGAATCCTGAAAATGGTCTGATTCAAGTTCCCAGCCAGATTGGAAGAAAGAAATACAACCTGGGGCTCGACTTGGGAGCGTGCATCAGTTTCTTGTCAGACGATTTGTTCACCGCGCTGGCGAGTGCACATACGGACTGGCCTCATATGACCGGGGCGGTCGGATCGGCAAACATGTGGGGCGCGGATGAGGAATCGAAATGGAACGTCATGCGCGTGGATCGCGTGCAGTATGGTCCTCTGTTTCTGACTGATGTCCCGTTCGTTTCGATGCCCAAGCTGATCATGGATTTTTTCGAGAAGCGGGCCGGAATGGTGACTGCCGGACTGATCGGCTCGGAGGCGCTCCTGAATTATCGGGTCGGACTGGATTACACGCACTCGAGGGTGTATTTCGATATCGGACGGATGTTCAAGTTTCCTGATTTTGATGTTGTCGGACTGGTGCTGCGTCCTGAGGGCAACGGGCGATACCTGGTCTTGGGGATACCGGAGTTTGAAGAAAAACCGGCGGTTGAGGGCGTGCAGGCGGGAGATCATCTTGAGGCGGTCGATGGTATTCCAATCCGTGGCGTAACCATGGGTCAGATCTGGGCGATGCTGGGCGGAACTCCGGGGCAAGAGAAGAAGTTAACAATCGAGCGCGCGGGAAAAGAGTTCACGGTTGCGGCGAAGGTTCAGCATTTTCTCGGTGAGATGCCGGAAGAGAGTGGAAATAGAAAGAAGTGACGAGATTCAGTTTGCGCTTCCGAATACTTCTTTTTCGAGCGCACTGGTAGTGGCGGGGTCCAAACTTTCGCTCACGAATACCATATCGCCCTTTTCTTCGATGAGGACAGTTCCCTCTTCTGTTGACCACGTGTGACGGCCCTGCAAAGGTGTGGGCATTTTCTCATCTGGGGCTGACGCCTTTTGCGCGTCTTGCTGAACCGGAGCCGGATCGCTCGACTCGCTGGCTTTCCTATAACGATCTTTCAAAGAGTGAGCGTAAATTCCTGCGAATTGCGCCGCAGCTTCAGGCGTCGACCATCGCGAAACATAAAGTAGCCCGAGCGGCGCCGCGGGGTCGCTCTTTGTTTTTGCGGCGTAATAGTAACCGCCGCGCCATTCGGGATAGAGCTTTTTGGAGACGTCTTTCCCCACGTACTGCTCGACTAACATCGCCACATCAAATTCGCCCATCGCTCCAATGTCGAATTTCTGGTAGTCCTTGAAATCGTGTTTGAAATCGGGGACGTGCATGGGCGGAATCTTCTCGCCATCAAGATAAGTTTCCGGTTGCATGATCTGACGGGTGGTGTGTGGAGGATTCTGCAGAACGGACGCGAACGCCTTTTGCTTGCCGCCCTTCTGCAGCAACTCGATCACAAAGTTCATGCCGTAGCTATAGGGAAACGTAAGGGAGTCTTTCAGGAAGATGGGCGCGTCGTTAAAGACTTTCGTGCCCGAAGTTCCGGTCAAAGTTTCCTCTTCCATCGCCCTGACGAGTTCGGGAGAGGTCACGATGGAATGGCCTGTCGGCGCGATTGCGTATTGGAACATGATGGCCTGTGCCTGGCCTTCGACGACGGCCTCGCGCGCGTTGTCCATTTCGTCGTTTTCAATATCTTCGGGCGTGGGGTCTTTCCGGATCTCGCCAAGGTCCTTTTCGCCGCGCTTCATCCACTTTTGAAGATTGACGTCCTGATCCTGCAGGGCATGCGTGAGTTCGTGCGCCATCACAGGCTCCTGCTCTTCGAGCGGAACCCAGTCGAGCAGATTGACGGTTTTGGTCTTGGGATCGTAGTAGCCCGCGACTTCTTCCTTGAGGAGTGCGACGAGAAATGTTTGCAGGTCAAAGTCGCGCGGAAGCAAACCGAATTTCTTCAGGACGAGTTCGGAGCGGCGCAGGCGGCGCGTGTCCTCGTCGTTCATATGCTTCGTGAGATAAGAAACGACTTCGTCGCGGCTGGTGAGTTTGCGCTTCACTTCGTGCTTGACTGGAAGGCCGGTCTCTTTGCTGTCAAAGGAAAGGATTTCGTCGACGGAGTGAAAGAGTTCTTCGGCCTCTCGGGGAGTGATCTTGACCTCAGGCTGCTCGGACTGTTGGGGCTGCTCCGGCGGAGGAATCGGCTGAGTGGGTTGTTGCGGCGCAGATTGGATCGTGCTTTGATCCTGGGAGTTCTGGGCTTGGACGCTCGTATGCGCGATCGCCGCGCACAGCACGATCCACAAAATTGACCTTAGAACCCCTTGCAGCCGCATTCGGACTCTTTTCCCTCCATTCGAGTGTACAGAATCCCCTAGAGTTGCATATATGAATGCGAATCCTGTCAATTTGTGGACCTCCGACGAACACGTTCGCGACTATCTGGAACGTGCAGACCTGATCTCGCACCGCGGCGAGGGAGAAGCGGCGTTGCTGGAATTCATTCCTGCCGGAACTCGGCGGATTCTCGATCTGGGGACGGGAGATGGGCGGTTATTGGCGCTGGTTCGGCGCGAGCATCCCGAGACGGAGGCTGTTGCGGTTGATTTTTCGCCGGCTATGCTGGAGGCCGTGCGGAAGCGGTTTGCCCGGGATTCTCTGGTGAGTATCGTCGAGCACAACTTGGACGTTGCCTTGCCTTCGTTGGGCAAGTTCGATGCGGCGATCTCGAGCTTTGCGATTCATCACCTGTTGCATGAGAGGAAGCGAGAGCTGTATGCCGAAATTTATCAGGCATTGAATCCCGGCGGAGTGTTTTGCAACCTGGAGCATGTGGCGTCAGTTTCGCCGCGGCTGCACGAGGAGTTTCTGCATCGGATCGGATTTACCGTGGAGACGGAGGATCCTTCGAACAAGTTGCTGGATGTTGAGACGCAGCTTGGCTGGATGCGGGAGATTGGGTTCGTCGAGGTCGACTGTCACTGGAAGTGGCGGGAATTGGCGCTGCTGGCGGGAAGACGAAGCTAGCGTTTTGTCACCCTGAGCGCAGCGGAAAGCGCGAATCTGCTTTCCGTGGGGTCGAAGGATCGTTTTCATCGACGCGAAATCTGGATTATGACCGGGAACTCGCAAGGATCGCAAAGGACCTTTCCGAATGATGGTGCCTTAAACGAGCTTAGGGATCCTTCGACTCCGCCTGACGATTTGCATTGCAAATCGTCAGCTCCGCTCAGGATGACAGGGGTATACTTCCCCGCATGGGCACCGAAGCGGAGCCGCAGAAGTCCTGGACCGAACGACCGTCATGGTTATGGCTAGTCGTCCTTCTCTTTCCAGTTGTGATGAGGCCCTGGTGGTTGGCGATCATATCGCTATTGGCATACGTTCTGTTTCTGAGACTCATACTCGGTCCGTTCCCCAGTCGGAACAAAGAATCCAGCTGATCCACCTACGGCGCAATCGAGGAACTCACCCACTCACCAGCTTCCGCTGTGCCCAGCGTTCCACCAACATCCTGCGTGGTTTTCTTCTTACGCACTGCTTCCAGAACCGCGGCTTCGATTTTGTCCGGCTCCTTTTCGAAACCCAGATGCCGCAGCATCATCGCAGCCGTCAGGATTGCACCGAACGGGTTGGCTTGATTTTTCCCGGCAATTGGCGGCGCACTGCCGTGGACGGGTTCGAACATGCTCGTGCAGCCGGGATGGATATTGCCGCTGGCGGCCATGCCGAGGCCTCCCTGAAGTCCGGCGGCGAGATCGGTGATGATGTCGCCGAACATGTTGTTGGTGACGATCACGTCGAACTGGCGCGGGTCACGGACCATCTGCATGCAGAGTGCGTCGACGTACATGTGCTGCGCCGTGATCTTCGGGAACTCGGCGCTGACGTCTTTAAAGACGCGCTGCCAGAGGCCTCCTGCGTGGGTCATGGCGTTGGACTTGTCGCACATCAGGACTTTGCTGCGCGGGGAGCCGTCGAGTTTGGTGTGGTGCTGGCAATACTCGAAGGCGTAGCGGATGATACGTTCGACCCCTTTGCGCGTGTTGATGTCTTCCTGCGTGGCGATCTCGTCCAGAGTTCCCTGCTTGAAGACACCTCCGGCATCGGTGTAAACGCCCTCGGTGTTTTCGCGCAGTACCACGAAATCGACATCTTTCGGTTCCACCCCCTTCAGCGGGCAGAGGGCGGCATCGAGCAGACGGACGGGGCGGACGTTGGCGTAAAGATCCATCTTGAAGCGCATGCCCAAGAGAATCTCTTTGGCGTGGATGTTCGTCTTCACACGGGGGTCGCCAAAGGCCCCGACCAGGATGGCATCGAAATCGCGGGCCAACATTGCGAATCCGTCAGGCGGGACAGTAGTTTGATCGCGAAGGTATCGGTCGGCACCCCAATCGAAATCCGTCGTCTCAACGGCCGCGCCGGTTGCTTTTATCACGTTCACTGCTTGCGGAATGACCTCTTTGCCAATGCCATCGCCGGGGATCACGGCGATCCGTTTCTTGCTTTGGTTTTTCGTGTCCACGGCAGGAACGTTAACACAGTCGCTATAATCGAATACAAGTATGGCGGGTACGGCACTACAAACTCGGCATGATGGATTGCGTTCGGCGGATGTTGGCGAGTATCGCGGGGCCACGACTGTGACGAGATTTAGCGACCCGCAGGCGGAATTCGGGGCGTTGCGTGCGAGCTGCGGCGTGTACGACCTCGGGTATCGAGCCCAGATTTCGCTGGCTGGAAGCGACCGGGTACGCTGGCTGAACGGCATGGTCACGAACAACGTTCGGGATCTCCAACCGGGCTACGGGGTTTACGCCTTTTTGCTGAATCCGCAGGGGCACATTCTGGGCGACCTGTACGCGTATAACCGAGGAGAATCGATCCTGGTTGAGACCGATCGAAGCCAGGTGGAGGAGATTCTGGCGACGTTCGATCATTACATCATCATGGATGATGTGGAAGTAAAAAACCTGAGCGAGGAGATGACCGCTCTTGGGATCGCCGGACCCAGGTCGCGGGAGGTGCTGGCGAAGGCCGGCATCGAGGTCCCGGATCTTCAATCCCTGCAACTGGCAGAGGTAAAGTGTACATGCGATTGCGCCTGCGTGAGTTGCAGAATCGTACGCGGAGATGATCCGAGCTTTGAGAGCTATGAGATTTGGCTCGCGCCCGGTGACGTCAAGAAAACCTGGGATGCACTTGTCCAGCATGGAGCAACGCCGATTGGGTCTGACGCGATAGAGTTATGGCGCATAGCCTGCGGTATTCCAGCGCATGGAATCGATATTCGTGACCGCGATCTGCCGCAAGAGACAGAACAGGCACGCGCATTAAATTTCAACAAGGGATGCTATGTCGGACAAGAGATCGTCGAGAGAATTCGTTCCCGGGGTGCGGTGCATCGGAAATTTACCGGCTTCGTATTCGAGGGTGACGTGACGATTACTCCAGGCGCCAAAGTTGTGGCTGCCGAAAAAGAAATCGGAGAAATCACCAGCGTCGCATCCTTGGAACTAAAGGGCGGGAAGACGACGGTCGCTCTTGGGTACATCCGGCGAGAAGCGGGCACGCCTGGGCGTGAAGTCACGATAGGCGGCGCGAAGGCAACGGTCGCACAACCGCCTTTGAATCATGGGATATTTGCCTCAGAGCAGGGCGCGCTGGAACGTCATTCTGCGTAACAATTTGAATTTGATTTTTCTTGGGGATGATCTATGGCTGAAAAGAAGAGTGATTCTGGTTTCACAGTAACGGACCGGCGGCTATTCACGTCGGAGGGAGATTTGCGGACGGATGCTCCGCCAGAGCCGGAGACTCCGAAGGCCGCGGCCCAGGCAGCTCCGAAAGAAGCTCCTCCGCAGAAACCTGCAGCGTCAGCACCGGAAAACGGCGGCTCCGATGTGGGCCGCGACATGCCGACTCCGCCGACCAGCGCGGAACAAGAGGCTCAGGCTGCCGCATACAAGAAATCTTCGGGGGACCTGGATAAAGAAGTCGAGTTGAGCGGGCATTCGGCGAAAGAGTTCGAGATCACGTTCGAACGATTCCTGGCGTCACTCTACATGACGGCGATGCTGCAACTGGGCCTGATGCGCCAACAGGGCGAGCAGCCGCGCGTGGACATCATTGGAGCCCGGCAGACGATCGACACGTTGAGCCTGATGGCCGAGAAGACAAAAGGCAATCTGACTACGGTCGAAGAAAACTTCCTGCAGAATAGTTTGTACGAACTGCGCATGGCGTATGTGGAGGTAACGAACGCAATCGCGCGTCCGCCGCAACCCGGACCCGCGACGGGGACGACGGGGCGTTAAGAACGCAAAGATGAAAGCGACTTTGACCGTGTTAGGTAGTGGGACATCAATGGGTGTGCCCACGCTGGGATGTGACTGCGCTGTTTGCCACTCGAGCGATCCGCACGACCGGCGGACGCGACCTTCGATCATGCTGGAATACGGCGGGAAAGTGGTGCTGATCGACACCACTCCCGATTTCTATACACAAGCGGTCCGCGAAAACATCAATCACATCGATGCGGTGTTCTACACGCACACCCATGCCGACCACATTTTGGGCATCGACGACCTGCGGCCGCTGAGTTTTCAGCACAAGCCGGATAAGCTGCCGCTCTACGCTCGCCCTGATGCCGCTGCATTTTTGCGCAAGATGTTTGCCTACATTTTTGACGCCGACTATAAATTTGGTGGCCTGGCGCAACTGGAGTTACGGCCGATTGACGGGCCGGTGGAAGTCTTTGGTGCGCGGTTCGAGCCCGTGATCCTGATTCACGGCGAGGCGCAGATATACGGATATCGATTTGGCTCCGCGGCCTATCTGACCGATCACAGCGAAATTCCCGAGTCGTCACTGGATCAACTGGAAGGCCTCGATATCCTATTCCTCGATGCGCTGCGGCATAAGCCGCATCCGACGCATTCAACGGTGAAGAATTCTCTGGCGATTGTGGATCGCGTGAGGCCGAAGCGGGCATTTTTTACGCATATCTGCCACGACTTGGGCCACGAGGCGACGAATGGGACGCTGCCTAGGCATGTGCGCTTGGCGCATGACGGATTGAAGCTGGAGTTCGAAATCTGACCTTAGACCTCCGACTCTGTGCATCAAACATCCGAAACAGACGAAGGAATAGGGTTTTGGCTAAGGTCTGAGATCTGAGGTCGAAGGTCCAACGTCCGATTTTCTATGCACGTCTTTCAGCATCTCGAGGATATTCCTGCCGATTACGGGCCGACGTACGTGAGCGTAGGGAATTTTGATGGAGTGCATCGCGCCCATGCGAAGGTGCTGAGCGAGATTGTTTCGCGTGCCCACGCCAATGGTGCGAAGGCGGTGGCGATCACGTTCGAGCCGCATCCGGCGAGGATTCTGAAACCTGACGCCGGACTGAAACTGCTGACGCCGACGCCCGAGAAGATGCGCTGGCTTCAAGGCACCGGGATCGATGCTGCGCTGCTGCTTCCCTTCGGTCGGGATCTCTCGTTGATGACGCCACGACAGTTTGCGGAAAGAATCCTGAAGAGAAAACTGCACGCGCGCGAGGTGCATGAAGGCTTCAACTTCCGTTTCGGGCACAAGGCCGCCGGAGACATGCACATGCTGGCGGAGTTCGGGCGGGAGATGGGATTCGAGGTCAAGGCGTATCCCGAGATGAAGCTGCGCGGGGAGACAGTCTCGAGCAGCCAGATCCGAAAGTTAGTCAAGGATGGACGCGTGAGCCGTGCACGGCATCTGCTGGGGCGCGCATTCTGTATCCTGGGAGCACCGGGCCGCGGTCGGGGCTATGGATCGAAGTACACCGTGCCTACGATTAACCTGGCACGCTACGAAGAACTGGTGCCGAAAGACGGGGTGTACATCACGTGGACGCGCGTGGCGGCGGAACGATTTGACTCGGTTACGAACGTCGGAAATCGTCCGACGTTCGGAAACGAGCTATTCGCGATTGAGACGCATCTGCTGAATTTCCATCCGATCGAATTGACGCCCGAGACCGAAGTTGAGATTTGTTTCCTGGACCGCTTGCGGGATGAGATTAAGTTCCCCTCAGTAGACGCGCTTCGCGAGCAGATTGCGCAGGACGTGAAGAAGGCGCGGCGGTATTTTCATCTGCTCGGGAAGAATTGCTTCAGGGGCTAAAGCCCGATTAGGTTCATCCATTCTGACGCGGCCCTTGAAGGGCCGCTCTTCCACGGTTCTTCGAGGTCCGTTCGAGACTCCTGAAGCCAATTTCCGGCGGGGCTCACCGTCCTCATCTGTTCTGCCCTGAGTTGTTTTCGCCGATTCGTACGCCCAACCACAACAATCCTGCGACGAGCGCCAATCCTGCAGTCAATGTCAGGGCGGATTGCCATCCGATACGCTCTGCAAGCCATGGCGTGAGCGCTGGCGAAATTGCGCCTCCGATGTTGCTTCCGAAATTCATTGTGCCACCCGCGATGCCGCTGTGCTCTCCGGATAACTGCGCCATTGTGGCCCAGAACGGACCTTCGGTGCATATCACGAGCACCGTGCAAACGGTCAGGGCAGCGACGGCGAGGTTGGCGCTGGGAGTGCGCGCTCCGATGACCAGGAAAATCGCCGAAATGCAGAGCGCGGCCAGCGGCAGGCTCCGGCGTCCCCAGGTCGCACCAATGCGAAGCACGGCGAGATCGGAAAAGACGCCGCCGAGCGGAATTGCCACTGTAGTGGCGATCCACGGAAGCGCAGTGAAGCTTGCGGCCTTCAGAACTTCCAGATGACGCACCTGAACCAGATAGAGATAGAACCAGAAGATGAAGATGTACCCGAGGTATCCCTGCAACAGATAGCTGGAGAAGAGAAACCAGAAACTCGAGGACCGCAGAGGCCGATGGACGTGGGGCGAGTGGTGGCCTGAATCAGCAACCGACGTTGCGAGTTTCGATTCGTGATGTTCTCTCGGAGCAAACAGAAACCAGAGAAGCCACACGATCGCGCTGAGACCCGCAGCCACGCACAATGCGACGCGCCATCCGTAATGGGTAGTAATAGGCGTCAGCAGCAAAGGTGTTACGGCGGAGCCGACGCCGACACTCGCCAGCACCGCACTATTAGCGCGCGCTTGCAACCGTGCAGGGATGGTGACTGCAATCGTTCTCGCGGACGTGGGATAGGTTGGGGCTGCTATCACGCCAAAAACTCCACGAATCAGCCACAGTTGCGGGACCAGAAGAGCCGCGCTGATTCCGTGCCATCCAACTACGGCGGTGAGAAGCGTTAGAAGCGTGAATCCGGCGCAGAGAGCGAGAAAGATGCGCCGGGAGCTCATCCGGTCGGCGAGCCATCCGGAAGGCACCTGGAACGCCGTGTATCCAACCAGGAAGGCGCTGAAGATCGTGCCCATCTGCGTCTGGGTCAAAGCGAAATCGCGCATGATGCCCGGCGCAACCACGGTGATGGCGACCCGGCAAATGTATCCGGCGGACGCCGCGGCCGCGAGCAGCAGGACGAGGCGTTTCCCGGCCGAGCTTACAGCGTCTGTCTTGGAAGGCGTTTGTGAAATATGAGCTCCGAATGGCCGGCGACGATGTAGTCGCGGATTTCGCCGACACGTTCGTATCCGTGTCGGCGATAAAACTGTTGGGCGCGAGGATTGAATGAAGAAACGAGCAGAAACAGATGTCGCCGATCGTGATACTGCTGCTCGGCAAACTGCAGTAGCTGCGAGCCTAGGCCTTGACTTTGCACATCCGGTGCAACCGCAATCGAAGAGATATAGGGTGACCCGGCCAGCCCATAAGGCGCGATTAGGATGAAACCCAGAAGCTGTTTGCTGTTCTGATCGCGCGCGGTGAAGAGTTCCCCACCCGGACGGCGAAGAACTTGGCGGCAGGACTCCAGATCACGTTTCAAGGTGATCCAGGGTTCAGACGACGCCATCAGCCGGGCGCACCATTCTTCATCTCCGGGCGCGGCGGGCGCGATGTGAAGTGGAGGCATTCCCGATCGCAAGCGTCAGCGATCGTAGCAGGACGCGAGGTCAATCGCAAAAACTAGTAGCGCTAGTGAGGCAGGTAGCCGAACTCCATCGGCAGTTTACCGTCGACGTGTAAGACATTCACACTACCGTCGATGGAATGGACCTCGATCAGGCCTAGAGCGCCCGGTTCCGTCTGTACCTCGCGCAGGACGTCCGCATCTGTGTCGACGAACACGATGGATTCCCGATGGGAGGAGACAAACGCATTCCAATCGGAAGCCGACATTTTGTTCAGGTGCTCGAGCGCCTCCCTCTCACCCGCAAAATTGTTATGAAGCACGAGAACAACGGCTTTGCCGTCAGGCCATTTCTTGAACTCGCCACGGATGATCTTTGCCAACTGGGCCGAGGTGATATTTTCGACGTCATTCTCTTTGTTCGTAACTACGGCGGTATGGTGCGCGAAGCATGGCGTCAGGCTGGCACACAGGAAAATGAAGATTCGAACCGCAGAACGAAATTGCATAACGATGACCTCTGATTCTGTTCTCGGGGAGATGATGAGAGCGTAGAACAGCGAAATTGAACGCTTGTCACCGGAATGTCAATCCATTCGCACCGAAGTAACCGCCGGTAACCAGTTTGTTAAATCGTGATTGTTGAATGAAGAGCCTAGCGGAGTGCTTGAGTGGGTTGGACTTCATTCAACAATCAAAAATCCACAATCAACAATTCCTTCCATTACAATCGGCGGGCCCTTTTCATTCCCATGGCGATCGGTCCTATTCAACTGATTCAGCAGGCAACGCCTGGACAGCGGCGGACACTATTGGCTGCGTCGATGGGTTGGGCGCTCGATGCATTCGACGCCATGCTCTATTCGCTTGTGCTCGCCATGCTTATGCGCGATCTGGGAATGAGCAAAGCGACCGCCGGATCGCTCGGCAGTTTGACACTGTTAGCATCCGGGATCGGGGGAGTGCTGTTCGGGTTTGTCGCCGACCGCATCGGGCGCAAGCAGGCCCTGATGGCAAGCATTCTTACGTATTCGATTTGCTCGTTTGCTTCGGGACTCGCCACGAGTATCTTGATGCTGGCTGGCGCACGGTTCGTCTTGGGATTGGGCATGGGAGGCGAGTGGAACACCGGTGCAACATTAGTCGCGGAGACGTGGCCGACTGAGTTGCGGGCAAAGGCAATCTCAATCGTGCAAAGTTCGTGGGCGATCGGATTCGCCGTAGCGGCTCTAGTCGCCGGACCGGTCTCGCGCTATTTCGGATGGCGAGCGGTGTTCTTTGTGGGGATTCTTCCCGCGCTGGCTACGCTATGGATTCAACGAAGCGTGCCAGAGTCCGAAATGTGGCGGGAGCACTCCGGGGCCAAAACGATGTCCCCAAGGATGCCTTCACGCGGCGCTCAAGCGCCGCTCTTCCACGGCGACGACGGAGCCTCGTCTACCAATCCGATGGAGGACAGAATGTCTCCGCTTCTCGCCACTTCGGGGAGAAGTGGGGCACCCATCAATGCGGGGGCTCTAGATCGAACATCTCACGTTCCGACTATTGCTATCTTTCGTGCTCCGTATTTGCGTTACACGATTGCTTTGCTTTTGTTCAACTTCTTCTCTTTGTTTGCGTGGTGGGGTCTGTTCACCTGGATTCCGCCGTATTTGTCTTTGCCGGTCGAACAAGGCGGACGAGGCTTCGGCGTGCTGGGCATGACGGCACTCATGGTCGTTCTGAATCTGTTCGGAATGTTTCCCGGATATCTGAGCTTCGGATGGGTCGCCGATCACCTGGGACGTCGCAATGCGTTTCTCATCTACACGCTCTTGGCAGCGGCTTTGATCCCGCTGTATGCGGCGGCACGCGAACAAGGTGCCCTGCTCCTTGTGGGCACTCTGGTAGCCTTTTTCGGGACCGGAATCTTCTCGGGGTCGGGGATCATGGGCAGCGAGATCTTCCCTACCTCGGTTCGGGCGAGAGCCCTGGGCTTTACGTACAACGGGGCACGCACCATGAGCTCGCTGGCTCCGCTAGTCATTGGGCGCGTGGGGCAGACGAAAGGACTGAGTTGGGCCTTTTATCTGTGCGCGGCGGGATATCTGCTCGCGGCACTGATGACTACGCAGTTGCCGGAAACGAAAGGGAAAATGCTGGAATAACTCTCCATGTGATCGCGAAAGCAAGGGTTCTCGAAGCGCATGGAGATTCAGATTCAAGGAAGAGATAGGAGTTCGTATGTCAGGAAAGAGTGATTCTCTGGAAGACCTCCTTTCGCGCTATCGCGAAATCACGATTAGCGTGACAGGAAGAAAATCCGGACGCACGATTTCAAACCCGGTCTGGTTCGTTCTGGAAGGCGATACCCTCTACTTGCTGCCGGTGCAGGGATCGAAAACGCAGTGGTACCAGAATGTCCTGAAGAATCCGAAGATGCAGATCGATGCGCGTGGAGCGAAGCACGAAGTTCTGGTCACGCCAACGACCGATCCAGCACAGGTATCTTCGGTGGTCGAGAAGTTCCGGAAGAAGTACGGGACCGGCGACGTGAAGAAATACTATTCAAGCTTCGATGCCGCCGTCGTGCTCAACTTGTAGCGCCGGCGTCCCGGCTGCCGTGAGGGAGTCTCGCCCTCACCCTTATGACCATCGCGATAGCTGGCAGCAAGGTACTCGGCTGCGGCCTGACGTTATTCGCCATTCTGCGATATCTTTATCCGCACCAGAAGAGTCCGAACGATCGCTTACCAACATGCCAGCACTCGACGGATGGGAAAACTTCTACGTCATTGTCGGCTCGTCCGCCGGCGCGCTGATCGGACTTCAATTTGTCGTGATCACGCTCATCGCCAATCGTCCCGTCGCAAAAGACGAAGGACAGGCCGGCAACGCGTTTGCCACCCCGACGGTCGTGCATTTCTCAACAGTACTGTTGCTTTCCGCGGTAGGGTGCGCTCCGTGGTCAGGCATCGGACCTGTGGCGCTGATCTGGACCTTATTCGGACTGGCAGGCATTGTTTACGACTTCGTCGTCGTGCGCCGTATGCGCACGCAACACTTATACAAACCGGTTCTGGAAGACTGGCTCTTCCACGCGGTCCTGCCGCTCGCGGCCTATGCAGGACTCGCGCTCGCCGGGTTCAGTTCCCGCTTGCATGAACGCGACGCCCTGTTCGGCATCGCGGCCGCCTCTCTGCTGCTGCTTTTCATCGGCATCCATAATGCCTGGGACGCAGTCACGTACCACATCTTCTTCGTCCGCGGACACGACCACCACGGTTCTGAGCCACCGCATTGAGCGGACTTGTCCTGGGCTTGTGGTAAACTCCGCGCGTAAATCGTTTCACTTACCAGGATAAAAAATGAAACTGCGTCGGATGAAGGTCTCCGCATTCGGACTCGTCTGTGTTGTTGCGTCGGTGTTCGTGAGTGGACAGCAAACCTCGCCCGCGCCACGGGCAATCACTGTCGATGACCAGTTCCAGATCAAAGCCGTGGACGATCCGCAGATCAGTGCCGACGGAGCCTGGGTTGCATACACCGTTGAGACCGCATCGCTCAAAACCGACAAGAGCCACACCCAGATTTGGATGATTCCCTCGGCAGGCGGCGATCCGATCGCGATGACGGTGGAGGATGAGACGTCAACCCACCCGCGATGGAGTCCGGATGGAAAGTACCTCGCGTTCTTGTCCGGTCGGAATGAAGGTAAGACGCAGGTATACCTGCTGAACCGTCAGGGCGGAGAGGCGCAGAAGACTACCGAAACAGTCCAAGACGTGGAGGACTTCGCATGGTCGCCTGACAGCAAGCAGATGGCTTTGGTGCTGCGCGATCCCAAGCCGGAAGACATCGAAGAGGCGAAGGAAAAGAAGGATGACGCGAGCGGGGACGCCGCGGAAAAGAGTGCCGAATCGAAGAAGAGCAAGACACCGCGACCCTATGTAATCGACCGTTATCTTTTCAAGGCCGATGAAGTCGGATATCTCGATCACCGGCGCACGCATCTCTACGTCTTCGACCTCGCTACGAAAAAGATGATGCAGGTGACGTCCGGGGATTTCGATGATCAGGCGCCCGCATGGTCGCCCGACGGCAAGTGGCTGGCATTTTCGAGCAAGCGAACGATGCCCGATCCTGACCGGAATTACGACAGCAACATTTTTGTTGTCGCCGCCGACAATACAGACCAGGGCGCGCATACGACGCAGATCACCAAGAATCCCGGAGCGGATGCAGAGCCCGCATGGTCTCCGGATGGCAAGTGGATCACATATGTAACGCAACTGGACCCGAAGCTGCTCGATTACGCGACGAAACATGTCGCAATTTCGCCCGCGGCCGGTGGTGAGGCGAAAGTGCTCACGAAAGCCTTCGATCGCATGGCCAGCAGTCCACGATTTTCTTCGGATGGAAATCTCATCTATTTCCTCGCGGATGATGACGGCACACAGATCCTATGCAAGGTGCCTGTCGCTGGCGGAGATGTCACGCACGCGATCGGCGGGCGATTGATGCTCTATGCCTACACCGTTGCGAAAAACGGGACCGTGGCCGCAACGATCACCACGCCCGAGCGGCCGGTCGAAGTTTTCACTTTAGCTGCGGAAGGCAGTGAGCCAAAGCGCATCACGCACACGAATGACGCGTTCATCTCGCGGCTGAAGCTGTCCATGCCCGAGTATGTGAGCTTCAAGAGCAAAGATGGAATGCTCGTTCGCGGGTTCGTATACAAGCCGCTCGATTATGTTTCGGGCAAAAAGTATCCGGCCATCTTGCGGCCGCATGGTGGTCCAGTCTGGGCGTACTACTCAGAATTCGATCATCTCCCGCAGTTGTTTGCAGCGAACGGGTATGTGGTATTACTTCCCAATCCGCGCGGATCGACGGGGCGCGGAGAGCCGTACGCGAAAGCGATCTTCGCCGATTGGGGCAACAAAGACTTTCAGGACGACATGGCGATGGTCGATTACGCGGTCGCTCAAGGGTTGGTCGATCCCGACAAGTTAGGCGTGGGCGGCTGGTCGTACGGCGGCATTTCGACCGACTTCATCATCACGCAAACCACACGCTTCAAAGCGGCAATCTCCGGCGCAGGTTCCACCAAGTTTGATTCCATGTACGGACACGATCAGTACGTTCTCGACTATGAGACCGAACTCGGGCGTCCTTGGGAGAAGCGCGACGTGTGGGATCACGTCTCGATGTATAACAAAGTCGCGAACGTGACCACCCCAACGCTGTTCATGGGAGGAGACATTGATTGGAACGTTCCGATCCTCGGCGGCGAACAGATGTACCAATCGCTGAAGAGTCTGGGGAAAGAAACCGAGTTGGTGGTGTATCCCGGCGAGTATCACGGATTCAAGACGCCCTCGCACTTGAAAGATCGCCTGGAGCGCTACCTGGCGTGGTACGCACACTACGTGAAGGCCGATGGAACGCCGGCAACGCCGGCGGAGAAGACCGAAGCCAAAACCCAGAAGTGAAAGCGTGCCGCCATACGCAATTCCTCCTGAAAGCCTCGTCCAGAGCCTGATCTGCGCCAACACCAGCCTTCGGATGAGCATCTGAACTGGGGCAATCAGGCTTAGATGTATGCGCTTCAGGTGTACCTCCTTTCTGTCAGGCTTTCTGTCAGGCATCATCCTCGCGGTGTTGATGTTAGGCTGTGGTGCGTCACAACCAGCACCAGCACCAGCCCCGACACCTGCGCCACCGAGTCCGGCACCACCTCCAGTTCCAACGCCGCCTCCGGCGCCCACACCGCCTCCAAATCCTGGGCCGCCTTCCGCGGATATCACGTCCGTGAATCACGTGGTGATCATGCTGCAGGAGAATCGTTCATTCGATCACTACTTCGGGCAGATGACCACCTATCGGACCGCGAATAACATCCCGATTGTTGGATCGCCCGCGACCATCGACGATGAGAGCGCGGGATCGTATTCCAACTCAGGCATCGCGGCCTATCACACCGGCTCCGTTTGCACCGAGGACCTCACGCCCGCATGGACCGAAACGCACAAGAACTTCGACTGGGAGAATCCGGCAGGCGCGAGTTCCAGTGCGCCGATGGATGGCTTCGTCAATCTCGCCGTCCAGGTCAGTCAATACGCGGCCACGATGGGCATCACCATGGTCGACCAGACCGGCCGCCGCGTGATGGGATACTTCGACGGCAACGACCTGAACTATTACTACTTCATGGCGTCGAACTTCGCGATCGATGATCGCTTCTTCGCCCCTGTGCCAAGCTACAGCCCAGCGCAGCGCGCTTATCTTTTCGCGGCAACGTCGCAGGGATATGTTCACGATCCGGGCGCGGGAAAGCTCACGGCCAAGACCATCTGGCAGGAACTCGATGCCGCGGGCATTTCATGGAAGATCTATTCCGAGGAGCAGAACCTGTACACGTATCTGCAGGAGTTCGCGTACTACAACCAACCGGGCGTGTCAGCGAAAGTTGCGTCGATGGATCAGTTCTTCAGCGACGCTGCAGCCGGACATTTGCCGGCAGTTTCGTACATCGAGACCGGGCTTTACGACGGACTTTCGGAGCACACCAGCAACTTCGATCCGGCGAATCCGCAGCAGGGTGAGGTTCCGATCAACGTGCAAACTGGCGCGCAGTACGCATCGAAGGTGATCAACGCGGTGGTGCAGGGGCCGTCGTGGACCGATAGCGTGATCTTCTTCGCGCACGATGAGGGCGGAGGCTTCTTCGATCATGTGCCTCCGATGGCGGTGCCGAGTCCAGATGGCATCAAGCCCGTGGATCTCACGTCCAGCGACGTGCCTGGAGATTTCACCATCACGGCGAGCCGCGTGCCGAACATGGTGATCTCGCCGTTTGCGAAAAAGAATTTTGTGTCGCACACACCGATGGACTACACGGCGTATCTGCGATTCATTGAGACGCGCTGGAACCTGCCGACACTCACAGCACGCGACGCCGCAATGCCCGACATGACGGAGTTCTTCGATTTCACCAACAAGCCCTGGGCGACACCTCCGTCGCCCCCAGCGCAGAACACGAGTGGAGTTTGCGACTTCACGAAGCAGTAGTTCTGAATTGGGAAATTGTGTTGGATTGGGGGTATCCCCCCTCCCCCCGGTCTAGTGGAATCATCGAGTTAGCGGAAAATTGAAAAGTAATCTATGGCGCTCAACAACTTACGGGTAAAATCTTGAGCCGCAAGGAGTTAGCGTTTCTGAGCTCGTTGTCTCGTGTACCGCTACCGCCTTGGTTAGAATCTGCTTTTTCATTAATGATTGCTAGGACTGGGATCACACGGGGCTGTGATTGTGCGCGGGGTTTTAGAGAACGGTAGATGTCCGGTCACTGATCGTTACCGGCGGGGTTCGGATTGGTATAGATACCTCTGGAAGCCGACGAAGACCTTGCCGATCTCTTCCGGATTCCCCAAGTCGGCGATCGCGTCGGAGATGGAGTTCAGGTACTTCAGCCGGAGAAGGGAGCCCAGCTGTTCGGGATCGAGCTGATCGACCCCAACCGAAACGTAGTGGCCCAGCACGAACTCGAGAAATGCCTGCTGCTTGTCGGAAAACTGATGATTCATAGAGACCCTGGCGCGGGCGGCCCGTTCTTCACGGGTAAGCGGAGAGAGCGCGTAAGCGACGTACGCAAGCACATCGAAGATATCGCTTTTCTCGGCGTTGATGATCTTTTGCATTTCTGAAAGTTGCGCCGGGCCGAAGCCTCTTTCTGCCAAGCCTTCCAGAAGCTTCTTTCGTGTCTCCGGAATGCTCCAGATCGCGCGCAGCTCTTCTTCGTTTTTGAAAAACTCGGGTAGCTTTCCAAACAGCGACTCCATAAACTGCTGCGCCGACATCGGCGTGCCGTCCGGATGCCAGAATGCTGTCGACATCATGTGCTGAATGGCGCGTTCCTTCCCATCGGCCAGCTTGACCGTGGCTTTTTTCTTGCACACACACGGACGCTGCCCGCAAAACTCGCAAGGCTCTTTCGGGCACTGGCATGGACGCTGCCCGCACACCGCGCACGGCCGCGGCGCCGTCTTCTCACACTGACAGGGATACGTACCGCACTTCTGGCACGGTTCCGGCTCAAGCGGCTCACCATCCCATTCCGGATCGCTGAAATGCAGGTATGCCTTCACGAAGTCGTAGATCGTGAAATAGTCTTTGCCGTCGTAAAGGCGCGTGCCGCGGCCGATGATCTGCTTGAACTCGATCATGGTATTAATCGGCCGCATGAGCACGATGTTGCGGATGTTGCGTGCATCCACGCCGGTGGAGAGCTTTTGGGACGTGGTCAAGATCGTGGGAATGGTTTTTTCGTTGTCCTGAAAATCTCGCAGGTGTTGGTTGCCGAGTTCGCCGTCATTCGCGGTGACGCGCTGGCAATAGTTCGGGTCGGTGCTGGTTTTGAACTGGTTGATCAGGTCGCGCACGGCCAGCGCATGCTCCTGCGTGGCGCAGAAAACCAGCGTCTTTTCGTTCTGGTCGATCTGCT
The DNA here is from genome assembly GCA_035946775.1 of Candidatus Sulfotelmatobacter sp. Classification (GTDB taxonomy): domain Bacteria; phylum Acidobacteriota; class Terriglobia; order Terriglobales; family Acidobacteriaceae; genus Sulfotelmatobacter. The sequence goes on along the minus strand of DASYZA010000250.1, from coordinate 174,237 downwards.
CCATGAACACTTTTACCCGGTGGGCTTCGCGCGCCTCGATCTCGATGATGCGGTTGAAGTCGGCTTCTAAATAGCGCTTGCCGATTTCCACCTCGCCGTCCACCACGAAGTCATCTTGCGTATAGACGTAATCGTCGAGCGTGGTGGCAATCTGCTTCACTCGGAAGGGTGTGAGGAAGCCGTCATTGATGCCCTCGCGCAGCGAGTAGATGTAAACGGGGTCGCCGAAATATTTGTAGGTGTCAACGTTCTCCTGACGTCTGGGCGTGGCCGTAAGTCCCAGCTGCACGGCCGGGGAAAAATATTCCATGATGTCGCGCCAGTTGCTCTCATCGTTGGCGCCGCCGCGGTGGCACTCGTCGATAACGATGAAATCGAAGAAGTCAGGCGGATACTCGCCGAAGTATGGCGAAGGTTTCCCGTCCTTTGGCGGCCCGCTCATGAACGTTTGGAAAATCGTGAAGAAGATGCTGGCGTTCTTCGGGACCTTACCTTTCTTGCGAATGCTGTCCGGACTGATGCGGGCCATGGCATCTTCGGAGAACGCATTGAAGGAAGCGAAGTCGTTGTAGGCCTGGTCGGCGAGGTTATTGCGATCAGCAAGGAACAGGACGCGCGGGCGGCGCGTTGGTTCTGCGCCTTTCTTCCACTCAATCAGGTTCCAACGCGCGTTGAACAGCTTCCAGACGATCTGAAATGCAATCGAAGTTTTCCCGGTACCGGTGGCCAGCGTGAGAAGCACTCGGTCGCGCCCGTTGATGATGGCGTCGAGCACGCGGTTGACGGCAATCTCCTGGTAGAAGCGGATCGACCATGAACCGGATTTATCCGGGTACGGGACGGCGGCGAAGCGGTCGCGCCATGCGTTCGCTTTGGCGAAGGTCAGGTTCCAAAGTTCATCCGGCGAGGGATAGAGGGGAATCGTGCCTTCCTTGCCGGTTTCCATGTCCACGCCATAGATGCCTTGGCCGTTGGTGCAATAGGTGTAGCGAATCCCCATCTTGTCGGCGTAGTTCTTGGCTTGGGCCAGACCCTCCGTGAGCGCTTCGTCCCATGCTTTGGCTTCAATGACGGCCAGCTTCGTGTTGCGATATTCGAGAACGTAATCCGCGTAAAGAGGCTTGCCTGGATGGCCCGGACCTTCGATACGCCCCGGAGAGATGAAATGATTCCGCCGAACCCTGCTGCCGTCTACCACACCCCAGCCCGCTGCTTTCAGCGCGGGGTCGATGTGCTCGGCTCTGGTTTCGGCTTCGTTCATATGTCAGAGGTTGCCAGTGAAGGCGTGGTGCAGCAGAGAGCTTCTTAGCGCTTCTATTTCGGCGAGCTTCCGCTGATAAATCAATTCGAGTCGCTGTGTCTCTTCGCTCAATCGATCGAGCTTGTCCACAATCTGCTTCTGTTCGGAGAGTTTTTCCGGAAACGAAATCGCGATGAGTTTCAAGAGGCTCGCCTTAATTCCCTGAACAGTCGCACCAGTTCCTTGGGAGCGAATCCGTTGTTGCACGGGCCCAGAAAGAAGCATGTATTTTAGGAAAGTACTGTCGAGTTTTGCTGCATCCGGACGCATGATGATTATCCGCTGGGCAAAGGCGACCTTCTCGTCGGTATCCAACTGCGCAACGTTCGCGAGCGGTGCTTCGGTGGTGAACAGCACGTCACCTTTCTCTGGAATGCCTCTAGTCATCCAGCTTTGATAGTTCGCGGAGGCGATGAATTCCTTGGGCGTCTCTTGGATGTAACCCATCTTGACGTTCTTGGCGGTGATCAGTCGAATGCCGCTCGCAGTTTTTGCCGGCGTCTTACCTCGATAATCGATAAATTGGACCACCTTGCCAATCGCTGTTTCAGTCCACCCACTTCCCGGCCCGCCGAAAACAGCATCCAATGCGCTCCGGAAGATGGCGCGGGCGCTGTGTCTGTTCTTGTCAGCGTTGGTTTTGGCACTGGCGATACCCTTGAGGGCCTTGTCGAGAACCCCGACGATCCGCCGCTGTTCGATCGTCGGCGGCAGGGGAATCGTCGCCAGTTTGATGTTCCGCAGGATTATTCGCTTGATCGCTGCTCCCGTCATTTGGCCAGTTATGCTCTTGAGGCCGTCAGGGGACTGCAGGTAGTAACAAAGAAACGCGGGTTCGAGCACACGCGGATCGGTCTTGATCAGGCATACGCTGGAGAGGAGGCTGAACGGTTCATCGATCGTGTTCAGGGTGACATTTCCTGTGCTCGCGCCGTCCTTGGTTAACAAAACGTCGCCGACTCGAGGCTGGCAACGTGGATAAATTCGGTTATGAAAGTCTTGATCGACATAGGACACATTGCCAAGGTCAATGTAGTTAGTGCGGATGTTCTTGGACGTGATGTACAGAAAGCGCCCATCCGCAGGCTCGCTGAAAAGCTTTTGCGGCGACTCGTGCGCACCGTCTTGGATCGTGCAGCATACATCGCCTAACATCTTGGTTTGCCAGCCGCCTTTCATAAGAGCCCTTTGATGTTCGCCAGCACTTCCCCGCTTTCCGCATCGAGCGCGGCAATCTGGTCCATGATCTCCTGGGGGCTGCGATGCGCGATTTCCTCGCCGCCATTCGGGTTCTTGACAGATAAATCGAAGGTCGATTTATCGATGTCTTTAACGTTCACAGTCCAAGACTTCGGCGAATCGGCACACGTCTTCTGGAGCTTTACGAATTCCGCCAAGTCATCGTCATTGAGCGGATTGGTTTTGCCGAGACTACGGCCGGGGTCGAGCTGGTAGTACCAGATCTTGCGCGTGGGAGCGCCCTTGTCGAAGAAGAGCACCACAGTCTTCACGCCCGCACCCTGAAACGTGCCGCCGGGGCAGTCAAGCACAGTGTGGAGATTACAGCTTTCGAGCAGCATCTTGCGCAGGTTCACCGAGGCATTGTCGGTGTTCGATAGGAACGTATTCTTGATGACCATGCCACCCCGGCCGCCGGCTTTGAGCATCTTGATGAAGTGCTGCAAGAATAAGTACGCAGTCTCGCCGGTGCGGATGGGAAAATTCTGCTGCACTTCCTTGCGCTCGCTACCACCGAAAGGCGGATTTGCCATCACCACGTCGATGCGGTCTTTCTCCTGAATGTCGGCGAGGTTCTCGGTAAGCGTATTCGTGTGGATGATGTTTGGCGCCTCAATGCCATGCAGGATCATGTTCATGATGGCAATAACATAGGCGAGCGACTTCTTTTCCTTGCCGAAGAAGGTGCGCTCCTGCAGCGCTCTTACGTCCTTGGTCGTCAGGTTCTGGTTTTTCGTCAGGTACTCGTAGGATTCGCACAAGAAGCCCGCCGACCCGACCGCACCGTCGTAAATGCGCTCGCCGATGCGCGGCTTCACCACCTGGACAATCGCGCGAATGAGCGGTCTCGGCGTGTAATACTCGCCGCCATTGCGCCCGGCGTTGCCCATGTTCCGGATTTTGGCTTCGTAGAGATGCGACAGTTCGTGCTTCTGCGTCTGTGAGCCGAAGGTTAGTTCGTCGATGTGGTCGAGAATCTCGCGCAGGTTGTAGCCGCTTTGAATCTTGTTCTTGATCTCGCCAAAGATTTCCCCGATTTTGTATTCGATGGTATTCGGGCCGGTGGCTCTTTTCTTGAAGCCCTGCAGGTAAGGAAAGAGCTTCCCATTGACGAAGTCCCGCAGGTCATCGCCCGTCATCGCCTTGTTGTGATCGAGCTTGCCATCCTTGTCCTTGGGCGACGCCCAGCTTTCCCACTGGTATTGCTTTTCGAGGAGTGGCGCGTACTTTTTGCCGACGAGCTTGGCCTCGGTTTCCCGTTCCTCTTCAAGATTTTCCAGATACTTGAGGAAGAGGAGCCATGAAGTCTGTTCGGTGTAGTCGAGTTCGGTGGTGCATCCGGCCTCCTTGCGGAGGACGTCGTCGATGTTCTTGAAGGCCTGTTCAAACATAGTTCGGCACAGCTCATGAATTTGGGGGAGCGGGAAAGTATAACGCGGACGGGTCGTGTTCCGGAATCGGTTAGGACTGTTGTTCTGATTTACGAACATGGGGTGAAATCCGCGCGTTCGGAAAGTATTGAAAGTTCCGTCCCAATTCGTCGGTGTCGTTAAAATCCTCGGCACGGAATCCTAATCATTCCGCGTCGCACAGAATCTACGCCTTGGAACTCTGGGGCTCACAATTGCGTACTTATAAACATGAAAGACACTCTTACGATCTTTTTCGCAGTTTTGCTTTTATCCGTTTCTTTTAGTCGTGCTGCGGGACAGGCATCTGCGCCTACGAGCCAAGTGCCGGAGGTATATCTGGTGGGCACGGCGCACGACGGGCACTTCTGGCCAGAAGCGCACTACTCCATCAACGATCTTCGCAAGGAAATCGAAACCATCCGTCCGCAGGTGGTTTGTGGCGAGATCGCTCCGGAAGCTTATAAGACGCCGATGGAGGGATATTACCCGCCGGAAGCGGTGTACCTCGATGAGATCGCTCCGGTGCTGAATGCGCGTTTTGTTGCTGCCGATTGGAGGATTGCCAGCGCGTGGCAGGGACGCGCCCAGGAGTTGATGCCTAAAGAAGTCAGGGCGCAGTGGGAGGCGTCCGAGGCTGAGATTGGGAAGCAACTGAAAGAGGCGCTGAAGACGCAGACCGTTTTCGACTTCCTGCACGCAGACTTTGTGGTTTTGAGTAAGAGAAAGTTTGAAGACCTGCTTGGCGAGAACACGGACGCGGATATTGCCCTCGGAGGCTGGCATGAACGCAATCGGCGTATCGTGGAGAACTGCCTGGACGCGTCTCACGGGGCACAGCGTGTTGTGATCGCCTTTGGGGCATCGCACATTGAGCAATTGCAACTGCAACTCGAAAGAGTGGGAATCACGGCGAAGATTCCGCCGCGGTACTTCACTCCCGCGGGGATGGGTACTGTGCCGGGGTCGGTGATCACGCGTTGGCGGGCGAACCGCGACAACCTGAAAGGCATCCTGGCGGGGACGATCAAGGTTTCGAATGATGCACTCAGCAAGGTAAAGGATAGTAATCGCGTGCAGGAACTCGATCGCGCGATCGCAGCCTACGATTCGGAGGCTGCAAAGAGATAGGACCGGCGTCTGCCCTGCTAGCGGGAAGCAGATTCATCCCGGCTCGCTTCGCTCCCTAGTCCGAATGACAAGGAGATACGGGTGCCTTGCTCAGGCGCTCGCTTTCTGAATGACAACGATCTGGGCCCGTGCTCGTTATCGAGTGTCGGGGCGAGACGCCCCGACGACAGCCGCCGGGACGGCGGCGCTACGCGAATCCAACTACTAACGATCGATCGTTACTGCATAGTCTGCCGAGCGGCTGCCATCGGGTGATTCCACATGCACTCGAATCACGGGATCTTTTCCTTTCAAAGAGACCTCGCGCTCGACGGCAGATTTAACAGGCGTGCCATTCACGGTTATCGATTTGGAGCGCGAAGATGTGGATTCGACGACGACCGAGACCGATGAAGCCGGACTGGTCAGCTTGGCTCGGTAGGACTGGATTTCCGGAGAGAATTTCGGAACGAGCGTTGCGCCCTTGACCTCCAGGCGCGTTAAACCGGCGATCGCATCGACGGGCCCGGGAAGATAGTGATCCTTGTTGATGTTGATCGCGACCCAGTTGGGATCGTGCATGCGATCACCGATCGTGACCTGAACAGCTCCGGCAGGCCGGTACGACGGCACCAGCACAGCGTCACCTTTATCCATCAAGGACTGCAGGGCGGACTCCAGATTATTGAGATAGGCCTCGCCCTCGAGTGGATGATCGTTATGGCCGGTCATCAGATAGGTCACCTTCCCTCGGAAGTATGCGTGCGAGGTTTTCACGGCTGCAAGATAACGATCCAGCGGAACCTGACTCCATTGCAGCCACAGGGCGTCGGGGATTGTGGGGGAGTTGCTTCCGTAAGAGTCGCCGGTAAAGAGCCAGCCATTTTTCTCATCGAAGACAACGAGGGAACCATTGGTGTGGCCCGGGACTTCATGGATGATCAACGACCGATCCCCGAGATCGATGCGATCGCCTTCATGGATCGGAAGCAGGTTCTTCGCGATGACGTCGTCGGGAATGCCGCGGGACTTCAATAATTTCTCCGCCACTGGGCGGTCCGGCTCGCCAATGTGTTCCACGCTATCGCGGATGAATTGATCCGCCTGGCCGATGTGATCTCCGTGATTGTGCGTAAAGATGGGTTCAATCGGCAGCCCACCAGTGAACTGCGAAAGGTAGCTCTTCAGTTCGCCGCGTCCCTGGCCGGAATCGATCAGGACACATTTCGTCGTCCCGCGGACGAGGAACATCTTGTCGTTGTCGGAATCGCGCACCATGCGCACGCCGGGAAGGACTTCCTCGGAGACGTACGCGGTTCGATCTCTGCGATCGACCACGTATTGAAAATTGGCAACATCGCTGTTGGTATTGCCTTGGTGGACTGCCATCGCTCGCAAGGTGTAGCCGGTCTTGAGACCGTGGTCGCCCTCGTAGACACCGCCGATGAAGAGAAGCTGTCGCGGATCGTAGATGAGGCTCTTGCGCGTCGGCGTGCTGCCGTCCCATGTGTAGTAGATCGTTGCATTGGGATCGGCATCGCTGAGGGTTATGGATTCGGTGGTGGGAAAGGTGCCCGGCGCGGGGAATGCGGTAGGCGGAGCGAGTTTCGGGCCGCTGCCTTGCGGTTCCGGGGGACCGAACTGGGCGTGCAGGCCGTACGAACAGATGGCAAGGAATATTGCGAGGTGGATGGCTGTTCGGATTTGCTTCATGATGGCCTCCGGGAGTCTCTGTTTATGAAAGGCATTAGGAACAATTACGGCACGGAACATTCTCGCCGTATGGCGCAGGATGATCACTGCGGAATCGTACTCGCCCTCATGGCTAACGTAAACAAGGTGGGTCGGGACAGAAAACACGCGGCAAATGCGGGAGCAACTATGGCAAGTGCGCGTTAGTGATAAAGTGCAGGTGACGCGAGCCGTACGTACTATGCAGTCCAGCAAGCATGACGATCTCATCGTATCGGCAGCATCGTACCCGCCCTTGCACAAAGCGCAAGAGCGGGGCACCCACGGTTTCGAAGCGGGAAGGAAAAACCGAGGCTGAATGGGCGGGCCACCCGCCCTGCTGAACATGACGAAGGCAGGAGGATACCCCCAATGCTAATCGGGCATCGTCAAGTATCCTTTTGCTTTGGCTTTCTCAGCTTTCTGGTAACCGTTTTGCTGATCTTGCCTGCGATGTCACTTTCTGCCCAAACGATCGAAATCAAATTGGTGGACGGTAGAAATGGGCGCCCTATGGTTGGTACCTCTTCCTACGTGAATGTCTGGGTGGGTGGAGAGCGCAAGGAAGCAATCGCAATACCAACGGATGAGAAAGGCGTTGCTCGACTACAGCTAACGCTGAATCCGAGCGAAGTAAACATCCCCAACTCGAAGAACAACGGTTCTATAGTCGTAGACCATCCTGTTGTGAAATACGATGAGTCCTTCCGAATCAATGCTCCCTATGTGTTGTGTGGGCCAGGAGGGCGGAGCTATTCGTGGCTGGAACTGAAGAACTTCAGCACCAAAGAAGTTCTTGATCACGGATATGTTTCGGCAAACACATGCGGTAAAGCCGCAGTCTCGCCACAGCCCGGACAAGTAGTCCTGTTCGTCAGGCCCCTCACGTTCTGGGAGAAAATGAAGCAATAGCAGTCCTTGGCTTTCCTTGTCTGATGCATGGATGTGCTGAGTTGCGTTGATTAGTTGATCTGGACGCTCAGTCGAGTCTGATCTCTTCCCTGTCGAAACTTGATTTTCATCTGTTTATCATCTCGTCACGTGTCTCTGAGACTGTCTCTTTCCCTTCTCCCCTATGTGCGTTTGACGCTCCTCTGCACTTCTCTTTAAACTCAGATGAACGGCGTGTTACAGAATTTCTCCCTCCGCCGTGTGAAGGAAATTGTGAGTCCTACTGAGACAACTGAGAACAAGCAAGACGGAGTGAAACGCGAGATTTCCGTCGAAATCCCCGCCGATGAAGTCTCGCGCGAGACTGAGGCTCTGGTCGCGAAATATCAGAAAGTGGCGCGGCTGCCCGGATTCCGTGCCGGACACGTGCCTGCGACGATCATCCGGCAGCGCTTTAAAGAAGACTTGAAGAGTGATGTGGTCGAGGCGCTCATTCCGCGCTACTTCCGCAAAGAGACCGAGAAGCTGGGCATGGTGCCCGTCTCGCAGCCGCGCGTGACCGACCTGCACATTCATGACGGCGAACCGCTGCGCTTTAAAGCCAGTTTTGAGATCCTGCCCGAGATCAAGGTCGAGGGATACAAAGAGCTGCGGGCGGAGCATCCTGAGATCGCCGTGAAAGACGAAGAAGTCGAAGAGGCGCTGAACAACATTCGCGAGCAGCATGCAACGTTTACGACGGTGGAAGGCAGCACACTTTCCGATGGCGACTTTGCCCAGTCGTCGATGGACGGACGTCCGAAGGATACCGATGACAAGACCCAGCCGGTCCACATGGACGAGGTGCTGATCGAGATCGGCGGGAAGAATACGGTCCCGGAATTCTCGGCCAATCTGCGCGGGGCCAGCGCGGGCGATACCCGGGAGTTTGAGGTCTTGTATCCCGAAGACACCAATGACAAGCGGCTTGCGGGCAAGACCTTCATCTATACGGTGAAGATTCACGCGATCAAGCAGAAGAGCTTGCCCGAGCTCAACGACGCCTTCGCCAAGGAACTGGGAGAATTCGAAAGCCTGGAAGGCGTGCGAAAGCAGATCCGCGAGAACATGGAACATGAGCGGAAGCACGATGCCGAGCGTGAGGCGAAAGACAAGCTCGTGTCAGAGCTGGTGAAGCGGAATGATTTTGAAGTGCCTGAGTCGCTTGTGGATCGTCAGATCGATCTTCGACTCGAACGCGGCTTGCGTGCCCTGGCGTCGCAGGGCATGAAGATGGAAGACATGAAGAAGATGGACCTGCCGCGGTTGCGGGCGGGGCAGCACGACCAGGCAGTGCAGGATGTGAAGTCGTCGTTGTTACTGGATCGCATCGCCGAACTGGAGAATATCAATGTGACCGACGATGAGTTGGAGAAGGAACTCGAATCGCTCGCGCATCAGACAAAACAGTCGGTGGAATCGGTCCGCACTCGTTTGACACAAGATGGGGGCCTCGATAGAATCCGGAACAGAATCCGCAGCGAAAAGACCCTCGAATTTCTGTATCATCAGTCTGCGTAGTCCAGAATACGCAGACTCTTTCGACTCCTCCCATGCAAGGCAAGTGGTTGCGTCGGGGTGGAGTGTGGCAGGTGAACGTGAACAACAATAAAGATCCTCACATGATGCTGGTCCCCATGGTCATCGAGCAGACCGGACGAGGCGAGCGCGCCTACGACATCTACTCCCGGCTGCTGCGCGACAACATTATCTTTATCGGCACGCCGATCGACGACAACATCGCGAACCTGGTGATCGCGCAGATGTTGTTTTTGGCTCAGGAAGATCCGGAGAAGGACATACAGCTTTACATCAACTCTCCGGGCGGGTCGATCACGGCCGGCATGGCGATCTACGACACCATGCAATACGTGAAGAATGATGTGATGACGCTATGCGTGGGCCAGGCGGCATCGATGGCCGCGTTACTTTTGGCATCAGGCGAACCCAAAAAGAGATTGGCACTGCCGAATTCGCGGATTCTAATACATCAGCCGTCTATGGGTGGATTATCCGGACAGGCCACCGACATCGACATTCACGCACGCGAGATTTTGCGCATGCGCGAGATTACCAACCAGTTACTTTCGAAACATAGTGGACAGAAACTGGACAAGGTGGAAAAAGATGTCGAGCGCGACTTCATTATGAACGCGCAACAGGCTAAGGAATACGGAATCATAGACGATATCATTTACAAGACGGTAAAAGCGGTATGATCGCCCTTCGCGCCTGACGGTTTTCGTAATGGAACGGCATGACGGACGTATCAACTGAAGCAGGGGTCTCGATCAAGCCGCGCGGGAACCGCCGAAGGAGTAGAGAAGAGTGAAAAACAAGTCGGGAACGGATGAGATTCTCCGCTGTTCGTTCTGCCACAAATCGCAGGACGCAGTCGCCAAGCTGATCTCCTCTCCCAGCGATTATCCCCGCGCCTACATTTGTGACGAGTGCGTTGCGGTTTGCAACTCCATTCTGGAAGACGACCGCGCCGCTACTCCGCCCAGCAGCACTCCCAACCAACTGCCCAAGCCGCAGGAAGTGAAGGCGTTCCTGGATGAGTACGTGATCGGGCAGGAACAGACGAAGAAGAAGCTGGCCGTCGCGGTTTACAACCATTACAAGCGCATCTTCATGAATCGCCAGAAGACCGGCGATGGAATCGAGCTCTCGAAGTCGAACATCATGCTGATCGGCCCGACGGGCACCGGCAAGACTTTGCTGGCGCAGACTCTGGCCCGCATGCTGGATGTGCCTTTCGCGATTGTTGATGCCACGACTCTGACCGAAGCAGGCTACGTCGGCGAAGACGTTGAGAACATCATTCTGAAGCTGTTGCAGGCCGCCGACGGCGATGTTGCCCGGACACAGACCGGCATTATCTACATCGATGAGGTCGATAAGATCGGGCGCAAGGATGAGAATCCGTCGATTACCCGCGACGTTTCTGGTGAAGGCGTGCAGCAAGCGTTGTTGAAGATTCTGGAAGGCACGATCGCCAATGTGCCGCCGCAAGGCGGACGCAAGCACCCGCACCAGGAATTCACCCCGGTCGATACGACGAACATCCTGTTTATCTGTGGTGGAGCGTTCGTCGGGCTCGACAAGATTATTTCGCGCCGTATCGGGAAGAAGTCGCTCGGGTTCCGTTCGGGCGAAGAAGCGGAGAAGGAAGACTCTTTCACCTCAAAGAAGAAGGCGCAGGAACTCTATCAAGACGTTCAGCCTGAAGATCTGATCAAGTTCGGACTGATCCCGGAATTCGTGGGGCGGCTGCCGGTTGTGGGGACGCTTGAGGATCTGGACGAGTTCGCGCTGATCGAAATCCTGACCCGGCCGAAGAATGCCATCGTTAAGCAGTACCAGCGGCTGTTCGAGTTCGAGAACGTACGATTGAAGTTCTCGGACGATGCTCTCCGCGCGATCGCCCGTCAGGCAATGGCCCGCAAGGTTGGGGCCCGAGGCCTGCGCATGATTCTCGAGGAGTTGATGCTGGACTTGATGTTCAACCTGCCTAGCCAGAAGAAACTGAAAGAGTTCGAAGTGACCCGGGAGATGGTCGAGAAGCGTTCTGCCTCGTTCGCGACCGTCATGGAAAAGGCCGGGTAACGCAAGATCCTTAACCACAAAGGACACGAAGGTCCACCAAGGAAAGGCGTTTTGCGGGCCTGGTCTCCTTTGTGGTTATTGCCTTTTTGAGTCCGGTCGCTAAATCTAAGGGACCTTACCACTTAATTGCCATTTCGCACGACCCTCCGCTCAAGGTAAAATTCAGGTAGATCTTTTTGCTGCTGCCGTCACCCCAGGAGATTCAGTGACTACATCCAAGGAAAAATACGAATCGAAAAAGCTGCCCATGATGCCCATTCGGGACGTCGTCATCTTCCCTTTCATGATGACGCCGTTCGTGGTGGGGCGGGAGTCGAGCGTGCGGGCGCTCGAAGAGGCGCTGGCAGCCGACAAGAAGATCTTTCTGGCGACGCAACACGATGCGTCCATTGATGAGCCCAAGGCCAACGAGATCTACCAGGTGGGGACGATCGTCAACATCGTGCAGAGCCTGAAACTTCCCGACGGCAACATCAAAGTCCTGGTTGAAGGCATTGAACGCGGGAAGATCCTGCAGGTGACCGATACCGAGGGATACATGCAGGCCACGGTGCGCGTGGCACGCTTCACGACCGAGACGAACCAGGCGCTCGAAGCCAGCATGCAGCGGGTGACGTCTCTGTTCGAGCAATACGTGAAGCTTTGCCAGGCACTGAATTACGAAACCATGATTTCGGCGGTACGGATGGAAGATCCGGCGAAGCTGACCGACGTCATCTCCGCGAATCTGCAGCTCTCGATTGAAGAAAAACAGGAACTGCTGGAGATTTTTGATCCAGCGGAGCGTCTTACCCGCATCGCCGACGTACTCGATATCGAGATCGAAAAGCTGAACGTCGATCGGACGATCCAGTCGCGGGTGAAGCGCCAGATGGAGAAGGCGCAGAAAGAGTACTACCTCAACGAGAAGATCAAGGCGATCCAGAAGGAACTGGGCCGGGGCGAAAAGAGCGAATTCGACGAACTGAAGAAGAAGATCGAAGCCGCAGGCATGCCGAAGGAAACCAAGGACAAGGCACTGCAGGAGCTCAAGAAGCTCGAGGCCATGCCGCCGATGTCGGCCGAGTCGACCGTCTCGAGAAATTATCTCGACTGGCTGCTGGCTGTGCCGTGGAAGAAGCGGTCAAAAGAAATCCGCAATATCAGCCGGGCCGAGAAAGTTCTGAACGAAGATCACTATGGGCTGGAGAAGATCAAGGAGCGCATCTTAGAATTCCTGGCAGTGCGCCAGTTGGTGAAGAATCCCAAGGGATCGATTCTCTGCTTCGTCGGACCTCCGGGAGTTGGCAAGACCTCGCTCGGAATGTCCATTGCCAAGGCGACCGGACGCAAATTTGTTCGCATGTCGCTGGGCGGAGTGCGCGATGAAGCCGAGATCCGCGGCCACCGCCGGACGTATATCGGTGCACTGCCAGGCCAAATCATCCAGATGATGAAAAAGGCGGGCACGAAGAATCCGGTATTCATGCTCGACGAAGTCGACAAGATGTCGATGGACTTCCGCGGCGATCCGTCGGCGGCGCTGCTCGAAGTGCTCGATCCCGAGCAGAACTTCATGTTCGTCGATCATTATCTCGATGTGGAATACGATCTGTCGCAGGTGTTCTTCGTTGCGACTGCGAACGTGATGCACACCATCCCGGCGGCCCTGCAGGACCGCATGGAAGTGCTGCGGCTGCACGGCTACACCGAGCAGGAGAAGGTCGAGATCGCCAAGCAGTTCCTGGTGAAGAAGCAGATGCTGGCCGCGGGATTATCGGAAAAGAACATTAAGTTCACCGATGAAGCCATCACCGCGTTGATTCGGTCGTACACGCGCGAAGCGGGCGTCCGCAATCTGGAACGCGAGATCGGCAACGTCTGCCGCAAGGTTGCGCGCAAAGTGGTGAAGGAAGGCGAGAACTACTCGATCACCATCACCGGTGAGAACGTCAATGACTTCCTGGGCGTGATCAAGTTCCGCGACACGCTGGCCCATGAGAAATCCGAGGTCGGCCTGGTCACCGGCCTTGCCTGGACCGAAGTTGGCGGATCGATTCTTTCGACGGAAGCTTCGGTAGTTGACGGCAAGGGCAAGCTCACGCTGACCGGCAAGCTCGGCGACGTGATGCAGGAATCGGCACAGGCCGCAATGTCATATGTGCGCTCGCGCGCGAATCGGCTGGGGCTGAATCGCGATTTCTACCGCAATCTCGATCTGCACGTGCACGTCCCGGAAGGTGCCATCCCGAAAGATGGACCGTCGGCCGGAATTACCATCGCCACGGCAATTTCGAGCGCTTTGAGCAAGATCCCAGTGCGCCGTGACATTGCGATGACGGGCGAGATCACGCTCCGCGGCAAGGTCCTACCGATCGGTGGACTGAAGGAAAAACTGCTCGCCGCTCACCGCGCTGGGCTGTTCGAAGTCATTCTTCCGAAGGACAACGAGAAGGATTTGGCCGAGGTACCTGAGAATCTGCGTACCGCGATGAAATTGCACTTTGTCGATACCATGGACCAGGTGCTGGCGATTGCGCTCGAGGCGCCGTTGCCGAAGGCGATCGAAGAGGAAGGCACACAGCCGATCGCGCCGCCGTTGACGAGCACCACGCCAGAGAGTCCGACGGCACATCAGTAAACCGCTGTCAGCTATCAGCGGTCAGCTATCAGATAAAACAAGGCCCGCTTGCGCGGGCCTTTTTCGTAGCGCCGCCGTCCCGACAGCGGGCGTTCCGCACGCACCAGTCCTTACTTGTCATCCAGAGGCGCGTCCTTTGCGCCGAACGATCTATGTACTTTGCCGGCAGTGTGGAAGGTCGCGGCAAGTTGCACAGGTCCTTCGGACCGCAAAAGGCGCGGTCCTCAGGATGACAACGCTAGACCAATCGAATGTCCCTCATGGGGATCCGTGGAGGCTGGCCACCGTCCTACGCGCAGGCCGCTCGCAAGCGCTCGCACATCTCGGCCAGCGAACGCTCGACGCACTCGGTCAGCCAGCGTTCCAGGGCTCCGCGCTGTGCATCGGGGATGTAAGCGAACTTCACGCCGAAGGCCCATACCGTACTCCAGACAATGCGGCCGTTGGCATCCAGAGTCTCGCCGGTTCCGGGCAAGGCAAAGCGCAAATCAATTTCTTCGCCGACGCTCGGCAGCATGCCGGAGAGAAACACCTTGGGATTGATCTCCACCCCGACACCGCCTTCGCTCAAATTGACGATGGTCGCCTCGAACACCGGATGCGAACGGGTATGGATGGACGCGTTGATCTGGACTCGCTCGCGATGCTGCTTTCGGCGCCGCGCCACGGTGGCGCAATATGCCGCCCGCAGACAGCGCTCAATCTGCACTGAAGATGCGGGCTTATGAATCAGGAAGTGAACGCCTGCGGCAAACGCCTGCTTCAGGTCGAGCAGGTCGCGAACGATGGCGACCAGTACGCAATCCTGGTTCAGCTTCGAGCGCCGCACCGCGCAGAGGAACTCGGCCAGATTGTCGATCTCGCGCCAGTCCACGATGATGGTCTCGAACTCATGCGCCTGGATCATCGACAGGGCGGCCGCGGAAGTGTTCACGATTCGAGGAGTTACGCCCAAGTCGTGCAACACGTTTCGCGTAATCCCGAGAAAGCCAGCGTCTGCGCAGAGGAGCAACGTATGCATTTCTAGTCTGGGCTTGGCGTTGATTTCGCGCGTGTGTGCCATACCGATCTCCAGTCCCCGCAAGCGACGGTCACATGAATTTGGTAATTGGGTAATTTAGTAATTGGGTAATTTGAAAACCAACCTCGCACGATATTTTCGATTTGCAACTTGCCCACCCTCATCCAATCGCCTGCTACTAGTTCAATCGGCACTGGGACACTGAAGTTGAACGCTCGCTGGGCACTCGCGAGAACCGGCTGGTTACCGAGGTTCGCCCGCAGATTAAAGTGCTGCTGAATGCGCCGGAAGGTTTGTGGAATCGTGTCCCGGGCAAGGTCTGGCGCAAACCGAGGCAACCGTTGGCTCGGATGGGTTGATCAAATGCCTATGAGGATTCGAATCCGAGGCACGGCCGCCTTGGTCGTGGCGGCGGCCACCGTTATCGCGACAGCCATCTGGTGGCCGGGCTATCTTTGGTTTCTGCTGATCAGTGTCGGGATCGGCGTGGTGGTCGCGGGAGGCCTCTTTTTGTGGGACAAGCTGCGGCCGGTGGAAGACAAGGATATTCACAACAAACGTCCGCTGGGGCTGAGCTGAGCAGGCCCCGAGTTCAATTTCTGCGGATGACGAAAGCCGCGCCGGGCGACGATAACCAATCACTCGTCGATGCGATACCTCCGGTCACCAGCGTCTCGCCGGCTGCTGCCAGGCTCCGGCCGCCTCGCTGCCATTCAGAACTGAAGCTTGAGGTGGTGGTCCAGCCTTGTTCTGGCTTAACAAACGCATATAGCTTCGAAACGTTTGGCGCTCCCACCATCAGCTTGTTCTTCCAAAGGGCCACGGCGTAACCAAAAAAGTCCTGTTGGAAGCCGTCCGAGGGCGTGAGTTCCGCTGTCTCGGTAGTAGTTTCCCAGCCGCCGCTCGGGCGAGTAAACACGTATGCGGCCCCGGTGCTCCCCGCCAGCCGAAGTGCCCCGATGACGATGGTGTCGCGCACAACGGAGGTTGAAGCTCCAAACATGTCCCACGGCTGACCATCGGATGCGGTAAGTCTGGCTGTTTCGGTCGAGCTTTGCCACCCGTCGCCAGGCTTGGCAAAAACGTAGGCCTCGCCTTGACGGGCAGCGAAATCCTGAATTGCGCCGACAACGATGGTGTCGTGGTCGACGGCGACCGAGGATCCGAACGCGTCCGAGGGAGAGCCATCAGAGGCGATCAATTGACTAGAGGAATGCGTACTCGACCAACCGCTCTCCGGTTTATTGAAAACAAGGGCAAGTCCCTGACCCAAGTTGTTCAACGCGCCGCCCACGACCACCGTTTCCCCATCGAACGCGACCGAACTACCAAAAGTACCCTCCACGCCTTGATCGGTGGGAGGAGAAAGCTCCGCGTGGTAATGAGAAGTTGTGGCCCATCCAGTCTTCGGTTCGACGAACACGTAAACTGCCCCGAACGGCCCTTTGTTGCGGCGGACGTAAGGCGCCCCAATGACAATGGTGTTTCCATTGATGGCGACCGCCGAACCGAAGGCATCCGAATTTTGAGGGATCCCATGGGTTAGTTTTGCGACGTACTGCGTAGTCGACGTCCAGCCTCCCGGCGGCTCGACGAAGACGTAGGCTTCTCCCTCAGTTCCCCAGCCTGGTGCGCCCACCACGATGGTTCGCTGGTCTTCGCTGATCGCGACGCTCGCGGCGAAGTTGTCCTGTATGTAGCTGTTCAGGCTTTCGAGTCCCGAAATACGCCAAGGACTGCGAGGAGTCTGGGACAGCAAGGACGAACTCAACAGCAGAACCGAGGCGGACGTGAGGAGCCACCTCGTAGCAGCGCAATTCGATTTCATGAAATCCACCTTCCCACACTGTATTCGGACGGGACTGATGGCCGGAGGGAAACCGGACAATAGATGCTAAGACTTCAAAGAAGGTTTGCTCTCGCCCACGTGCGCTAAATCACAGCCTCGCCTCTTTCCCGCTGCTACATTCCCAGCGTGGCCGCGACGTTTTCATTGGGCGAGGCTTTGCTGCTCGGGCTTGGTTCTGGACCGGCCTGTGTCGCTTCGTGCGGTCCGGTGCTGATTCCTTCGTTGCTCGCGGAGCGCGATGGCCTGCGCGTGAACGCGCGTTATCTCGCTGCTTTCCTCGGAACGCGTTTGCTGGGATACATTTTATTTGCAGCAGTCGCATGGGAGTTACGGACGCTGGTGCCGCTGCCAGCGGCCGTTCACTCGTTGGCCTTCTCGCTCATTTACCTAGTACTGGGCGGAGTGCTGCTGCGCTACAGTTATTCGGCCGGAAAAGCCTGCAGCCATCCGGAACGGCGGGAGTTGGTAACCATCGGAACAACGATGCACCGTCGCATTTCCGGCGCGGCAGCGATCGGATTTCTTACCGGTATCAGCCTTTGTCCTCCGTTTGTCGCTGCCGCCATCAGAGCTGCCGCATCGCCGAGCGTGGCTGCCGCCGTTTTCTTCTTCGCCACATTTTTCATCGGAACATCGGTCTGGTTCGTGCCCTTCGCCAGTCTGGGATGGATTCATCGCAATGAAGCAGTGACCACGGTCGCGCGCATGACCATGGCTCTGATTGCGCTGTTCTATCTCTACATCGGTGTGATGACGGTCATCGGGAGGAATGCATATGGCTACTAACGCCCTGCCTACGCGTCCACCACGAAGTATCGGCATGTCTCTACTGCTCACGTTGCCGATCGCCATCTGGGCCCTGCTGATGGCGTCTGCTGCCTACGGACACGCCAACCGCGCGCAATGGATCGCTACCGTTGCCACCGTGCTCTTCATGATCGGGCTGTTCTTCATGATGATGCGTACGTCCACGACGTACCGCTGGCGGCGCTGGTTCTTTGTTGCCGTGGGACTTCTCTTCCCCGTGGGATTCATTCATCAAGTGATGGTCTTCCGCGGCACGATGGGAATTCCGATTGAGGAAATGATTGCGGGACGAACTCCGTTTTGCTTTCTGCCCATTCCTCTGCTGATTCTGCCGGCGGCGTTTACCCGGGCGCTCGTCTTTCCCGGCTCCATTCTTCCGAATGGAGGCATGTCGGGCGGGGGCATGGCGGCCATGGTCGGCATATGGCTCGCCATCACGCTCGTTGTAGGCAAAGGCTGGTGCAGCTACATATGCTTCTTCGGAGGCATCGAGGAAGGCATGGCGTCGATTCCGGCGAAAGCCAAGGTGCGCAAGATCGACAAGCGCTGGCGGTACGTGCCGTGGGCGGTGCTGCTCGCGATGGTGTTGCTATCTCTGGCGCTCTTCGAGCCCGCGTACTGCATGTGGCTCTGCCCCTTCAAGGCTGTCTCGGAGTATGTTGCCGCGCGCAACTCCGTTGGCCTGATTCAGAACGGAATCTTTGTCGTGCTGTTCGCAGCGCTGGTAGTCGTGCTTCCATTACTGACCAAGAAGCGAACGCAGTGCGCATTCTTCTGTCCCTTCGGTGCGTTTCAATCGATCTTCAACAAGACGAGCGTATTCGATATCAAGATCGACAAAGCACGTTGTGTCCCTTGCGTGCTCTGCCAGAAAATTTGCCCGACTATGTCGTTGACCGAGGAGTCCATTAACAAAGGCGAAGCGCTGATGTCGTGCATGAAGTGTGGCGCGTGCGTGGATGCGTGTCCGAGAGATGCGGCGGTCTGGCACATCCGCGGTACTGACGTAGCCGTGAAACCCGAACGCGCGCGGCTGATGTTTTTGTACGCGGCCTGGGCGATGTCGATCATGTTCGCGGGCGGGATCATCGCCGAAGGACTGGCGACCATCCTGCACGTTTTCGTGTAGCGACGCCGTCCCGGCGGCTGTCGGGTGGGGCGTCTCGCCGCTCAGCAGAAGTAGGAAAGACGTTGGAGCTCTTATGACCACATCATCGAAGCTGGGTTACACCGCAGCAGGTACAACGATTCTCGCTGCTGTACTTGCGCCGTTCCTGCTCTTTCCCGTGTTCACCAAGGGATTCGCACATATGGGCCTGCACATCGACGAGGTCTATTCCGGCGGCCCGAAGCTGCGGACGATCCAGGCCGGGGCATACGCCATCGACATTCACCGCCAGGTCACACCGCATTTCTGGCAGACCGAAAAGCCTTTCGTGCAGATCGACTGGAGACCGGCAACGGTTTTGCCGTCCCACGTTTCTGAGGCGGTCGATATCGATGGAGACGGCCAGCCGGACGTGCAGGTGAATTTCGACGTCCCAACAGATCGAAAAACGAAACTATTCGTCAATGTGGACGCGATGAATCCGCGCTACGAATCCATGCGAAATGTGGGCAAGCAGAAGTTTTCGTCCATGATCGCGCGGGTGGACGATGCGATCGTGGTGCGAATCCCCGTGAAGTAGCTGGTGAGGCCTTATGAAGCAAATTGCAATCGTCTTCTTACTGCTCAGAACCACGTCTCTTTTCGCGAAGAAGTAGAATTTGGAACGTTCTTCATACATCGATCGAACAATCTCTGGAGGCATGCGGCAATGTCAGAATCTACGCGACGCCAATTCATCTTTCGTAGTGCAACCCAGGCAGCGGGACTCAGTCTTGTTCTCAACGGGAAGCTGATCACTGTGCCGGCATCGGCGATGCCGAAACCGGCCGGCCCGAATGACCGCGTGAACCTGGGCTTCATCGGATTCGGCATTCGCGGGAACATCCTGCTTGAATCGGCCAAGGAAACGCAGCAAGCAAATTTCGTCGAAGTGTGCGACTGCTACCAGGGACACCTTGAGCGCGCCAAAGAGCGCACCGATGGCAAGATCGCCACGAATTTCGCGAACTACAGGAAACTGCTCGACCGCAAAGATATTGACGCGGTGGTCATTGCGACTCCCGATCACTGGCACAAGCGAATCGTGCTCGACGCGCTGAGCGCGGGCAAGGATGTCTACATCGAGAAGCCGATGACTTATCGAATTGAAGATGGCCCGGCGATCATCCGCGCAGCACAGCAGAACAGGCGCATGGTGCAGGCCGGCAGCCAGTGGGTTTCGTCGGACCAGAACAAGAAGGCACGCGAGATCGTCATGTCGGGAAAGCTCGGCAAAGTCACGAAGGTGACCGCGTCCTACAACCGCAACAGTTCCACGGGATCGTGGAACTATCCCATTCCTCTCGACCTGCAAGAGGGCATCAATTTCAACTGGAAGGAATGGCTCGGCCCGGCGCCTAAGAACGCATACAATCCGGAGCGCGTGTTCCGCTATCGCAAGTATTGGGATTATTCCGGAGGGATCTCGACCGATCTCTTCGTGCACCTGATCACGTCGATCAACTTCATCATGGGAGCAGAGATGCCGAAGAGCGTCGTGGCGAACGGAGGCATTCTGTTCCGGCATGACGGTCGCGAGGTGCCCGACACGCTCGACGCGCTCTTCGATTACGGCAACTTCTGCGTCAATATGGCCGGGACATTTAACAGCGCAAGCACGGCAGGTCAAGGCATCCAGTTTCTCGGGACCGAAGGGTCGCTCTCGCTTCTGCTCGGTGCGAGCATGACGGAACAGGCGGAGTACAAGAGCGAAGGTTACGGATACTCGATCGACAGCTGGCCGAAGTCGATGCAGGACGCGTTCATGAATCAGGGAAATCATCGGGCAGAATCCGAGGGAACGGGTGTCAAGCCGGTGCCCGAGAATCTGCAGTTCGTCGATAAGCCGGATGCAACCGTTCTGCACATGGCGAACTTCTTCGAGGCTGTTCGCACTCGGACGCCCAGTTATGAGACGGCGGAAGTTGGACACCATGCCGCCGCAGCGGGGCACATGGTGAATCTGTCGTATCGCAGCGGGAAAAGGATGGTGTGGGACGCCGCGAAGGGTGCGGCGGTGGCGGGATAAGCTGGGGGTCCAAGTAAGAAAAGGAACTGGGGAGACGGCAGATGTTCCAACCTATTGTCATTCGCAGATTGAAAGCTAGTTATGCTGTACGCGTGGCCGGCCTTGTGTTTTTGATTGTGGGCTCTATGGAAGGCGCGTTGGGACAAGCTTCAGCCTCATCGACTACGAGCGCCATCAAGAAACTTGTTTACCAGGTTCAAACGTTCAAGGGTTCGGTCGAGCGAATCTATATGGTTGGAGGCATGACGCGAGCACCCAGCGATAGCAAGGGTGGGGGCGATCTAATCTATGGCATACCAGGCGGTACGAGGCCACTAACCAGCGATATCTATGAGCAGTCCGATCCGAACGGGGGCACAAAGCGATTACTCCAGTGGGGCGAGGCCCCGGCGTGGTCTTACCGTGGCGACAAAATCGCGTTTCTCGGGTTCACGAGAATCTCGACTGAACAGCAGGGTACAGCGATCGTTACTGATCGATGGCGTATTGAGGGAACGTCTCTCCTCGCGAGACAAATCTATGTAATGAACGCTGACGGTTCTGGGGTCAGACGGATTACGAGTGTTCCTAACGGAGTCTGGGATTTTGCCTGGTCTCCGGTCGAGAACAAGATCGCCTACTGTGAGCAGGGCAAGGACGATCAAACCGCCATTGTCGTGATGAACCTGGATGCGAAGCGGAGACAGGAACTCACCAAAATGGGCCAGATCCGGTGCGCCGTGGGCATGCCGATTCTGCACAAGACTCTCGATAAGAACAAAACGATGACTTCCACCAAGTCGGGGGCGGGCAAGGTTTTGATCAAGCTGGTCGGTCCCATCGAAAGCTCGGCGTCTGATGAGGTGGTGACTGGTGAGCTGGTTGGCGTGCCTACCCTGACCTGGTCTCCGGACGGAAAACTCATTGCCTTCACGGGCATCATGAAAGGAAAGCCTGTGATCGGAATCGTTGACAAAGACGAGACTAAACCGCTCGGGGTAGGCTACTCCGCCCTTTGGTCTGCGGACGGCAAGCGCCTTCTGTTTCGTCACGATACCGGCAACGTGACAGCTTTGGGTGTAGTCAACGCGGATGGCACAGAAGCCCGGAAAATTCTTGATAACGAAAGTGCCGAGTTTGGTATGTCATGGTTCCCGGACGGAAAGAGCATTGTCTTCGGTTCGCAGCGCGAAACAAAGAATCGCTCCGAGATATTCCGAGTCAATCTAGACGGAGGGGGTCTCCAGAAAATTGCTTCTCTGCCGAACGAGTCGCTTTCAAACCCTGTAGTTTCTCCTGACGGAACGAAATTGCTCGTTGATGCACTCCAGTTGCCCATTCGGGACGCGGACGAGCTCGATTTCAGTCTTGTCCTGGTGGATTTAACCACTCATCAACAGCAATCTCTCGGCAAAGGCAGTCACGCGAGTATCCTCTGGCAACACCCCTAGTCCCAGTGAGCCGCCTAAGTCCTCCTTACCACGGCGAACGAGCATCAACTCTCACCGGATGAGCGCTAAACTGTCCTCATGAAACCCGTAGCCATTCAAATCGGCCCGCGGACGAACCAGTGCCAGAAACCGAGCGGATGGCTTGGCAGGCTGATTTTGTGGAACATGAACTCGCGGCATTCGAAGTTGACGGACTGGGGCCTGGGTCATATTTCCGTCGCGAACAATTCCACGATTCTCGATATCGGCTGCGGTGGCGGCAGGACGATAGGCAAGTTAGCTGCAATGGATCCGCTGGGGAAAGTCTATGGAATCGATCATTCGGAGGAAAGTGTCGCAGCCAGTAAGAGAGCGAATGCGCGCTTGGTTCGTGAGGGCCGCGTTGAGGTTCACCACGGTTCGGTATCTCGGCTGCCGTTTCAGGAGAGCACGTTCGATTTAGTGACCGCGGTGGAGACTCACTTCTGGTGGCCGGACCCAGCCACCGATATGTGCGAAGTCTTTCGCGTTCTCAGGCTCGGTGGGAAGCTCATCGTCATTGCAGAAATTTATAAGGGCGCGAACACGGCGGTCGCAAAGATGGCCGACAAATACCCCTCCTCGCGATGGGGAATGAAATTGTTGGACGTCGATGAGCATCGGAAATTGTTCGCGCAAGCGGGCTTCAAGGATATTGAAGTTGTGACGGAGCCGGGTCGAGGATGGATCTGCGGAGTCGGAACAAAACCGTGAGAGCTGTACTGATGACGTGATGTTCAGCGGCATTTCATAACGTCAGGCCAGCGATCGCGTGAAGAAACATTTTCATATGGCCGGCACTTCCATAATCCTAATGAGCCGCTGGAAGAGGTTGGTTGAACAGGGCGGCGGCGATGTGGTCGCCCAGTTCCCAGGGCTTGTAGGAATCGAAGTTTGACAGTACGACGATGCAGACTCGTTCGTTGGGATAGCGCTGGATGCTGCTGGAGAATCCTTCGACGCCGCCCCCGTGATAGTAGAGCAGCCTTCCAAATTTGAGCCGCGAGATTACGACTCCATAGCCGTAGTGCTGTCCTTCATGCGTGGCCTCTGGATATTCGGTGAACATCTGTTTCAGCGAGTCCGACGACAGGAGTCTTCCCTTCTCGGAGAGCGCTTCATTCCAGCGGTACATATCCTCGACCGTCGAATCAATGCCTCCCGCTGAAAATGGAACACTCATGTCGACGAAATCAGCATTGATGATGTGGCCGTCTGCCACGTCGTATCCGGAAGCTCTTTGTTTCACGATATCCCGGGCTCTGTCATATCCGGAATCCTTCATGCCGAGCAGCTCAAAAATATTGCGCTGAAGGAAATCTGCGTAGGATTGACCCGAGACCTTTTCGACGATCATCCCCAGCAGGATGTACCCCGTGTTGGAGTAACTCCAGTTCGTGCCCGGTGTGAAATCCAGCGGCCTGTCTTCGACGAGCGCAATCATCTGCTGCGGCGTGGCTCCGGTGCGGTCGATTCGCTTGATTTCAGGGCTGCTGGTGTAGTTCGGGATGCCTGCAGTATGCGTCAGCAACTGATGCACCGTGATCGCCTGCCACTCTGCTGGAAGGCCGGGTAGGTATCGTGAGATCGGGTCGTGCACGTTCAAACGGCCGCGTTCCTGGAGAAGCAAAATGCATGCCGCCGTGAACTGCTTGGTGAGGGAAGCTATTCTGAATTTCGTATGGACGGTGTTACTTGCGCCCCACTCTTCATTGCCCAACCCATACGCTTTCTCGAAGGCAATCTTCCCGTCGATTCCGACCAGAACCGCTCCTCGAAAGAAGTGGGTCGCAGCTTCCGAACGGATGTATGCGTCTTCAGTTTCGAACAGTTTTGCCCGATCCGTCTGGCCGAAGGTGCTCGGCGCAGAGAAGACGCCACAGAGGATCAGGGCTCGGAGTGCAATACCGCTGAAGCGTAGTTGGAACGGCATCCCGAGATTATCGTCGCTCAGGATAATCCATGGCAAAGGAGGCAAAGGAATGTCTGCCGTTTCCTAGCTTGAAACAGGGATGAGACTCAGGAAAACGTTCCATTCGGTTGCAGCATCTCTGCATCCTGTTCACGCAACCGATAGGCTGCCCTTCTCTTCATTCGACTTGACACTTGGCATCTCCGATATACGCGCACGGTTTGGAAAAGCCCTGGCGTGAAAGTCGAACCAGGAATGACGATTCAGTGTGCCCCTTTTGGAATGGCCCCATCGCATGTGCAGCCAGTTGCTGGCGACCTCGTCGAAACTCTGCCACTCTCCCGGGGTCTGTTCTCCGAACGGTCCAGAAGAACCACGAGGAAACAAGGGGCATCCAAGCCTGTTCTTGAACCTATCGGCGTACCAGCAGATTTTTTTCGCAGAACGCGAAAACATAGTAGCGTTGGAAAAA
Organism: Candidatus Sulfotelmatobacter sp.; assembly: GCA_035946775.1. Taxonomy (GTDB): domain Bacteria; phylum Acidobacteriota; class Terriglobia; order Terriglobales; family Acidobacteriaceae; genus Sulfotelmatobacter. Next base: position 149,604 of record DASYZA010000250.1, on the reverse strand, counting down.
TTGGGGAGGCTTGAATTGTGGCGCATCTGATCGACAATCTTGAACTCCGAGTATCCCAACTGCTGCAGGAGAACGAGCCACTGAAGGTCCTCGGCTTCCAGCGAAATGTATTGCGGCAATTGCAAAGGCTGCAGGTGTTTCAAGCAATGGGGCTCGGCCCCTTCAATGTCGATTTTTAAGTAGTGGGGAGTGCCGTATTTTCTGAGGATTGCGTCGAAGGTCACACACTCAATTTCGATTGGGTGACACTTCAATCCATTTCTTCCAGCCCTGGTTCGATCGAACGAGCTGAATACATCTCGTTCGTCGCAAATCCAGAACGGGACTTTTCCAGGTTGATCGACGATGCCGACCCATTCGATAAGTAATTTCCGATGGTCTATCTCTTTCGCAAACCGCTCCCGCGCCCGCTGCACAAGGATAGGATTCGCTTCGATGGCCACTACATCGTAGCCCTGTGACAAGTAGTAGGCGCAGTCGTCTCCATTGTTCATTCCGACGTCGTAGATCAGCCGGGACGTACGGTAATCTATCTCGCTCGGCCATTGCTCTTTCCTCGACATTCGTACAGTTGGCCTAGACATGACGAGCCTCCGGACGGAGATATGCCTGACAGGATCCTTCCATTTACGACCGAGTACGCGCTTCGGACGGCAAGGTGTACCCGAGGCGGATATCGTTTACGAGATTTGGTAGCTTGCCACCGCAGGTATTAGCGGGCGCGCCGCAACATGCAACGCGACTGCGCTCAGCAGGACTGCTCAGGCAAGTTCTTTGATGCACACCCCAACTGGGAGCAGAGTGTACTCTCTGCCCATGCACTTGGCAAACCCGACCGCCCGCGGCGTGCGGTTAAGACCTTTCTCGAGAAACGCCTGATGATTCTGTCGATTCCTGCCGTCCTCGCCGTGCATCTGAATCTGTGGTGTCAGAAACCAGCAGTTGCAGGAGTCCATACAGCTCATGACGATCTCCCGCCGCAATTTTCTCAGGACAACCAGTGTGGTGGCCGGTGGACTGCTCATTCCTTCTGCGTCACCTCAGGCACGCGCGGCCACTTATGGCATTGGAGCGCCGAGGGACCAAGATTCGCCCGACTACAGCATTCGGATCGCAGCCAGCGCGATCGAGATTGCACCGAAAAAGATCATTTCGATGACGTCTTACAACAGCCAGTTCCCGGGTCCACTGCTGCGTCTCAAAGAAGGAGCACTCGTCACGGTCGACCTTGTGAATGACACCGACACGCCGGAGCAATTGCACTGGCACGGGCAACTCGTTCCGGTTGACGTCGACGGAGCCGCCGAAGAAGGTACGCCGTACATTCCCGCCCACGGGCGCCGTCGCATTTCGTTTATTCCGCAGCCTGCGGGCTATCGCTTTTTTCATACGCACAATCGGGCCGGCGCAGGCCTCTCTGCCGGTCAGTACAGCGGGCAAGTGGGGCATGTATATATCGAACCGAAACACGATCCGGGCAGCTACGATCGTGAAGTCTTTCTCCTGTTAAAAGAATTTGAGCCAACATTCAGCCGCGGCGGTGACATGCCGCAAGACATTCTCCACCCTGCCACCAAGGTGAAGGAACTCGAGGAAACGGGGGAGGCGGCGATGAAGGCCTCTCTTGCCAAGGGCATGCCGCATGGCTACGAGGTTGGCTACGGTTCATTTACCATCAACGGCCGCATGCTCGGGCATGGCGAGCCCATCAACGTCAAAACGGGAGAGCGCGTGCTGTTTCATGTGCTCAATGGAAGCGCGACCGAAATCCGCAGCCTCGCTCTGCCTAGACACACATTCAGAGTCATCGCGCTGGATGGCAATCCGGTTCCAAATCCTGCGACGGTGCCCGTGCTTTGGCTGGGCACCGCGGAAAGAGTTTCGGCCATTGTCGAGATGAAGCATCCCGGCATATGGATCATGGGAGACAGCGACGATGACGATCGCCGCCACGGTATGGGCATCGTCGTCGAATACGCGCATCAGACTGGAAAGCCGCAGTGGGTTGCGCCGCCGAAATTCCGCTGGGACTACTCGAGCTTCGCGAAGCCCGGGGCGACGGCTCCGGCGCCCGATGAAACTTTCGAGATGACGTTCGCCAAAGACAATGCCGCCATCAACGGATTCAATCGCTGGACGATCAACGGTGCGGCTTATCCTTTAACCGGAACGATGGCCCCTGCCACGTTTCATCTGCATGAGGGCAAGCGTTACCGCGTGCGCATGCGGAATGCGAGCGACGATCTGCATCCCATCCACTTGCATCGCCATGTTTTTGAACTCACCAGCATCATGGGCAAAGCCACGGCGGGCGTGATGAAAGATGTCGTGATGCTCGGCGGATACCAGGAGGTCGCGTTCGATTTCGTCGCGAATAATCCGGGAATGACGCTGTTCCACTGCCACCAGCAACTGCATATGGACTTCGGATTTATGACGCTGTTTGATTACGTCCGTGGGTAGTGGTCAGTGGGGTTCTTAACCCCATGAACCACAGAGGACACGAAGATTCACGAAGGACCGGTCAACCGGATTTCCTTCGCATCTTGTGGTTGATTTGTTCTCCGGCGTGGTCAACACCTTGCCAATCACTCTGCCGGCGTAGGAAACTTGGATATGAGGGTCCTCTCGCGATTTCTCGCCTCGGCCAGCGACGTTTCCCATTTCCCTGCCCCATCTGTGCCGGAAGTCGCCTTCCTCGGACGTTCGAATGTCGGAAAATCGAGCGTGATCAACTCGCTGGTTGGCACCAAGCTGGCTCGAACCAGCTCGACGCCCGGACGTACGCGCAGCATCAACTTCTTTGAAATCCGATGGCCCGGGAAGCCGCGTCCGGAGCTGATCTTCGCCGATCTTCCGGGCTATGGATACGCGAAGGTCTCGCGCGAAGTTTCGCAGGAATGGCCCAAGTTTATCGAGCCGTATCTGAACGAGCGACCGACGCTCGCGTTGTGCGTTGCACTAGTCGACGTCAACGTGCCTCCACAAGAGAGTGATCGTCAGTTGCTGGAATTCCTTAGCGCATCGGGCCGTGAATTCTTAGTCGTGGGAACGAAAGCCGATCGCCTCTCGAACAATCAGCTCGCGAATGTAATGCGAACCTTGGGAAATGAATACCCCTCGGCTCGCCTGCTTCCCTACTCCTCGAAAACGGGGGCCGGACGCGACCAATTGTGGAAACACATCCGCCAGCTCGCTACGTCTCCGCAAACGGCCGAGGCTTCCTCGTAACGATAAGACGGTTCTCATCTGCTATCGCTTCGCAGAACTAATCCACCTTTGACGTTTGTCCGATAGAGAAAGGGAGCGAGCAGATTCCTGTCACAGGTAACCCTCAGGAATCAGTTCATCGCACTGGTGCTCTATGGGGCAGGAGATCAACGAAGGCGCCGCTTATCTGATGGCGCTACGGCACTCGGCGGGCCAACCCGATGGGGCTGCGACGGCACCGGGTACGGAAGCCGGTACAGCAACGCAAACCTCGGACACCAATCCCGACGAAAAATTCAAAGGCGCAGAAAAGCGCCGGAGTGCCCGCTACAAGTGCGAAGGCAGCGCCGAAGTACGCGAAGAGGGCTGCGATGTCCGCACGTGGGTGACCTTCACCGACGTGAGCCTGCACGGGTGCTATGTCGAAGCGCAAGCGACCTATCCGCCCGGTACGGTATTGCACATGAAGATGGAAGCCAACGGTATTCGGCTCGAGACTATCGGCATTGTGCGCGTCACCTATCCTTACCTCGGCATGGGAATCGCATTTGAGGGCATCTCCGACGAAAGCAAGGGCCGCCTCAAACAACTGCTGGCGACGTTGTCGCACCGCAGCGTGATCATGGGGCCGGGCATCGCGTCGTCGCTGCCGGCGAAAGGTCCTCTGGAGAATGTGCCTCTGATCAGCGATCCGGCCGTGGCGATCCAAGCTCTGGTCGAGTTTTTCGAAACTCGGCAGATTCTGATGCGTGATGACTTTTTGCGACTGCTGAAGAAGAGCCAGATCAAGAGTTAGTTTCAAAGTTTCAAGGTTTCAAAGTCTGCCGTCTGGCGGGTCCAGATTCACCCTCGTTTGGCGAGATGCGTGTTCCCCTCGTAAGCGCAGCCGCTGCCCATCCGCGGCGAAAGGAACCATTGTTTGCTGCCATCCGTGCTCACGTCCGATGTTTTTTGAAACTTTGAAACCTTGAAACTTGATTCTGCAAACTTTGAAACCTGCTTTTCGCCGCGATTCGTTATGATGATGAGCATATATGGCTCTCTATCTGATCACCGGAATCGCCGGGTTCATCGGATCTTCTCTCGCTCGCGCCCTGTTGGGTCAGGGGCATCAGGTGCGCGGGGTGGATAACTTTGCCACCGGGAAGCGCGAAAACATTCAAGAAATTCTCGACCGCATCGACTTTCGCGATGCCGACCTTCTCGACCTTGATTCCATGCACAAGGCTTGTGCCGGAGTCGATTTCGTGCTGCACCAGGCCGCGATTCCGTCCGTACCGAAGTCTGTGCTTGATCCACTGGGGAGCAATCGGGCCAATGTCGATGGCACCGTGAACCTGCTCGTCGCCGCACGGGACGCTAAAGTAAAGCGCGTGGTCTATGCGGCGTCATCGTCTGCTTACGGAGACACGCCCACGCTTCCCAAGCAGGAAAACATGCGGCCTGACCCGATCTCCCCCTACGCGGTCGCCAAGCTGGCCAGCGAGCATTACATGGTTTCTTTTTACCGCTGCTATCAGATCGAGACCGTCGCGCTGCGCTACTTCAATGTCTTCGGCCCGCGCCAGGATCCCTCCTCTCCGTACTCCGGCGTGCTCGCCAAATTCATCACGCTGATGCTGCGCGGAGAGCAGCCGACCATCAACGGCGATGGAGAACAGAGCCGCGATTTCACCTACATCGACAATGTAGTTTCTGCGAACCTTCTCGCCTGCAAAGCTCCGGCCGGCAAAGTTGCCGGACAAGTCTTCAACAGCGCGACCGGACGCCGCGTCACACTGAATGAAACTTTCAAGCTCCTGCAAAGTTTGACAGGATACAAAGGGCAACCCAAGTACGGGCCCGAGCGCGGTGGCGATATCAGGCACTCGCTCGCCGATATTTCGAAGATCGAAGCAGCGCTGGGGTACAAGCCGATCGTGCAATTCGAAGAAGGATTAAAGCGCACCGTGGATTGGTACCGAGAGTCGATCGTTCAGCCCACCGAGGTAATCACTAAATAGAAAACCCTCGAAGCGAAGGCTTTGCGGTTCTTTTTGCGCCTTCCGCGGCTTTTCTCTGTGAATTCGGCGGTTAAGCCTTTTACCGCAAAGGACGCAAAGAAGGCGCGAAGATCGCGGAGAAAATCAGATCAGAAAGCCAAAGAGGGGAAGCCGGCAGGCGGCTCTATTCATGCCGCAGTGATTCGATCGGATCGAGCCGCGACGCTCGAAGCGCTGGAATCATCCCGCTGATCAGCCCGACAGTCCCCAGAATCACTGTCGAGGCGATCAGGGTCGCCGGCTGAATGATGAGCCGGATGTCTCCCGCCTGACCGTTTTTCGCGAAGGCGCTGTACAACGTGAGCCGTCCAACCGAGAGGGACACAACGTACGCCAGGATCACTCCCAGCAGTCCGCCGATCGCCGTGATGGTAAGCGCCTCGGCCAGAAACTGCATTAGGATATATCCCCGCCGGGCGCCGAGTGCTTTCTGCACGCCAATTTCCCGCGTCCTCTGCGTGACAGAAACCAGCATGATATTCATCAGCCCCACCCCGCCAATGCCCAGCGTCAGCGTGCCGATGAACCCCATCAGGATCTTCAGTCCGAGCGTGATGATCTCAAACTGGTGCAACTGGTTCATCAGATTGAAGACGCGGACCGCTTCGCGATCGGCCTCGTTGAACTTGTGCTGCCCTGCGAGTATCGAGCGCACGGCGGGCTCGATCCTCTGATACTCCGGCGTCTGGTAGTTGAACCAGATGGTGTCGAGATAATGGGTGCTCTTGAGACCGTTCATCGTGCTGAAGGGAATGTAGATGACCCGGTTAATGTCATCGTTCCCTTCCTGCATCTTGGCCTGGAGCACGCCGACCACTTCAAAGCTCATGCCATCAAGACGAATGTGCTCGCCGACGGCATTGCGCCCAGAGAAAAGCTTCTCCTTCGCCTCTGATCCGATGACTGCGACCCGCGCCCGTTGCACCTCATCTTCCATGTTGTAGAAGCGGCCCACGTCTTGCTTCAACGAGCGTATGTCGTACACGTTTGGATAATTTCCGGTGACGGTCCAGGTGAACGAGCGGTTTTCGTAGGCAACGAGCGCCTGTTTATCAACGCTCGGCGTGATGTGCGTAATCTGGGGAAGGTTGGTGGAGAGCGCATCGACATCGTCCTGCGTGAATCGGATATCGACTCCCGACTTCTGGCCGCCAGCCTGCATCGAGGTCTTGCCCGGCACCACGATCACCAGCTTGGTACCGAAGTTGGCGAAAATGTTCGCGCAAGCCTGCCCGAAGCCATCTCCATAGGCCAACAGCATAACGACGGTCGCGATTCCCCACGCCATACCCAGCATGGTGAGCGCGGTACGCCGCCGGTTGTGGCGCATCGCGGTATAGGCTTCGTTAAGCAGATCTCGCATCATCACCGTTACCCGTTACTCCTGCCGCAGCGCTTCGACCGGCTGCAGGGTCGCTGCTTTCCGTGCGGGATAAAGTCCGGCGATCACACCCGCCAGCGTCAGACAGCCAATCGCAAGCATCGCCGACATGGGCACCAATTTCGGTGGATCAAATCCCTGGGGCCCTTGCACCCCGCCCATCAAACCCATGAGCCCGCCGGCAAACGCCAAGCCTATCAGTCCGCTACCCAAGGTCAGCAGTAATCCTTCAAGGAAGAAATGAAACAGAATATTCCGATTCGTAGCACCTAGCGCTTTGCGCAAACCAATCTCCTGCGTGCGCTCGCTCACCGCCACCAGCATGATGTTGATGACGCCAATCGCTCCCAGAGCCAGTGTCACCAATCCGACGGCGCCCAGGAACATATTCATCACGTCGAAAATTGTGCCGACCATCTTCGATTCCTGAATCGAATCCCACTCGTCAAAAGCGTTTTCATCGGTCCAATCGAAACCGTGGTTGTGTGCCACGATTTTGTGGACGGCCAGACGAGCGACTGTGTGCGCGGCGGTGGTGTGCGGCTGGTACTCAATAAACGAGATGGAATTCTCGTGGTTCTCGCCTTTCAGCGGGAAGTTCGACGCCATGACGGGAAAGGGGATGTACGCGCGATTATTCAGCCACATATTGTCGCCGCGTCCGAGGTGCGGAGTTCGCCCGATCACCTCAAAGCGCAAACCATTGATCAGGATGAAAGCTCCCATCGCGGGACGGCCCGGGAAAAGCGTTTTGGCAAGTTGATCTCCGAGCACGACCACATTCCTTCGCTGGGAGATGTCCATATCGTTGAGCCAGCGGCCTTCCTGCAGAGGCAAGAAGCTGATCTCGTTCAGTTGCGGCTCCGTCCCAATCACTTCGCCGCTGCCGTTGGAGAATTCGCTCACCTCGTGCAGGTCGCTGCGCGAGATCATCGGAGCTGCATTGCGAACCTCGGGGGCGTGCCGGACGTCCAGGTAATCCTGATAGGTCAGCAGGTACGATCGCGCTGAACTCATGTTGCCAGCTACGACCGGAGCCCGGCCGGGAAATAAGAACATGATGTCTTTGCCGAACTCCGCCAGTTCCCGCTTGTTGCCCGAGCGGAATCCCTCGCCTACCCCGACTAGCAGCAACAACGAGCCGACTCCCCAGGCAATGCCGAACATGGTCAGAAAGGAACGCAGCTTGTGCGCCCAGAGATTGCGGAGAATCTGTCCGAAAATGTCTGCAAAAGTCCGCATGGTCGGGAAACTCCTGAACGGTGGCGTGGGCCCGTCCTGAAAAGCGCCTATCCTTTAAAGACGATGAACGCCCGCCGGATATTACAAAGGTGAGAAAAAATTCGACGTTCTCTCACTGGGATGCATGAAACCAAACCGGCGAAACCCTTGCCACGCACAAAAGAACCGTCCGTTTCACACACCTATAACGATTAGACGCCGCTCACAAGGAAAAGTACGCGGCTCAGGGGGGAAAAGTTCCGCAAATTCGTGGGGTTAGCGGAATAGCAGGCCGTGGACCTTGGACCTTCGACCTACGACCACAGATGGATGCGGGTCGCGAAACGGATTTCGTCATTTCGGCACCCAGCGAATCGACGCCCAGCGAAGCAAAGCAGGAGGAATCTGCTTTTTCTCACCACGAGCAAACAGCAGATTCCTCGTGTTGCTCCGAATGACAAAACCATGCCGGCGCCGAAGGTCTAAGGTCCAGGGTCTGAAGCCTGAGGTCCCGACGCCTGGCGCCGGGGTTGACGCATTACGTTAGTGATCTACGGCCAAATTACTCATACGGATAGAGTGTTCGGCATGACACTTTCCTCGATGGTGGTCTCGCGCGACTGGCTGGAAGTGAGTGTTCTGGAATGCATTCTCGGCGGCCTGCACATGGAGGTCGCCGTCGAAAACGAGCCTCAGAAAGCCATCGCCCGCCTCTCCAAGTCGAAAATCGACGCCCTGATCGTGGATTGTGATCTCAACGGCAGTTGCCAGCTGTTGCGGGAATTGCAAGCTCCTCAGAAACAGCCCAGCACGGTGCCGCTGGTCATCATGGGTGGGCCGAAATCCGTCAGCAATTTCGATGAGACCGGCGCTTTGTTCGCCTTCGAAAAGCCGATTTCAGTCGAGCAGGCGGTCCGCACGCTTTCAGCCGCCCGCAACATGATCGTCGACGGACGCCTCCGGTATCACCGCACCGGGATCGAAGTCCCCGTGTCAGTCACTTGTAAGGGAAAAGAAGCGAAGCAGGCGCACCTGGTGAATGTCAGCCAGGGAGGCCTGCAGGTTCATACCGATCACTTCATCGATGCCGACACCGTCTTGCAGGTGCATTTCGAACTGCCGGGTGCCCGTGCCGCGATGAAAACCCAGGCGCGGGTGGTCTGGCGCGACAACTGCGGCAATTTCGGCATGCGTTTTTTGAATGTCTCGCGTCCGCACCAGAGAACGCTACAGCTCTGGCTGGCTCAACAGTTCCTTGCGAACTAGTCAGGTTTGTGACTCCGAGCAACGCGAGGACTCCGCTGGGGCTCCGCAAAGTGCAGAGGTTCTCAATCTCCGTCCGCGCCGTCTGAGTTCCTCAATTCCGCTTTCTGCGCCAGCCTCGTGCCCAGACTCTTTCCGCCGAAGGTCCAGAAGAACCCCCAATACAAAAGAGCCATCACAACTGCCCCACCCAACGTCATCGACACTGGCCACGGCGGAGCCTCGCGCGTCATGGCAAGGAACACCAGCGCAAACAGCAGGAATGCCGCAAGGACGGTAAGGGTATCGATGGCCGTCGCAATGCCGCGAGGAGAGAGTGGCTGCGAGAGCCAGTCCAGGCTCCCAGCATGAGCTTCCCTGACCTCCTCCAGAAGGCTCTCCTGAATTTCGGTCCGCATGGTCCGCATGGGGAGCGGTATGACTTTTGCCGGAGTTCCAGAGAGAAGCAGCCCATCGTCTTCTTCGACGTCGCTGTCCGGAACCAGCCCAAGGGTAGCTTCGTTCTCAGCGGTAGGAGCCGCAAACATCGATCCCGACTGTTCGGCGTGCAGAGAAATCGTCTCGAGCAGGTCGCCCAGTATCCATTCGTTGATCTGCCGCCGCAGCGACGGAGAAAGATCAAGAAACCGGATGCCGCACTGCCCCGAATACGTCGACCACATGACTTCTCCACGGGTCTCAACCCGCACCCTCGGAGATCGCAACTCAAATCGAATACGCAACTGCTGCTGTGGGCGAACCCCGGCCACCACCTGCGCGCCAATTCCATTTTGATGGAGATTTCTTACGATGCCGCCATTCGCCTGATCGAAAGTGACGTAGGTGAGGGTGCGAAGCTCGTGCCGATGCTGCGTTCGTGCCTGCCGCTCTGTGGAAATTGTTGCGTCCATAGAAATACCGCTTGGAGATCGCTGGTCGGCCAGGCCCTGCTTCTCGAAATGTTATCGGATGTGCGCCGGGGGAATTTAGTAACTCGGATGGTTCGGGAGAGTCAAACTCCGAGTCTCCATGTCATTCTGAACGCGAAGCGGTGAGGAATCTGCTCTTCCCGGCCACATCGGAACAGTCAAACGCATCCTGAAACTACTGATGACTGACAGCCGATGATTGTTGCCCGAACGCCTGCCAAATCTTCACCGCCTCGAACAGAATCACCGTCCCGTACGTAACCGCGAGCCAGACCAGTACCGCCTCGATCGGCAGATCGCTCCATGCCCCGATGAACACTCCCACCATGGCGTGGTGTTCATAGTTCCACCACCCATAAGGTAATGCCAGCGTTGCCTCCCAGAGCATGCTGACCAGCATGATGATGAACATCGTCAGGCTCATGGCCCTCCAGTTGATGAAGCGCTTGGTCGCCGGATAAAAGCTCATCGCCGGTAGCAGGCCCCCGATCAGCAGGACCATGAAATATCCGGGTAATCCGTCTGGCACCGGCGAGAAGAATCTCTTATAGACGATCGCAGCCGCAATCAGCACCACCGCAATCACCAGCGATGTTGGATGAAACTGCAGCAACTTCCCGATCGATCGCGCCTCTGCGCGATAATTGTCCACGCTGTATGCCGCCAGCCAGTATTCGCTGAACCATACGTACAACAGCAGGATCGTAATGAACCCGGTCAGATAAAACACATATTCTTCAATCGGCACCCACTTGCCCAGAGCGGGCGCCAGGATTCCCAGCGTCGCGGTCGAGTCCGGGAAATAAAAGAACGACTGCGCAAAGATTACGTCCAGCAGGCAGCCAACCGGAGCGAGAATGCCGATGGTTCTCCAAAAGGCGCGCTGCGGAATATCCAGACCTTCACTGGGCAGGAACCACAAGCCGATGACAAGGATCGGAACGATAAATAGCAGCAAGCTCCACGTGTAGCCATGCGGCGATGCTCCGTGCTGTGCCTGCACAGTCGCGGGCACCACCACCGAATGCAGCGCAATGGCCGCCGGAATCACCAGCATGGCGAGCATGGCGATGACGATTCCAGCAGCCACCCTGGGTCTGGGCTCTCCATGAGTGTGCGGTAGAAGCATGGCTCCCTCCTCGAATTCCGCAGGATTTTACTCCTCGCAATCGAGAGGCGCCGTCCCAAGTCTTTCCTTGTTCTAATTGCCGGAAACGTCGTTGGAGTGTGGAAACACCTTGGAAGATCGATCCTCCAAGGACCGCCTTACCGACTGAAAGGAACAGCCCTTCAGGGCCTGTGGGCCGCCATACACGGATTCTGATTGCCGGAAACGTAGTAACACCAAAGTACATGCCCAAAGGGTCAACCCCCAGTAATTGAAAGTCACCGCAAACCTCGTTAACTTAAGCATGAGCCTACGTGTCGATGGCCACGACCAGCACAAAACCTGACATCGAAATCGCCGACGCTCTCTCTGGCAGCGATCTGCCTGGCTGGCCGAAAGAATCGGCCGGCGGGCTCGCGGGTTTGTCTGGCCAAAAGCCGTCGCAGCACGACGCGCTTCACGCGCTACTCGCCTTCTCTGCGCTACACGATCAGATTCGACGGCGCAAGGCCATGGCCTCGCGCAACGCAGCATTCGATTCGCCTGTTGCAACTGCGGAGTTTGAGCCTGAAGAACTCTTCGTTCTCGATGAGGTTCTGCAGCTTGTGGCCGAGCGTGCCGTCTCCATTACGGGCGCCGACGGACTGGCCATCGCTCTCGCCGAGAACAATGAGATTGTCTTGCGTGCGGCGGCGGGCACGATTCGTCCTGACATCGGTCAGCGCATCGACCGGGATTCCGCCTTTTCCGGAGCCTGCTTCCGGACAGCCCAGATCATCAATTGCGATGATACCGAGACCGACTCCCGGGTAAACCTCGAGGCGTGCCGGAAGATGGGCGCGCGCTCGATGGTTGCGGTCCCACTCTGCGGACGCAAGCGAGTGATCGGCGTCCTCGAAGCTTTCTCAGGGTGGCCCTTCGCATTTAACGAGATTGACGTTCGCAACTTGAGCTTGCTCGCCGAACTCATCCTCGGCGCTCTCAAGCCGGAAGACGAAGATCGCTTCGCCCAGTCGGCCCAGGTTGCCGCAACCACACTCGAATCGCCGAAGTCTGTTGCCGCAAAACCTGTGGCCCAAAATGAACCGGCCAAGGTCGAAGTGCCGAAACCGCCAGCGCCGAAAATCGAGGTGCCGAAGTCCGAGCCGCTAAAACCATCGGTCACGCCAGCGGCAACCGCACCTATAACTGCGCCGCGGATCGCTGCTCCGGCCAAGCCTGCTGTATATCCTGAGACACCGAACCCTGTAACTTCTCCCGCTGCTGCTGCTGCACCCTTGACGCCCGTGATGAAGCCGGTCGTCAGCGCTCCGGCAGCTCTTGCAGCGAAGCCACTCGCGCCGGAGCCGCCGAAACCCATAGCGCCTCCGCTTGCCGCAGTCACGCCCGCGCCAGTTGCTGCTCCAAAACCTGTTCCTCAGGTGCCGAAGCCCGCTGCTGCGCCTGCAATTGCGGCAAGCACTCCGATCGTACCGCCCATCAAGCCGATCGATGTACCTCGGTTTGTCGGTACCAAGCTCGCCGAAAACCAGCCCTTCGAAACCAAGGTTCAGTTCAAGAAAGAAGAACCAAAGCCATCCGTAGTCACGGCAGAGGCAACTGCGACTGAAACCGTTCTTAAACCAGCAGTCACCCAGTCACCAATAGAAGAATCCAATCGGCCATGGCTACTGGTGATGCTGATCGGCACAGTGATCGCCGCCGCATTCATTGTCGGAGTCTGGTGGAAGCTCAAGACCGCGCAGATCGGCGGGCAGATGGTACAGAATCAGCCCGTATCCCAGCCCGTCGCACCCGCGCAACGGCCCAAAACTCCTCAAATTGCGCCTGAGACGAGTTCTGCCGCGACGGACGCGCTTGCAACCGCGAACGCTCCTGAAGACACTGCCGCAAGCCCGCAGGAACTTTCGAAATTCCCGCGTGTCACCGGAGTGCGCCACTGGTCTTCCGCCGATTCCAGCACCGTCGTCCTCGATCTTGAAGATCAGGTTCAATATGAGCCGGGACACCTCGGCAATCCGGAACGCTTCTATTTCGATCTGCGCGACACACAGCTGGCACCTGAACTCGCGGGCAAATCCTTCGACGGAGACGCACTGCTCAGCCGGATTCGCATCGCGCAACCAGTTCCGGGGATGACCCGCATCGTGCTCGAAGCGCGCCCCAGTGCGAACATCTCCACCCCGCAAGTCAGTCTCGAACGCGATCCGTACCGCTTGGTGATTCAGGTCAGCAAGCCGGGCGCCGCTCCCAAAGGCGCGGTCAACCTGTTCCCTTCGGCTCCTGAAGCGGAGAAGGCAAAACTCGCCATTGTTATTCCGCCTCCGACGAAAGAAGATTTGCAGTTGCGTACCCGAGTGGCAAAGATGCGGATTGTCGTCGACGCCGGTCACGGCGGATGGGACCTCGGCACCGTTGGCCGCCGCGGTTTGCTCGAAAAAGATCTGGTACTCGAGATCGCGCAGCGCCTGGGCAAGCTGCTCGAATCGCGCCTCGGCGCCGATGTGATCTACACGCGTCAGGACGATAACTACCTTCCTCTGGACGATCGTGCCGTGATTGCCAACCAGGCGCAGGCCGATCTGTTCATTTCGGTGCACGCCAACTACAGCGATCTGCCATCGGCGCGCGGCGTCGAGACGTACTACACCAACTTCTTCTCCGCACCTGGGACAAAAGATCTTCCGGCCAACGCGACCCCGAAAGAAATCGCCATGCGCTCGATGCCGAAGAACATTCCGACTCCGACGCTCAGTGCGAACGAACTGCACGACCGCATCGAACAGTCGCGGCGACTCGCTGCCAGCGTGCAACACTCGCTTTATGGAACGCTCTCGGCGCACAATCCCGGGCTGCGCGACCGCGGTATCAAGGAAGCGGGCTTCGTCGTGCTGACCGAAAGCGCAATGCCCGGAATCCTGGCTGAAGTTTCTTTCGTCTCCAGTCCCACCGACGAGCAGAAACTCCGCAGCGACGGCTACCGCGAGCAGATCGCCGAGGCGCTCTATCGCGGCATCGCGCGGTACGCTTCATCCAAGACCGAAAAGGTCGCTAGCGCTGCGAAGTAAGCGGACAATTTCCTGGTTATGCCTGGAAGTTATCAGGAACGTCTCGATTTCGACCAGGCCGACCGCCGCCTGGCCAACTTGCCGGGATGCTCACACCATCCAAGTTGACGGATAGCTTCTCCCCTCGCGGTTCGTAAGCTTTGAGTCGATTCGAGGAGGATTCATGAAGTCCACTTTCGTTCTGATTCTGGTTTTCTGCGCCGCCACAGCCCTCGCGCAAACTGCAGAAGCCCCCGGATGCGGGCCCGCCAACGTTAAATTCGACGTTAAAACAGACAAGAACCAGCACCCCGTTGCCCAACCCGAAGCCGGCAAGGCTCTCGTCTATTTCATCGAAGATGATTCCGAGTTCCAGTCTCATCCCAAGCCGACGACACGGATTGGCGTCGACGGGAAATGGGTCACGGCGAACAAGGGAAACTCTTTCTCGTACTCCTTTCTCGATCCCGGCGAACACCATCTCTGTAGTAGTCCCCAGTCCTTTGAATTAAGCCACGAGATCACTACAGCAGCCGCTCATTTCACTGCCGAAGAAGGCAAGGTGTACTACTTCGCGGTGAAAAACCGATGGCTGCTCGGCTCGATGATCATGCACGTCGAACTCACTCCGCTCGACAGCGACGAAGGACAGCTTCTGGCGAGTAAATACGCGCTCAGCAGCTCACATCCGAAATAGGCAGTTAAAGCGTAAACCACAAAGGACACGAAGGATCACAAAGGAAAACCAATGTGGAAGGGTTTCCTTCGTGTTTCTGCGTGCCCTTTGTGGTTAAGGGTTCTGCAGTTACTTCTTTGCAGCTTCGGCGCTCTCTTTCAAATACCCTGCGCTCAGCGTGCTTCTGCTCTTTGCGATCGGCAGCAGTGTCGGATAAAACTGCACGAACGTGGTGTCTACGGCACCGTGATCCTGATGACAGGTGTAGCAAGCCGCGCCGGTGGGAAACATCTTGGCGGTCTTCGCATTGTCGTCGAAGCCGAAAAAAGCCCATTTCCCAGGAAAGCGCGCCTCGTCCCTCACGTGCACCTCGAGGCCCATCACGTCGCCACCTTGGAAATTACCCTTCTGGTTGATCGATCCCTTTCCTTCCGCCTTGCGCACTTCGAGCGCCAGCATGGTTTTGTCGGGCCACGTGCCAGTCTCGACGAATGCTTTATACGCCTCAGGATTGACGAAGACGTTGTCGAACATGTGATGGTCCATCGCCGAGGCGCCGGCGGTGTAACTCATGTCAAATCCGGTGGTGAGATAGATCCACTGGCGATAATTTTCCGGCAGGTTGAGTTGACCGTCGCTGGTGTATTCCGGCCCGGACGGTGTCGGATGAGTCGGCGCCGATTTCAACATTGCTGCCGAGGTTAGAAGCACGATTGTGGTGCAAACGAGAGCGGTGGCCTTCCGTGACAGCATTGCGCCTCCAGTCAGTTTCCAAACTGTACAGTATTATTCCTGACGGAGCAGGGCGAGTTTTGTCACCATGACCACCGCTTATCGTCCGTACGCCCAATCCGGGGGTGGTACGCCTTCAGAGCCGTGTCGGACCGCTAGTTCGTTGCGGGGGAAACGCCTCCGTACTTCTCCAGCCATTTCAACTCTTCCCGCACTTTGATCTTGCCGTGCCACGGATTCTTGCTCAGCCCGTGCCCTTCGCCCGGGAAGATAAGAAGCGCATTGGGCACACCTAGCGAGTACAGCGCGTGCTCCAGCAGATAATCCTCAAGCACAGCGACGCGGATGTCGGCCGCGCCTCCCACCAGGTGAGTCGGCGTCTTTACCTTCTCAATCTGGAAAATTGCCGCTTCATCGTGATAGCGCTGCGGCGCTTCCCACGGACGTCCTCCGAGGAAGTAGGCGTCGTCGTAAGTTGTGTCGTCGTTGCCCCAGTTGCCGACGTGCTCCACGGCTCCAGCCCCGGTCACGGCCGCTTTGAATCGCGTCGTCTGGGTGATGAGCCAGTTCGTCATGTACCCGCCGTAGCTGTAACCGCCGATGGTGAGGCGGTCCGGATCAGCAATACCGTCTTTCACCAGCGCATCAACGCCGGCGAGAATATCGCGGCCCGGTTTGGAAACAATCTGGGGCACGATCTCCATCAGGAATTTATCGCCGTATCCGGTGGATCCGCGGTAGTTGGGTTCAAAAACGAGCCAGCCGTTGGTCGCGGCAAGCGCTGCCCACTGGTACCAGTCGGCCTCGAAGTGATTGCCATCCGCATCAGCCGGGCCTCCGTGAATGAACGTGAACATCGGCAGATGTTTCTGCTCAAACTTCCCCGGAGGATAGATCAGCATGCCTTCGACGGTAGTACCGTCGTCCGATTTCCATTGATACGGCTTCCCTTGCGGCAGATCGGCTTCGGCGAGCTTTTTGTTAAACGAAGTAATCGAACGCGCCTGATCGAGTTTGTCCGCGGATTCAGCGAGATAAATCTCTTCGGGCTTTTGCAGCGACGAATAGATGAATACGACTTTGGGTGATCTCGGCGTGGTGGAAATGTTAGCGTAGGTTCCGGCGGTACTCGTCAGCCGATGCAGTTTGTCCGAGGGCTTCGCAGCGTCGTACATCTGAACTTCAGTTCCAAGGCGAGCCGACGTCACGAGATTGTCAGCAGTCACCGCATAGTGCTCGATCGGACCGACGAAGTCCTTGCCCCACTGTTCGATCCTGCCGTCATCGATGTTGACCCAGTAGAGATGCGGCTGAAGGTCGCGGTACGGGCCGGAAACGTCGCCCTCTCCGATCATGAAGAAGACGTGCCGCGAGTCATTCGCCCACCGCGGACGGCCTTCCTCGCCCTGGTTGTGCGTGATGCGCCGGGGCTCGCCTCCCTTCGCATCGAGGACATAGAGTTCGACGTCGTCATATTTCTCCTGGCGCTGATTAATGGCCCTGGTGACAAACGCCAGTTTGGTTCCATCCGGAGAGGTTTCGAGTTCGTCGACTCGCAGCGGCATGGTAGCGATCGCCTTTGCACCCGGCGTTACATCGGGCTGCGGAGCGCCTTCTTTCTTCTCTACTTTCGTGGCCTCGGCGGCATGGTGGGCAATCGCGTCGGCAACATCGAGGGCAAAGATCGTGTCGCCACGTTCGGCCGTACGGTACTGCACCACATCCTTCCACTGATTCTTGTAGTCGTCTTTCTGCTGCTTGGTCCAGGGCTGGCGGGTGGCGTAGTAAATCGTCTCTGAATTGGCGGACCACGAGAAGGTGTGGACGTCTTCTTCGCCCTGCGTAATCGGGAACGCCTCGCCGCCGTCGGGCGAGATGAGGTAGATCTGGCTGACGTCGTCTTTGTCTTTCGAATCGGAATCAGAGTCGTCGGACTTGCCGGAAGCGGGCTTCCGCTCCGAGAGAAACGCGATCCACTTACCGTCCGGCGACCATTTCGGATCGGAGTCGTGACCCGATTGCGTGAGTTGGATCAGAGACTTGCTGCCATCGCGATATAGCCAGAGATCGCTGCGGAAGATTTGCTGGCCCCAATCGGCGCGATCCGTGGCAAACACAAGCGCGTTGCCGTCCGGCGATAGTTCGAGATTTCGGAAGGTGACGGCACTGAAGAAGTCGTCGAGCGTGAGTTTTGGTTTGGATTGCGCAACCAGAACGAGAGCAGAAACGAGAACAAGGAATACAACCAAGCCAGGCTTTTGGATTCGCATTTGGGCCCCCGGTAGGAAGAAGGGTTATACAACGGCGGATTCGGCCAAGGCAAGTTTACGATCGGCCGTTGTGATGCGATGGAGGACCCATAGCAGCGCGGCAAAGACGATGACGGAAAGTTGCAGATGCGTCCAGCGAACCACAGGTCCGAAGAGCGGCAGCATAAAAGCAAGATAGAGCAGCACACGCATTTCGGCCTTCGCGCCATGTTGCGCGTTTTCGATCGACCAGTTGGCCATGATCAGAAGGACGGGCGCGAGAGCAAGCAGGTCGTAGATATAGATGTGCGGGTTCACGAGCACGGCAGCAACAAGCAGTGCGGAGAATCGAATGGCCAGCGAGCGAGAAGATTTCCAAATTCCGGTGGCCGCCACGATTACGATTGGTGAACAGATAACGTAAGCGATTGTTACACCATGCGGCCACGGGATCAGAAGTTCCCAAAAGCTGCGCAGTGAGTGCATCTGAATCGCCGACAGCCGGAGTTCGGTCGAAGCGGGATTCCCGGCGCTGTGCAAAAGCATCGCGATGTAGGACTGCATCACCGCTTTGCCAAAATAAGCATATGCGAATGCCAATTGCGCAGCGGCAGAGAGAGCAAGGCCGATCAGAATTCTCCACGCGCCGGCCAGAAGCAGAATAATCGGAATGGCTACAAGGAATTGTGGTTTGAATACGAGACAGCCTAATGCAAGTCCCGCCCACCACTCATGTTTTCTCCGCAATGCAAGATACGACAGCGTGACCAGCAACAGACTGACGGCAGAGAGATGTCCCCGAACAAAGAAGTGAAAGAACGGCGGATAGGCAATGGCGCAGAGGGAGATCAATTTCATCTGCGCCGATATTCCCCCGCACGACCTGGTGATGAGGTACACGCAGGCGAAATAGATGACCACGCTCACTGCCATCCAGATTGAAGCGGCGCTCAGAAATGACAAACTCGCGAGCGGCACGAATGGCAGTGCGACCTGCGGGCCATAGTAGTAATGCAGTTCGATGCCGTTCTTCCCGACAATCTGTCGGATTCCTTCCGCCAGGACCTGATCGTTGTAGAGAACGTTCGACCGACCTTCGGCAATCAGGCGCGCCTCGACCGGAAACTGCAAGAAATCCTGGAACTTAATGTTGCCAGCGCGGTCAAACAAACCGGGCTTCGAATAATCGAAAGCGCAAACGCCCCACAGGCATACCGCAAGAACCAGCGCATGCGCACGTATGCGGCGCGGGGTTAGCCACTCAGAGAGCCGCTCGATCCACGACGGGGCGCTGACGGCTTGTGTGATCACGGCGCAGGCTCAGCATTTTTCAACGCATCTGCGATCGACTGGCCGCTGCGCGGAGTGCTCTCACTCAGCCGCCAGCCATCATCGAATTGACGGAATCCGACGATGGACTTGTAGCGCAGATCGCCGGAGTAGAGCGCGGCTCCGATTTCATTCAGCGGAACCCATTTCCAGCTGAATTCCACGTCTCCGGCGCTTCCCTGCTTGGTGATTCCGGTAACGCCGACCAGTTCCCTGCGGGCGACCGGGAGCGTGATCGCCGGCTTCGTGGCTTCCTCAGCGGGAACCAGCGTACGTACGGTGTCGACTCCAGAAGGAGTGAGCAACACGTCCCAACACGGACCCGGTGTCACGCCGGTCGGGCAAGGCGTGGAGTTGGCGGAAATCCATCCATGATGCTGCAGCAAGATGTATTCGGGCGATACATAATCTTTGTTCGAGGCCACTCCGGTTTGCAGCACGAACTGTTGCGGGGCTCGGAACTGCGGTGAGGCAGCGATCAGATCGCTCGCGAGCCGCCGGGTAAGGAAGTCGCGCGGGGAGCAGGCGGACAGAAAAAGCAAGCTCAGCACCAAAACCGAGTTCACTCGGACCCGCGCAAAAAATCCCCACTTCTCGCGCCAACAGCATGCCGGAAAGGGGGCACCTACGTGCCTGAGTTTCGTTTGCACAATTTGCATCACTGGTTCTGGACGCCGCCAGTCGGAGCTGCAATCACCGACTGGTGATTGTAAACAAACGGGAGCGAAGGCTCGAAGAATTTCGGCGTGGTAAGAACGGGCGCGAGGTGATTTGGCCATCAAATTCGGCTGCCCAGCGGCCCGGGATCTGGGTCGAGCAGTGCGGACACTGGCCTTGCGTCGTAAGGCTGTATTCCGTGATCAGGTACCCATATCTCCGGATCAGCGTCTGGCGGCACTGTGGACAGTGTGTGTCTTCACCGCCATCGATCATCCCGGGCAGATTCCCGGTGTAGATGTAGCGCAGGCCCGCTTCACGGCCGATCTCTGCCGCCCGCATAAGATCTTCCGCCGAGGTATCCCGTTCGTCATTCATCTTGTAATCCGCGTGGAATGCGGTGACGTGCCATGGAATGTCGGGGGAAACGCTTACCACGAACTCGGTCAGACGCCGCAGTTCGTCGGGAGAATCGTTGAAATCGGGAATCAGCAGGGTGACAATCTCGACCCACATTCCCATCGAGTAAACGCGTCGGATGGTCTCGAGGATCGGCCCAATCCGCCCGCCGAGTTCGTGATAATGGCGATCGTCGAAGCTCTTCAGGTCTACCTTATAGAGATCAACCCACGGGCGCAGAAATTCGAGGACCTGCGGCGTCCCGTTGCCGTTCGAAACGAATCCGGTGAGAAGGCCGGCGGCTTTGGCCTCTTTGAAAATGGCGACGGCCCATTCGCTTGTGATCAGCGGCTCGTTGTAGGTGCTGACGAGAACTTTTGCGCCTTGAGCCAGCGCGTCACCCACCATCAGGTCGGGAGTGACTTCCGTTGGAGGCGAAACAGCCCGCGGATCGCGCAATGCCTGTGACGTCACCCAATTCTGGCAGTATCCGCAGTGAAGATCGCAGCCCAGCATGCCGAAGCTGTAGGCAAGCGCTCCGGGATGCGCGTGGAAAAACGGCTTCTTCTCGATGGGATCGCACTGCATGCCCGCCGTGTAGCCCCACGGAACGTAAAGCTTGCCACCGCGGTTGAAGCGGACTTTGCACACTCCCGCCTGCCCCTCGGGAATGGGACAGCAATGTCCGCACGAGAAGCAGCGGACGCGGTCGTTTCCCAGATTCTCAACCAGGGAAGGTTCTGCTTCGCGGACTCTCTCGTCGAGGATGTCGCGCAGGGTAGGCAACTTGGACCTCTTCTGGTTATTTTATCGCGGGAATGTAGATCCGGCTCTATTCAGAAGGAGCTCAATTCAACTTTCCTGAACGATGTGCGAGGGCAACGCAGTTCCTGCAGGCGCAACGGAAATCAGGATCGTTCGGCATCACGACATGTGCGCAGCGCTCGCACTCGTGCCAATCTCCATTGGCAATGGCTCGCATCACTTTGAAAGTGTTTTCTTCCACACAGTACGGACAACGGATCGACTTCGGCATAGGCTCCGGCAGCTGATAACAGAATTCCTCAATCGTCGCACGCGGCTAAGCTGCAGGTCGGTATGCTGGCCTACAAAGCACAGAATGCCCTCACTTTTCCGGAACGAATGCCAGGAGCACGTTTCCATCCATTGCATTCGTGTACCCGGTATTGACGTAGAGAACCCCATCCACAATCGTTGGCCCAGCTGCGTTGATCGATCCGCCATGCCCTCGGATTCCATTCGTTGTCTGAAATTCCTGCGCCGTATCAAAGTCCCATAAAAGGGACCCGTCGTGCGCGTCATAGGCGCGGAGGTGGCCGTCGAGCGATCCCGAGAAGACCACGCCCGGAATGGCCGTCGGAGGCGCCATTTGCGCTGCACTGCACCCGTATTTGCCAAGACACGCAGGCTTCGCCGGATCGACGTGCCAGACCTGCTTCCCGTTTCGCAGATCAATCGCGAACAGCCCTCCACCGGCCAACGGATTATCAAAATCAAAATCTGAGAGCGGGAAATAAGCGTACCGACGATCGGCTGCCCCGCCCCACTCGATTCCGCCTAAAGGACCACCCTTCCCGATCCGAACTTTCCACAAGACACTTCCCTGCTGATCGGGGTCGAGCCCGTATACCATCCCTGACTTCTGCGCCACTACGAGGATGTCGTGGCCTCCGCCCATTGACTCCAGCATCGGAGGCGCTCCGAAATCGTAATCATCGCCGCGGCGCTCGGGGCAATTATCCTTCTTCTCGGCAACGCAACCACTGTTCCACAAATCTTTTGGAGTGAATTGCCGCGACCACAGCCGCTTCCCGCTATTGATATCAACGGCGATTACCGAGTCCGACATTCCGCTGGGCGGGTTCGAATAGTTATTGCCGGTCGTGATGTAGATGGTCTGCCTCTTCAGGTCGGCCGTCGGACTCGACCAGACCGCCGCTCCCGAGGGGCCGTAGTACTGGACACCTTGGGCATTCTTCCGAGTCGGCTTCGGCGTCTCGTCAATCGTGTAGGCCTTCCAAATCCGCTTTCCCGAAGCAGTGTCGAGCGCGACTAAGCTCCCCCGAAACGTGCAACACGGATAATCCGGATCCGCCGATGCGCCTTCCTCTCCGGATGAAACCGGAACGAATAAGCGCGTACCAACCAGCAGCGGCGATCCTGTAATGCGCGCCGCTGGATGTGGGTCGGCACGGACCTGCCACAACAATGATCCGTCTTCGACTCTAACGGCGTATACGACGCCATTGGTGTCGCCGAAAAACGCTGCCGTTCCCTTGTTGCCGATCGAAATCGCGGTCTTCACCGTCGCCGGCGCCTTGTACGTCCACCACAGGCACCCCGTCGCTGAATCGAGCGCATAGACGGTGCCGTCCTCGCTTCCGACAAACAATCGTCCTTTGAAGGCGGTCGGCTGGCCGTACGTCGCAGCGACGCCCGCATATCCAAACGCCCACTTCAGTTTCAAGCTGCCAACTCTCTCCCGCGTGAATCCGGCCGCAACCGACGATTGAAAGCGCCGGTTGCGCAGATCTCCTCCCCATCCAGACCACACCGGCGGGTTCGGCGGTGGGTCAAGGTCGCGCGCGCAATATGCCGACTTCGGCTCCGCAGACGCCGCGGTCGGCGCGGCCAGATAATCCGCAATGGCATTCTTCTTCGCTTCCGACAGGAGTTTCCCTTCCCACTGCATCCTTCCGGATTTCAGAGCCGTAAGAATGGCTGGCTTGCTCATCTGGTGCAGCGCCTCCGGCAAGGGAGCGCGCATGTCATTCTCCGCACGGTGGCAGGAGGCACATTTCTGCTGGAACAATGCGGCGCCATCTAGTGGAGGATTCGGTTTTCGGGAACATCCCGCAAGCAGCGTCACACCGGCAATGCACGCGCAAAGAAGCGGAACGTTGAAGCGCAGGACAAGGGTAGTTTGTGAGTGTTGGCAGAAAGGTTTGGTCATTCGTCTGTGCTCGCTGCATCGCGTACATAGAGCGAACTGGAGCTTTTAGATGGCAAAGCGCAGCCCCGCGAATGCAACTCCAGGGTAAAGAAGATCAAAGTTTTGTGGTGTAAGGGGATGGGCACCGTATAACTCGTGGCTTGCGGCTGGAAATTTTTTTTGCTTGTGCTCCGTATTGAGCCCTAAGCCGGCTACAGAAAATACTGTAGACCGTCGTTTGTAGTGTCTGCGACATAATGGACGGGGCTACCCTGCGTTCACACATTTAAGAACCTCACCGCAGAGGATTTCAGCGAATGCCCGCCATCGACAGAACGTCCAGCGAACTGGCGCGACTCATCGACGAGAAAGACTGGTCGCAGACCCCGCTCGGAGAGCCTGCCCATTGGCCTCCTGCTCTTCGCATCACTGTAAGCCTGATACTGGCCAGCCGCTTCCCTCAGCTTTTGTGGTGGGGCCCAGAATACATACAGATTTATAACGACGCCTACCGTCCCATCCCCGGCGCAAAACATCCTAAATCCTTGGGTCAGAAGGCTAGCGAGTGCTGGCCGGAAATCTGGCACATTCTCAAGCCATTGATCGACACACCCTTCAACGCAGGCCCGCCCACCTGGATCGAAGATTTCGAGCTTGAGATTCGTCGATCCACGATCACCGAAGAAACCCACTTCACTGTCGCCTATAGCCCGGTCCCCGACGAAACCGTTCCCAGCGGGATCGGCGGTGTGCTCGCAACGGTCCACGAGATCACCTCTAAAGTCATCGGAGAGCGGCGTCTGGCACTCCTCCGAGAGCTGGCCGCCCGGGCCACCGAAGGCCGCACCGCTGAGGATGCCTGCCTGATAGCTGCTGAATGCCTCGGGAAATATCCCAAAGATCTACCTTTTTCGATTCTCTACCTGCTCGATCCCGATCGGAAACATGCGCAGAGAGTATCTGCCGCCGGTGTCGACGAGAATCATCCATCCTGCCCCGGATCGATTGACCTTTCCCAGGAATCCGCAGGCCCATGGACCCCATTCGGCCTGCTCGCCGTCCGGCAGAACTCGATTGCAGTCGTCGAAAATCTGCAATCACGCCTGCCCGACGTTCCGCCAGGCCCGTGGTCTGATCCTCCTGCCACCGCCGTGATCGTTCCCATCCCTTCGGGAAAAACCGGCGATGTTCGCGGATTCGTCATCCACGGCGTTAGCGCCCGCCTCAGCTTCGACGATAATTACCGCACGTTCTTCCTTCTGATCTCGGCGCAAATTGCAATCGCCATCTCCAACGCCGAAGCCTACGAGCAGGAGCGCCGCCGCGCTGAGGCATTGGCCGAAATCGACCGCGCCAAAACGGTATTCTTCAGCAATGTGAGCCATGAGTTTCGCACCCCACTCACACTCATGCTCGGGCCCTTGCAAGATCTCCTATCGCGCAGCGACTCCGAACTCGCACCGACCGCCCGAGAACAACTGGAACTGGCCAATCGCAACGGAGCGCGCCTGCTCCGCCTGGTCAACACGCTACTGGACTTTTCGCGAATCGAGGCCGGACGCGTCCAGGCCGTTTACGAACCAACCGATCTCTGCTCATTTACCGCTGAACTGGCGAGCGTGTTCCGTTCCGCCACTGAGAAAGCCGGCCTTCAACTTACGGTCAATTGCCACGATCTGGGCGAACCCGTCTACGTCGATCGCGATATGTGGGAGAAGATTGTCCTGAATCTTATCTCCAACGCGTTCAAATTCACTTTCGATGGCGAGATCATCATCACTATGCAGCGCGTGAATGATTTCGCAGAACTTCGCGTTCACGACACCGGCGTCGGGATTCCCCAGGAGGCGCTGCCGAAAATCTTCGAACGTTTCCATCGCGTCCCCAATACTCGCAGCCGCACGCATGAGGGCAGCGGCATCGGCCTCGCTCTCGTGCAGGAACTCGTCAAACTTCACGGCGGATCCATTCGCGCCGAAAGCAGCGTCGACCAAGGGACCACGTTCACCGTCAACGTACCGTTCGGGCAGGCTCACGTCCCCCAAGGACGGCTGGGTTCTCGCACTCTTTCGTCTACGGTCACGGGAGCGATGCCATTCGTCGAAGAGGCCCTCCGCTGGCTTCCAAATTCGTCCGACACCCTCGACGTTTCCGATCGCGATGATTTGCTTCCGGTTCGACATCCAGGCACGTCCGGCCCTCGAGCGCGAGTCCTGGTCGCCGACGATAACTCCGACATGCGGCATTATCTGGCTCGCCTCCTCTCCGAGCAGTACGAAGTAGAAACTGTGTCGGACGGCAGGGCTGCCATGGCGCGAGCAAGAGAGAATCCGCCGAATCTGATCCTCAGCGACATCATGATGCCCGAGCTCGACGGATTTGCATTGGTAAAAGTCCTGCGGGCAGACGAAAAGACTCGCAATACTCCCATCGTGCTGCTTTCCGCTCGTGCCGGCGAGGAATCGCGGGTTGAAGGCATGCAGGCCGGAGCCGATGACTACCTGGTCAAGCCGTTCTCCGCCCGGGAACTCCTGGCGCGCATTGCCGCCCGGCTGGAAATTGCTCGTTTGCAACAGAAGACCCAGTCCCAGCTGCGCGCTCAGCAGGCGGACCTCGAACGCAAGGTGCAGGAACGAACCCGCGATCTCTCCAGCGCCAGCCAGCAATTGCGCGAGCTTTCCGCTCGAATTCTGCAGGCTCAAGATGAAGAGCGGCGCAGACTTGCCCGCGAACTCCACGACGGTGTGGGACAGCTACTCGCCGCCGCCAGTATGGAAATCGCCAATGTGATCGCCGGATCGGGGCATCTGACGCCTGATGGCGAGTCTTCCCTCGCCAACCTGCAGACCCTGATCACGCAGGTGAATCAGGATATCCGCACCATGTCATACCTGCTTTATCCGCCATTGCTCGACGAAGTCGGCCTGCGATCGGCTCTGACCGAATACGTGCACGGCTTTACCCAGCGCAGCCGCATCCAGGTTTCGCTCGACGTTCCGCCCCAACTCGCCCGACTGGAGCGTGGCCTCGAACTATGCCTGTTCCGCATTGTGCAGGAATGCCTCACGAACATTCATCGCCACTCCGAGAGCAAGACCGCCGGCATTCGGATCGCATGCGATAACGAAGTGCTCACCCTCCAAGTTCGCGACCAGGGCAGAGGAATCTCGTCGGAGAAACTTTCCGACATTCAGGCGGCGGGCTCTGGAGTTGGAATTCGCGGCATGCGCGAGCGCGTTCGCCACTTCGGCGGCGAGATAAGCTTCAAGTCTGATGGATCCGGAACCGCGGTCTGCGTCACCGTCCCGATTTCCGGAACCGCCGCGCAACCATCGGGAACCACAACCGCTCAAGCGGTCGCCTGATAAAAAGTGACGCGCCTCAGTGATTCACGTCACCATTTCCGTAAAACACTGAAAATACTAGATTTCGAGGGTTCATCGGCAACTTCACGGAATGGTAAAATAGGGGTACTCCAACGTTAGGTTTGTAACTTCGTTAACCCCGCACGCGGCGAACTGCAGTTTTGGGAATTTATTTATGACTTCTACACAGATTCATCTCTGCGAACGACTCAAACGGTTGGGATTCTCAAGAGAGAATCAAATCAGGCTGTATGGCTCTCAATTTGAGGTGGTTAGCGATCCGCTGGTGATGAGCGACGACGTGGTTTTCGTCGATGCCGTCGATCAGAAATCCGGCCAACGGCGCCGTGTTCGAATCCCTTTGACTGTTGTGAAAATGGCGGCAGAACCGGTCGCTGCGTAGCGAGCCCCGTAACGCGATGACCGGGATTCGTCCGTTCGCGCGCCACGCCAAAACTGACCTGCCAACAAGCGGCTCAGGATTTTCCTGTATGTCGTCCATCCCACATTCTCGCTAACCTGTTACGAATTTGGGTCAATCGGAGTGTCCAGAAAGTGCGGAATTCCCCCGCGAAGCGTGTGCTTATCGCCGAAGACAACGACGAGATTCGGAAACTCGTCCGGTCGACTCTGGCTCGTGAGCCGAGCCTTGAAATCTCGGCCGTAAGCGCAAACGGCACTGAGGCGCTGGAACGGGCGATCGCTCTGAAGCCCGATCTGGTTGTTCTCGATCTCGTCCTGCCCGGTCTCTCTGGAGGAGAAATCGCCTCGGTCCTCCGAAAGAAACTGCCCGAGACCAAAATCGTGGTCTTCACCATGTATGGAGACACTCTGGGAAAGATCGTGGCAAAGTCCGTCGGAGTCGACGCCGTTGTTGCAAAGTCCGATGGACTGACCGTCTTGGCCGACACAGTCAGGTCCTTGCTGCAGTAAGCGAAGAAAGCCCCTCCCCATGGTAATTCTCGGATTCTGCTGGCAGGTCTCCGTCCTATATCGAACTCATCTGATTTTTCACTTCACTTCATTCCCTATTTCGCGAACGTTTACTGTACAGTTTCCTCACCGCCGTGATGGGTTGAAATAATCCAATCCTTCGCGCCAGCATATTAAAGATTCACCTGGCGCCGATCACAACAGCGTCTGGGAACAGGCAGTCCAGCGGTTGCATTCCTTTATTTTCAGGAGCCTCATGAAAGCACTGCGGTCCGCAGCGGCATTGATCTTTCTAGTAACGATTTCAGTAGCGGCATCTGCTCAGGATAGCTTCTTCTACAAGTGGGAAAATCGCGTGCGCTCGACCATGGCGCAACAACCGCCCTGGCCTGTGCCTCTTTTCGCTCCCACTCCCCTGGTGACGCAACTGTTCCGTTACGACATCGTCCGTCAGGTCGCGCCTGCCGGAACCGATACCTGGAACTACGGCTTCAGCAAGGGCTTCAGCCTGATCCCCTGGTACAACACCGAGGTCGATATCAACGTGCCGCCCTATATCCAGCACAATTCCAAGGCGAGTGACGGCTTCGGCGACTTCAGTACGCTGGTGAGATACCGGATCGCTTCCGGTAACCTGCAGAACGGGGACTATTCCATCGCGGCCTCGCTGGGCGCGACGTTTCCTACGGGCAGTTACAAAAACGGCGCGCCCCACTCCACGATTGCGCCGACATTTCAGGCCGGTAAGGGATACAAAAATTTTGATGTGGTCACCAGCATAGGCGCAACCTTGCCGACCGCCGACTCCGATCTTCTCGGACGCCCGGTCGCGTGGAATGTCGTCGGGCAATATCGAATCCATAAGATCATCTGGCCCGAAATCGAGAACAACGCCACCTTTTTTTACGGCGGACCGAATGATGGCCGTGTCATGAACTTCGTCAGCCCGGGTGTCGTGGTGAGTCCGCTAAAGCTGAACAGCGATCCGAAGAACCGCCTGGGCTTCATCTTCGGTATCGGCGAACAGATCGCCACCACCCGCTTTCATACCTACAATCACGGACTGATGCTCGATGCCCGCTTCGTTTTCTGAGCATGGGTTGAGCGGTCGCTCTGACGACCCGATCTTGTTCAAATCCTTCAACTTGCCGCATCGCGTCCAACTCACTTCCCTTGGAACCCTTAAGACTTCCTGCGGTTCTACAGTGGCCTCCTTCAGGGAGAAACTCGACCAGATTCCTCCTCAAATCCAGAGAAGAACCTTGAATTTCTCCGGCTTTTTCGGCTGGACACCCGATGTTCTCCTTCCGAGGCTGGCCGTATCGTGGACCCAACGTTGCAATCGGGAGGTGCCTTATGGGATGTCCGAGATGCGGGGGAGCGCGGGTCGAGCACTACGGAGTGATGATGCGCTGCGCAGTCTGCGGTATGCCCACTGGCCCCGAGGAAGGAATTTCAACCCTGTCGCAGCAGCAGGCTGCCGCGCCATCCGAATTACTCGCAAGCCAGGAGCAGGCTGTTCTCCATAGCTAGCGTCCTAGCTTTTAGTTAAGGCCCGGCAGGCCGGGTCGCTCGCTGTACGCGCAGCTTCGATCGCCCGCCTAATAATGGCCAAGGGATACCCGGAAGGCAAGCCATCCAATCCGCCGACTTGCTGAAAGCGGGCGATTGTCGAAAAATGCTAGGGGCCTTATTAACCGACTCCGGAGCTGTACAAATGGGAATCAGCAATCCAGAAATTCAGAAGAAAGTGTTTGGACCGAGATGGCAGCATGAAGTCGATAAGCAGAGCTGGCCGCTCTGGAAGAAACTCATCCATCGCCTGCAACGTTGCCCGATCTGCAAGCCCCAAAAAACAGCCATTAAAACTCAATAAGCCGCTCACGCGATCTTGCGCATCTCTCCGGAGTGCGTTCTCAACTCCGCCAGTACACGCGTAAACTCCACGTCCAAAGCCGGCACATCGTTCAGCGCGCGCGCGGTAATCAGATTTCCATCCCGGACGACATTCGTATCGACATAGATCGCCCCGGCCCCCTTCAGATCCTCTTCCAAGGACGCATCCGCCGCCAACGTCCGGCCACCGAGAGTTCCAGTTTGAATAAGGATCGCAGCGGCCTCGCCGATCGTTGCCACCGGCTTCCGACCCGTCATGAAACCCTTCACGAACTGTATCGCCTCTGTACGACGTAACAGGTTCCTGACATTCTCGCCGCCTCCGGGCAGGAGCAAGGCATGAAAATCCTGCGGCATCGCCGTTTCCAGCGGGATATCCACCGGAACCTCCGCCTCTCCACCTGTCGGATTCAGACCCTTCACTTTATCTTTCGTGGTACCCACCACAAACGCAGCGCCACCCGACTGTTGCAGATTCCGTCGGATATCGATCAGTTCAAATTCTTTAAACCCGTCGCTTACGAGTATTGCGACCCTTACCCCTTGAAGTTTGCCGCTGGTCATGTGCTCCTCATTGCTAGCAGTTGGGCCGGCGCTGTGGCCGGAGTTGCCGGTTGACTTTGCTTAGGCTTCCGCCTCGATCACCCGATGGACGACAATTTGCCCCTCGGGGTTGGTCAGGAATTCGTGGTGGAAAGGTTGGCTCGAGCTTCGACTCGCTTGGGTTGTAACTACAACCTTCATGATGTTTGCTCGGGTCTCACCACTTACGAAGCCGCAAGCTTTCTTTCGCTCGTTCCGTTCCGCCAACTGAGGTATGCTTTTACTCCAACGAGCGACGAAAGCGCTCGGAGTGCCGACTGCCCTGCAAAGGCTCGTGTTTTTTTCTCTGGCTTATTCTCAGTTGCGGCGCCACAGCACGTACACGGTAGTGCGTCGCCAGCGATGGATGCTTCGCCCGGAGTTATCGGATGATTCTCGGCAGTTCGTCGATGTGGCCCGGACATGCTCAACGCCGGAGTCCATCCTGCAAAACGAAGCACTGCTTCATCGCCGTCCTTCTTCTCTCGTTCATCAGTACTGCCCTTACATCCGGCCAGACGCCTCAAAACGCCCCGCCCGCAGCCTCTGCTCCCTTGCCTGCGACTCAAATTGATCTCTCTGCCCTCGGATATCGCACTCCTCCACTGATCGAGCGCACATCCGACGACCACTCTACCGTGTCCTTGCACTTCGTCGACGCCGAGCACGTGCTGCTTACCTTCGATCCCAAGAGAATGTTTCAGCGGCTCCCCGAATGCACTTCGGCTCATCAGGACCGCCTGATGCACGCTGTCATCCTGGAACTTGCCAGCGGCAAAATCGTGAGACAAGCTGACTGGTACCTTCACGACCACCGCCCCTATTTATGGCCATTCGGTCCAGCAAAGTTCCTGCTGCGAAGAGGAAACGCGCTCTACTCCTTGGATTCAAGCCTTCATGAAAAGCTGTTATGGAGTTCGCCGAGAGACTTGCTCTGGGTTTCAGTGACGCCGGCAGCGGACCAGATCATCGTAGAAATGCCGCAACACACGGGCGCGATTCCCCAAGCCAAACCGGCCGCTGCAAGCGCACCCGCGGAACCCACGCCGGCATTTGCTGCGCAGTTTCTCGATGCTGCCACGCTCGCTCCGCAGCGATCTATCCCGTTGAACAACGTCGTGGATCTCACCGGTACCAGCAGCGGCTACGTGGACCTCCTCCACCATGGTGAAGTTTGGTTAGTCCGTTTCGGGCCGAACCCAAAGCTGCGTCACAATATCGCGCGCGTAAAGTCGCGCTCTATTCCCGCCGTTTTCTATGGAAGCAGCAATACGCTGCAGATTGGCTGGTGTGGTTCCCGCGACTGCGACTTCAGCGTGAGCTCATTTACCCTCGGAGGCCGCCGTTTGTGGCATCAACGCTGGAGCCAGTATCGCGGTTTCCCGTCAATTGTCCGCACCGAAGATAACAACCGTTTCGGAGTCAGCACGCTGCAGCAAGCACCACATGCGGCGCCGCCCGGCACTCTGGCAAATGATGCCGACGAGGCGCTTCAACTCGACCCTTCTGAGCGCGACGTCTTTCAGCAGGACATTCAGGTTTTCGACACCGCCAGCGGCAACTCCGTTTTCTCGCTGAACGTAATCCCGGCCATCGCCAGCGGACAGAATTTCTCTCTTTCTCCCGACGGCCGACGCCTGGCCGTTCTGCATGGGGATCGTTTGGAACTCTTCGACGTCCCACCCATTGCAAGCGACGAGCAGGCGAAGTACGCCGCCCTGCGAACCGAAGGTCAGGATTTGTCCGCACTGGCTTCCTCCACCGACGGCAAAAGTGAAGACGCCTCCGAAGAAGCCAGCAATACCAATGCCGACAGCTCTGCTGAAAACCCGCCCGATTCCCCTGCCGATGCGAACTCAACGAACGCCGATCGGCAAACTTCGCGGGACGAAAGTTCTGCTACCTCCTCCGGTGCAAAGACTGATCAAGCCTCCGAAACGCCAGCCGCACCCGTCTTGACTTTAAAAGTCACCGCCCGATCTGTCGTCGTGGACGTAGTCGTAACCGATTCCAAGGGCCATCCGGTCCGAGGACTTCCTCAGCAGGATTTCCACGTGACCGAAGATGGCAAGCCGCAAACGCTGCGTTCTTTCCGCGAGTTTTCCAATACCAACCCGTCCCCCGAGCCGCCTCCGATCTCAGCGCCAAAAACGGCCCCGAACGTCTTCACCAACCAGGCGCAGGCACCCGATCCCGGAGCCGTCACGCTCATTCTTCTCGATCTGCTCAACACCCCCGCCCAGGATCAGATGTATGCCCGCGATCAATTGATCAAGTTCCTCGAATCGAAGCCGAACAATGCCCAATTCGCTCTCTGCACATTGAGTTCTGGAAGTTCGAATCTGCGATTGATTCAGGGATTCACGCCTGACGAGGCCCTGCTTGTCTCAGCCGTCAAGAGTAAGAAAGGCAGGCCGGAATCGCCCCGCTGGCAGGGGTCGGGCAATGAGGCCGCGAATTCTGTCAACACGGTCGCAGGCTTGGCCCAGGGCGGACGCGCCAGCGGCTACGGAAATCTCCTCGGCGCGCTTCAGGGCATGCAAGACATCCAGCATGTCGACGAGACCGATTCCCGCGTCGGCATCACGACCGATTCCCTGATGCAACTCGCCCGCTATCTCTCCGCCATTCCGGGCCGCAAAAATCTCGTCTGGCTTTCCGAGGCGTTTCCTGTTGCGATTTCGGTGATCAACAGCGTCAACAATTCCTCCGCTGACAATCGCAATTACATCGAAAAGCTCAGGCGCATGACCAACCTGTTAGCCGAATCCCAGGTCGCCGTCTATCCGGTCGACGTTCGCGGACTTGTTCCCGGCGGCTTGGCGGCCGCAAGTTCCAATTCGATGATGGGACCACCTCCACTCGACCCGACCTCCGTCGGTACTGCGAAGGTACTCGCTCCGACTCAACTGACTCCGCCAGGGCTCGGTGAATTTGATCAGGAAGTCGCCGAAAGAAACACTCTCACCGAAGTGGCCAGTGCCACCGGAGGCAAGGTCTTTTACAGTTCAAACAATATTCGCGGAGCGATTTCCACGGCCGTCGAAGAAGGCTCGAACTACTACACGCTTTCCTACACTCCAACCAACAACAGGTACGACGGGAAGTTTCGCAAGATTAAAGTCGTGCTGGCGGAGAAGCAGAAGGGATCCACGCTTCACTATCACCAAGGATATTTCGCCGAGGCGGAAACAAGCGCAGCCCCAGACGCCGATCTCGCCCGCAGCACCCGGATGATGGCTATGCAACACGCGTCGCCGCCGTCGCGGCAAATTCTGTTTTCAGCAACTGTCGTCCCCATCGGCAACAAGCAGAAGATGAGTCAGTTCCAGATCGGTGGAATTATCCCGGTATCCGCCAAGAAACCGCTTGCGCCAGCCAACGTCGAAGTGCAACATTACACGGTCGACTACCTGCTCGATGGCTCGGCCGTGCGCTTCGTTCCCCAGCAGAACGGCGCTTATCGAAGTGTGCTTACTCTCATGGCTGCATCCTTTGACAGCGCAGGGGCCATGTCCACCGGCGTCTCCCATATCGCCGCCAGCAACATCCAGCCTTCCGCCTATAAATCTGCGGTCGGGGGAAAACTCGTACTCCACGAAGAGGTATACGTTCCGGTGCAGGCAGTATGGCTGCGTTTAGGCATTCAGGACCAGATGAGCGGTCATATCGGGACCATCGAACTTCCGCTGCCCGTCGCAGCGCCTCCCAATTCCCAGCGCAGGACCAGACGGAAGCTCCCCGAGATTGAGAAAGACTGAGGGCAGCGTGATTTGTTTTAGCCCGGTGTTTTGCAACTCCGGATTATTTCCCCTCGTAAATCACCTTGCCGTTTCGAATCGTCAACCGCACCTTGGAGAACGCCGTAACATCCTGGGCGGGGTCGGCAGTCAAGACCACGAGGTCGGCTTTCATGCCCGTCGCGATTTGGCCGGCATGGGCCGATTCACCGAACTTCCGTGCTGGATTGGTCGTGAGCGACGCGAGAATCTGCTTGTAGTTCATCCCCGCCTGCGTCATCAGAGTGAATTCCTCCATCGTGTCGTAGTGGTCGGTGTAGCCGATGTCCGTTCCAAACAGAATATCTCCACCAGCCTCGGAGTAAGCACGAAGTTGATCGACCATCTGTGCAATAAACGCCGCGCGTACCTGCTCCGAGATATTGCCCTTACGCGCCTCGACATCGTACAAAGTCAAGGTTGGGATCAAGCTCAGGTGGGCACGCTTCAACTGCGCGGTGAACTCGGCGGTCCATGGGGGCGATTCGGGCACGGTGTGGGCCAGCAAGTCCACCCCGCTCTCGATCGCAACACGCACGCCCTCTACATTTGTCGGATGCGCAAACACCGGCATCCCGTGCTTGTGGGCCTCATCGACGGCAGCTTTCGCAATGGCTACTGGTAAGAGGGCCACTTTACCGCGACCCTGGTCCGAACCCGTAAACAACTTGATCCCATTCGCGCCCTTGGCAGCATGATCGCGCACCAGCGCAACCGCTTGTTCCGGAGTTTCCGTGTTCGGGATGTGGATACGGTATTCGCGAAAAAAATCGCGCACGTAGACCGGCTCGATCGTCCAGATAGGCTCTCCGACCGTGAGAATACGCGGCCCGCGCAGTTCACCACTATCAATGCGGCGGCGCAACGCTAGAGTGTTATCCAGCACCGATGCGATATCGAACACCGTCGTAAAGCCCCACCGGTTGAACGTTGTGTCCAGGGTTTCATCGAGATCCTTTGCATCCGAGCTTTCGTTATGCAGAAGCGCGGGAGCGAGAATATGGACGTGACTGTTCCAAAATCCTGCGGTAACAACGAGTCCTTTACAGTCGACCACCGATGCCGAGCGTGGGATCTTTATCTTCGAACTTGGCCCAACGGAAACAATGCGCTCGTCGTGTATCAGGATGGACCCGTTTTCGATCGGAGGATCCGTAGGAGACGTATAAATCTTCGCGCCGGTGAGTGCCAGGTCGGCAGCACGGGCCATGCAGGCAGACACAAACATAACAACCAAAAGCAGGGTTACTCGGATTCGCATAGAGGCATATACGACTTCTGCAATCTTACTGTTTCAACTAATTGAGAGGCCGGCCAGTGCCAGACCTGAAATGTTGGTCGCTACTGACTACCCACGAAATGCCTGGAACGCCACGAATCGATCGCCCGGAGTCAGGTTTGTTGTCTTCACGTTTTTATACCCAGCCTCGCGCAACTGGCGGACCAGTTCGTCTTCCGATGGCAATCGCCCAGCTCCGCCGGTCGCCGCGGCCCACAGGTTCAGTGCCTCGGCCCCAAGGCTGCCACCCTGGCAACAAGTGGTCACAAGCAAGAATCCGCCGTGCTTGAGAAAGCCACCGATGTGGGCGAGCAGCTTCACCCGCTCTTCGACCGGGAAGTAATAGATGTTGTTGTAAAGCGTGGCGATATCAAACGCCTTGTCCGGGACTTTCTCGCGAATGTCGCCGACCTCAACCTTCATCCGCTTCTCCAGTCCCCAGCCGCGGAGATTCGTCCGCGCCATCTCGGCCACCGCCGGCTGAAGATCCAGCCCAATGGCAGTGAGCGACGGATTTCTCTCCGCCGCGTACCGCAGGTAAACACCCGATCCACAGCCGATCTCGAGCAACCGGACGACGTCGCGCGCCGGGAACGTGCTTTCGATGATCTCCGCCTGGAAAACCTCCAGAACGCGAGAGGAGCGCGCAATCAGTTCCCCGTCCTGATCGTCGAGGCTCCACAGTTCCCCGGCACGGATTTTCGGAATTGTCCCCGTGATCAGCTTGTGATGCAGCTCAGCAACCTCTTCCACCATGGCCAGCACAGGATCGTTCTCTGGCAGCGCCAGCTTTCTGGCCAGCCCGCGCAGTTCGTATCCACGCGGCCCGACCCTGAGCAACTTCAGGCGAATACCGAACTGCAACCACGCCTCGAGTGCCTCGCGACCCCGCGCATCAGCCGCAAAGAACTCGGCAAGCGAGTCGAACGTAGCCGAACCAGACGCCAGCCGCTTCAGTAGCCCAGCTTCGCCAGCAGCAGCAAGGTACGTCAGCTTGTAAAACGACTTGAGCTCGCCAGTAGCGCCCACGAGCACAGAGAGCTGGCCCTCGCGCCACAGACGGAAAAATGGTTTGAAAGACATTCCCTTCTATGTTGTTTCGCCCACTCCCAAGCTGAGGCTCAGCCTCAAATCATCAAAGCGTCGCGTTGATTTCACGATTGAGGAAGCTCCACAATCAAGGGAATCGTGGCTAACAAAACGAATCCGAAAAACGCCTCAGCGATCAGCGTAGACGAATATATTGCAAACGCGCCAGAACAGGTACATGTCAGATTGAGAAAGATGAGGTCCGCAATACGTGAGGCAGCCCCCGGCGCGACTGAACGCACGGATTACTTCCAGATCCCCGGATATTCCTACGAAGGCTACGACTACGATGGGATGTTTGTCTGGTTCAGTTTCAAGAAGCCGTATATACGACTACATCTACGGCCGCCGGTGATCGAAGACCACAAAGAGGAGCTTGCAGGTTGTCCTACGACGAAGGCCATTGTCAGTTTTCCCTCAGACAAAGACATATCAACGACCTTAGTGAAGAAGCTTGTCAAAGCAAGCCTGAAGGTGATGAAGAATAGATCCAATCGACCTGCGACGAAACGGGCGCCACGCTAGTTGACGTCGCCGCGCTATTCTGTGCGTGACGTTGTGCTAAAGATCATGCCCTCATTCAATCCCAATGGCAGGGGTGTAAGAGGGAACGGCTCCTAGCCACATTGATCGCCAGCGTGAGGCCGCCTGATTTATAGTTCGAGTCTCGACCTTGGGCTTTCAACGTTCCGTTCCCTGGAACTCATAAATAACAGCAGCGCTGAGGGCAACAATGGAATACCTGATTGGCTTCGTCCTGTCATTAGCCGTGGCTGGTTTGGCGATATTTATGGGGTTTGATCGCGACCGTGCGTTCTATCCCACCGTGGCGATCGTGATTGCCTCGTACTACGTCTTGTTTGCCGCAATGGCAGCTTCTGCCCGGATACTGCTGACTGAGATCGCCGTCGGCATCGGGTTCTTGCTGCTCGCCACGATCGGCTACAAGAAAAGCCTTTGGTTGGTAGCTATCGCCATTGCCGGTCACGGCGTCTTTGACATCATTCATCACTTTCTCATCGAGAACCCCGGCGTACCTCACTGGTGGCCCGGTTTCTGTTTTATCTTCGACGTGATTCTCGGGGGATTACTGGCGATCCGCTTGTCGACGCATAAGCTCGCAATTCATTGACGAGCGCAAGCGTGCTTTCTCGCCATTCACAATTCGCGATGAATCCCGATCTCACCGATACTTACCATCATCTGATCGCCTGCACCAGCAGCACGCTCCCGACTGCGATCAGCCCAACGTAAACAACGCGGAAAAATCCCGGCCCCTTCATTCGCTGATTGATCACCCGCCCCAGCAGGATCGCGGCGGCCATCGCGGGCAGCGAGAACAGAAAGTATCGAGTAAGCGGCGCTCTCCAGAGTCCCAGTGCAGCATAGCCGATCAGCCCGGCAAGACTCGCCGGCAGAAAATATCCCTGCAGCGTCGCGCGAAAGTGTTGTGGACTCCATCTCCGTAGCGCCCCGTATATGGCCAGCGGAGGCCCGTTCATCCCGTAAGCTCCGCCCAGCACACCGGAAAGAAAGCCGCAGCCGAGCAGCCATCTATAGTGGTCGTCGGGCAAGTGGCGTGCCGTGCCGGCCGTCAGCGCATAGATTGAAAAGCTGATGATGAGCACACCGAGGATCGATTTGATGACATGTTCGTTCCCCCGAGCCAGAAGCCAGACTCCGAGCGGAATCCCGGGCAGCGCCGAGAAGATGAGTCCCATCGCGCTGCGCACTTCCACATGCCGCCAGTCTTGCACCAGAACGACCCCTGCGATGACGGTCGACACCATCACCGCCAGAGGCGCCGCAATCGTGACCGGCAGGCGCAGCGCCAGCAACGGTAGAGCTATCAGCGCTTCCCCAAATCCAAATGTTGACCGGATCAGTGTGGCGACAAATATAACGACAACGACATACGCTGTGATGGTTTCAGGCACGATCAGACTTTCCCCAATCGAAACTCCTTCGAGAGATCTTCTTGCACGGTTGCTCCACTCAACGCGGTTTGCTTAGTGACACGACACCCACATGACGGAAGCAGAAAAAAGCAAGCTCTGGAACCAGGAACCCCACCATTTGTTGCGCGCTGGCCTTTCACCTTGCTTCGAGTTTCGTGATATGTTTCCCCTATGCTGGCCCCTGGCGGCATTCTGCGGAGGAGTCCATGCCGTACCGCTCGCCTTTCCCTCCTGCGACCTTCGTCATCCCCATTTGCCTTTTAGCGCTCGCCGGATGTGGTAATCCACCTACCGCCTGTCCGGCTTCGAACTGTAGTTATCTCTACGCCGCCGGAAATTACAACAGCCAGATGGCTGCATTTCCTGTCAACGCCAGCACCGGAGCACTCGGCTCTCCGATAACGATCCCGGGTCCAAGCGCGTCCTTTGGCATCACCGCATTCAATGGCCAATTTCTGTATGCGTCCGATTCCCAGCCTACAGCGGCGTTCGGTAGTTCTATCGACGCCTGGTCAATCAACGCAGGCACCGGCAAACTTGCGGCTGTGCCAGGCTCGCCCTTCGCCATCCCACCGGTGAGCCAGGCCGGTGGATTGGCCATTGACAACGATATTCAGGTGCTCTACGTTGGCGACGTCGGCAAGATCGACGCTTTCAAGATCGAAGCAGACGGCGCACTCACTCCCATCGTCGGATCTCCCTTTCCCGCCGCAGACAATCTCAACATTACCATCGACCCGCAGCACCGCTTCCTCTTCGGTGCGGATGACACGCCTCCCGGAAATATCCTGGCCTTCACCATCGATTCTTCCACCGGGGCTCTTACACCCGTTCCCGGCTCGCCCTTCGTTATTGGAGCAGCCAGTGCCAACGGACAACTCGTGTTGTCAGATATCGTCGTGGATTCGAGCGGCAAGTTCCTGTATGTCGCAATTGAGCAAGGCAATCGAGTTGTGGGATTTTCAATCATGGCGTCAAACGGCGCCTTACTTCCCCTGCCGGGCTCTCCCTTCGAGACGGCATCCGGCCCGGATGCGCTTGCCACGGCTCACAACTTTCTCTACGTATCCAGCCCGTTCAATTTGTCCGGCTATGGGATCGATCCGCAGACGGGTGTCCTCACGCCCCTGCCGGGTTCACCCTTCGCCAACAATTCCGCCTCCCTGACTGCCGATCCCCAAGGAAAATTCCTCTTCGACACGGGTGGAGTGAATGTAACCGCGTACGAGATCGATGCGCAGGGTCGCCTCACGCAAGTCGGCACAACTCCGAACACCGCAGCCGGCTCAGCTCTGACTTACGTACCGTAAAAGCCAAACTGATGGGACCTAGTCGGGTGCTCCCTTCAACGCGTTTTTCGTTGAGTGGTAATCCAGAATTCGGCCTGCCGAATCCTCGCGCTTTC
The DNA here is from genome assembly GCA_035946775.1 of Candidatus Sulfotelmatobacter sp. GTDB lineage: Bacteria > Acidobacteriota > Terriglobia > Terriglobales > Acidobacteriaceae > Sulfotelmatobacter. The sequence continues at coordinate 110,143 of DASYZA010000250.1, read as the reverse complement.
TGACGGGCAGGCGCCACGCTTACCGAAACTAGGGATTTCGTTTCAAGCCGCTGATCGTGAGTTAAGGTAAGCTTTGTGCCAATCGTCATCACGGGAGTTCACTACACGATGCGCGCGCTCATTTCGATATCATCCGCTTCCCTACTTTTGCTCGCACCCATCTCCTGGTCACAGGCCACCAAAACGCCCACCAGCCCGCACGGACCCAGCGTCGCCACCGGCAACCAAGGCGTGGTCGTTTCCGGCAGGCCTGCCGCCACCGCGGCCGGCATCAAGATTCTGCAACAAGGAGGAAACGCCGCCGATGCCGGTGCCGCTACTCTGCTGGCACTCTCCGTTACCTACGTCGGCGCGTTCTGCGTCGGAGGCGAGGTCCCCATCCTGGTTTACAGCGCCGACCAGAAAAACGTGAAGCTGCTCGAAGGACAAGGCGAGGCCCCGCGCGACCCCAAAGCCATCGCCTGGTACATGCAACACGGAATCCCCGACGGAGACGTCAAGGCCGCCGCCCTGCCCGCTACCATCGATGCAATCGTCACCCTGCTGAAACTTTACGGAACCAAAAGTTTCGAGCAGGTCGTTCAGCCCACGCTGGCTATTCTCGATGCCGGCGGTCCCACTTGGTATATCGATACCGGCGAGGGCAAGAAGATCGAAACCGGCGTGCACTGGCAGGCCGATCTAGCCGTCACCTTCCGCAAACTGGTGGAGTCCGAAAAGGCCGCGAAGGGTACGCGCGAACAAAAACTGCAAGCCGTCTCGGACCGCTTCTACCGTGGCGACATCGCCGACGCACTCGAAGCCTGGTACATCGAAAAAGGTGGCTTCCTTCGCAAGTCGGATTTGGCCGCGCACAAGACTCCCGTGGTCGATCCGCTCACAACCACTTACCGCGGCTACACCGTGTATAAGACCGGACCGCTCACGCAAGGTCCTTATCTCTTACAGACTCTGCGCCTGCTCGAAGACTTCGACCTGAAGAAGATGGGCTTCAATTCTGCGGACTACATCCACACCGTCATCGAAGCTGAGAAACTTGCGCTCGCCGATCGCGACGAATACTACGGCGATCCCAATTTCGTGAAAGTACCGATGCAGCAGTTGCTCTCCGATCCGTACACAAAAATGCGGCGCGCCCTGATCGATCCTAAGAAAGCATCTCTCGAGCTTCGCCCGGGCGATCCTTACAACATGAAGCCCACCAAGCCGCCCACCATCACCGGACCCTGGCACGGTGGAACCACCGTCATGTGCGTGACCGATAGATTCGGCAACGTCATCGCCGCCACTCCCAGCGGCCTCTCGAGCACCGCAGGCGTCGCCGGACGCACCGGCGTTATCCACGGAAGCCGCCTCACCAGCCTGAACACGTTTGCGGGAACTCCCAACGTCATCCAGTCCGGCAAGCGGCCGCGCATCACGTTGAGCCCCACGCTACTCTTCCATGACAACCATCCCGTGATGGCAATCTCCGTCGCTGGCGGCGACCAGCAGGATCAGGCAGCCATCCAGGTCATCCTCAACTACGTGGACTTCGGCATGAGCCCCGAGGAGGCCTTCAAAGCCCCGCGCTTTTCCACCGAGCATTTCGTCGGATCCTTCGGCCAGGACCGCCCCCAACTAGGCAGCCTCTCCGTGCCTAAGACCCTGCCCGAAGAAGTACAGGCCGAACTAAGAGCTCGCGGCCACGTAGTCACCGTCGTCCACGGCGGAGTCGGTGGAGTCGCCCTGATCGGCATCGACCCCAAGACGAACCGGGCCACCGCCGTAGGCCCAGCCGCGGACAAGTTGGAATAGGTTCCGCGGACGCCTGCCCACTGAACGCTCTTTTCGTTGAGTGGGAAATCGAGTGGCTCGGCTTTTCGCTGTGGATTTATTTCTGACAGACAAAACTGTTCAGCCGCAACCCTCGGCAATCTCAGCTGCCTGGTTTCACTCCGTTGACACCGGACGGGTTTTATTTCAGTTTCACGAATAACAGTACGAAAATCGCCCACACCCCCACTGTCATTGGAAACTGCACCAAAGAGGCGTCTCGCAACCCGCCTCCTCGAGGCAGTAGATAGGTTAGGACGAGCATGGCTAGAGCAGTGAATATTCCGAGAGCCAGCCTTTTCCAGTTCATGTGCTTTCCACCTCGCTCTTTTCCCACTCCAAAAACGGCTGTGATTGTACACCGGTTTTGCAGATCCATGGAGTTCTTAGGGAAATCGCTGGTTTCGACAATTCAGCGGTTAGGTACGGCTGTCAGCTTGGAGTGAGCTTTTCGGCGGCTCCGCAAACATCTACTTTGGTTCGTCGAATTGGCTGAATCGGTTGAGAAGCTACAAGGGTCTCCCACGCAACCCATCCGATAAACGCACTTTGGAGTTTCGAGCATTCTCACCCAAAGCTCCTGGCGCCGCTTCAGCAGCCCCCGGGCCCAGCAGTTGCGATGCGGAATGACTGCACGCGTTTGTTTTTCTCATCCGCGACGTAAAGGCAGCGGCCGGAATCGATCCACAATCCTGAGATCCCGCTGAACTGCCCGGGAGCTGAGCCGCCTTCTCCGAACATGTAGAGGAATTGACCGGCGTGGCTGTATACCTCGAGGCGGTTCAGCTGCGGATCGCTGACATAAATGCTTCCGTCTTTATCCATCGCCAGCCCGCTGCCATTGCCGCAGTCCACCACTCTGAATTCGTTGATGAAACGGGCACGCGGATCGAAGATCTGAACGCGGCAGTTCTGCGAATCCAGGATGATCACCTGCCGCGCAGCCGCGATGACGCGGACGGGCGAGCGAAACTCTCCGGGGCCATCGCCTGCTGTACGTTTGCCGAATTGAGCCAGCACACGTCCCTTGGCATCGAAGGCGATGACCATGTGGCGCAACTTGTCACAAACGTAAATGCGGTTCGTCGTGGAATCAATCGCGATGCCGGCGACGCTGTCGAAGTAAGATTCGCTGCCCCTGAGCTTCTTGAGCGGACGGAGGAATTTTCCGCGCGAATCATAGATTAGGACCGTGCGTAATCCATTATCGCTAACATAAATGCGGTCCTCACGATCGGTGGCGACGCCAACTGGCCAACTGAGCTGACCGCCTCTGATCTGGGAGTACTTCGACTGCGTAAAATCGAAGACGTGCACAACTCTGGCTTGGGCATCGGTTACGAAGACTCGATGTCCCGCATCGGTCGTGATGGCCTCGGGTTGCTGCAACTCGGGACTCGACGGCTCGGGCGCTTTTGCGCCGGCGATGATGTCAAGCGAGCGATTCAGAATCGGGTGCTCGCGCTGGAGGTCCTGCGCAGATGCAAACTGGCGCACAAAGACAAGCTGTTGGGCACTGTTCTTTTCGTCTGCCGATGCCGGAGTCACTGGAATGGTGGAGACCTGGGCCAGTGCCACAGAAAACAGGAGAAGAACAACTGGAAACCGCATAAGCGCCACTCGAGTGATTGTCGATGATAAGGCAATGCTGATTCAAGCCGTCACCGAAAATGGACACACAGATTCTGCCGAAGCCAAGTCGGCCCACTCCACGCGCTTCTCGTTGAGTTGATATTTGAGAAGTGCCCCGCGCTTGGCCGTTTTTTTTTGGTGAAGGGCGGGTATTTTGAACTTCCCATGCACGTTACCTCCGGTCGAGTGTCGTGGCATCCCGTTGCACTCCACGCCCATCAATGAGCCGTATCGCAATACACTCGCCATATGAGGGAGGGTGAGTGAGATGGCCTAGAATTGAAGGTCGTCTTAGGAGTTATAGCCATGAGAAACATTTTTGGCAGAGCAGTTCTAGCGGGCATGGTAATTCTTGCTTCCAACGGCTGGCTCCTCAGCGCAACAAATGCCAGCGGGTCATCCATTCTGGAACCGGCGGCGGGTGCGTTGCTCGGACTGTATTACGGCGACGGCAACCTGGCCCAGACGGCGGCAAAGCTCGGACGGACACCTCCCGTTCACCTCACTTACTACGCGTGGGCCGACGACTGGACCGGACCTGTCACCAAAGCCGATCTGGCCGCCGGACGCATCCCTCTCGTCAATTGGGAACCGCACAAGATCGACTTCAGTAAGATCGTCGACGGGAGCCTCGATGCCACGATCGTAGCGCGTGCAAACGGCACCAAAGCACTGGGGAAAAAGTTCTTCTTGGACTTCGCAGCGGAGATGAATGGTGACGAGGCGTGGAGTGGCAACAATGCACCCCTCTACGTTGCCGCTTACCGACATATTCACGACATCTTCGTCGCTGCGGGTGCTACCAACGTGATCTGGGCGTGGTGTCCAAACGTCACGGACATCGACGGAGGCAACAAGCATACGATGGACTACTACCCAGGCGATGCCTACGTCGATTGGACCGGGGTCGATGGCTACAACTGGGGTACGACGAACGGTGGCTGGCAGAGCTTCCAACAGGTTTTCCGGGAAATCTATCCCCTGCTCGCATCCAAGAAAAAGCCGATCATGATTGGAGAGATGTCATCTGCTCAAGCGGGGGGAGACAAAGGCAAGTGGATCGATGAAATCATTCCCACTCTCCGCGCCAGTTTCCCACTCATCAAATGCCTGGTCTGGTTCGACATCAACAAGGAAGCCGATTGGCGCATCAGTTCGTCTCCTGAAGCAGAAGCGGCGTTCATTCGCATGGCCAGAGATCCTTATTTTAATCCGTAGATTCCAGGACACGCGGCGGCGTGCACGTGTTGGCCACGCCCGCGGAAAACGGTGCGCAGCGCGCCAGTGGCCGATCATCTCGTAAAGCCAACCGCTGATCGCCATAGACAGAATAAGCAGTAAGAGGCCGGCAAGCGAAGCTCGGACGATTGCTTCATTCGCTTCATTTCTAGTGTCACGCCGAAGTTTGCTCGTTCATACTAGTGAGATCCCTGTGGAGTTCTCGCATCGCGAGCGGACCACCATTTCCTCGCAGCGATTCCCGACCAGATCAACTCCACCACGCCGAAAGGCCACGCTCCTTGCAGAAAACCGTAGGCAGAACCAAGCAGACAAGAGAGCGCGAACAGGAGAGTGAAGACACGGTGACGCTGTTCGAGTGCGTAGCAGACCACCATCGCTGTGACGGCAAAAAGGCCGAATGCTGTGAGCAGGTTCATCGCTGAGAGTGTACGAGAAAATCCGAAATCCCACTCGCATTGCGCGAAGAGAAGGCCATCAGCACCCTGGCTTGCCTTGTGATCGTGATCACAGAAAGCTGGCTCGTCGCAGTTGAAAATCAAACAATTGAGGTTACAACGATGCCGAGAAAGCGACTTTCTCCAGAGGTACGCAAAAAACTAGAAGTAGTGGCAATCCCCATGCGCAAAGAACGGGGCACAATTCTATTCCGCGAGGGGACGCCGTGCCCTGGCGCGTACCTGATTCGCAGAGGGAAAGTCAGACTGACTTTGGACGCCGCTTCCCGCGTGTATCCCGCCCGCATACTGGGCTCCGGATTCCTCATCGGTCTTCCCGCCACTTTATCCGGCGGACCTTATAGCCTTACGGCGCAAGTGAAAGAAACATGCCGTGTGGATTTCATTCCCCGCGCGAAACTACTGAAGCTGGTTCGAGGGAACCCGCGAGTTGGAATTCAAATTCTACGAACCCTGAGTGACGAAATCTTCCTGATGCGAAACGTGGCCAAGCGAAGACTCGAGGCCGCCTCGTCTTTGCACGTACACTAGAATTCCGCCGGCCCGGAAATTAGCGACAGCTCCGACTCCTGTTCTTTAAGGACTCGGCGGAGCCATCGTCGCCTCCAGCCTTGCAGAAAATACATCGACGTTCGTTCCTTGGGGCCAAACCCGTCCTTGGAAAACCAGTTCGACGTTTCAGCGCCCCCTGGGACAGTTTGAGGCGATCCCCTACTGACGTACTTTTGCAAAACTCGAAAAAACAAAACGCTCTGTAGTGAACTGGTCCTTTAATATCTAAATGGCAGTTCTGCCAGGTTGCATCAGCGACCAGGCTCAGGGGTCAGTCGATGAGAACCGCTCTTGGCGTCATCGTCTTTGCCGGCTCTTCCCTTCTTGCTTTCTCCGCTGTCTTAACTACCTCCGCAATCGCACAGGACGCGGCTGCCGTCGTAGCCGCCGAGGCTGCATGCGGGCCGCCTTCGGTCGAGTTCCACATCAAGACTGACACCGTCCAACACCCAGCCGCCCAGCCCGATCCCGGGAAGGCACTGCTGTATGTCATTCTCGACGAAAAGTTTCAAACGGTTCGAGCAGTGACAGCGCGGCTAGGTATGGATGGCGCATGGATAGGTGCGGTCCGCGGAAACTCGTATCTGTTTTTTTCGACCGATCCGGGCGAGCATCATCTCTGCACGGACTGGGTATCGGGCCTTCTGCCCACCGGGCGACTTGTATCACTGGCCCATTTCACCGCCGAACCCGATCACGTCTACTACTTCCGGGTACGAACCAGCGGCGGTCCATCCTCATACATGAAGGACAGCGAGCGCTCGGCTTCGATCGATCTGATTTTGGTGGACAGCGATGAAGGCAAGCTCCTTGTTGCATCATCGCCATGGAGCAACTCGAAGCCCAAGCATCCGCAAGCAAGCAAGTGAAATGGCGAGAGCCATGCCTCCCGAAATCAGTCTAAGCACCTAGTGCTTAAGAGCTAGTAATCGCTCGCGCGCTGCGCGAGATGCGCTTTCGAGATGCAGACCATGAATCACTTCAAATCGAGTTACGTACTCGCTTGGAACCTCCGCATCGGGCAAGCTCCTTAGAAAAAATGTCGATGTGGAAAACTATTCCCCCAAAAATCGCTCCATCACCATTGACCTGTGCGAATGATTTTCTAAAATCGTAAAGATAAATCCCAACCAGGGATCGAGAGAAAACAATGCCAGTGCAGAATCAAGAGCAAGAAACTCTCAACGTCAAACTCGTTCACTTTACAAAACAGAACTCACCCGACGAGCCGGTGCAGGTAGCTTTTTCGGTCATCGATGAGCAGGGTAAAGAGGAAATCATCACGGGCGAGATTCCCTATTCATCCGAGTTGTTTCGCGTATTTCAGGAAAACGGATGGCTGAATCTCCGCAGAAGTGTCTCCAGCATTCGCGAACCACGGGCACAACGGCGCGTAATGTCAGCGTAGGTACCTGTCCACCTTCGATCACCGCTCCGTAGCCGCGCTGGAACCTGCAACCAGGTTCCAGCGCGTCCTGAAGAAAATGCCCGGAAATCAAATCGATAGTAGAATCCCATGCGGAGGGAGGCGGTATGCACGCTCGACTCTCTTGCGCTGTTTTTGTGCTCCTTGTCGCTGCGGCTTCTCTGGCGCAACAACCCTCCCGTGCAACTTCGTCGATGTCGGACCGCGAAAAAGCTGGCCTGCGAGGTTCGGTAAGGGAAATCACCGATTCGCAGACCATGTCTCTTCCAAACGGCGAGCAGGTGCTCACAACTACCAGTCGGTATTCCCCCGATGGCAGGCTCCTGGTAGAGCGAACCGCAAATCCGGATGGCTCGGGATGGGCAACAACCTACAGCTATTATCCGGACGGCCGTCTGCTCAAAACGGTAAGCGGTAATGCTGCTTCCAGCTCCAAGTCGGAAACTACCTTCTTATACGATGACGCGCGCAGGCTGATCGCAGTGAAGGTGGGCGACAAGGTCCAGCTGTGCTATCAATACGATGATGCGGGACGCAGGACTACCACCGAAATCTATGATGCCAAGCCCTTGCCCGAAAACACGGCCTACGCACCCCATTGGGAAGGAACGGAGCTGGGCTTCGCGCCTTCTCCGGGCGGCAAGGTTACGACCGAGTACAACGAGCAGGGAGTGGCAACCGGCGCTAGGTTTTACGATTCGCAGGGCAATCTCGTCGGGCACATCGTGCGGAAGTTCGATGATGAAGGACGCGTCAGCGGAGAAGAACAGGCCGCCGACGCTCCTCAGGCAATCCTTCCCGACAAAATACGGTCGCAGCTGAATGCAGAACAGATCAAGTCTGTGGGCGCTCTAGTGGCTGGAGCGCAAAACAGTTCGATTACTTATTCTTATGACGCCCAGGGGCGCGTGACGGAGCGGCACCGAAGCGGCGGAATGTTCGGAGAACAGGTGATCCAAACGAAATATAACGATCATGGCGATAAAGAGTCGGAGCGTGAGACGACAGTTATGAACCCCGATAGCGGTCCGTGGCGCCTCACCGATGCCGGAGCTTTCATTCCCGAAGGCAGTCAGAAGCCCCCGGAGCCGCCGATGACCTCCGAAACGCAATACTCCTACCAGTACGACCAGAACGGCAATTGGACCGAGCAGACCATCGCCGGCCGCTCCCAACCAGACGAAGCATTTCGACCCGGTACAGTGATTCGTCGCAAGCTGGTTTACTACTAGACTGCCGACGGCGCGGGAATTTCAAGGTTTCGACGTTGCACGGCCCTCAGACTCTAGATCAGGAATGCATTTCAGTCGCTGCTCGCCGGCCCGTTTGTTGAGGCGAAGAACACCTTTTTCTTGCGCAACTCTGTAAGAAATCGCGCTCTGGTACGTCAGTAAGAGAAGACCTGGCGCAAAGAACCGCATGAGGAAGTGCCACTCTCGGCTATGAAAAAGCCACGGACGCTCGCTTTGCTGGTTGTGATCGCGCATTGGCTCATCGCGATCTGGCATCTTTTTGTTGCGGCGGAAGTTCTTCCCGGCCCCAACAACCACGTTACCTGGCTGGCCATCACTTTGATCTCATGTGGACATTTGTGTGTTGTCATTGCCTTGTTATCCAGGCTCAGCGATAAACTCGCCGGGTTGATAGCTTTAATTTTCTTTTTGGCCGCATTGAGCGCTGATCTCTACGAGCACTTTCTGCATGCATCGCCGAACAACGTCTTTATGGTCGCGACCAGCGCTTGGAGTGCATGGTTTCACATCAGTGTCGCAGCGCTTCTCACGCTTGAGATCGCGGCATGCTTGCTGGGAATTCTGTTGCTCAGCGGAGGGCGAACGTTACTGTCTTAAAACAGAGGCATGGTCGAGAATCAGACTGAGAGACATCCTGCAGGCAGCCAGCAAGTCTTCGGCGGCGCCGCCCTGAACCGTCTTCGAATTTAGAAGCATGACCGTTCCATGCATGGTAGCCCACAGCGCCAGATGAAGCCGCGTCTGTTCGTCGGGAGTACCACCCAGCCATCCGGCAAGTTGCTTTCTCACAAACTCCCGCCCGGGATATGTATTCTGCCCGGATGAGTGGGCGCGTTTGCGACCTGCAAAGAGAATCTCATTCTGATGCAGAAAGTAAAGTTCATACTCCCGCGCGTGGGCGATGGCGTACTGCAGATACCCTTCGCAGAGTTCCTCGGGCGATGAAGCTTGCCCCATCACCTGTATGACCTCCTGCTGGATGCGCAGGAGCAGGCCGCGCAAAATATCTTGCCGGTTCTTGAATCGACGGTAAATGGCTGGGGTGTTGGTGTGCGCAGCGCGGGCAACGGTGCGCATGGTCAGAGCTTCGGTACCACCGCGTACCCACAATTTGTGTGCTGCGTCCAGGATGCGAAGTTCCACTGCAGGGTCGGGATGTCGCGGCATCGCAATGATTATGCCACAGCAGCTTGATTTATATACGTCGTTACGTTAACATCGTATACATAATGTCGGGATTGGGCCAATACAGATAGCATGGACGAAAAGCCAATACTAGTGCTCGTGGTGGAAGATTTCGGACCGTTCCGGGAATTCGTTCGCTCAAGTTTGCAAACGGCTCTCCCCCTTGCGGAGATTTTCGAAGCTTGCGATGGACTGCGGGGCGTGTCAATGGTGCAGCAACTCAGACCAGACCTCATCGTCCTTGATATCGGACTTCCCGAACTCAACGGGTTGGAGGCTGCGCGGAGAATACGCGAAATTGCTCCGCAGTCCAAAATCCTCTTTCTTACGCAGGAGAAGTCTCCGGAAGTTGTACGTGAGGCTTTTCGCATTGGCGCCTGCTGTTATGTGGTCAAAACCGATGCCGCAGGAGAACTGGATAAGGCTGTGCTCGCGGCAATGCGAGGTACGCGCTACCTTAGCCGCAGTGCATCGCACCTCGAAGACTGAATTCTGAGGCCCTCCCCTGTGTCCAAACATCTCCACTCAACCCAAAGGCTTGAATGGGCCACCAATGCGATCATTGAAAGTCTCTATCTCGATACGTGTCTCTCCCACCCATCACGGTAAGCAGAACCTTGGTCGTCAGCAGTTCGGCTGGCGGAACAGTCAAAATATCTTTCGACAACACGACAAAGTCTGCCAGCTTTCCCGTCGTGAGAGTGCCACGCTGATTTTCATCGAAGGTCGCGTAGGCGCCGTCGCGTGTGAAATGGCGCAGCGCGGCTTCGACCGAAATGCGTCCTGCCGGATACCACCCACCGGCCGGCATCCCCTCCGGAGTCATTCGAGTCACCGCGCAATAGATGGCCGGCAATGGCTCGAATGGGAACACTCCCCAATCGCTCCCGAATGCCTGTACGATTCCTGCATCGTCGTAGATTTTGAACGAGTCGGCGTGAGATGCGCGATCCGGGCCGAGCAGAGGAGCGAAGTTTTCCAGAACCGTGGCGTCGGGACTGGCGAACATGGCCTGCGTTGAGGCAATCACGCCCAACCGCCGGAAGCGAGGGAGATCCGTGAGCAGCGGAACTTCCGCATGCTCCACGCGATGGCGCCGCCCCGTCGTGCCGTTGGTTTTCGCGGCGTATTCGAACGCATTCAACGCCATGTTGACCGCCTTGTCGCCGATGGCGTGTAGCATCACCTGGAATCCTTCCCTGTCATACAGAGCGACCGTATTGTTCAGGTCGTCCTGTTCCCAGAACGGAATCCCGGTCCCTCCGCCGACGTACGGATCGAACATGGCCGCTGTCCTGGCGTCGACGGTCCCGTCGAGCACTCCTTTCACCGCGATCAGTTTCAGCAGTGGCCCCTGGAATGTCTCTCGCAACTTCTTATAGGTTTCCAGATCCGTTTCGGTCAGCGGTTTTTCCAGCTTGTGCTTCGGCGGCGCTGCGTCTCGCACCGTGGGAAGAATCGGTGGGGCAAAACGAAAGCGCAGCTTCAATCGGTTGGCTGCGGCGGCTCGCTCGAAAACAGGAAGAGTTTCCAGGTTGGTATACGCGTCCTGCACAGTCGTCAGTCCGGCGGCAGCGGCTTCGTCCATGTGTTGCAGCAGCGATTCGTACTCGTCTTCCATGGTGCGTCGAGGAATTTTGCTGAAGACCAGGTCCTGCGCAGCTTCTTTGAACTCGCCGGTCGGCTCGCCGCTCGCGCTTTTCATGATGTGACCGTTCGGCGGATCGGCCGTGGCCCCGGTCACTCCTGCAATCTGCAGAGCCTTCGAATTGGCGAAGCCCATGTGCCCGTCTCGTTCCATCAGATACACAGGGCGGTCAGAGATCACCGCATCGATGTATTTCTTGTCGACCGTCTGGTTGGGAAAAGCCGAGTATCCCCATCCGTGTCCCGTAATCCAAGGCAACGAGGGGTGTGCCTTCGCGAAATCCGAAAGCCGATGCTGAAATTCCTGGAGGGTTTCGACACCGTGCAGATCGATCTCGTTGACGGACCGCCCGGGAAAATGAAGATGGCTGTCTTGAAAACCAGGTACCACCAATCGTCCATGAAGATCGACGATGGCGGTGTCGGAGGCGGCGAGTGCCTTAATCTCCGGATCGCTGCCCACGGCAATGATCCTGTCACCGCTGATCGCGAGCGCCTGCGCTTGCGCACGAGACTCGTCCTCCGTCCAGATCTTGCCATTCACAAAGATCCGGTCAGCGTGCTGCGCCGGTGTTTGTGAAAACGAGCAGGCATTAATAAGGACCGCTGCAATGGCAACAAGACACAGCTGTCTTGCCATGGTCAACCTCCGGGTTGCTTCGTAGTGGTTTGCGGCGTTGCGCCGCAGGGTGAGCTCACGGGAAATGCCGCCAAGGGTAACACCCCATACGCTCACCGCGCGTCTCGTCACGCCAGTGTGAGACCGTGAGCGCGAGCATGTGCGTGGCGCATCAAGTGCGGTTCGTGCACCAGCGCGGCCAGTTTGTTGCCGGTAAGCTCCTCGTATACCTTCGCCACCTGCGACGGGAAGCCGTCATCAGATCCCGCTTCACGATTGCTGACATAACGCGCAATCTGTGCATTCGACTTCAGCGCCGCACGAATGCTTTCAACCTTGCTCTTGGCTTCTTCGGGCGACATTTTGCTCATAACCGCGCCAACCTGCTCACGCAGCGCCACAAAGAAAGCTTGCTGGTCATCTAACACCGTCGGGGTAGAGCGCGGACCGTGCCCCGTACAGACGAACTGCGCGCCAAGTTTCTTGGCCGCATCGAGTGTCGCAATCCACTTCCCCACGTCTCCGTCGCCCACGAAATTGTAGGGTCCATTGACGCACACGTCCCCGGTGAACAGGATGCGTTCTTTCGGCAGCCACGCGACAGCGTCGCCGTGCGTATGCGCCACACCCAAGTGCATCAGTTCGACTCGATGCTTCCCATCGTCAAAGATCAAATCCTTCGAAAACAGAACCGATGGCGGCTTAAGCTTGGTGGTCTTCAGATCGGCCCGCTCTTTTGCGGCTGCCTCCCATCTGCCGGGTTCATGCCCGTAGTAGCCGGTTTCGTATTGCTTCATCTCCTGGATCACCCCGGTATGCGCCACGGGCACGGCGCCGTTGTCGACGTAAATCTGATTGCCGTAAGCGTGATCGCCATGATGATGAGTGTCGAAAGCAAATCGTATGGGCTTGTCGGTGATGGCGCGGATCTTGCTGATGATCAGCTTTGCGCCTGCCGGATAATTCGCGTCGATCACCAGCACGTAGTCCTCAAACATGATCCATCCGTTATTGCAGACAGCATCGGCGCTGTCGGAGATATCTCCCTCGTGGAAGTAGACGTCCGGTGCTACAACGTCTTGCTTGACCGCGTCAGCCATTCCCGGCAGCGGTCGCGCCAGCAGATCCGCCTCAGCCGCGAGGCTCAAGAAAGCGCCTCCCCCAATCAACAATTCGCGCCTGCTCACCTTGCACATGAGCGCCTCCTTTTCGTTGGAGCCGGATTATACGCTGGGCTCTTTCAGGTTGACGAGCGAGGGCTGCAGGCACTTGAGGAGTGCAGCACCGCCGCTCAAACATGGAACAAAACTTTTTTGGGACCTTGTAGAATTCCGGTCTCGCCGTTCGTCGTTATATTGAAGGCGGGCAAACCAGCCCGGCTGAAGACCAATTCAGGAGAAGACGATGCCGCAATATCTGGTTTCTGGTTACCTTCCCGACAACTTTGACCCGTCCACTCTGGATCCAGCAGTTGCGGAAGGGATTCACGCGCTCAACAAGGAAATGGACGCTGCTGGCGTGACGAAGTTTGCCTGTGGTCTGGGCGCGGCGCACACGCTGCGCACGCAGCCCAACGGTGATGTGCTCGTCACCGACGGGCCGTATCTCGAGACCAAGGAACACGTGGGCGGTTTCTCGATACTGGAAACCGCAGATCTGGATGAGGCGCTGGCATGGGCGCGCAAGGCCGCAAAATTGGGCGGTGGAGCGGTCGAGGTGCGAGAGATCTTCTTCATGCCAGCCCCCGAAAAGGGCTGAACGGGGCTCCAGCGGCATGGCAACAGCAAATTGCCATCTGCCGCCCGAATGTTCCTGCAGGAACACAATGTCATCACGATAGTGGATATACGATTGTGTGATGACAGCTAAGCCCAAGAAAGCAAATGGCATCTCTGGGGTACCGCAGCAGTTTACCCTCACATTTGAGCACTCAAGGAATGTACCGGCTTTAGCCGCTGAGGTTCTTCGTCAAGCACCAACCTAGTTTGAGAGTACCGGTCGAGGTGAGAGTTCCTTGCATCCGTAACCTGTTTGCCTGACGACCATTAAGATGGACTCAGGCGAACATGAGCGATGTCCACAAGACGATTGAGGCGGTGTGGAAGATTGAGTCTACCCGGCTCATCGCCGCAATAGCCCGTGTCACCCGCGATATCGGCATTGCCGAGGAACTGGCCCAAGACGCGCTGGTTGCAGCCCTTGAGAGGTGGCCCAAAGAAGGTATCCCCGAAAATCCCGGCGCCTGGCTGATGACCGCGGCGAAGCGTCGCGCCATCGATACTCTGCGCCGTGGGCAGATGCTTGAACAAAAGCACGAAGAAGTCGCTCGGGACCTTCAAGCGCAACAGCGGCGGCTCGGAGAGGCGATGGACCAGGCGCTGGACCAGGTGATCGACGATGACGTGCTGCGGCTGATTTTTACGGCCTGCCATCCGGTGCTTGCCGTCGAAGGACGCATCGCGCTTACCTTGCGCTTGATCGGCGGCCTCACGACGGCGGAGATCGCGCGCGCTTTTCTTGTGCCTGAGAAAACCATAGGACAGCGGATCTTTCGCGCCAAGAAGACTCTCTCGGAAGCTCATGTGCCCTTTGAGACGCCGCGCGGGGACGAGTTGCGCCGCAGGGTGCAGTCCGTACTTTCCGTCGTCTACCTGATCTTTAATGAGGGATATACCGCGACTTCAGGAGAGGACTGGATACGCACCGCGCTAGTGGAAGACGCGCTGCGGCTCGGACGCATGCTCGTGCAACTCCTTCCCGGCGAATCTGAGGTTCACGCACTTCTGGCTCTGATGGAACTCAATGCGTCGCGCACTGCGGCCCGGCGCGGAAGCACCGGTGAAGCGGTCCTGCTGCCCGATCAGAATCGCTCGCTGTGGAACCGCGCGCAGATTCAGCGGGGAAGGAACTCGCTCGAATACGCGCAGAGGCTGGGCGGTGAGTCGAAATACTATGCTCTGCAGGCCGCGATTGCTGCCTGCCACATGCGGGCCCACTCCGCCGAAGAGACTGATTGGCAACGGATCGTTCTTCTCTACGACGCACTGATGCAAACCGCGCCGTCTCCCATTGTGGCCCTGAATCGCGCCGTGGCTGTGGGTATGGCGCAGGGGCCAGCCGCTGGACTGGCAGCCGTCGACATCATCGCCACGTCCGCGGCCGATTCTGCGCTGGCTGGCTATCATCTGCTTCACAGTGTTCGCGGAGACCTCCTGATAAAAATGGGCAACTTCCCTGAGGCGCGTGAGGAACTCCAGCGCGCCATTGCCCTGACACAAAACCGCCGGGAACAGGAGTTGCTGACGGAAAGACTGAAGCAGATCGAAAAGGCTCTGTCGACTTAGTTGCGGTTCAGTGCTGTGAAGCGAATCTGTCGTCAACAAAATGCCTGTCGCAGGTCAAAGCGTGAAGTCGCCTGTCAACAGAAGCGAGGCAGACAAGGAGGAAAGCTCTCGCATTCAAGAGTGCGGAACTACGCAGCGGCGGGTAATGGCTCTTTCTATGCCGGAGCCAGCACCAGCAAGGCTGATACTGAGGGTTGTTCGCGACTTGCAGCAGGCTGTGAATCCAATCCAGAAGTGCCTCGTTCTCGCTGCGAACACCTTCTCGCCGATCAGTGTCTGTGATTCGGACTCGTGGCCCATCGTTAGGCAGGACTATGAATACCATTCCGTCCTGAACGAGGACGCACTCAAGTCAGCGAACTACCGCAACTTCCCGCGAATCACGGTGATCGACCCGGCTGGCAGTGTGTACATGCCGTCCGGCGCCGCGGGCATCGTGATGTTCTTATCCTCAGCAGGGGTGTTGCAATACTGCACCAGAGCTACAGATCCGACGAAAGAATGGCTGACGTGCTTGGCGTCGTCGATCACGAGATGAACCGGATGGGCCGCGTTCAAATCGTGGTTAATCAGCATCAACGACCAGTTCCCGTCGGGACGTTTGACAGCGTATGTGGTAACCACGGTCCGACCGGCAGCGTCCTTGAGGTCGGCCGAGGCAGGGAAAATTCTGTTCGCTCCCGCCTCGTGCTGCAACCATTCGAAATTAATGATGTGTGCCGAAGAATATGGAGTATATGCAGGCGTGCCATACGCGCCGCCACCATCAGCGCCCCCCGCGGGATCGAGGAGTCCGTGACCAACGGCACCATTATTGATCGCCGGACGATAGAATGCCGTACCGCCCTGTTCAAAGAATGTGCCAAACGCATCGCACTCCCAGATAGCGAGGCCAGTCACGCCCAGGTAGCCCGGGCCGCTTCGCCCCGCGATGATTCCACTCTCCGAAATTATTAGCGGCACCTCCGCCGGAACGCCGTCCTGACGCCACATGTGCAACACATGCTTCATAATTCCAGGCTCCAGATAAAGGGACGCCCAGTCGTTCGGTGGAACGAATCCATTGATCATGAACGGGTAATGTTCGAACGACATGAAGGACAGATCCTTCAGATGGCCGTGGGCCTTCAGGTAATCAACGAATCGTTCCATCCAGGAAGTACGTCCCTGATCGTCCGACCAAAGGGTGATGTCCTTATCGACGCCTTCGAAAATCGGACCTCCCAACTTGGCGCTGGGAGTTAGCTTGTGGACCGCATCGGCCACTTGAATGTAGATGGCGCCATAGTCTTCCGGCGTCATGTGCTTGCCGTCGCACTCCTCGCCCACTTCGATTCCGACCACTGGATAACCACGCTTGTGAATGTAGGAAACCTCATTGGCGCAATCTTCGGGAGTGTCATAGATCGCCGCACATGCAACCAGCGCAGCATGGCCCATGGTCAATCCGCTGGTAAAGAAATTGTCCATGCCGTTGTATTGATCGTGCCCTCCGGTGATCAGATTGTCCGCCTGATGCCAGGGATCGATGGAAGAAGCGAAAAACGATCCGGCCAAGTCCGCCTCCGAACCGGCGATCACTTCCTGGTCTCCAGCGCCCTCCAAATGTGGCGGTGGCCCAGGTCCGGGCTCTACCCCATTCGCTGGATAAACAACGGAGTACTTCCCCTCAGCGTCGATCGTACCGGCGGACAGCGTTTGAAGGGCGTAGCCCACGCAGTTTCGAATATCCTGCGACCCGTGAGTGTCGCAGGTGCCCGACGATTTCGACATCAATACCCGGACAAAGCGCGCCGTGACGGGCTCATCGGAAAGCTTCAGATGGACATCGCCGCCGCTGCCGTTCAGCACCGCGCCCGATGTGAAAGCCTTCCACATGCCGTTCGGGCCCATGTCCCAATCCATGGCGTTGTTGTCGCCGACCCAGTACTGCACCACATAAACGACGGCATACGGATTTACCCATTGAATATGGATCGCATTCACGGCGCGGGCGGTGCCCATGTCGATCACCACCCATTGCGGGTGGAGCGTGTCGCTCTCGCCCGTGAAGTGGCTGGTCAGGTAAGGATTGCTCTTCCAGTAACTTTGAAAACCAGCCACCAACGGTGAATCGCCGCTGGTCATAAAGTCGCGATGGGGCAACGAATACGAATAGCCGTAGTGGATCGGTTCGCCTAAATCGGCGCTGCCCACGTAATAGCCGCTCTTTGTCGCTGGATCGCTCCATGTGCCGTTTTCGTTCCAGTGCCATGCGGACAGACGCAACTCGCTGTTGTTACGCATCGTGATGGAACCCCAACCCAAGTTTTTGACCCCCTGAATCACCTCGGGCTTGCCCAAATTGTCGACCTGCGCCTTAGTCAGATCGTCCATCCAGGCGCCGGTCGCCGTGTCGGGATAGATCGTATTCACAACGTGCTCCGGGGTCACGTCAACGTGGACGGTCGCGAGCGAATCAACCGTCCCAACCTTGGCCACCGAATCCGCCGGGAGCTCCTCCCGATGCCGTCGCGGGTGAGGCGTTTGTGCCGGAGCCGTTTGTGTGGGTGCCGTTTGTGCATGGACGCGCAAAGGAGGGTCGATGGATACCGCCATCAGCCCGAACGCCGCAACTGCAACACAGTGCCAAATGCGAGATGAGACCCGTGGGTTGGAACCAGTCATCATGATGTGATCCCTCGTATTAAAACGATTAACTTGAGGATTGGGATTGCACGTCGAGTTTACACGAATGGCGATCGAGTCATAGCCGTCACGTGGCCCTTTTGAGAAGCTGGCGTAGTCAGGCCATGGCTTTCCAAATCCTTGCGCTCGGCTCATCGAGCCTAAGCGCCACGTCACAACAACTGGCGTGTAAGGGCGTCAGCATGCAAGCTCTCATCGCCGCGACTCTTGCCGCTGCGGAGCCGCGGCGCCGCTGTGCCCTGCGCTCGCCAAGACTTGCAATCCATCTCCTCGCGTGTATACTTGCCGCGCCTTACCGGGGACGGGTTGAAGTAACTTCCATCGAACGACCGCATCAACGGGCCTCTTCAACAAATTCAAAGGAGAACACGATGCGAACCTTCATTTCGCTTCACCGTCGTCTGCTCGTCGTAGCAGCGCTGTTCGTTTTCTCGATGCAGTCCTGGGCCCAAGGAAATATCCGAACTGTATTGTTAGTAAAGGTCAAGCTCGGACATGACGACAGCTGGAAAGCGGCCGTCAAAGACTACGTAGCCCTGGTAAAGAAAGCTGGATCTCAGCAGCAGTTCACGGTTTGGGACTCCCAGAGCGGTCCCAATCAACACGCGGTGGTCTGGTACTCCACCAAGTGGAAGGAGATGGGCGAAGACAATCCCAAGTTGAAAGGCTCTGAGGCCGACATCGCCACAATCTTCCGGCGGCTCGACTTCGACACCGACAGCCTCGAAACCTGGATCGACGAGATGCAACCCGACCTCATGATTCGTTCCAGCGAAATCCCTCCTTTTGTTCGCACCGGACGTACTCGGGTGGTTTCCGGCAAGATGGACGAATTCAAGGCCCTGCTTCGCGATCAGGTTCTCCCCGCGCTGAAAAAGTCTGGTGCCACTGATTTCGGCGCTGCCGTCGCTCGCTTCGGCACTCCCAACAACGAGGTCCACAGCTATCTCGCATTGAATGGCTGGGCGGACCTGGATGCACCTTTCGGAGCCGAAAAAGGCATGACTCCTGCGGAGTGGAAGGCCTTTCAATCCAAGGTCACACCCCTCGTCGAAGGCACGCAATGGGACATCTGGAAATATGAACCGAACCTGAGCTACATCGTCCCAGCCAAATAAATGTTGTTTTGGAAACGTCTTGGCGCCCGGACCCGCGATCTCACCAACGCGGGTGTGGGCGCCTGAATTGGTGCACGGGCCCGGCTTTATATCCTCGAAAACGCCACGATAGCCGGTGCCCATTCTTGCCGTTCTTCCTCAAAGCCTGCCCTATACTTGCAGGCATGGGGACGCTCAGCAACGCGTAAGCAGGCATATTAAGTCGTCTATTGCTGGTCCTGTCCCCGATCTGCCGAGTTGGCGTTCTCGAGCAACAAAAACTGAGCGCCTTCACCGAGAACAACGTTCCTCTTCCGGCAAACCACCGCAGTATGCACAGGAGATTCCTTCACGGATTCAACGGAGCAATCCTTGGGAACCGGCTCCAGAGTGTCCTCTTGCTTTACGATGTCACCTAAGCCGGGGTTGCTCCCATCGGACAGAGCCACGTTTCCGGCGGTGCGCCACACGCCCATGATTACCAGCTTTTCGATGGTCGCGTGTAAAGTGCTGCTTCCATCTTTCCACTTGGCCTCGGTGACCAGAATGGAAAGAGCGCCGGACTCTGTGCCGCGATGCTTTTTGACGAATACGACGGTCCCCGTGAGTCTCGCCTTGGCAGGGATTCGCACCTCGCCGTTCTTACCGCGCCAATCCTCCAACACCACCAACTCGACGCGGTCGCCGGAGTGCGCGTGATTGGACGCGACAGTCTTTTTCAACTCCGCGGAAATAGTCTGGTCGCTGGGCAGAGGGAGCATCGCGGTTTGCTGCGCCAAAAGCAACATTAGAAGCGCGAGATGCATTCCAGACTCTCTGTAAACCGTAAGCCACTCGGGAGGTTCAGCGGAGCAGCACGTAACAGATCTCTCAATCGCTCACGCCAGCGCGAGATTCATGTTGCGGATGGCCTCGTCGATCTCCTGCGTGTTCTTGAAGCCGACCGTGGCGCAATCCACGCCTGCGTTCTGGAAAGCGAACTTCATCGCTTTCACGCGATCGTCAGGACTGTGCTCGAACTGGCCGCCGCCGCAGAGCTTCATACCGATCACACCCAGCCCTTCCTTCTTCAAGGTGTGGATGTGGTCGACCACTTCGCTCACGTTGGCCGGATGGTTGGTGTCCTCATAGGTGGGCCCATCCATGCGCGCGCCGTTGTGGTTGATGCGGATCAGACCGACGTCGAGCCAGTGTGTGCCCGGCATCTGCCGCAGCGCCGGCAGCCCGTGCACGGACGCGCCATGAGTGCGGATGATCTTTCTCTGCTGCGCCTCCAGAATTCCGTCCTGCCAGCGCTTCGTCGTCTCCGGCCAGTCGGCCGAGTGCTGCCAATGCAGCAGCATGATATCGAAGTACTCAGTCGCCGAGATGCGCCGCAGTTCGTCGAACTTGGCTTGCGGATCAATCCCCGCGTGGAAGGTAGTCACCTTGCTCATCAGCTGATAGCTGTCGCGCGGCAAGCCTTTCAGCGCCTCTCCCAGCATTGCCGGCGTTTCGTAAGCTTCCGCCGTTTCAAAGAAGCGGATACCGTGATCATAGGCATAGCGCACCAGCCGCGTGAACTCCTGCTGACCCAACGCGGCCTGTACCGCGCCGCCGTTCGTCCCGGTTCCGAAGGCTAGCCGCGTGACTTCCACTTTGGAGCGGCCCAGCACGACGGTCTCGGTCGCCGTGCGCTTGGCGGCGGATAGCGGAAGAATGCCGGTGGTCGCGATGGCTCCAGCGGCCAGACCTGTTTTGACAAAAGTGCGCCGTGTGATGGAACTCATGTCGATCTCCCCGCGGCTCAAGCTGGTAGGCGAGCCGGATCAGTGGATGTTAGCACGCATCCCGACGTGATTGCCGCAATTGATTTTCTCCGGCAAGAAATTCAGCAGCTCTCGATTTTTCGGGTTGCAGCAGCAATACCCCACAACCGCCGGCGCCCTTTCCCGCTCTAACTTGTATGCGGACGTACAAAAATATGTGGAGACTTCCGGTTTCAGTGATCGCAGTCCTAGTTCTGAGCGCCACGCTTGTGCCGGCACAAACTAGCGCATCCAGCCAGTCGGACATTCAGAAGAGAGTCAACAGTGCAGCAACAGTTTTGGACCAGATCATGGCTACTCCGGACAAAGCGATTCCTGACAAGCTCATGGAAGACGCGCATTGTGTGATCGTCATTCCATCCATGATCCGCATCGCAGTCGGTTTTGGCGGGCAACACGGCAAAGGCGTCGCGGTCTGCCGGACGGCCAAAGGATGGAGCGGGCCGGCTCCAGTCACCCTAACGGGCGGCAGTTGGGGGTTGCAACTGGGTGGCGAGGCCGTCGACGTCGTGATGCTCGTCATGAATAAAAAAGGAACCGACGAGTTACTGGCGAGCAAGTTCAAGATCGGCGGCAATGCTTCAGCCGCTGCCGGACCGGTCGGCAGGGACGCTGCGGCCTCCACGAACTGGAAAATGCAGTCCGAAATTCTCACGTATTCTCGCGCCCGAGGCATCTTCGCCGGGATCGACCTTAGCGGCTCGGTGCTTGAGCAAGATAAGGACGAAACGCGCGTTCTCTATGGCAAAGAGGTTCCCTTTGCCGACATCTTGAATGGAAAAGTTCCGCCTCCTGCGCACACCAGCAACTTTGAAGATACGGTTGCGAAATATGCGAACGAAGCAGAACACCGCGACCACTCCAAGCAGGGCGAATAGCTGCGGCCTGGGGGATTGCGATTCAGCGTGGGTATAACGAAAAGAATTTCAAACCACGGGCCGCCCGCCTTATGAAGTGATTTTTCGGGACGGTGACTGATCTCGTTTAACCAACCTTATCTATCAAGGTTCGTCTTAAGATTTTGTCGCGTGATGAGGAACATCTTCACCAAGGCAATCACGGTCAGGCAGATTTTTTCTGGAGACTGAACTCGATAATCTTCCCACGGTTTTGCGGAGGGATCCATTTCCCTGTCCGCCGGAACTTGTTCGGTATGTAGAACTCAATGATTTTCGCCACTGCCGCCTCTTGTGTCTGAACCTCTGCTTACTTCCCTTGCCCTACCATTCCCAACCGCACTGACAACGAACAGAATCGCAAAGCCGTAGTTTTCGCAAGAGCGCTTTGCAGACCGCACAGGAACGCATCCACATATCTTTCACTCCAATCGATTGGACACATCGGGAAAGGATCGCGACGTCACATTCTTGTCATTCGACTGTCAAGAATTGTGTTGCAGGTTCCCACTTTTCCTTGTCTCGGTGAGCGCCCTTTCAGCATTGCGAGCATTACACTCGCTTGCAGAATGGTGAACCGGAAGGGACTTTCGTTACACACTGGACCCCGATGGTTTGAGTTGGCCGTGATTATATTGTGGTGCGCGCTCTTACAGTATTCGCTGTACCTTAGAAACAGCATTAAGGCTAAGGTGGCTGGCGCAATTTGGCGCTTTTTGTGTTGGCTCATTTGTGTTTAGGTCTGCCCGTCTTTAAATGACGATCGTTTGGCCCCCGGCACGAAATTTTCTTGCTGTTCAGGTATGTAGCCTATCGAACTTGTCGCAAGGGCGGTGGAATATGGAGGCACGCGAGGGGACGACGATGCGGACAGTGTTGATCGCAGACGACAACGCCTTTATTCGTACCGCGCTGTATGAGTTTTTCCAGCGTGAACCGGATTTCACCGTGTGTGGAATGGCCGAAGACGGACGCGAAGCAGTTGAAGAAGCACGCCGCCTGCACCCGGACCTGATCATCCTCGATGTGACAATGCCCGTGATGAACGGCCTGGAGGCTGCGCGTTTGCTGAAACGGATCATGCCTGAAGTACGGCTCATCATGTACAGCGCCACCAAAGATGAGGTCGCCGAACGAGCCGCAAAGTTGGTCGGCGTCACCGAAATAGTTTCGAAATCCCAGCGAGTGTCCGTGCTGATTGATGCGGCCCGAGGACTCGTCCATCGCAAGGCCGCCTGAGGCGTTCGATTGTTGGTCGCATGGAGGTGGGTTATGGAAGGTCACCACGCGGAGGAATTGCGAATCGAGCTCAATGAACTGCTGCATAAGCAGCACGAAGTCTTGGAATCAAGAATGTTGGGTAGGGCGAGCGATTCCGAGCTGTTGGAATATGAGATCAGGCAAGAAATCATTCACGAGCTCTGCAATGTTCTGGCGCACTCGCAGGAGTCTTAAGCGATGAAGCTCACCGAAATTCCTGGCACCGCGAAGGCATGTCTTTAGGATGGGTTGACCGACGACATCAAGGAGTGAGATTGGTGTTGTCGTCATGGCTGCAACAGTACTCTCACAATCTGCTGATTCTTGCTTCGGCGGGATTTTGCGACGTCCTCTCTTGCCTTACCACTCAGCGGACCTTGGAACTGGGAATTCGCATGGCACTGGGCGCTCCGAACCGAGTAGAACAGGGTATCCGCAGATTGAGGCATTAATCCGCCAATTTCACTGATCACCACTTTCCGATCGATTCAGTCCTTTTTTCCACAGCCACAATCGATTTCGTTGTGACGTACAACCTTGACCGAGGATACAGTCGGTGCACAATCGAACCTGCGGCATTCGCCAGCCCCTTGGTCCGGGACTCCACACCGCCAGGCGGGCCGAACTGATCGTTCGTGCTCTTTGACAAACGAACCGAGACTCGTGCACCACGCGGAAGATTCGTCCTCTTCCGCAGCCCAGAAGACGCTAAAATATGCATTAAGTTATTTAAGATCAAGAATTTGCATCTAAGTCATTTATTTCCAAGAATTTGCAAGCCATAAAACGCACCCTCCCGCGTAACCCTTTTGATTCCAAGATTTTGCGAATTCAATGAAAAAAACAAAGAATTGACACACGAGCCGCCAACTCCAAAATACTCAATAACTTACAAGTAAAATCTTGATTCCAAAGACTTTGGACGATCCCCAAAATCCCCATCCGGACGAGCTGAGAGCTGAAAGCCGACAGCTGACTGCTGCTTCACTGACATTCATCACGACTACGTGTGACTGAAATCACAGCCTTTTGGCGAACCCGAAAGTACTCTGACACTTGCCTGTGGGTGTTCTTTCATAGCTGGTCGCCGAAGGGGGTTTGTCATGGCAGTCGTTGCGGGTACCACTCCGAAAATGGGCCACATGGCTCATGATTTCTCCAAAAATCCATTGCTCTGCTACTGGGAGATGACCCAAGCCTGCGGCCTCGCCTGCAAGCACTGCCGCGCCGAAGCCATGCCCACAGCCAATCCATTCGAACTTTGCACGGAAGAAAGCAAGCGCTTCCTCCGCCAGCTCGTCGATTTCGGCAATCCCCTCCCCCATCTCATCCTGACCGGCGGCGATCCGCTCAGCCGCCGCGACATCTACGAACTGATCGACTACGCCAACGAACTCGGGCTCGAAGTCTCGATCACTCCGAGCGCCACGCCTGAGCTCACCAACGATGCCATCACCAAGCTGAAAGAGCATGGCATCCAGAGCCTCGGCCTCAGCCTCGACGGATCCTGTGCCGAAAAGCACGACAATATTCGCGCCGTCCCGGGCACGTTCGATCGCACCATGGAAGCCGCCCGCCATTGCGGACGCCTCTGCCTTCCCATCCAGGTCAACACGCTGGTTGCGGAAGAAACCGCCGATGATCTCCCGGCGATCTACGATCTCCTCTGCCGCGAGTTCCCTGTCATGCGCTGGAGCCTCTTCATGCTGATCTCCGTCGGACGCGGCAAGGCCCTCAACGAAGTCTCGCCCGCGGAAGGCGAGCGCATCATGCGCTGGGTCTTCGACCTGTCGCAGCACTCGCCGTTCCAGGTGAAGACGACCGAGGCTCCGTCCTATCGCCGCATCGCGATTGAGACCATGCGCGGCGCGGGCATGCATGCCCCGGAGATGAAGAACAGCTCCGTGTATCACGGATTCCAGATTCGCGACGGACATGGCATCGTCTTCGTCTCCAACCTTGGCGAGATTTATCCCTCCGGATTCCTGCCGCTGCACTGCGGCAACGTCCGCAAAGATTCCCTGGTCGAGATCTATCGCAACTCCGAAGTCTTCCGCGGACTGCACAATCCCGATGTGTTCCACGGCAAGTGCGGCGCCTGCGAGTACAGCCACATCTGCGGCGGATCCCGCGCCCGCGCCTTCGCCTACACCGGCGACCCGTTAGGCACAGATCCGTTCTGTCCCTACGAACCGGTAGGCGGCAGCAAGAACTAGATCGTCGGAGCAACGGGGTGAATGTCCTTCGCGACCTCTGCTGACTTTCCTTCGCGACCTTGGCGGTCAAAAGTTCTTGAACTGCGAAGATCGCAAAGAAGAACAGGAAGTATGGCGACTCTGCATCAACTAACAGATTTCGAAGAAGCAAGCGCCGCCCGCAAACCTGACGTCCCGCCCCGCAAGAAGCTCATCCGCCGGGTTGAGGCAGATCATTCGCAGCTCTACCGTCGCACTTTCCAGGTCGCGTTCCTGCTGCTCAACCTCCGGCTCGGAGTTCTGTTTTATTTCTGGGTGCGCGGCCTGGAAACGGGCGCGCACATTCCTGCCGCGGCGCGTCCTGCAGGAGTCGAAGGCTGGCTTCCGATTGCTGGCCTGATGAATCTCAAGTACCTGCTGTCGACCGGACACATTCCAGGCGTCCATCCCGCGGCGCTGTTCCTGTTCCTCAGCTTCCTTTCGATCGCGTTCCTGTTTCGCAAGGCATTCTGTAGCTGGCTTTGCCCCGTCGGCACGCTCTCCGAATATCTCTGGCGCGCCGGACGCCAAATCTTCCGCCGGAATTTCCAGTTGCCGCGCTGGCTCGATCTCCCGCTGCGCAGCCTGAAATATCTCTTGCTCGGATTCTTCGTTTGGGCAGTCGGAAACATGTCGGCGGACTCGATTAAGGAATTCATGCAGAGCCCGTATGGCGTGATCGCCGATGTCCGCATGCTGAACTTCTTCCGCTATCTCGGAGAGACGGCTGCAATCGTGCTCGCCGTACTCGTCGTGGCTTCGGTGTTCATTCAGAACTTCTGGTGCCGCTACTTGTGTCCTTACGGAGCGCTGCTCGGACTCGTCTCGCTTCTGAGCCCTCTGCGAATTCGCCGCTCTGCCGAGGTCTGCATTGACTGCGCCAAGTGCGCCAAGGTGTGTCCTTCCGCATTACCTGTAGACAAACTGGTGTCGATCAAGTCTGCGGAGTGCACAGCGTGCATGGAATGTGTCGCGGTCTGTCCTGCCAAGGGCGCACTGCAACTCGCGCTGCCTGGGCGGACGAGTTCTCCGCAGGAGCGCAGAATTCCGGCATGGGCAGTTGCCGCCGGAATTGCCGTTCTCTTTATCGGTCTGGTTGGATATGCGAAGACCGCAGGCTACTGGAATGGAAATGTCCCCGACTACGTCTACCGTCAACTCGTCCCACAAGCCAACGATGTGTCGCATCCCGCAGAGTGACTTCGCTCGCCACAGCCTAGATGGTCTATTCTTCTAGGCTGCATTCATACAGCTTAGGAGAGTCTTTATGCTGAAGGTCGTTGGAGTGTGTGTCGCCGTCGTTCTTGGAATGTCTGCTGCGTGCGCTCAGACGACACCAGCGTTGGTCGCATTGCCCACCAATCTCGCCGGCGCCCCCGCTCCGCGTTCGGTCGAATATGCTCGCGTGCAAGAACGCCTGCAGCGCGGCTGGAACACCTGGGATACAAACACGATTGCGGGAGAGGTGCTGCTGCCTGAGGGATTGGAAATCCGTCTCAGCCTGAAGCACAATACGACACTCATCGGCGATGCCTTTCTGCCCACCATGCTTATCGGACGACAGGGCACAAACGAAGAGCAGGTGAAGCCGGGCCCGCACGCTTTTGATGGAAGCTACAACGGCTTCGAAGTGACTTGGGCCGGCATGAAGCTCAGCGTGCAGGCGGCCCATGCGGGGAACGATCTGGTAATGCTGGTGACTCCCATCGCGCAAAACGGTAGCGGACATCTCCCGCCCACTGCAATCTTTTCTGTTGGCTTCTTATGGAATCGACCAGGACAGGTCGTGAAAGAACGTGGACAGATCGTGGCCTCCGCTGCGGGAAAAACAAATCCAATTTTCCTGGCCGGTATGGACTCAAACGATCCGTACACCATCTTGCAGACTCCTTACTTTTCCGCTGATCTGACTCAGGCGGTCGGAATCAGCACTGGCAAATCTCGCACGCTACCAGAGATCATCGACATCATCGAGCAGCAGCATCACGCGTTGAGTGAATCTCACCAGAAGAATCCCGAGGTCGCAGCAGTGCTCGAGGCTATTGAAACGACGCTGGCATGGGACACGATTTACGAGCCTTCGGGCAAGCGCGTAATTTCTCCAGTCAGCCGAATCTGGAATGTCATGTGGGGCGGTTACGTGCTCTTCGACTGGGACACGTTCTTCGCAGCCGATTTGGCCGGCGTGGGTTCGCGCGACCTGGCATACGCCAACGTACTCGAGATCCTGAACGAACTCACTCCTGAAGGGTTCGTTCCGAACTATGCGCGCGCTGGCCACTGGAAAAGTTTTGACCGCTCCGAACCTCCCGTCGGTGCGATCACGGTGTGGTCTCTGTATGAGAAGTATCACGATCGCTGGCTGCTGGAAGACACGTTCGACCGGTTGCTGAAGTGGAATCGATGGTGGACCGCGCACCGCGATCTGAATGGTTATCTCGTATGGGGCACCGACGACGAGAATTCTCCGGCCAACCTCGATGATCCAAGCCGGGGAACTCTGCAGGGAGCGAAGTTCGAGTCCGGCATCGACAACGGCCCGCAGTTCGACGCCGCCCAATACGATCATGGAAGTCATAAGATGGAGCAGGCCGATGTCGGACTGATGAGTCTTTACGTCGCCGATTCCAACGCGCTCGCCTCCATTGCGGACATTCTTGGGAAGAAGGACGATGCCGCCTGGTTGCGAGCCAGTGCTGCCAAGTACAAAGAAAAACTCGCGACGCTTTGGGATCCCGCGACAGGAATGTTTCTCGACAGGGACCTGCGAACGGGAAAACTGAATCACCGGCTAAATCCGACAAACTTCTATCCGTTGCTTGCTAAGGCCGCAACCGCGGAACAGGCGGATGAGATGGTAAGCAAGCATCTTTTGAATGCGGACGAGATGTGGGGCGAGCGAGTTTTGCCAGCCATCGCACGCAATGACCCCGCTTTCAAAGATCAGGATTACTGGCGCGGCCGCATATGGGGACCCATGAATTATCTGGTCTACGAGGGATTGCTCAATTACGAAACACCCACGCTCGTCCGGGCCCGGCAGCAGCTCGCCGAGAAATCCATGGCGCTGTTCCAGCACGAGTGGATCGAGAAGGGCCACGTGCACGAGAATTACAGCGCCATCTCAGACGATAGCGACACTGTCACCAGCAGCGACCGCTTCTATCACTGGGGCGCGTTACTGGGCCTGATCGAGTATGAGGAACTGACGCACTCGAAGTAACGCGCTGCCAGCTCAGGCGAAGAACATTTCAGGACAACGAGTCGGTCCATCCAGATGGCCGACAAGCCGCTTCTCGAGTCCTTCGCGGGAATTGTTGAGTCGCTGCCGGAGTTGATCCTTCTCCTGATCATTCAGCGGTGAGAACGTCCGCGCGACCTCGATGTTGTGCCCAAGCATCTCTGGCTTCGGCATGCCAACTACCGCAGCCGTTACTGGCAGGCTCATCGAGTAGCGAAGCAGCGAGGTCATGTCGGCCTTCCCTGCTCCTTCGCCAACAAGGAACTCCTGACCGGTCACCTTCATCGCAATGATGCCGAGCTTCTTCGCATTCGCGGCAGGAAGCGCGAGCTCTTCAAAGCGCCCGTTCCGCGAGGCGTTCAGCGCCATCTGCACGCAATCGAGATCGTGCCGCTGGATGGCCTGAGCCATCACCTCGCCATTGGTGTGGCTCGTCATGCCGGCAAAGCGCGCCATCTTCTGTTCGCGGGCTTGCATGAGTCCCTCGAGCGCACCGCCCTTGGCTTCGATCTTGGCTAGATCGTCCGCTTGGCCGAGGCTGTGAATATGGACGAGGTCGACATGATCGGTCTGCAGGCGCTTGAGGCTGGCTTCGAGACGCCGAAGGAATTCGTCGCGAGTGCGATCCGGAATTTTCGTCGCGAGCCAGACATCTTTGCGGCGCGTTGCCATGACTCTGCCGACGCGAGTCTCGCTTTCGCCGTCGCCGTAGGAGTACGCGCTATCGAGGTACGTGATCCCCGAATCGATCGCACGGTTGAGGATCGCACTGGCGTCTTCTTCCTTGTACATCAGGAAACGGCTGCCGCATCCGAAAGCGAGGATCGAAACCCTGGCGCCGGTGCGGCCGAGTTCACGAGACGGGAGAACATTTTTCTCAGGAACGGCGGCGGCCAAATCTTTCAAGCTCAAAATCGTGGTTGCAGCGGCAGCTCCAACTCCGACGGTCTCAATGAATTCTCGGCGAGAAATGTCCTTCGTCATGGATTCCTCCTGAAGCGACAAGAGGAATCTTACCGCTGATTCAAAGTCGTTTGAACGAAATTTTCAGGAGTACAGCTTGATGGGCTGCACGACGCGTGTGATCGCACCGTTGGGGCTGGGCTGATCGGGCTTGAGGCCGCAACGCATCGATGCGAAAAGGCCTAGGAGCTGCCCCATCATCACGTCGAGCACGGGGCGGTAATAGTCGTGGAAGTTAGTGGGTAATTCGAGAGAGAGGCAGCTGTCCACCAGGCCATCGAGATCGTTGCTGTCGCCGGCCGTCACCGCAAGCCTGACTCTGCCCAACCGTTTGCGATCGATCTCGCGCAGCAGATCGAGTTCATAGCCCCTGCGTCGTGGATCGCTCGATAAGAACGCGAGGAAGAGGCACTGCACATCCACGCTAGACATGGGACCGTGGCGGAGCCCGAGCGGGGTCTCTGCCAAAGTTGTTACTTTCCCGGCGCTCAGCTCGACGACCTTCAATGCGCATTCATCGGCGACTCCGCGCAGCACGCTGGATCCGACGAAACAGGCACGGGTGCATCCAAGTGTGGTCACCTCTGCGGCCACTTCGGCCGCCGCTGGAAGAAACTTGCTGCCGCATTCCGAGAGTTGCTGAACGACCTCACCAAAGCTGCGCAGATCGTCGGCGTGACCAGCACACTGTCCCGCAAGCAGCGTATTGGTGAAGGAACTCGTCATGGCGAGCCCGCGATCGTTTACGGCGTCGTCGAGCACCAAGGCAAAAGCTCGATCAGGATATTTAGCGCAGAGTTGTGCCATGTGACCCTGCGCGTTGCAGGTGATGACCAGGTGATGGATTTTCGGATGGTGAGTGAGAGCCTTTTCCAGGACGGCGACGCCTTCGGGGCTCTGGCCAGAACGCGAGAACGAAATCCAGAGATATTCACGACCGGGGGCGTGGAATTCTTCGAATTCCGTCAATAGGGTGGTGCTGGGTAGGGCGCAAACGTCACAGCTCCAACGCTTCCTCAGGAGTTGAGCCAACGCACGGCCCGTGTAGTCGGACGTGCCGGCTCCGACCAGATAAACAGTGGGAGACGCAGTGCTGCCACGGCCAATTCCGGAGCGCCGGAGAGCGTTCGCCAGTTCGGATTGCCGGTCGGCGCAGATGCGGTACGTGGCTTTCCATGTATCGGGCTGCTGCCAGATTTCACGCGGGGTGTGCTCTAAACCGCGCTCAATTCGTTCGCGCTCGGGTAAATCAAGCAGCATGCGCAACGGATTTCCCAAGACCCAACCCTCCACTGAGACAAGGTAGTCTATTACAGGCACCCTGCAGTTGAAAAGCTTTCGAAAGAAAAAGAAATATCTTTCGCAAGAAAACGTTAGTTGCTGCCGAGGGCGAACCGGGACAATTGTCCGAGCAACAAATGTACTTGCAACCAGTCCCGCCAGCCAGCAACTAATCTGGAGCACGGGTGTTTTTACAGTTGAAGGAGAAAAACATGAGCCTTGGTTCGCGTTCGCTCAAGTCGCTGCTGCTGGCAGGAGCGCTGGCCTGCAGTTTCGCGGGACTTGCCTGTGAACATCACCATTATTACCGCGCCTATGATCCGTATTACACGGACTACCACGAATGGAATCATAATGAAGACGTTTACTACCAGCGCTGGGCGGATGAAACGCATCGTGACCCGCACCGCGACTTCCGAAAGTTGCCACCCAATGAGCAAAAGGAATACTGGACGTGGCGTCACAATCACGGCGACCATGATCATGATGACCGCCACTAACCAATGACAGGAGTAAATAGGATAGGCTCTCAGCCCAACGCGGCGAGAGCCTGATCTGTTTTGATGAGTCTGGCGCCCATGCGCTGGAGATCCGCAATCGTAGCGTCGCCATCTTCGCGCTTCAAGGTTTCAATCGCATCCGTGACAATGGCAACGCGGCGGCCACGCTCGAGCAAACCTTTCGCTGCGAACTTTACGCAGTATTCCGTCACCACACCAAACACGACGAACTCCGGCCGGGTTCCGAGTCGATTGACCAACTCGTCCACGTGGCGGGTTTCGAAGATGCTGAGCGTCTGCTTTTCGAGAAGGATCTGCTGAAATTGCGACAAGTCTTGGGGAAGTTTTGCAGCCTCGGTGTTTTCTACACGCGCAACCTTGCTGGTAAGAGCCTCAGGAACGAGGTCTGCGCCGGGAGTCCCCTTAACACAGTGGGGCGGGAACGTCTTGAACTCGGGATCGTTGGGGGCGTGGAAGTCACCGCTCGAGACGAGGAAGACTTTTCCTTGTCGGGCGGCGTCGGTTAACCGGCGGATGTTGGGCAGCCGTTTCTCAGCGGCCGGCACATATAGATGCCCACCCGGCAAGACGAAGTCCGATTGTACATCCACTTCCCAGAAGATGAAGTCGCGCGAAACCATGTCACTCCTTGCGCCGAGCCTACCATCATTTCAGTGCTGATAACAATTCTTCGCGTATGATTTGTTGGTTTCTTCCCCAGGGGACCACAACAAATGAGCCACGATGCACCGGCAGCTTCTGCGGCTGCGAGCAAGCTCGTTATACGAAACATCGGACTTCTTCTCAGCGGCGATCTCAGTCAACCGGTTCTCGATGCCGATACGGTGATGGCTGTCAACGGGGTAATTCTGGCGGTTGGGAGGGAGAAAGAAATTGACGCCGCCGGAGCGACGACCACGATCGATGCCAAAGGCGTGGCGCTAGCACCGGGGCTGATCGACAGCCACGTGCATCCGGTATGCGGCGATTGGACCCCGCGCCAGAATCAACTCGGCTGGATCGATAGTTGTTTGCACGGCGGCGTGACGACGATGATCTCTGCTGGTGAAGTACACACGCCCGGGCGTCCTAAGGACATCGTCGGGCTGAAGGCGATGGCGATCTTTGCGCAACGTGCGTTTCAGGCTTTCCGTCCGGGAGGAGTCAAGGTGTACGCAGGCGCTCCTGTGCTCGAGCAGGGGATGGTGGAAGACGACTTCAAGGAGCTCGCTGCCGCGGGAGTGAAGTTTCTGGGCGAGGTGGGCCTCGGAAGTGTGAAAGATGGGACGACTGGAAAACGCATGGTCGCGTGGGCGCGGAAATATGGAATCCAGAGCACGATTCATACGGGCGGGCCCTCGATTCCGGGTTCAAGCCTGATCGACAAAGATATGGTGCTAGAGACCGATGCCGACGTGATTGGGCACGTGAACGGCGGGCACACCGCACTGCCGGACGATCAGATTGTCGCGTTGTGCGAGCGTTCGCCGCGAGCGCTGGAAGTGGTTCATAACGGGAATGAGCGAGCCGGATTACTCGCACTGCGCACGGCGAAAGAATTGAGCCAGCTTGAGCGCGTGATTCTCGGAACGGATTCGCCGGCGGGATCGGGAGTGCAGCCGCTTGGGATTCTGCGGATGATTTCCATGTTGTCGTCATTGGGAGGAATCCCCGCGGAGCAAGCAATCTGCATGGCGACTGGTAACACGGCGAAGATGCGCAGCCTGAACTGTGGACTGATCGCTCCTGGACGTGAAGCAAGTTTCGTGTTTCTCGATACGGCTCAGCAGTCATCGGGGAAGAACTTAATCGACAGCATTCAAAAAGGAGATTTGCCGGGAGTGGGTATGGTGGTGACGGACGGGGCGGTCAGCATCCAGCGGAGCCGCAACACTCCTCCAGCGACACGTGTGCCGGAGGTGGTGCGTGCCTAAGGCTTTGTTACTGTGGTTCGTGTCCTATGCCTCTCTGATTTTTGCGCAAACCACTCCGGACTGGTGCCGCGCACTGCCCCGCCCCGAATACAAGTCTCTCGAGCGCGTGCGGGTCAGCAATGCGTGGTTCGAGGTTTATAAGCCCGCTCCCAACGTTTTCGCTATTTATGAACCGCATCAAGCCGAGGAGACGATTGGCTATCTCATCCTGGGCCAGAAGAGAGCGATCCTCTTCGACACCGGGATGGGCATTAGCGATGTCAAGAAAGTGGTCGGCGAACTCACGAACTTGCCGATCGTCGTCTTAAATTCGCATACGCATGATGATCATGTAGGGGGCAATTGGGAGTTCGACACGATTTACAGCATGGATACCGACTTTAGCCGGCAAAACGCGCGCGGCTCACGCGAAGATGCGCAGGCCGAGATCACGCCCGACCAGATCTGCGGCACGCTGCCATCGGGATTTGACGCGGAGGCGTACCAGACCCGTCCATGGAAGATTACGAAATACATTCACGATGGCGAGCGCATCGATCTTGGAGGCCGCGCTATCGAGGTCATCGCGACACCGGGTCATACTCCGGATGCAATCTCGCTCTTCGATCGTGGCAACGGCCTTCTCTTTACGGGAGATACTTACTATCCCGCTCCGATTTGGCTGTTTCGCCCGGAAACAGATCTCGATGCGTATTCGCGATCGATCCGCCGCCTGGCCGCACTTGCTCCGAAAGTAAAGATTGTCTTGGGAGCTCACAATCTTCCTGTGGCGAAGACGACAGTTCTCGCGGAATTGGTGGGCGCATTCGATTCGGTGCGAGCAGGGAAAGTGAAACCTACACCGGAGTCGCCGGGAAAAGTTCTCTACAAGGTCGGCAGCATTTCTTTTCTGATGCGTGCTCCAGTTGGCAACTGATTTCTACCGCAGGCCGTCCTCACCTTTGATCTGATCTTTTGTCAGGCCTCCGACGCGCGGCAGCGGACGTCCGCTATCGGTGACTGCGACCGCGACCATGATTTCATTGGCGCGTGGCGCATCGTTCAACTGGACTTCCATTCCGTCGAAGTGGCTGCGGACGAAAGCGGCGTCTTTGTGTCCAAGGGGGATGTCGAGGACCGTGCCTAATCCGCCGCGCTTCTTCGAAGAAGGAATCAATGCGGCGCCTTTTCCGAGCACTCGCCGGACCGGCGTGCCGAGTTTGGGATGAAGGACAGCGGCGGCATGCTCGAGTTCACCGTTTTCACCGACGGCAGCGGCTTTGCCGTAACTCTCGGCGGAAGTGCCGGGTATACCGAGGGCTGCGATGGCTCGCTTTGTCAGCAATTCGCCGAGCTCCTCACCAATGGCCATCAACTCGGAAAGGTCCTCGACGTATTTTCCGGCACACGGATTTTCGATCACGGCGACTGCGGCGGCTTTTCGCGTTGGCGGAGAAACGCTGCGATCCATCTCGTGGTGCGTCTCTTCTACGAATGTGGCGAGCTTGCGAATTTTTGCTCTCATTGCTTTCCTTGTAGCTACTAGCTAGTAGCTTCTAGCCTCTAGCTACGGACCCAAAACTCCCCTTCAGCGCAGGCCATCTTCGCCTTTGATCTCCGATGCCTTCAATCCTCCGACTCTGGCATGCACACGTGGGCCGGTAGTCATCACCAGCGCTAACAGGATTTCATCGGCTCGCGGAGCGTCGTTGACGCCAACCTCCATGGCATCGAAATGGCTGCGCACGTACGAAGCGTTGATGTGCGTGATAGGAACGTCGAGGCGCGTACCCGGGCCTCCGACCTTTTTTGTGGAAGCCACGATCGCTTTTGCACCGCCGAGAACCTCGCGCATACCATAGCCGCCGGGAGCGTGCCAGAGCGCGCCATGCTCGAGTTCCCCGGCTGAGCCGACGATGGCTCCTTTTCCATAGCCTTCGATCGCCCTGGGATCGCCTCCAAGCGCCGCGACCAGAGATCGCGCCATTTCGAGACCAAGCGGCTTGAGGTCGTCCATGAAGCCCTCAATGTTGGGAACGTAGGATCCGGCAAATGGATTTCGGATGATGGCCAGCGCGGCGGCGCGGCGCAATGGCTTGTCGGTGGCTGGACCGCCTTCGTGGAAAATCTCCTCGACACACGTGATCTTCTTTCGCACCACCACTTCAGGCATGCACCAGGCTCCTTTCATCGACAGCGCGAGAGATCAGATTGGAATCGTGGACTCCGAGGAGACGCGTTTCGCCACAGAGATTGAGAGCGGCGGCGCGGATCAAACCAAGCTTGAGCAGGCGCTCGGCTGTGTGCACGCCAGAGCCTAGAGCGCGATCGATCTCTGCCACGCCAAGCGGGCCGACGGCTTGCGTGACCAATCGGCTACCGAGATCGCTATCTGGAGAGAGTTCACAGGCCGGGACTCGCACGATGGCAGGATGCTCCGGTAGATCGACCGCATTTGCGATGATCGTGGCTGCCGCGTCGGCGGCAGCGGCGCGGTCGGCCAGTACGGTCACTGCGTTTGCGATGCCGAGCGATAAGCTGCGTCCGCGCCAACCGCTGGTCGCGATGCCTCGGATCGGATCTTCGGCGGTGATGGTCAGGGTTCCGAATAAGGACGGGCGATCCGGACGCTCGACCATTCCAATTACGAACTTTTCGCGCTCGCTCAGATCGAGCGCGATGTCGCCACCGTCGTTCACATAGGCGCGCGGCAGGTGCGCGGCTGAGGCCATGGCTGCGAGGATTTCTTCCGCAACGGCGCCGGCGACAGCCGCCATGGGGGTGATGAAATACTCGGAGGCATAAGGCAAAACGGCTGCAGTCATGCGCCTTGCAACAGAGCCTTGCGGCCATTCCGTTTCTGGACAGGATTGCTGACGCAGGAAGGTGAGTTCCGAGCAAAGCTCATCAAGCACAGAGATGAAGCGTGCGCAGGCGGCATTATAGGCCGCGTCGATTTGGGCGATTTCTCCAAAGGCTTCGACGATCAGATCAATGGGACCATCGTGCAGGTGGAGGCGGCGTTCGTCCCGAAGCATTCGTATTTGTGCGCGCGGCGTCATTTGGATTTCGCTCGCGATTCGAGTGGCCAGGGATTCTCATTATGCGCAGCCACTCGGCGCTTTTTGTTCTCTGTCGAAATCGAATTTAGAGGACGCACCTGGTCTATGTATCCTCCCAGAGCAGCATAGTCTGCCAGTTTCAGCGTGAATTCAATGGGGGCGACGAGGGCTGGGGTGGGCACGTATCCGAACGCATTCTGCGGCATGCGCGTGACGTCCACCATAAAGGTGATGCCTCCGCCCGGCCAGACGTAGACCGGTGCTCCGCCGCAGGTGACGCGGGTGAGCGCATCGCGAACGGAGTGCGTCAGCTTGACCGGATTTTCGGTGACACCCGCACGCAGTGAACCGCCGGCACCGCCCATGAAAAGAACCGTACACAGTGCGGGCTCGCAGTTCTCTCTGATACGCGCCACTGATTCGCGAAGGCTCACTGGCAATGCGGCTTCTCTCGGGCGTAGATTCTCGTCGAGTTCGTAATACGCGTAATGCTCTCCGGTGGTGCTCACCATCAGGAGACGTAGTCCCGGCCAGGCTTTTTTGCCATTGAACTTTCCGAGAATCTCGAGTGGATCATCGATGTTTGTTCCGCCCCATGAAGTGCCGGGTTCGGCGACCTGAAAATATCTGCCCGGAGTGGATCGCCTTCCTTTCAGCTTGATGCCAGTCTCCGGGATGCCCAGCAACTTTCCCGCCTGATGCTCCGAGAGGACGCCTGTAATGTGATCGTCGACGACGACCACATCGTCGACTTTGCCGAACCACTGCCTTGCAAACATGCCGATCGTTGCCGATCCGCAGCCTACGCGCATACGCTCTTCACGCACACCATCGACAACGGGCGGAGTGCCGGCCTCGACTACAACACTCGCGCCATCGTCGATCGCGAGTTCCACCGGCTTACCGTTACATAGATTCAGGAGCGCATCGCATGTGGCCGTGCCTTCGTGACGGCTTCCGCCGGTGAGGTGACGCACGCCTCCGAGCGACAGCATTTGCGATCCATATTCGCTGGTGGTGACATGGCCGACGGCTTCTCCTTGCGCGCGCACGGTGGCGCATTCGGGGCCTAGATGACGGTCAGTATCGATCTTCACCTTCACGCCGCAGTAGCTAAAAATTCCTTCGGTCACAACCGTCACCATGTCGACGCCTTGCACCTGCGACGAAATAATGAATGGCGCCGGCTTGTAGTCGGGATAGGTTGTGCCCGCACCAATGGCGGTGACAAACGTGTCGTTCTGGCCGACGAGTTGACCGTCCCAATCGGCCGCACGATCCAGGAATGGCACGACCGAGTTGCCGCGCTCGACTGCGCGCTCGAGCACGACATGCGGATCGAGGCGCACCAGTTTGCCGTCCTGATTGCCGTAGCGGTCGCAGGATCCCGTGCGGCCTGGCTTGATATAGCAGAGCACGGGGCAAGCGTCGCAGCGGATCGCGTCGTCAGCCACGCGCGCCTCCGCCGGCATTGCTGAGGATGGCCGCTCGTACGCGATCGGGAGTGGCGGGAACTCTGCGAATACGAACTCCGACCGCGTCGTAGATCGCGTTCAGAATCGCGGGCGCGGTAGGAATGACGGCTTGCTCACCGATTCCTTTCGCGCCAAAAGGGCCAACGGGGGATGGGTCTTCGATCAAGATCGATTCAATCTCGGGTACGTCGCCCACCGAAGGGATCAGATAATCGTGCAGGTTCTCGCCTTTCCCGGGGAAGAATTCTTCCATCAGGGCCATGCCGAGGCCTTGTGCGACACCGCCTTCGATCTGGCCTTCGATCAGTGTTGGGTTGATGGCCTTGCCCACGTCGTGCGCGGCCGTCACCTTTAGCACGCGGACGGTGCCGAGTTCGATATCGACTTCGATTTCTGCCATGTGCGCGCCGAATCCGTACACCGCGTAGGGAGTTCCCTGACCGTTTTCGTCGAGAGGAGTGATCGGAGGATCGAACGTTTCTTCGCAGGTTATGACGTATCCGTGTTGATCCAGCGGCAGGCGTTTCAGATCGATCGAGAGCGTCTTGCCATTTTCTCGGACCGTGATTCCCCCGCTGCCGAAATGAAGCTCTCCGCATTTGCAGGCGCCCGCAAGTTTCAGGATCTCTGCGCGCAACCTGCTACCGGCCATGTGCGCGGCTTTTCCGGTGACAAATGTTTGACGGGACGCTGACGTCTTCCCGCAATCCGGCGTGATCGACGTGTCGCCCGAGACGAGATCGAAATGCGTGATCGGAGCGCCGAGAGCATCGGCACAGATCTGCGTGACGATAGTGTTCGATCCTTGACCGATATCGACAGCGCCCTGATGGAGGGCGATACGGCCGTTCGGCTTCAGTCCGATGCGCACCGTGGACGGGTTCGGCAATGAAGTGTTGCCGCAGCCGTACCACATGCCTGCCACTCCGACTCCGCGACGGAACGGACCTTCCGAGGCCGCGTTGAACTCCGCGGCTCTCGCTCGGGCGGCTTTCCATTTCGGGCGGAGTGCTTCGAAGCAGGCCCGTATACCGACGCCTTCGCCAAGAACCTGTCCGGTTACGGTGGGAGTATCGTCGGTGAGCGCATTCAGAATGCGGAACTCGAGACGATCCCTGCCGATTCGTTCGGCGAGTTCGTCGTAAAGCTGTTCTTGCGCGATCGCAGCCTGCGGCACTCCGAATCCACGAAACGCGCCAGCCGGAACGATGTTCGTGTGCACAGCGCGGGTGAGTGCGCGATAGTTGGGGACGACGTAAGGACCGGAGGCGTGTACCGGAACGCGCCCAGCCACGGTTGGTCCCCAGGAGGAATACGCGCCGGTGTTGAAATCAGCGGTGAAATCGAGAGCTGTTATTTTGCCGCCGCGTGTGGCAGCTGCGCGCAGGTGCATTCGCGCAGGGTGCCGCTTGGTAGTCGAAATGATCGATTCGACTCTCG
Source organism: Candidatus Sulfotelmatobacter sp. (assembly GCA_035946775.1). Classification (GTDB taxonomy): domain Bacteria; phylum Acidobacteriota; class Terriglobia; order Terriglobales; family Acidobacteriaceae; genus Sulfotelmatobacter. Next base: position 71,115 of record DASYZA010000250.1, on the reverse strand, counting down.
AGTAGACCATCCGCACCGGACGATCGAGCTTCCACGCCGCGAGGGCGATGAATGGCTGCACCGAGAGATCGAGCTTGGAACCGAACCCGCCGCCGACGGCAGTGGGAATGATCCGGACCTTCTCTGGCCCGATGCCGAGGATTTTGGCGATGTCATTGCGGTCCATGTAGGGCGACTGCGTGCAGGCCTGGATCTCGATGGTGTCGTCCGCTCGGCGCGCAAATCCGGCTTCCGGTTCGATGTAGGCATGTTCGACGAATCCGGTTTCGAATTCGCCTTCGACGAGAACGTCCGCGTTCGTCAGCGCATGATCGACGTCACCACACACCACCCGCCCGCGTACAAGGACGTTTTCCGGACGATGATCGTGGATCAGAGAAGCGCCCTGCGCGAGAGCTTCATCGATCGTCTGGATGGCAGGCAGCTCGTGCCAGCGGACCGGAAACTCTTGAATGTCGAGTCTTTCGAGGGCCTCAGGCTCACCGACGATTGCGGCTACAGCCTCGCCACGATGGCGAGCTTCCCTATGTGCGAAGACGGCCTGATCGGCGCATCGCGGGATAACACCGTAGCAGTCGACGCCCGGCACGTCCTTACCGGTGAGTACGAGAACGACGCCCGGATGATTGGCAACAAACGCCTCGATGTTGCCGAAATCAAATTGGGCATGGTGATAGGGAGAGCGCACCACGCGGACTCCGAGAGCGTCGGCAGGCATTTCATCCGCTCCGAAGATCTCGCTGCCATCGACTTTTTTCTGGCCATCGAGGCGAACGAGTCGTGCACCTACGGCGTTCCCGGCGGTTGGAGAGCAGGAGTCAGAGACATCGACTACTGCGGCCTGCATGATGGCGTGAACGATCTTGCGATAGCCCGTGCACCGGCAGAGCACTCCGCCGATTGCGTCCATGACTTCGGATTCGCTGGGAGTTGAGTTCTTCTCCAGCAGAGCGGTGGCGGCAACCAGCATTCCCGGGGTACACGCTCCGCATTGTGCGGCGCCATGCGCGAGAAAAGATTTCTGTAGACGCCCGAGGAGTGGAGAGCGCGTCGCTAATCCTTCCACTGTAGTGATTTCACATCCGACGGCTTGGCCGGCGGCGACCAGGCACGCGCATACCGTCTCTCCGTTTAGCAGAACGGTGCAGGCACCGCAGTCTCCGGCATCGCATCCGACTTTGGTTCCAGTCAATCCGAGTTCTTCCCGCAGAACGCGCGACAAGCGGCGAGTTCCGGGCGCGGTAACCTCGATAGTGCGGCCATTCACCGAAAACGTGAGCGTGGCTGTCTTGGGTAGAACGGTGCTGCTCACCTCAGGACCTCCCCACGCAGCCTTCGAGTGCACGTCGAACCAAGGTCAGTGAGGCGTCCCGGCGGTACCCTGCCGTGGCGCGCACATCATCGATGGGGGACAACGCAGAAAGATGGGCGGCTGTGACCGCTCGGCCGATGCCAGCTTTGGCAGGCAAGCCGACGAGATCGGTTTCGAGCTGGGCAAGACGGCGCGCGAAGGCCGAGCACGAACCCACTGCGAGGTGCGCTTCGGCGACACGTCCGGCACTGTCGCTTTGAACGACGGCCGCCACCATCGAGATGGAGATCACCAGATAGCGACGCGCTCCCAGCTTCAGGAACGCAGAAAACGCGTTCTCTAATCTTCGGGGTATAAGAACGGCTGCAAGGATCTCCCCTTGATTTCGTAACGTCCGGCGATTCCCGGTGATGAATTGAGCCAACGGCATGCGCCTTAGTCCGGCGTTCGAGATGAGTTCGACCTCCGCATCTAAGGCGAGCAGCGGTGGCACTCCGTCTGCGGCCGGAGAGGCATTACACAGGTTTCCGGCGACAGTCCCGCGGTTCTGGATCTGTACGGAACCGACTTCTCTGGCCGCCGCCTTGAGTGCGTCGAAACATCGGGACAAAGGGCTACGAATGATCTCGGTCCAGGTCGTCAGGCCACCGATGCGAACCCAATCTTTTTCAATCGAAATGCCGCGGATCTCATCCAGCGAAGTGATGTCGATGACCGGACTTTGCGGCAGACGGTCTCCTAAGGCCGGGTAGAAATCGGTTCCGCCTGCGAGGATTTGACCGCCGGTGGAGGCCAGCAGAGATACGGCCTCATTCAGATTTGTCGGCTTGAGGTACAAGGTTAGGTCCCAGAGCCCACAGTGCTCGTGCTTTGAGCGTTTGTATACGAACCGGAGGCGATTGTACAGCGGTCGTCAGGGTTTGAAGAGGGCGCTCATGGCCTGAGCACGGAAATTGAAAATCCTGCGCACATCGGCTTCAACAACGGCACGGTGGGTCAACCTTCCAATCGGGCCGAACGGCAAGGCGTAGGTCACACGGTCGCGTATGGTGGTGCCTCCCCTCTCTGGAATGAAGTCGTGCTCGTGGTTCCAGAGCCGGTAAGGGCCTGAGAGTTGTCGATCGACAAAGCGCTTGACTCGCCCCATCACCTCCACCCGCTCCAACTCGCGACGGCTCATCGCTGTCCTCTTCAACCGGCCTCCTCACTGGCTGGAGGCTTAGTCTAAGGGGACATTTCTATCGAGTTATCGAGGGGACATTATCAAAGAGTTTCAACAGGAATAAACAGAGGCTGCGGATCTTGGTGAAGGAATAACCGCGAGTCTCTTCGCGTCCTTCGTGGGTCCTTCGCGGTTTTCAAGTCGCTCTTACCGCGAAGGTCGCGAAGACAAACCGCTGAGAACGCGAAGAGCCTCGTTACTGAGCTCAATTATAGGCTGGTAGATGCGGCCTCTGTGAAAGCTCTTATAGCAGAGGCCGCAAAGAAAAGACGCTGAGAGCGCCGAGGTTAAGACTAGGCTGTCGCGAGTCCCTTTCCGGCCTCGCAGAGGAACTTGTCGACTGCGTCGCTGTACGGCTTCTTGAAGTTTGCCGGCCAGTTCGCTTGATCGTCGTATAGCTTCTGCAGATTGGCGGTGATGCCGGGATCGCCTCCGGTGAACAGCTCGATTAGTTTTTGCTTGCGTTCGGCGAGTTTTCGTCCGGTCTCGCTGGTGGGGCTTTCGCCATGTGCAATCGCGGCCTCAACGTCGCGCACGAGTTCCGCCCAGCCTTGTTCCGCTTGGGATTGGAGTTCTGGCGTGTAGCGCTTGCGCAGGTCGTTGAGCTGTTCTTCGCTGTAGTACTTCTTCATCCAGTCTTTTCTGGTCTGCATTTGAATCACCTCGATGATTTTCCGGAATGGCTCCCAGTCGCTTTGGTCGCCCGACGATACGAGTTGTTCGGCGCGCTCGATGGCTCGTATCGCACGGTCGAGATGATCCCGCTTCTCGGCAATGATCTGCCGCTGCTGCCGTAAAGCGGCAGCTACGTCGAGATCTTTACGGCTGAGGAGTTCCCGAATCTGAGACAACGGAAACCCGATGAACTTCAGCGCCACGATCTGCTCGAGCCGAACCAGGTCCCGATCCGTGTACAGGCGATAGCCCGCCGCAGTACGTCCACTAGGCTTGAGCAGTCCGAGGCGGTCGTAATGGTGTAAGGCTCGGATCGTCACTCCGGCGAGCTTGGCGAATTCATGAGGCTGAAAGGTTCGGTTTGCCATGTCTCACTCAAGGTTTTACGGTCTGACGTTGCGTCAGGGTCAAGAGGAATTGAGTGATTGGGCGACTGAGTGATTGGGTGATTGAAAAAAAACCTTCAGGATTTGCAATCACTCGATGGCACGATCGCCCAATCACCCAATGATCCATAAGCATTTACCCCGCTTTGCTATAATAAATTCCTGTCCGGCGGTAGCTTCAAGTCACTGCGGAAGTGGTGGAATTGGCAGACACACCATCTTGAGGGGGTGGCGCCGAAAGGCATGCGGGTTCAAGTCCCGCCTTCCGCACCATCATACCCCGGAAATCCGAGCGAAAATCTAGCGTAACGGGACGTTCGCCGAACAATTCAGGAAAACTTGGAACCATGATTTATCTCGTCACCACTATTCACATTCTGGTCTGCTTCTTCATCATCGTGGTCGTGCTGCTGCAAAGCGGCAAGAGCGGCGACATTTCGGCGGCCTTTGGAGGCCAGGGCAGCCAGACAGCGTTCGGTCCCCGGGGCGCAGCGAGCGCACTGTCGAAAGCCACCACGTGGTCGGCTGTGCTGTTCATGGTCACGTCCATCGCCCTGTCGGTCTACGCTTCCAAGCACAGCGGCACGCCGGGATCGGTATTGCAAGGCATTAAGGGGCAACCCGCGAAAACGGCACCCGCCCCGAATCCGGCACCTTCGAATCCGACACAGAAATAGCCACCAAATTCTCAAGCTACGCGGGGAAGAACATTTCCACGCCGATGCTCTTCTTTCATTCTCGCTTCGGACATCTCCACGCGGAACTTACAGAAAGGGCTGTAATTGTATTTGCCGCACCGTGGTTGTACCATCGATGGGAGACGCTTTTATCAGGAGGTGCTATGTCGGATCGTGACGGCAACAGCTTCATATGGTTTCTGGCAGGATTGGGATTGGGAGCGCTGGCCGGAGTTCTTTATGCGCCGCGTTCTGGCAGTGAGACTCGGGAAGCGATCCTGGCCCGTGCCGAAGAAGGACGCGAATACGTAAAGACTCGGGCGCGTGAGGCTCGCGAACAGGCGTCGCAATGGACCGATCGTGGCCGCGAAGCCGTCAACCAGCAGAAAGAGCAGTTCCGCGCTGCTTACGAGGCCGGACGGCAGGCCTATCACGAAGCCACGTCGGACACCGGGGCGTCGAAGAATCTGTAACGATGATCGGGCCGGCGACTCCCTCCGCGCGCGCTCGAGGGAACTTGCGGAGGACTTGTTATGGATAAACTGACAATATTTATCGCGCTGACCAGCATCGCCATTCTGCTGCAGGCGTGTGTCCTTCTGGCCATGTATGTGGCGATGCGGAAGACGACCAGCGAACTGCAGGCTCTCGCGGGCGAAGTCCGCACAAAGGTGATGCCGGCCCTTGATCAGGCACAACAACTTATCATCGACGTTCGCCCGAAGATCGAAGTGATCGCCGAGAACGTACGGGAGACGTCAATCGCCGTGAAGGCGCAGGTTCAGCGCATTGACGCCACCGTCAATGACGTGATGGACCGCGCCCGGCTGCAGGTGATCCGTGCCGATGAATTGCTCAGCCGCACGCTGGACAAAGTTGAACACACGTCTGACGTTGTGCAGAAAACCGTCGTGTCGCCGGTACGCCAAATCTCAGGGCTCATGCAAGGAATCACCGTGGGACTGGAGTTCTTGTTCTCGCGACGCGCGCGCCAAAATGGTGGAGGACGCGACGTGCGGCGCCCTGTACCGCAGGACGAGATGTTTATCTAGAGTTTCGAGTTTCAGGTTTCACAGTTTCAAGGTTTCAAAGTTCCAAAGGCTAGCGCGACACTAACGCTGTGCTCTCGTATTTGAACCCTTGAAACTCGGAACTTGCTTATGTCCCTTCCCTTGGTTCGCAGTCACCGCGTTCTAATCCTGGGTACGGTCATTTCCCTTTCCATTCTTCTTCCGGCGCAGGAGAAAACCGTCTGGAGTGCGCAGGAGCAGCCGATTGTCGATCAGATCAAAACGCTGCGGAAACTGGAGGACACGGTGCGCGCCAAGACGACCCGGGATTTGGCATTGCAAATCCGAGAACTGCCGGCCGTTCCCAACAAGCTGAAATTGGCGGACGCCCTGGCGAGCCTTTCGACCGAAGGAGACTTTGGACGTGACACGCTGCAAGAGGTCACAACCACACTGGCGATGGCCGTGCGGGAGCAGCCTCCCTCGGCGGGAAAAGACGGGAAACCGGCATTCGCGTACATGGAACTTGCCGAGCTTGTGCGCTACGAACACATGAAAGCTGGCTCTGAGGATTCGCAGTTCGCTCGGGCGCTGAAGCAGCTTGAGGACGAAGATGCGATGCGGCAGAACGCCGACTTCACGTTGCTTGATCTTCAGGGGAAACCGTGGCATTTGCGCGACCTAACAGGCAAAGTGGTGTTGGTGAATTTCTGGGCCACGTGGTGCCCGCCCTGCCGCAAAGAAATGCCGGACCTTCAGGCCTTGTACGATAAATATAAAGATCAAGGATTCCTGGTGCTCTCGATTTCCGATGAAGAAGCGGCGAAGGTGGCGCCGTTCATTGCGGAACGAAAGATCACCTATCCCGTTCTGCTCGACCCCGGGAGGAAGGTAAACGACGCGTTCGTAGTCGACGGCATCCCCAAAAGCTTCGTCTACGATCGCGAAGGCAAACTGGTCGCGCAATCCATCGACATGCGGACACGGAATCAGTTCCAGGAGATGCTGGCACAAGCCGGACTGCAGTAGCTTCGCTATTCCAACGTGGTCTCCTCCAAACAACTCATGCATCCATAGATTGATGCCAAGCGTCGAATTGTTATGCGATATCTGGTTCGAGCCCGCGTAAAACCCGGTCGTGAGCGTGAGCTGTTGAAAGCCATCGAGAACGAGACCTTGGGGCAGGGGTCTGTCGCAGAAGGCGAGTACATTCGCAACATGAAGGACGCGCGACTTTGTGGCGACGACACAGCTCGATGGGTGGAAATCTGCTACTGCCCTACACCATTGCAAGAAGAACGGCCTTACTGGGAAGAATATTTCGAGCTCACACGGGTGCAGGATGCACACGATCACCGCAAGTGCCGCGACGAGAATGGCAGTGAGCCGTGGGCCTGCGGCGGATGCGACTGTACTGCTCGGCTGGAGAAGAAACTGAAGGACACCGGAACGCCGTTCGTCGATTCCTTGCGGAAGGAAACCTCAAAGAGCTCACGTAAGCTCCGGCAGGACTGACTGCAATTGTTGAAGTCCCAATGACTTTCGTCACCATCAGTCAATAGCACTGGGCCGCATCTGGGATAGAATCGGGGAAAGAATTCTGTTCACCGGGACATTTATGAGAAAACTGGCCGTGCTTCTTTGCTTCTCCATATGGTGCGTTGCCTTCTCCATGCCTGCCGCGGCGCGGACGAACAATTCCGCGTACGCACAGAGCCGGGCATCGAGAAAGGCAGAAAAGAAGCAGCAGAAAGCCATGAAGAAGTATTTGAAGAAGCAGAAGAAGGCACAGAACAAGATGTTCAAGAACAGCCAGAAGAACACGCACTATCCGAAGCGACAGTACTAAGTTCGCTACGCGATCCAGCCGCCGCCTACCACAAGATCACCGTCATAGAAAACTGCAGCCTGACCTGGAGTGACGGCACGCTGTGGCTCATCGAAAGTCACAAGTATTTCGTCCGGGCCGCTTCGCTCGATGGTTGCCGGCGCGGGCTCGTGCCGATGGCGTATCTTGACCGATACGCGCATAGGCTCGGGCAGATCCTCGACTGAGATCAGATTCACACGCTTGGCGCGCAGCGTACGCGAGTAGAGGTACTCGTCCGCGCCGACCACCACCCGCTTCTGTGCTCCGCTGATCTGAATGACGTAGAGCGGCGATCCAGTGGCAACACCGAGTCCCTTGCGCTGGCCAACAGTGAAGTTGTGAATGCCTGTGTGCTCGCCGAGAACCTGCCCATCGGTCGTGACCAAATCTCCCGCAGTATCCGGCAACGACTCGCCCTGCTCGGATAGATACGCGTCGATGAAGCGCTTGTAGTCTCCACCAGGAACGAAGCAGATCTCTTGGGAATCGGGCTTTTCGGCAATGGCCAAGCCATGCTGCGCGGCGAGCTCGCGCACTTGCGGCTTGGTCATATCTCCCAGCGGGAAGAGAGTCCGGCTGAGTTGGTCTTGTGTGAGCCCGAAAAGAAAGTAAGTCTGGTCCTTGGTCCGATCCGCGGGACGCTTGAGCAGCCAGCGTCCTCGGGCCTCGTCGTAGGCTACGCGGGCATAGTGTCCGGTGGCGACACGGTCGGCGCCAATTTGGCAGGCAACGGTCAAGAGTTGATCAAACTTCAGGTGATTGTTGCAAAGGCTGCACGGGATTGGCGTACGCCCCGAGAGATATTCCTCGACGAATGGGCGCACTACATCGCGCTCGAAGCGATCTTCGTGGTTGACCACGTAGTACGGAATGCCGATCTGTTGTGCGACGCGGCGTGCGTCGTAGACATCGTCGAGGGAACAGCAGCGCCCTGTGACCTGCTCGGGCATCCCGTCGCGTCCGGCGAGACGGCGCTGGTTCCAGAGCTGCATGGTCAGGCCGATGACATCGTGCCCTTCGGCGCGCAGCATGGCCGCGACGGTGGAAGAGTCCACACCTCCCGACATGGCCACGGCGATTGTGTCTGTACTCAACTTCTGGCTCCTAGCTTCTGGCAAATACCCTCGTGCAGTTGGCAATTGGCAGTTAGCATCTGGCCAATGCAGGTCTCGAATGGCGTAATGCCAAGTGCTAATTGCCAACTGCCTGCTTTGTATATCTGGGCGAAATCGCGCGCAGCCGAGCGACTGTTTCCGGAACGACGGCTAATGCGAAATCGATATCTTTTTCTTGCGTCTGCTTGCCCAGACTGAAGCGGATACTGGCTCGGGCCCGCTCCGGCGTTATTCCCATGGCAAGCAGTACATGGGACGGCTCGATGGCCCCCGAGGAGCAGGCAGCACCGGTCGAGACTGCTAATCCTTTTAGATCCAAAGCAATCACGAGGGATTCACCTTCGATGTGATCAAAATGAATGTTGATCGTGTTCGGAACCCGAGGCGCGCCTGAGCCATTTACCCCCGCGTCGCCGACTTGGTCGAGAATTCCCTGCTCCAGGCGATCGCGCATGGCGGCTGTCGTCTTATCGTCGCCTCGGTCAAGTGCTTGCATTGCTAATTCTGCTGCTTTGCCAAATGCCACTATGCCGGGGACATTCTCGGTTCCGGCTCGGCGGGATCGCTCATGGCGTCCGCCGTAGAAAAGTGGAGCGAGGCGAGTTCCCTTCCGAATATATAGCGCTCCGACCCCCTGCGGCGCGTGCATCTTGTGTCCGGTGATTGACAGCGCACGGCAGCCGATTTCTTTCACATCGATGGCAACTTTGGCGGAGGCCTGCACCGCGTCGGTGTGAAAAAGCACTCCTGCCTCGGAGGCAATGTGGCCAATCTCTTCCATCGGCTGCAGCACTCCAGTTTCGTTGTTCGCCATCATTACCGAGATCAATTTCGTGTTTGGACGGAGGGCGCGGTGCACGTCGGCGGGATCTAGCAGGCCACGTCCATCAACGGGCAAGAATGTCACTTCGCAGCCAATCTCTTCGAGATGCTTGGCGGCATGGAGCACTGCGTGATGCTCGATGCTGGACGTGATCACATGATCGCCTGGGCGAACCAGGCCAGAGAGGGCAAGGTTGTCGCTTTCCGTTCCACCACTGGTGAACACGATCTCCGCGGCATTGCATCCCAGCAACTTCGCTACCGACTCTCGCGCATTCTCGACCGCAGCTCGCGTCTCCTGTCCATGATGATGGATAGACGAAGCGTTGCCGAAACGCTCCCCAAACCAGGGGCACATGGCCTCAAAGACCTCGGGCAGAACCGGGGTGGTGGCGTTGTTATCAAGATAGACGCGGTGCATACAGAACCCGCTTCTATTCTACGGGAAGTGGGCTCGGAGCCGCTGACGGCAACCCACCTTCGCCAGGAGTTTACGGTAAACCTTTCAACCGCGGAGATCGCGAAGAAAATACGGCGGAGGACGCGAAGAAAGGCGTTTCAGATTTCGGATCGAAGATTGGTGCGTGTTTTAATCTGCAATCTGAGATCTACTAATCTGAAATCTTTATGAGCGCTGGTCGATCGGGACGTAGTGGCTGGGATATTCCGGTCCCATATACTCGGCGCGCGGGCGGATCAGGCGGTTGTCGTCGAGCTGTTCGATGACGTGGGCCGTCCATCCACTGATGCGGGAGATTGCGAAAATCGGCGTGAAGAGATCTACATCGATGCCGAGCGTGTGGTACGTCGAGGCCGAATAGAAGTCGACATTCGCGTTGAGCTTCTTGTCGGCATTGACGAATTCTTCGATTTTCCGTGAAATCTCGAACCACTTCGCCTGTCCGCTGGAATTGCCGAGGTCGCGAGACATGACCCGCAGATGGGTCGCTCGTGGATCTTCGGTGTGATAGACGCGGTGCCCGAAGCCCGGGATCTTCTTTTTCTGCGCCAGCATACCCTTCACGTACTCAACGGCATCGGCACCGGATTCATCGATGGCTTGAAGAATGTGGAAGACAGCTTCATTGGCACCGCCATGCAGCGGTCCCTTCAACGCCCCGATGGCCGATGTAATCGCGGAATGCATGTCGGAGAGCGTCGCAGCCGTGACGCGCGCGGCAAAGGTTGAAGCATTCAACTCGTGATCGGCGTGAAGTATAAGAGCGATATCGAGGGCGCGCTCTGCGGTCGGCGAAGGATGCTTGCCATTGAGCATCAGAAGGAAGTTGGCGGCATGGGAAAGCGAGTGATCGGGCTCGACGATGGGCTTGCCTTTTCGGATGCGATCGTAAGCAGCCACAATCATCGCGATCTGCGAAGTCAAACGAATTGCCTTATCCACATTGGCCTTGCGATCGTTGCTCTTCTCCTGCGGATCGTAGAACGACAGGGCTGAGACAGCCGTGCGCAGGACGTCCATGGGCAAAGCGTGACGCGGAGCGTTACGCAGGAGCGTGATAATCGACGCGTCGAGCTTGCGTTCTTCGGCAAGGCGATCATGTAGCTCGCGAAGTTCCGCACGGGTGGGCAATCTGCCAAACCAGAGCAGGTAACAGGTTTCCTCAAAATTCGAGTGATCGGCCAGTTCGTGAATGTCGATGCCGCGATAGGCGAGCACACCTTGCTCACCGTCGATGTAGCAGATCTTAGAGGTGGTGGCAACGACGCCTTCGAGCCCCTTAGGCGCATGAGTTGTAGTCAAACTCGACATTCGTTTCTCGCTTGAACCGTGGATTCTTGGTTGCGGGACCGCGCGAGAAGGGCCGCGGAAAGCAACCTTGATTTATACCTGAATTGTTTAAAGCTTTCCAAGTGCAGCGGGCCTTCTCTTGTTTCGCCGAACACGCATATTTGATGCTGGAAATCCGCAGCCCTTTGCCCTGAAAAGGCAGCCTGGGCTTTTGCCAGCTCTGTTTTTTCGAGCGTATAGTAGTGGGTTCGTCCGCAGTGATCCACGGTTCCTATAGTTGCTTCTGCAGACTCCTCATGGAGGAATCACCATACATGAAACGATTTCTCGCCCTTTTGCTTACCTGCGCCTTCGTGTTTCCGACTCTCGGCTGGGCCGACGAGGGTATGTGGCTGTACAACGAACCTCCCAAAGACAAGATCAAGGCGAAATACGGTTTTGAGCTCACGCAGGCGTGGCTCGACCATGTGCGCCTGTCCTCGGTGCGCTTCAATAATGGGGGCTCCGGATCGTTTGTCTCGGCCGATGGCCTTACGTTTACCAATCATCACGTGGGCGCAGGATGCGTCCAGCAGCTTTCGACCGAAGGCCACGACTACATCAAGACCGGTTTCTACGCCAAGACTCAGGCGGAAGAGGCCAAGTGTCCAAACCTTGAGCTGAATCAGCTGGTCGGGATTGAAGACGTCACCGCTAAGATTAACGCGGGCGTGAAGTCAGGAATGTCGGCCGCTGAGATTGGGACGGCACAGCGCTCCGCGATGTCGCAAGTGGAGAAGGACTGTTCGACATCCACCGGATTGCGTTGCGATGTGGTGACGTTCTACTCAGGGCAGGTCTATAACCTATACAAGTACAAGAAGTACACCGATGTTCGCCTGGTGTTTGCGCCGGAGTTTGACATCGCGTTCTTTGGCGGCGATCCCGACAACTTCACCTATCCGCGGTACGATCTCGACATCACGTTCTTCCGCGTGTATGAGAACGACAAGCCCGCGCATCTGGACAACTACCTCAAGTGGTCGCCGACTGGGGTGAACGATGGCGATCTGATCTTCGTTTCGGGACATCCGGGAAACACCAGCCGACAGTTGACCATGTCGCAACTGGAGTTTCTGCGCGATGTGCAGTATCCGTCCGTTTTGAATTTCCTCGGCAAGCGAATCGAGCTGTTGCAGGATTTTAGCAAGCAGTCGGAAGAGAATGCCCGCATCGCCAAGGAAGACATTTTTGGACTGCAGAACGCGCAAAAGGCGTACACCGGCTACGATGGCGGCTTGCTCGACAAGGCGATTATGCAGAAGAAGGCCGACGACGAAGCCAAACTGAAAGCCAGCTTCAAGGCAGATCCCAAGAACGCCAACGCCGGAAATCCCTGGGAAGAGATCGCGCAGGCGATGAAGCTGCAGGACTCCATCTACAACAACATGACGTATCTGGAGCGGCTGCGCGGATTTCCGCGGCTGGCACAGATCGCGAGAATTCTTGTTCGTGCTGCCGAGGAGAAGCCCAAGCCGAATGACCACCGCATGCGGGAATTCCGCGATTCCGCTTTGCCTTCGCTGGAGCAGCAACTCTTTTCGCAGGAACCGATCTACAAGAACCTGGAAACGCTTCAGATGTCGGCGTCGCTTGACGATATGCAGGACGCGCTCGGCAAAGGCAATCCTGATGTGCAAAAGGTCTTAGAGGGCAAGTCGACGTCCGATGCAGCGAAAGACCTCATCCGGAACACGAAGCTCGACGACGTGGCCGTCCGGAAGCAACTTTATGAAGGCGGACAGGCGGCGATTGATGCCAGCAACGATCCTTTGATCGTAATGATGAGAGCCATCGATCCGCCGGCGCGCGACGTTCGCAAACAGTACGAAGACAAGATCGACTCCGTAGTCCGCCGCGATGGAACGATTATCGCCAAGGCTCAGTTCGCGAAGAGCGGTTTCTCGGAACCTCCCGACGCGACGTTCACGCTCCGGCTGAGCTATGGCGCGGTGAAAGGATATGAGGAGAACGGCAAGCACATTCCGTTCGACACGACGATGGGTGGCGCCTACGAGCACGCGGCTGCGCATAGCAGCCAGCCTCCCTACAACCTGCCGGAGAGTTGGATCAACTCAAAGCCGAAACTCGACCTGAAAACTCCGCTTAACTTCGTATCGACGGCCGACATCATCGGAGGAAATTCCGGATCTCCGACCGTGAACAAGAAGGGCGAGGTGGTGGGAATCATCTTCGACGGCAACATCCAATCGCTGGCTTGGAATTTCGCTTACAGCGATACCCAAGGGCGGGCGGTATCTGTGGACTCTCGCGGAATTCAGGAAGCTCTGCGCAGGATCTATGGCGCAACTGCGCTTGCCGATGAACTGATGGGAACCAAAGCCGCCGGGGCAAAAGCCGGCAAGTAGCTGGTCGGATTAGCGTCTTCATTGGCCCGCACTCGGTGCGGGCCTTTTCTTTGCGCCGATCTACGCAGGCCAGATGCTTAGAGCGGTCTTGCTTAGAATCTGGTCCTGCACTTCTGCATTCAGCGGAAGAGCGCGGAATTCGTCGAGATTCTTCTTGACGTCCGGGACACCGGGACCGGGCCAATCCGTTCCGAAAAGAGTCTTGTGCGCGATCTCTTCCAGGCGCGGAAAATACTTCAGCAAAGTCTTTGGAGGGATCCCGCTGATATCGAGATAGACATTCGGATGCCGCCGGATCAGGAAGAATGCGGTCTGCATCCACAGGGGACGGCCGCCATGCGCGAGCAGGATCTTCAGCTTGGGAAAGTCAACCGCAACATCGTCGACGTAGATTGGATCGCCGTACTTGTTCCGCGCTCCGGGGAAGATCGACGTTCCCGTGTGGAACATTACTGGTACACCGTTGGCTTCCGCGGCGCGGTAGATGATTTCAAGTTCCTTGGCTCCAGTCAGGTAATCGTTGGGAAACAACAACTGATGCGGCGGATGAATTTTGATCATCTTCAGACCGAGCCGCAGAATGTGCTCGACGTCGGCCAGCACGTTCTTGGTATGCCGGGGGTGCAGGCTTCCACACGAGAGAAGCCGCTTCGGATCTTCTTTCACGTAGTCGGCTACGAACTGATTCACTCCGCTTGTGAATCCGATCACCTCGGGAGCCACGTAGTTGATGAGCATGGCGCGATCAATGCCGCTCGCGTCCAGAAATTTAAGGAAGGCTTTCGGAGAGCGGCAAAATTCGACAATCTGGTCGAAGTTGGCCCGCTTCTTCTTCATCAGCTCCAGCGCATGGGGCTTGAACATCTCCATGGGCTGGATGTGGATGTGGCAGTCGGTGATCATCGCAGTGGCCAGTGGTCAGTTGCCAGTCAGAAACAGAAGAATACCAAATGATTTACGAATTGGCTGCCGCCGCGAGAACTGCCCTTTTTGTAAATACGCGGATCATCTCGCGGCGGTACTCAGGTGTCAGCGCCGAAGTCGTCAACGGCTTGGCAGTTCTTGCGGCAAGATCGCCAATTGCAGTGGCCAAGTCCTCATCCAGGATCTCCCCTGCGAGCAAGTCGGTCGCACCTTTCACAAGGAGCGGAGCGGGGTTCACCGCTGTGATTCCGACGCGAGCGTCTGCGATGTGGCCGTTTGATCGCTTCATCACAACGGCAACTCCAGCGAGCGGATAATCAATCGATCCACGGACGCGCAGTTTGCGATATACCCCGCGGTATCCAGCGGCGGAAGCGGGAAGGAATACGCGAGTGAGAAGTTCATTCGGCTGCAACTTGCGATAGCTGTCGCCGAGCCCCGTGTAGAAGTCGCTCAGTGGGATGCGGCGAATTCCATTCGGTCCGGCGATCTCAACTTCTGCGTGCAGGCACAGTAAAGCCGGAGGGGTATCGCCTGAAAAGGCGGCCCAGCACTTTGTTCCACCAGGAGCTACATGGCAAAGGTCTCCGTCTTTCTTGATGCAAAAGCCGCATCCTTTACGCCAGGTCAGTGACTGGTTGTACCAAAGGCAACGAGTGTCGAGGCAGATATTGCCGCCGATTGTTCCCATATTGCGCAACACAGGAGAGGCAACCGTGGAAGCAGCTTCGCAGAGCACGGGATAGCGTTGTCGCAGCACAGCAGAGCGCTCGATCTCGCGAATGGTAGTGAGAGCGCCAATCTCGATGCTGCCGTCGGACTGCTGCTTGATGCCGCGCAGCTCGCCCACTGCGCGCAGATCGAGAACGTATTCCGGCTCGAACAGCTTCTGCCGCATGGAAGGGATCAAGTCAGTGCCACCCGCCAAGACCCGAACGTTAGCACCATACTTTGTGAGATGGCCGATCGCTTCGTCAACGCTGCGCGGCCGTAGCAGTTTGAACTGAGGCAGGCTCAATCGGCGCCTCCGGCAGACTCTTGCTGGCGAGACGGGTCAAGGGGATGCCGCTCCGGCCCTTTCCCTTTGAACCAAAGTGAGCCGCCATGCTCACGGAAGCGCTTGGGAGAGGTTGGATCGACGCCTTCAGTCAGATTCAGGAGTTTCGCTTTCTTCTTGGCACGGAGGGCGGTCAATATTCGCTCAGGCGTGAATGGTGCCTCGTGCAAACGGATCTCGACAGCATCGTAGATTGCGTTGGCAATGGCAGGAATGGTCGCAGCCAGTGACCCTTCGCTGCACTCTTTCGCACCGAACGGGCCTTCAGGATCGACGCTTTCCACGATGATCGGTTCGACTGACGGCGACTCGATCGAGGATGGGCTTCGATATTCGAGCAGTCCGGGATTCATCAGCATGCCGTCTTTCCAGACCATTTCTTCCGTGAGCGCCTGGCCCATGCCCATCCATACGGAGCCGATAATTTGGCCTTCGACGGAAACAGGATTGAGAGCGCGTCCGCAATCGTGCGCTGCCCAGACCTTGTGCACCGTGACCTCGCCCGTTTCTTCGTCGACGCTAACTTCGGCCACCTGGGCGGAATACGAGTAGGCAGGAGACGGCCCGACGCCTGCGCCCTTGTGCTTGCCGCCACGAGCTTCCGGTGGAGGAGCGTAGGACCCCGTACCGGTAAGTGCTCCGTGAAAATCGATGGCGGCCACGACCGCTTCTTCGAAGGTCATTTGGTCTTTCGGGCCTTCGTCTTTGCGCTTCTGCTGTAGAGATCCGCGGAGGATCTGCCCTTCGACCCGACCCGAAACAGTGGCCGCCGAGCTGGGGTCGGCCGGATGGCCGGGGGTGGCAGTGCGCACATAGCCATTTTTCATTACGACTGCTTCTTCTCGGAAAATCAAATCTTCGGGAGCGCAGGCCATCTTCTTCGCCGCGGCGGCCGCCACCAGTTTCTTGACTTCCTGCGCTGCACGCAATGTCGCATTGCCCGCCATGAACGTGACGCGGCTGGAGTACGAGCCGATGTCGATGGGCGTGAGATCGGTGTCGGCCGCAATGACCCGGACTCGAGAGAGAGAGCATCCGAGAGCTTCAGCCGCTATCTGCGCCGTCATTGTGTCGGAGCCCTGGCCGATTTCTGATGCGCCCGTATATACGACAACGCCGCCATCACGGTCGATTTTGATGTTCACCGTCGAATGCGGCATGTCGGAGCGAATGATTGAGTTGGCCGCACCACTCACGTAATGACTGCAGGCAATTCCCAGGCCGCGGCCCTTGGGCAATTTTCCTTTGCGCTCTTTCCATCCGGAGCGGTCGACCGTCTTTTCAATGCATTCGGGAAGCCCGTAACTTTGCACGCGCAATCCGTTCACGGTAATGCAAGGCGGTTGCAGAAGATTGCGCTGGCGGATCTCGGCGGGATCCATCCCGATTTTTGCTGCGAGCTCGTCGAGCTGTGATTCAAACGCAAAGCGAACATTCACGGTGCCGTGTCCTCGCATAGCGCCACAGGCGGGCTTGTTGGTGAGAACACGGTATCCGTCGTATTGAATGTTAGGGATATCGTAGAGGGCGCCAAGCAACGCTCCGGAATAAAGAATCGTTACTACGCCGTAAGAGCAGTAAGCACCGCCATCCTGCACGACGCGGGCTTTCACGGCGGTGATACAGCCATCCTTCTTTACGCCAGTTTTCAGATCGACGATCGTGCGCGGGCGTCCGCGATGTGCCCAGAAGACTTCCTCACGCGTGTACGTGATCTTGACTGGTGCTTGAGCTTTGCGCGCAGCAACGGCAGCGATGATCTCCAGCGGGATCACTTCGCTCTTGCCACCAAATCCGCCACCAACTAGCGGCTTGATCACGCGAATCTGCGCCATGGGCATATCGAGCACGAGGGAAAGCTTGTGCTGCAGGTAATACGGAACCTGAGTCGAGGACCAGACGGTAAGGCGCCCCGGCTTGCCAGTGTGTGGATCGATTTCAAATGCTGCGAGCGTGGAGTGTGGCTCCATCGCGGCATGCGTTACTTCGTTCGCGATGAAGCGGGCCTCGGCGACTTCATCCGCTTCCGCAAAACCTTTTTCAGGATCGCCAAAGACGTGGTGATAATCCTTCTCTATGTTGTGAAGTTTGTGATCGTGGATGAGGTCGGTTTCAGCCTTCATCGACTCTTCGGGATCAAAATAGGCCGGCAGCACTTCATAATTGACATCGATCAATTCGAGCGCCTTCTCTGCGACCGCCTCAGTCGTGGCCACAACGCACGCCACGTTGTCGCCGACGTATCGAACTTTGTCGAGAGCCAGCGGGTATTCGTCGTGGCCCACGGGCAGAATGCCGTACGTTTTCGGAGCGTCTTTGCCGATCACCACTGCGACCACGCCGTCGAGCTTTTCAGCAAAGCTTGTGTCGATGTTCTTGATGCGAGCGTGCGGATATGGCGAATGCAGAATCTTTCCTATCAGCATGCCCGGCACACTGAGATCGTCGGTGTATTTCCCGGCGCCGGTGGTCTTCTCGGCGGCGTCGATCATAGCCGTGGGCTTGCCGATGATGGAGAAGTTGTTACTCATTCCGGGTCGTTGCTCCTGACAAGAACAGATTCCTCGCTTCGCTCGGAATGACAGGAAATCGTGATCATTTTGCGGCCGCCGTTCCCTTGCGTTCTGCGACGATCGCCGAGCGGATCGCCTCGTACATCTGGTTGTACCCCGTGCAGCGGCACAGATTGCTGCTCAGCGCGGCACGTATGTCTTCGTCCGATGGATCTGAATTTTCTGCGAGTAGAGACTTGACGGTCATGATGAAGCCGGGAGTGCAGTATCCGCACTGCGCTCCGCCCCAGTCGCCATAAGCCTTCTGAATGGCCGCGAGGCTGCCATGCTCGCTGACGCCTTCGATGGTGGTGATCTCCTGCCCTTCGCAGCTGGCAGCGAGCAGCGTGCATGACATCATGGCAACGCCGTCGACGAGGACTGTGCAGGCTCCGCACGATGACTCGTCACAAGCTCGTTTCGAGCCTGTGAGCTGAAGCTGCTGCCTAAGCACATCGAGCAGCAAGGCACTGGGCTCGATCCCCACTTCGTGCGTGCGGCCATTCACCCGGAGTTCGATGAGTTCTTTGTTCACGAATAGCTTCTAGCTCCTAGCTTCTAGCGAAACCTGATGAGCTAGCCGCCAGGAGCTAGCTGCTAGAAGCTCTTCAATACTTCGGAACCTTCTGATCGACGCTTCGCGACCATGCATCAATGCCGCCTCGCATCGATTGTGCGTTTTCAAATCCCTGCTGCCGCAGCCAGACCGCTACGTTCATCGACCGGACGCCGTGGTGACACATGACAACAATGTGATCGTCAGGATCGAGTTCCTGATGGGCCCGCGACGGAACCTCGCCCATCGGCATCAGCTTCGAACCTGCGATACTCGCGGCCTGAGTTTCCCACGGCTCGCGAACATCGAGCAGAGTGAACAACTCTCGAGCGTCCAGTTTCTGCTTCACATCTTCGGCGCTGATCTCGTAGTCCATGGGCGGCTACTTTCCTGTCCATTTCGCTGGACGCTTTTCCATAAAAGCGCGAATGCCTTCCTGAGCGTCGGCGGTTTTCATGAGGTCTTCGAAGTAAGTCTTCTCCGCCCGAGCCAGACCTTTGTCGAAATGCATGGAGTCCCAGGCGTAAGACGCTTTTTTGGCAATGGCAAGAGCCGTAGGGCTGAGCTTTTCGAGATCAGAGATGCAATCGTCGACGCATGACTTAATCTCGTCGGCGCCGACGGCGCGAGTGGCCAGCCCGATCTCTGCCGCTTCACGGCCGGTGATGGCACGTCCCGTCAGAATCAATTCCGCTGCGCGTTTCTGCCCGACCAGTGCCGCTAGTGCCGTGCACGCGACCGGTGGATAGCAGGCAAGTTTGATTTCCGGAAATCCCCACTGCGCACTCTCTGTCGTGTAAACAACGTCACATACGATCGCCAACTCGGCTCCGCCACCCAGGCAGTGCCCGTGAACCGAAACGAGGACGACCTTCTTTGTTGACACGAGAGCGCGGACGACTGCGTGAAACTTGCCCAGCATCGCTTCAACTTTGTCCGGAGTATGAGCCGCTACATCTACGCCCGCAGAGAAAGCCTTCCCGTCTCCACTCAAGACGATCACTGCGACTCCGGCCCGCATTTCAATTTCGGCGAGCGCACGCGACAGTTCTTCCATCATCGGGATATCGATGACATTCAACGGCGGGTTGCGCAGGACGATGCGTGCAACCGTGCTCTGAATATCGAGCGCAATCTTTTCGAATTTTGTCTCCGTGACGATGCTCATGCTTGCCTAGATATTGATCGCCGACTTCCTGACTTCGCCGATTGTCGACAGCGGATCACGCGCACCGGTTTTTTCAGCGATCCACTTCTTTTCGGTCTCGATGATTTCGAGCAGTAACTTCTTGTCTGCAGCGGAAGGCATGTACTCTTTCAAATGCTCTTCGTAGGCGCGGTCGTCCAGAGGCTCGCCCGTTTGGGCGTGATGCTTCTGTCCCGCCCAGCGTCCGATCGCGCGATTGAACTTGATATCAGGAGCGTAGAGCTTCGGCTCACCCGACTTTAAGTACTTATTGAACTTGTCGATGAGACCCGCGACTTCCTCCCGATAGAGATTCCGGTTGTAATCGTTCAGATCGTCGAGATCCGCGGCTTTGTCGTTCTTGGGCTCGTCATAGCGACCCTTGATTCCCCAGACGTAGGCCCAATGCGCAGAAGACGAGTGATCTGTACCGAACAGGTCGTAGGAACTCGAGATCCACTTGTTGAGATATTTTTGAATCAGCCATGCCGGAATTACTTGGGCCTCAACGATGCGACGCAAGCCGTCATTGCCTGTGCCCATGTGGAATGCCTCTTCGCGCAGCATGTACGACATGGACCGTCCGAGAGGCGCGAATGCCGAGTATTTCAGCATCTGCAACTGGAACTTGCCGTCCCGGTCAACGAAGTCGGTATAGGTGAAAAAGTCCATCCAGTTGTCGACGTCGACGTTGAAGGCACCAAGCAGGCGCTTGTTCTCGAAGGCGCGACGTTCGAGCATCTTTTGCGCTTCGACTTTGCCGGAATATCCAAAGTGATCGACCAGGAGCGCACACATCTGCCAGCCGTGCCGCATCTCTTCAATCATGACGCGCGTAATGGCGCGACGATCCCAGTCCGTGGGAGCGTTATCGAGCAGGTTGCGCTGCTGCTCGACGCTGGCGAACTCCGTATCGCCTTGATAAACGATCATGTTCATCAGCGCGTCGCGCATCTGCTGCGTGGGGATCTGGCGCAGGTTCTCCCACTTGCGGCGGCCTTTGTAATGGCCAAACTCGATGTCGTCCGTCTCGATCGCACCGAAAAGCGTGTCGAACTTGAAAGCCTCGATGTCTTCCGTGTTGACGCCGATTTCCTTGCGCCAGTCGTTGAAGAGTCCGATCCAGTCACTGAATGTTCCGATTTTTGCTACTTTGCCCGGCATAGAATAAACCTCTCACCACAGGGGACACAGAGGATCACAGAGGAACCACTCTCCGCTTTGCGCCGCTGTGCGCCTCTGTGCTCCCTGTGGTCATCATTTCTCCTAGCTCATGTTGAGCCAAACTGTCTTCAATTCCGTGTAATGCTCCATGGCGTGCGCGCCCAGTTCGCGGCCAAAGCCTGAGCTCTTGTATCCGCCGAACGGGAGCGACGCGTCCATCAAACCGTACGTGTTGATCCACACGGTCCCAGCCCTCAGGCGCCGCGAAACCGTATGCGCTTTCTTCACATCGCGCGTCCACACTGCTGCGGCCAGGCCATATGGATTGTTGTTCGCTTGCTCGACCACTTCATCGATGTCATCGAACGTCAACACCGAAAGGACCGGGCCGAAGATTTCTTCCCGCGCAATCTTCATGTCATTCTTTACTTCGCCGAAGATCGTAGGCTCAATGAAGAATCCTTTGTCCCCATTGACTGAGACACGATTGCCGCCGCTTACCAACTTCGCGCCACCCTTCTTTCCTGCATCGATGAACCCTAACACGATATTCATCTGCTGCTGGCTGACGATGGCACCAAGCCGCGTCTTTGGATCGAGTGGATCCGCCGGGCGCATCTTCGAAGCGCGTGCGACCAGTTTTTCGGTGAATTCATCTTTCAGCTTGCTTTCGAGAAACAGGCGTGAACCGGCGTTACAGACTTCACCTTTGCCGTAGAAGATCCCGTTGATTGCACCCTTCACGGCACCATCGATGTCGGCATCGGAGAAAACAATGTTCGGGGATTTTCCGCCGAGTTCCAGCGTCACTCGCTTCAGGGTGTCGGCCGCACCGCGCATGATCTCTTTCCCGACTGCGGTTGAACCGGTGAAAGCGATCTTGTCGATTCCGGGATGTGCAACGATGGCCTTGCCCGTCTCAGGACCGCCCGTGACGATGTTTACCACTCCTGCAGCGAAGCCGGCCTCGATCACCAACTCTCCAAACCTGAGCGTGGAGAGCGGAGTCTGCTCGGCGGGCTTCAGCACCAGCGTGTTCCCGCACGCCAGTGCTGGTCCCACTTTCCACGAAGCAAGCAACAACGGAAAATTCCAGGGAACGATCAGTCCAACGACGCCGATCGGTTCGCGGAGCGTGTAGGTGAAGGCGGTTTCGAACGTGTTAACGGTTTCGCCGTGGATCTTGGTCGCTAGCCCCGCGTAATAGCGCAGGACGTCGATCACCATCGGCATGTCGACGTAGCGCGATTCGAAAATCGGCTTGCCGTTGTCGAGGGTTTCGAGTTCGGCCAGTTCGTCAATGTTCTTCTCGATGAGGTCGGCTAGTCTCCAGAGAAGGCGTCCTCGCTCGCTGGCCGAGAGTTTGCGCCACGGTCCGCTGCGATCTTCGAAGGTGCGGCGGGCCGCCTGGACGGCTTGATCCACATCTGCGGGCGAAGCTTCGGCAATCTGCGTCAGGACCTCGCCGCTCGCCGGATTGATCGTGTCGAAGTGTTTCGATCCGTCAACCCAGCCGCCGCCGATGAGCATTCGGCCGGGCTTCACATTCGTTCTTTGGGCAGTTAGCATCATGCATCCTTACAGTGGAACCAAGCCGTGCTCCGCGCGGCGGACGGCCGAGGGGGCCGTGCCACACTTAATCAGATACTTCGCGTCGCTCAGGATGACCGCGCGGGTCTCCCGCTTCGCTCACGCCCCGCAAACACGGTCATTTCGCCTTGAACGTTGCCGGGCGCTTCTCCACGTAGGCGGCCAGCCCTTCTTTCGCATCTTCGCTTTGGAAGAGCAATTGTTGGTTCTCGCGTTCGACCGCCAAAGCGGATTCCATCGGAATCTCCCAGCCGGTCTGCACGGCGCGCTTGATGCGTCCTACGGCCTTGGCAGCCTTGTTCGGGGGGCAGAATTGGCGCGCGTATTCCATGATGTTCTCCATGAAGCCGTCGCGCTCGAAAATGTCGTTGATCATCCCGAGTTCCAGAGCCTCTTCGAACGAAAACGTGTTACCGGTAACCATCAACTCGATAGCCTTACTCTTCCCCACCAGCCGCGACAATCGCTGCGTTCCACCCGTGCCGGGTAGAACGCCCAAGTTCACTTCCGGAAGACCGATCTTGCCAGCGTCTTTGCGAGCGATGCGGATATCGGCCGCCATCGCGATCTCAAGGCCTCCGCCGACGCAATGGCCGTTGATGGCGGCGATCACCAACTTCGGCGTGTGCTCCAGGCGAAGCAGCGTCTCGTTGGCATGCAGGCAGAAGTAATACTTGAAGGTTGGATCGACAGTGGAAAGCATCTTGATGTTTGCGCCTGCCGAGAAGAACTTATCTCCGTTGCCGGTTAGAAGGATGACGTAAACATCGTTGTCCATGCGAGCTTTGAGGATCGCGTCGTCTAACTGACGGTTCATCTCATAGGTGTAGGTGTTCGCGGGCGGATCGTTCATCTCGATCACCGCTACACCGCCTTCGGTTCGGTAGTTAATCAGCTGCTTCGTGGTTTCGTCAGTTGCCGGTTGCATTGTCGTCGCCATGAAATTGCTCCTTAATGTCGAATTCCCTTAGCGGCTAAGAGCCGCAAATCTTATGTGCCTTTTTCGGCACGGCTAAAGCCTTGCCCTACCTTGTCCTTTGCCGCCGGCCATGACGCCACGGAGAAAGATGTCGCCCATCTCTTTCGCGATCGATGCAGCATCAGCGTCGACTCGCGGATTGTGCCAGGTATAGATCCAGTTCATCATGCCAAACAGGCTCACCACGGCGAGTCGCGTCGAAAACTGGCGGTCTTGCTCGCGCTTCAGTTCGTCGAGCAGTCCCACGCAAATGCGGTAATACTCCCGCTTGATCGCGGCGACTTCAGCGCCAAAACCATTCTTCAGAGCGTCGTCCTCATGTGAGAGAACCTTCATCGCAGCCTGGTTGGCCAAAAAGTATTCCAGGTGATTGAGGATGAAAATACGGATGCGTTCCTCTGTATCCGTGACGCCTTCGAGCCGCGATTTCAGCCGCTGCACAATCGTCGCAAAGGTATGTTTCTGAATCAGGTAAAGCAGTCTTTCTTTGGATTCGAAGTAGTAGTAGAGGCCGGCGAGCGACATGCCGCTCTCGCGCGAAAGATCGCGCATGGAGGCACCTTCGTATCCTTTTTTGCAGAAGACTTCGGTGGCGTGGGTGAGGATCTCGGCAAGGCGGCGATCGTAGCGCGTCTCTGGAGGACGGGCGGTGCGATGCCGGCGCGGGTTCACGCGATTTGCTGTAGAAGAGCTCCCCATGATCCCCAACAACCGAACAATTCGAACGTTCGTTAGAAACAACTATACTCCGGTGTGGTTTCAATCACAAGGACTTGATATTTACTTTGATTTCTTTGCGGTACGGGCTGCGTCGAAGGCTCGGCCTAGGAACTCGAGGGCTCCGTGCAGGTCCGCGTCGGAGGAAAGATCGAACGTAAACCAGCGGGTTCTGTGCTTGTCGAACGCCGCGACGCGAGAATCGTTTTCGATGAGGGTCTGATTCTTGCGGCTCAGATTGTCGAAGCGGAAGGCCACCGAATGTTGTTTGAAAATGCCGCGAGTACGCGGCAAAACAGCAAACATGAACTTGCCGCGATACAGAGCCGTGAAACCGAAGAAAGATTTCTGGGTGACTTGCGGCCAGTCCTGCAGTTCAGTCGCGAGCGCAGTGGACCAAGCCTTCATCTGCTCAGAGATAGGCAAGAAATCCTCGCGCTGCGCTCTTTTGGTGCTCACGTGAAGCCTAGTTCCGAATATCCGCCAACAGCGTCTCGATCTCAGCCTTCAGCGCTGCCGTCAACGGCAGGAACGGCAGTCTTGCCGGACCGCCGAAGTATCCGTTGAAGTCCATGCCATATTTGAATCCGGGGACGCCGAGGTCTCCAACACACTGCGCCGCTTTCGCAATTCGCTCTTGCTTGATGCGGGCAAGTTCGGCATCGCCTTCCTTCCAGGCAGCGTAGATTTCATAGCAGGCGGTGGGAGCCGGGTTCGCAAAGGCGAGAATCGCGCCTACCGCGCCGGCATCCAGTGACGGATGCAGCTTGTGCGCAGCACCTACCAGCACCTGGAATCCGACTTCTTTCTGGCGCGTCTTCATTTTCCCGACCACCTTTACCGCAGACGAGGACGGCTTT
Organism: Candidatus Sulfotelmatobacter sp.; assembly: GCA_035946775.1. Lineage (GTDB taxonomy): Bacteria > Acidobacteriota > Terriglobia > Terriglobales > Acidobacteriaceae > Sulfotelmatobacter. Next base: position 46,283 of record DASYZA010000250.1, on the reverse strand, counting down.
GCTTCTTTGGCTCCGGACAACGCTCCGACCGGCACCAGTTCCCCACCATTGCCGGGTTCGCCGGCACTCGCAGCAGCAAGCATGCGAGGCGTGACGGCTTCGAAGGTTTCCGTCACGGTTGCACTGCGCTTGACATGGCGTGTGCCTTCCACCATTTTGCGAACCTTCTCGATGTCTCCGCTGGATTCTTTGATCCCTATGATGTTGGGGTGGTCCGCAAGTTCAATCATGACTTCGGCTGGAATGTCATAGCCCGTCGCTTGCGGGAAGCTGTAGACGATGACCGGAATCGGAGAACGGTCGCCAACGGTGCGGTAGAACGCAAGCATGTTCTCCGGCAACATCTGTTTCTTGTAATAGTGCGGCGTGCGGACCATGGCTACGTCATAGCCAAGCTCGGCCGCATATTCCGTCAGGCGCAGCGTCTCAATCGCAGACTCGATTCCCGTTCCTGCGACCAGCACCTTGTTCGGCGCGGCGGAGTCACGGGCGACTTTCAGAACATCACGCTTCTCTTGATCGGAGAGCATGAGCGCCTCGCCGGTCGATCCAAGCACGACCAAGCCCGCTACCGGAGTGCGTGAATAGCGCTCGACGTTGGCTTCGAGCTTTTTGTAGTAGACGTTGCCGTCGGGATAGAACGGCGTGGTGATGGGAGGCAGTATTCCGTGAAGAAGCATGGTAGTGCTAACAAGCTTACCAGTTCCCTATGGCGATTGCCGCGCAGCCAAAGCGACCCCCAGGCGCCTGAGTTGGAAAACCATCTCCGTGATCGCCAGCGGCACAACCCAGCAAGCCCACGCAATCGTTGTGTCGCGATCCCCCTCCGGACGAACGCGAGACAACGGGGAATAGTCCTGCAAGAAGCGGAACGTCACGAAAGCAAAGGTAACGACGTAGGAACGGATCATCCATTCCTTGTGAAAAGAAACCAATCCCTTCCGGATGGTAAAGTAGGCCATGCCGGACGTCACAAACCATGCCAGCACCAAGCCACGGATTCCATTGACAACACCGAAGTCGAAGGTGGTTGTCAGCGACAGCCCCACTGCACCGATAATACCGGTGCCGACTCCGAGCAGGTAAATACGCCCCGTCCAGCGATGAAACGTCATATTGCGCCGGCGAAGTCCGGTCCAGAATTGCATCGGCCCAGTCAGCAGGGCGAGCGATCCCGCAGTAATGTGCAGGAAAAGCCATCCGCGGCGCGGCCAGTAAGGGTCGAAAGATGTGGGATCGTAGTGGCGAAAGTAGAACAAAACATATTTCAGGACAAACAGGACGGCCAGCACCACAATGCCAGCCCAGCCAAGGAATTTGGCAGCAGCCTTAGCTCTGTTGCCTGAAGATACCCCAAACGTATCAGGAACGCTTGCGTGCGCCATCGTGCTCTCCCCCAAGCGAGATCACTAAAGGGCCCGTATGCAGATGGGGAATACTATCACAGATAACGCCAGAATCGGCTTTCTACGCTGACTCGCGACCAAGGAACGGCCGCAGCGCAGCGCTCCGTTCTGCGTGCAACTGCTGTAACGCGCGAACGTTCACTTCGCCTCGCTGCAGCGCCGCGATTCCTTCAGCCGCGGCTCTCGCCGCAGCCAAGGTCGTGATCGTAGGAATGCGCGCCATCACTGCCGCCCGCCGGATTGCTTTCTCGTCAAACCAGGGTTCCTGTCCTGTGGGAGTGTTGACAACGAGCTGAATCCGCTGGCCCTTGATGAAGTCGACGACGTTGGGCCGTCCTTCTTTGACTTTATAGACGCGCTCGACGTTCAGGCCGGCAGACTCGATCACGTCTGCGGTGCCCGCCGTGGCAACCAGCTTGAATCCCATGTCGACGAACTTGCGTGCGACCGGGGCCACGAACCGCTTGTCACTATCCGTCACGCTGATGAAGACCGCTCCTTGCGTGGGCAGTTTCTGACCGGCGGCGAGCTGGGCTTTGGCGAACGCTTCGCCGAAATTGTCGGCCACGCCCATCACTTCGCCGGTCGATTTCATCTCGGGGCCAAGCACAGTGTCCACGCCAGGAAACTTGCTCCACGGGAATACCGGGGACTTCACGTAGTAGCAGTTTCCGGTGTCGAGATCGGCGCGACGTTCGATGAAATCCGGGAGGAATTCGCGCAGCTTGCGGCCCGTCATCAGCCGCGCCGCGATTTTCGCCATCGGAACCCCGGTGGCTTTGGAAACGTAGGGTACCGTCCGCGAGGCACGCGGGTTCACTTCGAGAACGTAGACCTTGCTGGGCTCCGACCCGTTGCCCGAACCTGCATGCCGGCGCGGAATGGCAAACTGGATGTTCATCAATCCGACGACCTTCAATGCCTTCGCGAGCTTGAAGGTGTACTCGCGCATGCGATCGAGCAGGTGTTGCGGGATATCAACGGAAGGCAGCACGCAAGAAGAGTCGCCAGAGTGAATTCCGGCCTCTTCGATGTGCTGCATGATTCCGCCGATCACGACATCGTCGCCGTCGGACAAAGCATCGACGTCGACTTCGATCGCGTCTTCGAGGAAGTGATCGATCAGTACCGGACGGTCATGCGAGTATTCCACCGCTTCCTGCATGTAGCGTACGATCGACTGCTCATCGTAGGCGATGACCATGGCGCGTCCGCCAAGTACATAAGAAGGGCGCACGAGGACCGGGAAGCCAATGCGCTTCGCGCCTTCAACCGCTTCTTCGATTGACGTGGCCATGACTCCGGGAGCCTGAGGAATCTGCAGTTCTTCGAGCAGTTTATTGAACTGCTTGCGATCTTCGGCGAGGTCGATGGATTCGGGAGATGTGCCGATGATCTTCACGCCGGCTTCTTTCAAGGGCAGCGCGAGATTCAGCGGAGTCTGTCCGCCGAACTGCACGATGACGCCAACGTCCGCGCCCTTCGACGTTTCATGCTGATAAATCGCCCAGACGTCCTCGAACGTCAGCGGTTCGAAGTAGAGACGGTCGCTGGTGTCATAGTCAGTCGAGACGGTCTCGGGATTGCAATTGATCATGATCGTCTCGTAGCCGTCGTCGCGCAGCGCGAATGACGCGTGGCAACAGCAGTAGTCGAATTCAATTCCCTGCCCGATACGGTTCGGGCCAGCACCGAGGATGATGACCTTCTTTTTGTCGGTGGGCGCCGCTTCGTCCTCGTCCTCGAAGGTCGAGTAGAGGTAGGGCGTGAAGCTTTCGAACTCCGCGGCGCAGGTGTCGACCCGCTTGTAAACCGGCATGATGCCGTACTTCTTGCGCATGAACCGCACTTTGTCTTGCGTTTCGAGGCGCCAGACCTGCGCCAGCCGTCCGTCGGAAAATCCCATGCGCTTCGATTCGCGCAGAACGTCCGGCGGGATCGACTCCATCGGGTGCTTCTCCAACTCAAGTTGCATGTCGTTAATCTCTTTGAGTTGGTAGAGGAACCACGGATCCATCGAGGTCATCTTGGCGATCTGCTTGACCGTGTGTCCCTGGCGAAGTGCGTAGCGGATGTAGGCGAGGCGCTCGGGATGCGGCGTGACCAGTCGCTGGGTGAGGATCTTGGGCTCGATCCTGTCGGAGCCGACTTTCTTTCCAGTATCGAGCGAGCGGACGCCCTTCATCAGCGCTTCTTTGAAGGTGCGGCCGATGGCCATGACTTCGCCGACCGACTTCATCTGCGGACCGAGCGTGTCATCGGCCCCGGGGAATTTCTCGAACTGCCACTTCGGGATTTTCACAACGACGTAGTCGAGTGTCGGCTCGAAGCAGGCCGGCGTCTTGCGCGTGATGTCGTTGCGGATTTCGTCGAGCGTGTAGCCAACGGCGAGCTTGGCCGCGATCTTGGCGATGGGGAATCCAGTCGCTTTGGATGCGAGCGCGGATGAGCGCGAGACGCGCGGGTTCATCTCGATGACCACCATCCGCCCGGTCTCGGGATTCACGCCGTATTGAATGTTCGATCCACCGGTATCGACGCCAATCTCACGGATGACCGCGATCGACGCGTCTCGCATTGCCTGATATTCGCGATCGGTCAGCGTCTGTGCAGGAGCGACGGTGATGGAATCACCGGTGTGCACGCCCATGGGATCGAAGTTCTCGATCGAGCAAACGATGATGACGTTGTCTTTGGTGTCGCGCATCACCTCAAGCTCGTATTCCTTCCAGCCGAGGACGGACTCTTCGATGAGCGCTTCGTGGACTGGCGAGAGATCGAGGCCGCGAGCGAGGACTTCGCCGAGTTCCTCGCGGTTGTAGGCGATGCCTCCGCCGGTGCCGCCGAGTGTGAAGGACGGGCGAACGATGACCGGGAATCCGATTTTACCTGCGAACTCAATGCCGTCTTTTGCGTTATTGACCAGCGCTGACTTGGGGACGTCGAGGCCGATCTTCTGCATCGCGTCTTTGAAGAACAGACGGTCTTCGGCCTTCTTGATGGCGGCGACATTCGCGCCGATGAGCTGCACGTCGTACTTTTCGAGCACGCCGCCGTCCGAAAGTTCGATGGCCAGATTCAATGCGGTCTGTCCGCCGACCGTCGGCAGCACGGCGAATCCGGAACCGGGAGACATCTCGCGCTCGATGCGAATGATCTCTTCGAGATACTCGAGCGTGAGCGGTTCGATGTAGGTGCGGTCGGCCGACTCCGGATCCGTCATGATCGTGGCCGGATTCGAATTCGCCAACACCACTTCGTAGCCTTCAGACTTGAGCGCCTTGCAGGCCTGCGTGCCGGAGTAGTCGAACTCGGCCGATTGCCCGATGATGATGGGCCCGGAACCGAGTACGAGGATTTTCGAGATGTCTGTGCGTTTTGGCATTATGCGGTTTCGATTTTCTTTTTTGCCGATGGCGCGACATGCGTGCTTGCGATCTTGTCACGAGATGGCGCTGCGTCAGTCTGGCCAAAGGCCCTAGGGTTGCTTTGAAAGGGCGCGCCTTCAAGGCGCGCCGTAACAAGCTCTGCTTGATCGAGGGGCTTTAGCCCCTGAGGTGCAGGATCGAGGTCGAATCCGGGCCTCGCAGATGAATAGGGGTAATCTTCCGCGCGTTCACATAAATGCTTTCGGACAGGATTCTGCTGAACGTAAATCTGATGGATCCGATAATCGCTCGCGTCGCGGATGCGATGATCGGAGAATCCCTTTTGCCAGACTTCCATATTCGAGCCGAGTTCTTTTTTGGCGCGATACGAAAATCCACCCTTGATGAACTGGACCGACTTTTCCAAGCTTGTCTTCGGAGTCAAGATCACGTGGATGTGATCCGGCATCACTACAAATTCGTGAAGTAGATACGCCGAGCCGCGATAGTGATAAAGAGTCTCGATGAGCAGCTTGGCCCAACCCTCTCTCGAGAAGAGCGTGCGGCTTCCCCACGCCCGTGACGTGATCATGTAAGTCTGGCCGTTGCTCGTCGCGGGCTCTCTCTTGGGCCTCATCAGTGAACCTCAGCGGCTAAAGCCGCAAGTCCTTTGGCGCACGTTACGGCGCGGCTTTAAGCCGCGCCCTCTCAAAGCATCCCACTCAGGCTTTCGTCTCGATAAACTCGTGTCCACCTCTGCAGTCAGGATGAATAGGCGAAACGTCAATGGTCACGCTTTTGGTTGCTCTGACCGTATCAGTTACCTCGACTTCAAACATCCCGCCGAACAGTCGAGAATCGTCAGCGCCGATATTCAAAATGTAGTGACCTTGGCGAACTGGTCCGAAATCAAAATTTCCGTGGGCATCGGCATTGACCGAACTTACAAGTTTCAGATCTTCCAATTTCGCTGGCCAACGATATTCATACAGCGACAAGTGCGCACCATCAACGCCGAATGACTGACGCAACCAGCGGAACTGAAAAGGTCCCAGGCTCCTGCCAACCACACGTCCTCGAATCGCCGTCACCTGATGAAAATAGCCGTGTATAGGAGCGAGCGAACACGCTAACAAAAAGGACGAAAGTGTCACGACCGAAACGAGGACCGCCAGTTTCCGCGAGAATTTCTTCACCCCTTCCACTCCTCCATCATCTTCGTAAACTCTTTGAAGAGATAGTGCGAGTCGTGCGGACCTGGCGCTGCTTCAGGGTGATACTGCACGCTGAAGAGTGGCATATTCCGGTGGCGCAGGCCTTCGAGCGTTTCGTCGTTCAGGTTCATGTGCGTGAATTCTACTTCGCTCTGCGCCAACGAATCGGGATCGACGGCGAAATTGTGGTTGTGCGCCGTGATCTCGATCTTGCCAGTCTTCAGCTGCTTTACCGGATGATTCCCGCCGTGGTGGCCGAACTTCAGCTTGTAGGTTTTGCCGCCGAGGGCGATTCCGGTCAGCTGATGTCCAAGGCAGATTCCGAAGATTGGCTGGCGTCCCATCAGCCGGCGAATGGAATCTACCGCGTACGTGCAGGGCTCGGGATCTCCGGGGCCGTTCGAGAGGAACACTCCATCGGGCTTGAGCGCTAGGACATCTTCCGCGGGAGTCTGCGCCGGGACGACCGTTACTTTGCATCCCTCGCCTCGTAATTTGCGCAGGATGTTTTGCTTGATACCGAAATCGTAGGCGACGACGTGGAAGCGCGGCGGCTCGTCTTTCACCCCGACCACCGCAGTCGGCTCGTGCGAGCGCTCGCCCACTTCCCACACATACGGACGCTTCGTGCTGACTTCTTTCGCCAGATCGGTTCCGTCCATCTTCGGGATAGAGCGCGCCTTCGCGATCAGCTTTTCGGTGTCAGTTTCGATCGTCGAGATGACGCCGCGCATCACGCCGTGATCGCGCAGGTGCCGCACCAGCGCCCGCGTGTCAATATCCGAGAGCACGGGGACTTTGAACTGCTCCAGATATTCTTCCGCGACCTGCTGCGAGCGCCAGTTCGAACTGACCTTTGAAAACTCCCGCACGATCAGGCCCTCGATCCACGGACGCGTGGCCTCGTTGTCTTCCTGATTGGTGCCGTAATTTCCGATTTCTGGATTCGTCAGAACGACGATCTGTCCGGAGTAGGAAGGATCGGTGAAAATTTCCTGATATCCGGTGATGGAAGTATTAAAAACGACTTCGCCGTAGCATTCGCCTTTGGCGCCGTAGCCTTTGCCTCGGAAGACTCTGCCGTCTTCCAGCGCAAGGATAGCCTGCATTCTCGCTCCGAAGAGTGGATTTTATGGATTTTAGCAGGGATTTTCGTGAGGGCCAAGGGAAGAAGACGCGAGAACTGAGGAAAACTGAGGAAAAATCGCAGTGAAGGCAAGGCTTTTCAGCTGGACACCAGAGTCGCGGCGAGACTGCGCGACCACAGCCGGTGGGCCTCCGGCGCTACCGGACTCGCCCGACCTTCTCCATGGGCCAGTATCCGAAGACGGCCTTGCCGTAGATGAAACTTTGATTCACGGGGCCGAAATCGCGGCTGTCATTCGACATTGAGCGATGGTCGCCCAACACGAAATACGAGTCCGGCGGCACCGTGATCTCCCGGTAAGACCTCGTGTCGGCGTACTCGGGGGGGACGTACTCTTCATCAAGCGGCTCACCATTTACGTAGACCTGACCGGCATCGATACGGATGCGGTCTCCAGCCATCCCGATCACGCGCTTGATGTAGCTCTTCGAAGGGTCCCGGGGATAGCGGAATACGACGATGTCGCCCCGCGCGATCGGCTCGAGCCGGTAAACGAATTTGTTAACGAAGATCCGCTCCTGGTCTTCTAGGGACGGCATCATGCTGGTGCCTTCGACCTTCACGGGCTGATAGAGGAAGATGATGATGAACGCGGAGATTGCCAGCGAAATGAGCAGATCGCGCAACCAGACGCCAAGCCCCGTTCCAAGGCGAACAGTGGGGACAGCCGTTGTCGTCACAGCAGAAGTTTCAACGGGTGTTCCCAAAGAAGAGCTGGGCATTTCTACGTTGCCCGGCGACTTTGGCTCTGACGTACTTTCCAGCATTGGCCTCTATTGTATACAGAAGCAGTCCGACAGAAAGCGGGTTGTACGCTTCTCGGGTTACAATAACGCAACCGGGGAAAACTCATGATCGTTCGCCTGTCGCGCAACAAGACCATATTTCGCCTCTTTTCGTTAGCCTTCCTGTTCGCCGTTACCCTGTCGGTCTCGGCCCAGTGGAGCGCACCCCAAGAGCCCAGTGGAGTTCCTGCCTACAATGCCGGACCGCCGCCGAAAGGCACGAAGCTGCCAGCCATCCTGACCAAGGCCGATCTCTGGGGAGCCGACGCACAGTATCCTTACCAGACACATGCCTACGAGCTCGCGGCGAAGATCCCGACCGTTCTGCATCAGCAGCCTTGCTATTGCTATTGCGACCGTATGGGACACAACAGCCTGCACAGCTGCTTTGAGAACACGCATGGGGCCCAGTGCTCCACCTGTTTGAAGGAGCTTTACTACTCGTACCAGCAGCACAAGAAAGGCAAGACAGCAACGCAGATCCGCGCCGGCATCATCAAAGGCGAGTGGAAGCAGATCGACCTCGAGTCGGCCGCGACAATGAACTAGAGGGCGTATCTTTTTCGACACATGGCGGCGAACTCTCCGCCCAGCCAACTTTACCTATACCCATCATTTGGGCGATACTTTATTCCTTAGACCAAACGAGCGCATCTCTAAGGAGTTCGCCATCACTAAGAACACAGGAAGAGTCTTACACATGGCCCAGAAATCCACCCCCAAGAAGACCGTTTCGGAAGATCCCCGCTACGCCCAGGCCCTGCAAAGCTACGAGTCGGGGTTGCGTGCGATGCAGGAGCACAAGTTCGACAAGGCAAAGCCCCATTTTCAGAAGGTGCTGACCGGACCCGCCAAGGAACTGATCGACCGCGCCACGATTCACCTCAATATCTGCAACCAGCATTTGGAGCGTGCGTCCGCAACCCAATTCAAGACGGCGGAAGAGCATTTTGATTATGCCGTCTCATTGATGAACGTAGGCGATTATGTGACCGCCCGCGAGCATCTGGATAAGCTGCAGAAGCAGAATCCGAAGGCCGATTACGTCGTCTACGGATTGGCCGCGCTCGACTGCCTCACCGGGCATGTGGAAGATTCGCTCCGCCATCTCGACGAAGCGTTAAAGATCAACCCTCAGTTGCGCTTCCAGGCGCGAAACGACTCGGATTTCCAGAACCTGGCTGAGGATCCCCGCTTCACCGAACTCCTCTACCCTGATCCGGGAGCCGAAATGGACTCCTCTGAGCAAGTTGGCGAAGAAACTTTCTAGCCGCGTTTGAGAGCGCTTCCGATGGAAACCAAGGCCGTCGAATGTTCACCGCGTGAAAAGAGCGCGCTGACGGGCGGCCTTAAAGTTGTCGCTATCGGCGGCGGCACCGGGCTTTCCACGCTCCTCAAGGGACTGAAGCGATTTGTACCGGCGCCAGGAGAACTCTCTCCATCCAATGTCGTCACGCCTGTTATCCGTGATCTCTGTGCAGTAGTCACCGTCAGCGACGACGGTGGCTCGAGCGGGCGTCTGCGGAAAGAGCTCAAGATGCTGCCGCCGGGAGATATCCGGAACTGCATTGTGGCTCTGAGTGAAGACGAAGCTCTGTTATCGCGGCTGTTTCGGCATCGTTTCGACAAGGGCTCGGGCCTGGAAGGTCACAACTTCGGAAATCTCTTTCTTGCGGCGCTGACGTCATTGACGTCCGATTTTTCCGAAGCCGTGCGCTTGTCTTCGGAAATTCTGCTGACCCGCGGCCACATCTATCCAGCCACGACGTCGAACATCGAACTGGAAGCCCTGATGGAAGATGGCACGAGAGTTCGCGGGGAAACCAAGATCACGGCCAGTAAGGGCAGAATCAAGGAACTGTTTGTTGTTCCGCCGGATGTAGGGCCTATGCCGCAGACGCTCGAAGCGATCGCGAATGCCGACCTGATTACGATCGGCCCGGGTTCCCTCTTCACCAGCCTCATTCCCAACCTTCTGGTCCGCGGGATTCCGCAAGCCATTCTCGAATCGCGTGCCACCAAGGTTTACATCTGCAACCTGATGACACAGGCCAATGAGAGCCTTGGTCTCACTGCTGCCGATCACATTCGTGCGCTCAATGCTCACGCACAAGGCCAAATCTTCGACTACGCGCTGATTAATCGCACGCCGGTCTCGGACGAATTGAAGACTAAGTACGCCTCTGAAGGCGCCTGCCAAATCGTCAACGACCTCGATGACATCGAGGCGATGGGTGTCATCCCGGTACTTGGAGACTATCTCGAAGAAGCGGGGGTGGCGCGCCACAATTTTACCCGGGCCGCACAGGACGTTTTGCAACTCGCGGTTCAGGGACGAATCGGCGAGCGAAACTCCTGACGAAGCCCTTTCGACCGCACTAGCCTTCACCGAGAATTGCCGCTTTGAACCTTCTTCTTGTATGGTGATCGGTTGTTTCTACGTACTATCGAAGATTCAAGGCAACCGACCTATGCGAGTCCTCGTAAGCCTGCTACTGCTATGTGCAGCTCTGTGTGCGCAGGAAGCTCCCGAAAAAGGTGGGAACGAAGTCCAGATCTGGGCGGGCGGAGGTCACTCTGTCGCTGGAGGCCGGGGCAACACGGGTGTCTTCGACGCCGGATTGCGCTATGGATGGATTCTTACCGGACCGCACCTTCCCGGATTTCTGCGCGGGCGATTCGAGTATGCTCTCGACGCCGTTCCGGTTTTCCTCGCTTTCCAGCCTACGAATAAGGCGTACGGCGCGGGATTCGATCCTTTGGGATTGAAATGGAATTTCGTCCGCCACGGGCGCATTTCGCCTTACCTCGAATTGACCGGCGGAGTCCTGTTCACGAATCACGACGTTCCTGCGGGAACCAATCCAGTGAACTTCATGGACCAGGCCGCGCTCGGAATGCATATTCTCGGCGCAAAGCATAACGTCAGTCTCGAGCTGCGCTACATGCATATCTCGAATGCTGGCCTCGCTACACCGAATCCCGGAGTGAACACTGTTCAGGTGCGGCTGGGAGTCGGAAGATTTTTTTCCAGAAATCGGCGCTGATCTTTCGCTCCCGTCGACCTCCACTTCCGGAACGCACCTTGCGCTGCAACTCCATGCGCCGTTATCCTCATCCGTTATGTCCACGCTCGTCGAATGTGTTCCCAACTTCTCCGAAGGCCGCGATAAGGCCAAAGTTGATGCCATCATCGACGCCATGAAGATGCCCGGCGTCTATCTGCTCGATCGCGAAATGGATTCTGACCACAACCGCTGCGTCATCACCTTGGTGGGCGAGCGCGAGGCGATTCAGGAATCGGCCATTCGTGGGGTCGGTAAAGCTGCGGAAGTAATCGATCTAAATACTCATACCGGGGCGCATCCGCGCATGGGCGCTGCGGATGTCGTCCCCTTTATTCCCATCGACGGCGTCACCATCGAAGACTGCGTCGCGATGGCCAACCACGTCGGAGAAGAGATCTGGAAGCGCTTTCAGATACCCGTCTATCTGTACGAGTCAGCGGCGCGCACTCCCGAGCGCCAAGGCTTAGAGAATATTCGCCGCGGCCAGTTCGAGGGCATCCGGGCCGAAATCGCAACCAATCCCGCCCGTCGGCCCGATATTGGAGAACCGCGAGTTCATCCTACTGCCGGAGCAACGGTGGTGGGCGCACGCAAGTTCCTGATCGCCTACAACGTTTTTCTGAACACCGCAAACGTGGATATCGCCAAGAAGATCGCCAAAGCCGTCCGCTTCTCTTCCGGAGGGATGCGCTTTGTGAAAGGTGCAGGCTTCCTGGTACGCGGATTGGCCCAAGTCTCTATGAACTTGACTGATTTCGAGCAGACTCCGATTCACCGGGTGTTCGAACTGGTGAAGCGCGAGGCGGCCAGGTATGGCGTAATGCCGATCTCCAGCGAGATCGTCGGGCTGATTCCCAAAAAGGCATTGGAAGATGCCGCAGAATGGTTTCTCCAGGTCGAAAACTTCGACTCATCGTTGATATTGGAGAACCGTCTAGCTGCCGTCATGGGCGGGAAAATGGCCGTTGGGGGTCTGCGCGCGGGGGTTGAGCCCTTCATCGAGCAGTTGGCAGCGCCCACTGCCACTCCCGGCGGTGGCAGCGCCTCAGCCGCCGCAGCCGCCATGGCGGCTGGGCTGGCGACAATGGTGGCCGGTATGTCCCGAGGCAAGAAAGCCTACGCGCAGTATGAATCACAACTCAGCTCAGCTATCGCGCGGCTGACGTCCTTGCGCGAGGAACTCAAGACTGCAATCGATGCAGATGCCGAATCGTACAATTCTGTGATGAAGGCCTATAAATCTGCGCGGGAAGCCACAGACGAAAAGGCGAGCGAAGCGGCCATTGAGACGGCACTCAAGGGAGCCACCGCGGTTCCTCTATCCGTAGCCGACAAAGCTCACGAAATCCTCGGGACCGCGAAATCCCTGGAACCGATCACCAATCCCAACATGAAGTCCGACCTCACGACCGCCTGCGCATTAGCCGAAGCTGCAATGAAAGGTGCCCTCGCCAACGTGGAAATCAATCTGGCGTCTATCAAAGACGTCTCCTTCGTTGCGCAAGTGAGGCAAAAGGCCGCTCATTGCAAAGCTTAAAGTAAGACTTTAAAGATCCGACCCAAGGCGCCAAGGCCATTTCCGACCATAACTGGTCAACGGGCCTTGTACTTTTGTTTTCTTATCGCTAGCTGCAAGTAAAATAGAATAAGGCGATCTAAAGACGACAAGACCGCATTGCGCATCCAAGATAGGAGTGCGCAATCCTGACATTTTGCGATTCGAGGCATTATGCGACTTCTGAAGATTTGTGCTGTTTCACTGCTGCTCGGATGCATGGCTTACGCCATGCCCATTAATTCCTCTGCCCGCTCTTGCGTCCCCGGCGACCTGTTGCAATTGATCTCGGTGGATTACCGGTCTCTCAAAGACTCTCCAACAGCAATGGCCCTGAAGCAGCAACTCATGCCCGACAACATCAAACAGTTCGAAGCGGCTTTGAAGGGCATTGGGCTTGATCCGGAGAAAGATATCGACAGCCTGACATTCGCGTCATTCCGTTCGGGCAAGCAAGGCGTCAAGACGGTTGGCGTTGCCGCGGGCCCTTTCAACATGAAGGCCGTGCTGAAAAAGATGAAGCTGCAGAAATACACGCCCAAGAAATACAACAACAACGACATCTATCCTATGGATGGCGGTTTCGTGATGAGCTTCCTCGATGACAGCACGCTTTTATTCGGGGACTCAACTTCGATTAAAGTCGCACTCGATACGAAGGATGGCCAGGTCCTCGGCCTCGATACTAACGGCAACATGGCTGACATGATGGCCGATGTTGATTCGGCTCCGGTGTGGAGCATCCTTGACCAGCAAGGCACGCAAAACGCCCTGCATTCCGCAATGGGTGATGCTTCCAAGATCGCGGATTACGACACCATCAAGAAGCGCCTGCTGGGCTCGCGTTATTCGATGAGTTTCAACAGCGGTGTCAATTTCGATATGACCGTCATCACCTCGGACTCAACCACCGCGGCAACCGTCTCTTCCCTGCTGAAGGGTTACATGCTTTACAAGAAGATGAGCGCCAGCCCCGCCGAGAAAGTTGCCGTCGACAATACCTCCGTCGACTCCGATGGACAAAACGTGGGGGTACACTTCAAGGCCAACGACCAGCAATTCCAGTCACTTATGCACTCGGAATTGTTCGCCGCCGTAACGCACTAAAAGCAAGTTCAAGTTAAAACAACGAGGCACCGGAGAATGCATCCGGTGCCTGTTTTTTTAGACTGCGGAAATTCGTGAAATTCACACCACTGCTAGGATTTCGTTCGCTCAGCCGCCTTCTGTCGGACCCAGCCTTCCTTCACGACTTGCCGTGCACGGGCTAAGGCTAATGAGTCCTCCGGAACGTCGTCCGTGATACACGATGCCGCCGCGATGTACGCGCCCTTCTTCACGCGTACCGGAGCCACCAGCGTGCTGTCGCTGCCAACAAAGACTCCGTCTTCAATGATGGTCTTGTACTTATGGAAGCCGTCATAGTTGCACGTGATGGTACCCGCTCCAATGTTGACGCCCGCACCAATCTCGGAGTCGCCGAGATAGGTCAGGTGATTTGCTTTGGAGCCCTTCCCCAATTTGATTTTCTTGCCTTCGACGAAGTTGCCCACATGCGCGTCCTCGCCAATTTCACATCCGGGACGCAAGTGCGAATACGGGCCTAGAATCGCTCCCGATCCTACTCTGCTGCTCTCCATCACACATCCGGGGCGGATCATCACTCCCTCACCGATCTCGCAGTCGCGGATCACGCAATACGAACGCACCCGGGAGCCTGTGCCGATCTTGGTATGTCCCAGTAGCTGCACATAAGGCTCGATGACCGAGTCTGGAGCGATTAAAACGTCGGGATCAATCACGCAGGTCGCTGGATAGAAGATCGTTACGCCATCGGCCATCAGTTGCCGGCACTTGGCGAGCCTCATTTGCTCATCGATATCAGCGAGTTCGGCGCGCGTGTTCCCGCCCAATACCTCGTTCGGTGTGACCGTTTTCCAAGCCACTACCTTGCGCCGCGCCCGGCGCAGCACAGTCGCCATGTCCGTGAGGTAATACTCCGCGTGCGTGTTGTCGGTAGAAAGATCCGCAATGTTCTCGTAAAGATCTTTGACTGCAAAAACGTAGAACCCGGAATTAATTTCCTGGATTTTCTTCTGTGCCGCACTTGCTGACTTTTCTTCGACAATGGCTTGAACCTCAGTACTGCGCGGGCTTTTGCGGATCACTCGTCCGTATCCAAATGGATTCTCAAGGTCCGCGCTCAACAATGTCATTGCGGCTTTTTCGTGCAAGTGGAAATCGCGCAATTGGCAGATCGTTTGAGCCGTGATCAGCGGTGCATCGCCCGAGAGCACGATCACATGGTCGTATCCCACTAAAGCATCGCGAGCGACCATCAGAGCGTGCCCCGTTCCTCGTTGCTCTGCCTGCAATACGAACTGCACACCGGTGTGCTGCATGGCAGATCGCACTCGCTCGGCTTCATATCCGATGATCGCGAACACATCCGTCGCGGGAACCAACTCCACCACGGACCGAATCACGTGCTCCAGCAGAGGTTTCCCTCCCACTTCATGAAGTACCTTCGGGAGTTGCGACTTCAGGCGGGTTCCCTTGCCTGCCGCCATGATCGCGACCGCAATGCGATGCGAATCAGAACCTGTCTGTCTAGATGCCTGCTTCAATGATGACGAATTACCCTTCGCGTTCTTCATTGGCCTCAATATACCTCGCCATCACGCAAGATCGTTAGAGTGTAGTGTCGGCGTCCCCCGGCTGTCAGGAGGGCGTCTCGCCCTCACGGCGGCACCCAGATCCCGAACCCGTTTAGAGTCCGAGTCCGCCATCTACCGCCAGAATCTGCCCGGTAACAAACCTTGGCGCGGTCGCAAAAAACAGAACTGCGGCGGCAATCTCGTCGCCTCGGCCATTGCGTTGCATCGGTGTCTGTTTGGCCATCCGCCGCATGAACCCCGCTGCAGACTTCTCCCCCAGATCGATCATCCCCGGAGCTACCGCGTTCACCGCGATCTCCGGGGCAAGCGCCTTGGCCATCACCTTGGTCAGCATGTGGAGTGCCGCTTTCGAGGAGCAGTAGTGCGCGTGTGTCGGCCAAGGCCTCAATCCTCCCAAGGAACCCATATTGATGATCCTGCCTTCGACCTTCTCACCCTTGGGTCGCTTACGGCGCATCCATTGCAGCGCTTCCCGCGTCACCAGAAACGGTCCGCGGGTGTTCGAAGCAAACATGGCGTCCCACTGCTTCAGCGTCAGCTTCTCGAAATCAGCTGTTTCGTAATTGGCAGCGTTGTTTACCAAAACGTCAATACGTCCGAGTTCGCGGCCGGCTTCCTTCATCATCGAGCGGACGCTGCCTTGATCCGTTATGTCACAGCGAAATGCAAAAGCTCGAACTCCGCAAGCGGAGAGATCCACGACTGTTTCCCGAGCCTCTCGGGCCGACTGCAAAAACGTTATTGCGACGTCTGCGCCAGCTTCTGCCAGCGCCAGCGCGGAGGCGCGCCCTAGACGCTTTGCGGCCCCGGTCACTAAGGCGGTCTTGCCACGCAGTGGCTTGGACGGGTCATTCGGCATGCACGAATTCTAATGCCTGGGACGCTCCAAAACGGAACGAGCGCCGATTTTCCTGCCAATTTGCGCTGGAACCGCAGATTCCGTCGCGCTAGAATCAACCCGCATGCCAGAGCTTCGCAGCGTCATTGTGTACTCTCGCAAGGGCTGTCACTTGTGTGAAGTCGTAAAGGAAAGCCTCGCGAAACTCTCCCGCCGCGGTGGATTCACCTGGCAAGAAGTCGATGTCGACGGCGACGCGGACCTCCGCCGCAAGTTCAACGATGAAGTCCCGGTCGTCTTCATCGATGGCCGCAAAGCCTTCAAGTACCGCATGGACGAGCAAGAATTTCTGCGAAGGCTGGCGAGTTGACCTTTTTGCGATCCTATTGCGTTTCCCTGATGACACATAACTCCGTCCTCCCAGACGAGTAGATCTGTTTTGCTGGACCCTCCGGAGCACGTGAGAGGATCTGGATTAGCCCTGGGATGAGGAAACTTCCCTCAACAGGTCCACTGCGTAGAGTGCGCCATCGGGCGTCTCTTCGTGTTTGAAGTAGGCGAACACGTCGCGGCCCTCGGTGAGATGCTGTTTCACACGATCGATCATCGCCCGCCGCTCCTCGCCCGTATAAGTCGGTTTGCGAAAACGGTAATAGGCGAATCTTCCGGTCACCACATCGGGGGTAGTACGCGTCTCTGTCTCCGCCACACACAAGCTCGCGTTGCATGATTTCAACAGATCCCAGGTCGCATCGTTAAACCAGGATTCGTGCCGAAATTCGAACGCCGCCGGCACGGTGCGAGGCAGCACGGAAAGAAAATCCTTAAGCAGAGCGGCATCTGCCTTAAGGTTTGGCGGAAGCTGGAACAGGACCGGCCCCAACTTGCCGGCAGCGGCGAGGGGTTCGATCGTCGCCAGGAACCGTGGCACGAAATCTTCCACGCCCTTCAAGCGCTTGATATGCGTGATTACCTGGTGTGCCTTGATGCCGAAACGAAAATGCGAAGGAGACTCCTGTAACCAATTCTGCACCGTGGTCTCCTTCACCAACTGACGGAAGGTGAAATTGACCTCGACGGTGTTGAGCTTCGTCGTATAGAAGTTCAGGAACTTCTTCTGCGCCAGCTTTTCAGGATAGAAAGCGGGGCGCCAGCTCGGGTACGCCCACCCTGAAGTTCCTGCGAAAATTTGCGCCATGCTTGGAAGACTTTCTGTGACGATGAATGCCGCGGATTATACCTTGGCGCGCTTTTTCGGCGTGCTCCGCCTGGCGGAAGTTTTCTTGCGCGGAGTTTTCCGAGCCCCGTGGTGATCGTCTGCCTGGGCCGCGATTTCCATAGGCGCGCCTTGCTCCGCACCTGCGGATACAGCCGCTTTCAATTCCGGAAGCTTCTGCTTGAGTTCGAGCACTGGTTCGAACAGGTCGCCCATCTTGTCAACGCGTTTGAACACATCCTTCGTCTCGAAAACGAGCAGGCTCGCATCTTTCTTCTTGAGCGTACGCTCGACCTCGTCCCACGTCACCGGGGTTGAAACCGTCGGATGCTCTCTGGCCCGCAGGGAATAGACCGCGATGGTCGTTTTATGCTCGTCATTCTGGCTCCAGTCGACGAATACCTTGCCGGTGCGCAATGCCTTCTTCATATCCGAGACGACGAATTCGGGGTGTTCCTGCTCCAGCAGTTGCGCCAGGGCCCGGGAAAAGAGCTTCGTCGCATCGAAGGTAGTCGGCGTGTTCAGCGGTACGTAGAGCTGCAGGCCTTTGGAACCTGAGGTCTTCGGAAAGCTCTTGAGGCCGAGGTGATCGAAAATGTCGCGCAGCCACACCGCGACCTGACAGCACTGCACGATGTTCGCAGGCGGTCCCGGGTCGAGATCGTAGACCATCACGGTCGGACATTTAATGTCTTTGGCCAGCGCCAAGGAAGGGTGTAGCTCCAAGGCCGCCAGATTCGCCAGCCACACTAGCGTCGCAAGATCGTTGGCCAGGATGTAATACACGGTGCGGTGTCCACCTTCGCTCCATATGGGCGCTGTCTTCACCCAATCCGGCTTGTGCATGGGAGCGTTCTTCTCAAAGAAGGGCTCACCATCTACGCCATCGGGATACCGCTTGCGAGTCAGCGCGCGGCCATTCAGGTGAGGCAGCATGACGGGCGCGATCCGGGCGTAGTAATCGATGACGTCTTTCTTGGTGAATCCGACGGCGGGATAAAGCACCTTTTCGAGGTTTGAGAGCTTGAGGTTCCTGCCCTGAATGTCAACGACGGTCGAGTCTGGCACGTGCGCTCCGCGCCTCCATTGTCCATGAATCCGGCTGAACTGCAAAATACAGGGTTGCTCTTATTTCTGTTTGTTGTTTATCTCGGCTTGCCCGTTTGACAACCGACCTTGCCCCCACGTACTTTCAAACTTCTGCCCTACTGGCCCGTCCAAATGATGATTCTTGCAAGATCTGTCCAGCCATCGGAGGTCCGATGAAATACCGCAGCGTTAAGTTCGTTGCCCTATTTGCCCTACTCTCAGCATTTGCCCTGGCGCAAGACGTCGCGTCCTTCGAAAAGCGCGTCACCGTGAAGAAACTGGATAACGGCCTCACTTTGGTGGTCTGCGAGCGCCCGGAAGCACCCGTCTTCTCCTTCTTTACTTTGGTCGACGCGGGCTCGGCGCAAGATCCGATGCGCGAAACCGGACTTGCGCACATGTTCGAGCACATGGCCTTCAAGGGAACGAACACGATCGGCACGACCGATTATCCCGCTGAGAAGGTGGCCTTGGAGAAAGTGGAGACTGCGTATGCGGCTTACATCGCCGAGCGCGACAAGCGCGTCGACCAGGATCCGCAAAAGGTCAAAGAACTCGAGAAGGCCTGGAAAGACGCCATCACCGCAGCGGACAAGTACGTGATCCCGAATCAGTTCGGCAAAATCGTCGAGCAGAATGGCGGAGAAGACATGAACGCCTTCACCAACTACGACGAGACCGCATATCACTACTCGTTCCCCACCAATCGGCTGGAACTCTGGGCGTATTTGGAATCCGATCGCTTTCTGCACCCGGTCATGCGCGAGTTCTACAAAGAACGCAACGTGGTGATCGAAGAGCGCCGCATGCGCACCGACAGCAATCCCTTTGGACGACTGCTGGAGCAGTTCACGGAGGAAGCGTTCGCCGCTCATCCCTATCACCGGCCGACCGTGGGTTGGATGTCGGACCTGAATCACTTCTCGGCGACGGACGCCCAGCATTTCTTCGATAAGTATTACGTTTCTTCGAACATGGTCGTCGCCGTAGCTGGAGATTTGAAAGCCTCAGAGGCGATGCCAATCCTGGAGAAGTACTTCAGCCAGCTACCCACGAAACCGCATCCGGATAAGACCACAACGGCCGAACCGCCACAGAATTCCGAACGCCGGGTCATCCTGAAAGAAGCCTCGCAACCCATCTATCTCGAGGGATATCACCGGCCTGACTACCGCAGCAAAGATGATGCTGTGTTCGACGCCATTAGCGACCTGATGTCGGAAGGACGCACCTCGCGCCTCTATCGTTCTCTGGTTCGCGACAAGAAGATCGCTTCGTATTCGGAAGGGATCACCGGTTACCCCGGCGTGAAGTATCCGCACCTGTTCGCCTTCCTTGCCGTCCCTCTGCCCGGACACAAGCCGGAAGAAATGGCGACTGCGATCCATGAAGAGATTGAGAAGCTGAAGAAAGAAGACATCAGTGACGACGAACTCAAGATGATCAAGACGCGCGCGAAGGCCAACCTCATCCGCGGCCTTGCCGACAACGAAGGTCTCGCCACAGAACTCGCTACCTACCAGACGCGCTACGGTGATTGGCGCGAGTTGTTCGGTTCCGTAGACCGCATCGACAAAGTCACGAAAGCAGACATACGGCGCGTCGCGAATGAGGTCTTCACCGATACGAATCGTACCGTAGGGATCATCGAAAACGCCGGAGCAGCCGGCGGTTCGCCCGGAGGAGAACAAGCTCCGACCGGCGGCTCTTCCGATCAAGGAGGTGCGCAATGAAAACGCAGCGAATGATTTTCGCGCTTTTGACAGTTGCTGCGCTCCTCATGCCTGTATCGTATTTGGCCGCGCAGGCGACTAGCTGGGCGCAGGTTCCCATTCCGCCCTTACCCGCGTTTAAGCCGAAACAACCCAAGCGCATTCAGTTGTCGAACGGAATGGTGATCTTTCTGCAAGAAGATCACGAGTTGCCGCTGATCGACGGCACCGCTCGCATTCGTGGAGGTTCGGTCAACGAGCCCGCAAATAAAGTCGGCTTGGTGGATATGTATGGCGAGGTCTGGCGCACCGGCGGCACAAAAGCTCAAACCGGCGATCAACTCGACGATTTTCTTGAAATTCGTGCGGCTAAAGTCGAGACGGGTGCCAGTTCCGATTCCACCAGCATCAGCTTCAATTGCCTGAAGGGCGATCTCGACGACGTATTCAAGGTTTTCGTCGACGTGCTGCAGCATCCTGAATTCCGCGCAGACAAACTCGACATCGCCCAGAAAGCTGAAGAAGATTCGATCTCCCGCCGCAACGACGATATCAGCGACATTGCCCATCGCGAAGCGGTGAAACTTGCGTACGGTGCCAATAATCCTTATGCACGCGTACCCGAATACGCCACTGTGGAAGCAGTCACGCGCCAGGACCTGGTCGATTGGCATTCCAAATATGTGCATCCCAACAACATCATTCTGGGCATCACCGGAGATTTCGACTCAGCCGCGATGGAAGTTCGCCTCCGCGCTGCCTTCGAGTCGTGGCCGAAGGGACCGACGCCTCCGAAAAACGACATCAAGTACGACCCGGCGAAGCCCGGCTACTACTTGATCCCTAAAGAAGATGTGAATCAGAGCAACATCCGCATGGTCGGCCTCGGCACAACGCGCGACAATCCCGACTACTACGCGATCAGCGTCTTCAACGAATCGTTCGGCGGCGGATTCTCTTCGCGCCTGTTCAACGACATCCGCACCAAGCGCGGGCTGGCTTACGGCGTGGGCGGGGGCATTGGCACCAACTTTGGGCATCCTGGCATACTGCAGGTCGCCCTTGGGACGAAGAGTCAGACCACGATCGAGGCCATCGAGGCAACCGATCAGGATATCGACGATCTATCCAAACAGCCGATCACGGAAGATGAAATTCAGCGTGCGAAAGACGCGATCCTGAATGCCTTCATCTTCCGCCTCGATTCTCCGGACAAGATTCTCGCCGAGCGGATGACCTACGAGTATTACGGATATCCTCCCGACTGGCTCGACAAGTATCAGGCCGAGATCAAGAAGGTCACCGCTGCAGACGTGAATCGTGTTGCTGGCAAATATCTTCACAGGAATCAACTGGCAGTGCTGGTGGTCGGCAATACCAAGCAATTCGATAAGCCGCTCTCGTCGCTCGGCGCGGTGAAGGAGATCGATATCACGATCCCGCCACCCCCGGCTGAAAAAACCGAGAAGAGTAACACGAAGTCCGAGGCGAGTAATCCGGAAGGCAAAGCCCTTGCGAAAAAAGTAGCCACCGCTCTTGGTGGTCTGCCCAAGCTTCAATCTGTGAAGTCGGTTCACATCAGCGAGGCAGAAAGTGAACCGGGCGGCGGGACGCCAACTCCTGTGGATGTGACGGTTGCCTATCCCGACAACTTGCACGTCGAAGTGCAAACGCCGCAGGGCCAACTCACTCTAGTGACGACGGCGAGCGGAGGCTTCATGAGCATGGCCGGAATGGGCACCCGCAGCATGCCTCCCGCGCAGAAAGACGAAATGCTGGCGCAGGTTCATCACGACCTCATCTACATCGGGCAGCACGCGAGCGATCCTGCATTCACGTTTACTGCCGCGGGAACGGAGAAGATCGGCGACGTGGATGCCGCCATTCTTGACATCGGGGGCGCGATCCCCTGGGTACGCTGGTACATTGATCCGAAAAGCGGCTACATTCTTCGAGAGAAATACAAGGGAATGGGCCAGCAAGGCCAGTTCGACGGCGAGACCGATCTCTCCGATTGGCGCACCGCCGACGGCATCGCCGAACCGTACACACACAAGAACAAGCAGAACGGCCAGGAAGCCAGTGTCGTCGAATACAAGAAGATCGAGATCAATCCCACGATCAACCCGAAATTGTTCGAGAAACCCGCGGAGGGCGCGGCATCCAAACCGGCACCGGCGCAGTAGCCACTCTCGATTACCATTGAGGAACACTGGGCAAACGGGCCCTTCTGCCGTGGTGTTTGATCTCTTAACGCCCTTCGTTCACAAACCAGCGCGCGACGCCTGTATTCCTTCGCACTGTCCGCTTCTGGACGCCGTAATTTACTAGCGAACACCCTCGAGCGCTTTCATCGCCGTTTGCTGAAACCCCGCCTTTGCAGCCCACGGGTTTGCAGTTGCAAGAGAATGGTAAGAAAATTGCCGATTAGTCAACACGCACCTGGGGTCCTCCTTCCTGAAGGAGTTTGTAGATGAGTGGGCTGGTTCAAGATCTCCATTATGCGTTGCGGCAGTTGCGCAAGTCTCCAGCGTTCACGATCAGCGCAGTTTTGACGCTGGCGATGGCTATCGGCGCCAATGCCGTTGTGTTCAGCGTCTTAAATGGGCTGATCCTGCGCCCACTGAACGTGCCGGAACCTGAAAGCCTCTACTCCATTCAGCGCACAAGCCAGAAGGAGACCAACCAATCGTATCCCGATTATCTGGACTTACGCGATCGAAACCACAGTTTTGAGGATCTTATCGCCTACAGTATCCCTCAGGTGGCGCTCGACACCGGACAGAGTCCGGTTCCTACCTGGGGTCTGGAGGTGAGCGGAAACTACTTCGACGCCCTTCGCATTCCGCCTTATCTGGGTCACTATTTCCACGCCTCGGACGAAAAGGGTCCCAACAGCGCCCCTTACATGGTCCTCAGTTACGCCTACTGGCACTCCCATTTTCAAAATGATCGGGGGGTCCTGGGCCGTGTTGTCAAGGTGAACAAACATCCCTTCACCATCATTGGCGTCACACCACCCAGATTTCGCGGGACGTTGGTGTTCTTGTCTCCAAATTTTTTTGTGCCGATCGTCGACTGTGAGCAAGCGGAAGGTAGCGATTACCTGAAGGACCGCAGTAGCCGCTCGATCATGCAGGTGATGGGGCACCTGAGATCAGGCGTCACTCCAGCTCAGGCGACTGGCGATCTGAACTTGATCGCAGCCTATTTGGGAAAGACTTTTCCCAAAGACGACGGTCAAACGAGCTTTTCTTTGGCGCGTCCCAGCTTGTTTGGCGATCAGTTTCTCGCACCTTTTACGGCATTCATAGGCGGATTGACGCTGCTCGCGGCACTCATCCTGCTAGCCGCCTGCGCCAACTTGGGTAGCCTGTTCGCTGCACGCGCTGCCGACCGTTCCCGCGAAGTGGCTTTGCGGCTGGCTCTTGGTTCAACTCGCAAACGGATTATGCGGGGCTTGTTCAGCGAGGCTGTTCTCGTTTCACTCGTCGGCGGCGCTTTGGGAATCTGGGCTGGCTCGGCGCTGTTGCGGTGGTTAAGTGAATGGCAGCCGTTCGGAAACTTTCCTATGCACTCACCGGTAAATCCGGACGCCAGCGTGTATATCGTAGCTTTCCTTTTGAGCATCATCAGCGGATTCCTCTTCGGTGCGATTCCCATCGGCCAAGTGCTTCGCACCAATCCATACGAGGTTGTCAAAGCGGGATCAACCGTGAGAGTTGGACGGCGCATTACGTCCCGGGACGTTCTGCTGGCCGTACAGATTGCGCTCTGTGCTGTACTGGTTACGTCTTCCATGGTTGCTCTCCGAGGACTATCTCGTTCTTTACACGCCCATTTCGGCTTTGAACCACAGAACACACTTCTGGTGAATGCCGACTTGCATATGGCTGGCTTCAGTGGCGAGCGGGTGCCGCCCATGCAGAAGCGCATGCTGGATGCGGTGGCCGGCATTACCGGCGTGGAAGCAGTTGGATTGAGCGATCCACTTCTTCTGAACGATACCCAGACGGTCGATGTTTTCCATGATCAAACCACCGACTTGCGGCCTGAAAACGCAGCCGCCAGTGTTTACGTGTTCCATGTTTCCCCCGATTACCGTCGCGCGGAAGGCACCGTGCTGGTGGGTGGTCGAGATTTCACGTGGCATGACGATAAGAATGCGCCACGGGTCGCGATCGTAAACCGTGAATTCGCACGAAAAATCTTGGGGGCCGACCAAAATGCACTCGGCGGCTATTTCAAACTGCCCGACGAAACTCGGGTGCAAGTGGTGGGCATTACAGAAAATGGGAAGTACAGCAGCCTGACAGAGGATCCCCATGCGGCGATGTTTCTTCCGCTTCTGCAATCACCTTCCAGCAGCGCCTATCTCGTCGTGCGTTCGAGCCGCGATCCTAGAAATTTGGGGCCGGTGATACGAGACACGTTGCATCGACTCGACACCGCTCTGCCGGTTGACATGGAAACTCGCTACGACGAAATGGTCCCCGTCCTGTTTCCTGCTCAAATCGCAACGGCCACGCTCGGTGTCATGGGCGGAATCGGGGCGCTGCTGGCGATCACGGGCATCTTTGGGATGGCGGCATATTCGGTCAGCAAGCGACTGCGTGAGTTGGGCATTCGCATCGCCTTGGGCGCGCAGCGCAAGGAAGTGCTAAAGGCAGCCTTGGGGCGCGCCTTCCGGCTACTCGCTTTAGGTTCTGCGAGCGGGCTCCTGCTGGGAATTCTGGCGAGTCGAATCCTTGCGTCGATCGTGTTTGACGCAACTCCTCGCGATCCACTGGTTTTAGTGGGCGTTGTGCTCGCCATGGCGATGCTGGGTCTGATCGCGACATGGATTCCAGCCCGACGCGCGCTGTCGATCGACCCCATGATCTTGCTTCGGGAGGAGTGAACTCGGAAGGAAGCCCGATCTAAAGTGCGTTCTTTTCCTCGGCGGAGAATCGGAGCAGTCTTCCATTGATTCTGGCGCCGGCCGCTATCGAAAACCAACTTGACAGCCCCTCTCTCCCGGAGCTAGAGTATAGGCGAATAAACGGCGAAACAGATGTCCTCCCTACCCTTGTTACCCCTCTCCGAAAAGCCCCGCCTGGTGGGCATTGCCCGCCTCGCCTCCGAAGGTGAGTCGCTCCGCGAAGGGCATAACGTCGAATACTTCACCCTCCCGACCAAGTCCCTGCTGAACCACTGTGTCAGCAAGCGCCAGATGCCCTTTACCTGGACAATCAATCCCTACCGCGGGTGCGAGTTCGGATGCCGCTACTGTTATGCCCGTTACACACACGAGTTCATGGAGATGCGCGACGGGATGGAGTTCGAGCAGAAGATCTACGTCAAGCAGCATGCCGCCGATCTGTTGCGCCAGGAATTGCGCCGAGTCAAGCCGGGCGAGTCTATCGCTCTTGGCACCGCGACCGATCCCTACCAGCCTGCCGAGGGCCGCTACGAGGTGACTCGCGGCATCCTCGAAGAATTCGCCCGGCATCACGGGTTTGAACTGGGCATCGTCACTAAGTCGAACATGGTCACGCGCGACCTCGAGTTGTTGAAAGAGGTCGCAAAAGCGAATCGTCTTTCGGTTCACGTAACCATTACGACTCTGAGTGTGGAACTTGCCCGCATACTGGAACCGCGCGCCCCCCGACCCGACCTGCGCCTGGATGCCGTCCGCGCGCTGGCCGAGGCCGGACTGCACGTCGGCATCAGTTGCTCGCCGGTTGTCCCCGGAATCACCGATGCTCCCGCAGATCTGGAAGCTCTCATTCGAGCCGGCTCGGAGGGCGGTGCCAGTTACGTATTCGCCAATCCCCTGTTTCTTAAGCCTTGTTCAGCGGCTGTGTTCATTCCCTTCCTGGAACAAAACTTCCCGCATCTCGCCGATAACTATCGCCAGCGATATCAGGATCGCGCATTTCTCCCGCCCGCCTACGCCAAGCGCCTTTCACAACTGATGGCACGATTGAAAGACAAATACAAGCTGACTCGCGCTCATCGCCGCGACGCAATCAAGTTTGCGGCGAAGTGGCCGGTGCAGCAGTTTGATGAGCAGATGAGTCTTTTCTGAGTATGACAAGAGTCATGGGACTCGGACTCCGCCATCCTCTATAATTTTGAGTTATTCGCATGGCCAGCACGTACCAACCCGGGCCACCTCCCGCGCAGCCTGTACCCTTTTCCGTGCACCTGAAGAATTTCTGGCGGCGCGTCACCGAAGGCTTGGCGGTCAGCCAGCTTTGGTCGCAGTTTGAGTCCGAAGCTCGCGCCAGTTACCGACTGTACTCGAAAGACGTCGCGGCCAAAACTCCCGAGGGCCTGACTCCTCGCGGACGCCATGTTCACGTCATCAAAGAATTCTTCTGGGCCGTTTTTGAAAAGCTCTCACCCGCGCGCCGCGTTCTGCTGCTGCTCGCTTTGATCCTGCTGTTGATTCCGAACACCGCTTACCAGTTCAGTGGCGAGGGCAACAAAGTTTACGCCGGGGAATTCGATACGCACTTCTGGGGCGGGCTGGTCCTACTTCTTCTGTTGATCCTGGAGATCGGCGATCGGGTCGTCATGAAGAGGGACTTGCAGATCGCGAAAGAGATCCAGAGCTGGCTACTTCCCGGGGCGCCGCCGCAGATTCCCGGGCTGGCGATCTCCTACGCGACGCGCCCTGCAAATACCGTCGCGGGGGACTACTACGACGTCTTTCCACGACCCGGCAAGACCAACGAAGAGAATCGTGTGGTGCTGGCCGTGGCCGACGTTGCAGGCAAGAGCATCCCGGCAGCCATGCTGATGGCCACGTTTCAGGCCAGTTTAAAGACGTTGTCGACTGCGCAGGTGCCTTTGGCCGAGCTTGCTTCTAACATGAACCGCTACGCGTGCTCGAACAGCCAAGGGGGATTGCGCTTCACGACTGCCTTTCTCGCGGAATACGATACGACGCGCCGCACGCTGCATTACATCAACGCAGGACACAACAATCCCATCCTGCGCCGCGCCGGCGGCCAAATCGAACGGCTCGATGTAGGCGGACTTCCCTTCGGCATCCTGCCCGAAGTTCAATACCAAACAGCGACCGTGACGTTAGCGCCCGGCGATTGGGTGATCATTTTTACCGATGGATTGGTCGAGGCCATAAACTCCAAGGACGAAGAATACGGCGAAGGACGTCTGATGAATGCTATCGAAGCGGGCAGGGGAACCATGCCCGTCGACATGCTTAATCGCTTCATGACCGATCTCGACGCTTTCGTCGGCACGACGCCGCAGCACGACGACATCACTTGCCTGCTGATGAAATCGGTTTAGTTTTACTTCGACTTCTGAAAACGGGCGGCCAACTCCCTCCACGTGATCCGTTGGATATGCTCCTCGGCAAGCACCTGCAGAAAGCGCTCGCCGCTGAAGAAATCGTAATCGCGTTGTCTCCAGGCAGCGCCCCACGTGTCGCGCTCCCGCGTGGCAGCGCGCAACTCTTCGTCATCGAATCCCGGATGAATCACAAACTCTGTCACTCCGGGCTTTAGATTCTTCAGCGCATTGATATAGAACTCCGTCCACTTGTCCGCGGGAACCCTCGGCTCCATCGTGACTGTATGGTCCAGCACGATATCTTTCGGGCCGAGAGTCGCCTCGAGATAGGGATGCTCCGCGAACCAGTCACGCGTGACAAAGATCGGCAAGTGATATTCGCGCGCAACACGCAACGCGACCTCGAAGAGATCTTTTCCGCTCAGAATGAGCCGGTATTGATGAGAATCGAGATGGGTCGGGCGTACTCCCATGGCGAGCGCGCGCTCGATCTGTGCCCGAAGCTCCGTCTCAACATCTTTGGGATTGATTTGCTCATGCTGCTCCCAGTCATGATGAAAATAGCCATTCTGATCGACCAGGCTCGGCACTTTGTCGGTTGGCGCGACGGGTCCCCAGCGGTAGTAGACTCGTTCAGCGGTCACTGTAAGGTGCAGTCCGAGGTCGGCGTCAGGATGCGACTTCGCATAATCCGCCATTTCCGGGAACCACGGACACGGCACCATGATGCTGGCCGAATCGACATAGCCGGCCTGCAGACTTTTTGTAGCCGCGGCATCCACCGCGTGGGTCTCTGCCAGATCGTCGGCGTGAATAATGACCAACTTCGTGCCCGGCGGATATCCCAACTTGTCGGCGAGGGTTTGTGAAGAGCTTCTTACGGTCGGAAACAGACACAGTACCAACAATGCGCGAATAACCACAGAGTAGTTCATAAGACTTTGGCGACGATTGCTGCGCGTTGACGGGCTCAAACGAGTAAAGCAGTTCCGCTACTCGATCTTCTCCCCTTCGTCGGCGATCCCAATTTTCGATAATCGATAGCGCAGCGCATTCCGGGACAGTCCCAGCAGACGCGCCGCCTGACTCTTGTTGCCGTTGGCGCGCCGTAACGCTTCCTGCACCAATTCGTCTTCCCATTGATCGAGCGTCATGCCGTCTGGAAGGAATCCGGGCGAGCCATTCCCTCCTCGGGAGGGACGCGCATCGATATGAATGTCGGAAGCTTCCAGTTGCGGTCCCTTCGACAGCGCACACGCGCGCTCCACAATGTTCTGCAGTTCGCGCACGTTTCCTGGCCAGTGATAGCCCACCAGCATCTGCATGGCCGGCGGCGCAATGCTTTCAATCACCTTGCCGGAGTCTCCTGCAAAACGGGAGATAAACAGATTCACCAGGTCCGGAATATCTTCCTTTCGCTGGCGAAGCGGAGCAATGTCGATGGGAACAACATTCAAGCGGTAATAAAGATCCTCGCGGAACGTGCCCTGTTCCAGGGCTTCTCGGAGATCACGGTTGGTTGCGGCGATCAGGCGCACATCCACTTTCACTGTCTTCGTCCCGCCGAGGCGTTCAAATTCGCGCTCCTGCAGAACTCGAAGCAACTTCACCTGCGTCGCCGGCGGCACATCGCCAATCTCGTCCAAAAACAGAGTACCTTTGTCCGCGAGTTCGAACTTTCCCGGCTTGCTGGCCACAGCTCCGGTGAAAGCCCCTTTTTCAAAACCGAACAACTCGCTCTCAAGAAGGTTCTCAGGAATGGCCGTGCTGTTGATTTTTAGAAATGGTCCCGAAGCGCGCCGCGATTTTTCGTGGATGGCGCGCGCAATCAGGTCTTTCCCAACACCGCTCTCGCCGCCCAGCAGAACGGTCGCATTCGTCGGTGCGACGCGCTCTACGGTAGCCAACACTTCCTGCATTTTGGGGCTGCGAGCAACTACATTCGGATGCGAATAGCGCTTGCCTAACGCCTCGCGTAAATTCCGGTTCTCTTCCCGCAGATTGCGGACGTCCAGTTCCTTATGGATGACCATCCGCATCTCGGCCAGCGAGAATGGCTTGAGGACGTAATCGCTCGCCCCGGCCTTCATTGCTTCGACCGCGGTTTCCACGCTGCCAAAAGCCGTCATTACGACCACAGGCAGTGCTGCATTCTGCCGTTTAATGGTCTGCAGAAATTCCAGCCCATTCATTCCCGGCAACTTCAAATCTGTCACGACGAGATCGATCGGGTTATCGCGCAGCAGCTTAAGCCCAGTCTCCGCGTCCTCGGCGGAAAAAGTTGTAAAGCCGTCCTCTCCGAGATTCAACTCGAGCAGGCGGCGCATCTTTGCCTCATCTTCAACAATCAGAATGGCTGGCACGTTCCTCAATCCCTCGTCTTGATCTTAGCTAATGAAATCGGCTCATGAAATCACCAGATGCTCTTTGCTCGCGGCAGCCACCGCTTCGGTTGCGGCAGGAAGAAAGATCACGAAGCATGCGCCAGGCGCCTTTTCACCGTTTCCGATCTCGCATGCATTTTCCACGCGTACCGACCCGTGGTGTCCATCGATGATTTTGGAGACAATCGAGAGCCCCAGGCCGACTCCGCTCTTCTTTGTGGTCATAAATGGATTGAACATCTGCTCGCGCAGTTCCGGCGGAATTCCCGGCCCCGTGTCGGCAATCCGGATTTCGACTCCTTCAGTGTTCCCCCGGTCTCTCATCTCGCGCACGGTGCTCGCTGCCTTCACCACCAGTTGCCCACCACCGTTCGCGTCCATCGCATCGTACGCATTCTGCACGATGTTGACGAACGCCTGCTCGCACAAGCCTTCGTCCATAGGGACGAGTGGCAAATTCGCCTCGTATTCCCTCCGCACTTCGACCGGCGCGCCTTTCCAAAATTGCGCTACATCGTTCAATGCGCGATCGAGCACGGCAGTAACATCCGAAGGCGTCAGATCGGCGTGCAAGGGTCGGGCAAAATCGAGAAATCGCGATACCAGCGTGCTCAACCGGTTCGTTTCCGTCGAAATGTATCCGGCAAGTTCGGTGGCCAGCGGATTGGAGTCAGCCAGTTTCTGGTTGAGCATCTCCGCTGAGCCCTTGATCACTCCCAGGGGATTGCGGATTTCATGCGCCAATCCGGCAGAAAGCTGCCCCAAGGCGGCAAGGCGTTCGGAGCGCCGCGCCTCAGCCTGCGCTTCTTTCAATCGGCGGTTAGTCTCCGCCAGAGTTTCCGCCGTCTCCTGATACTGCTGGGTTAGCCGCCGGCTCTCGAGTACGTAGCGGTTCACGACCATGCCGGCTAGAAAGAAAAACAGAATCCGAATCGCCAGCAGCGCATAACTTTCTTCAGTGATCTCGTATTCCTGCGCCACCTGGTAAAGATAAGAACAGTACGCGGATGATGCTATAGCTGTCCAACCTAAAGTGCCCCAGGGTCCAAAGTATTCGGCAGTGGTAACGATCGGCAAGAAGTAGATCGGCCAGTAGCTGCTGTTAATGCTCAACTCGCCCGTGTGATCCACCAGCAAAGTCGCGAGTAAAATCTTGATCAGAACCACATAAATCGCCCCGCGCTGTGGGATGCGCGCAACAATCCACTCCTCCCCGAACTGCATCGCTCCGAATGCCACGAGGATTAATTCCTTATGCCACTCGTGGACCGGCGGCAATAAAGCTAGTCCGACCAGAAATAACAGCCACAAAAAATCCATCCAGTTGATGGCCGGACGTTTCGTTTCCATCATCCTCGTGTCCCAGGGATCCCCACAAAAGAATGCGCCGGGAAGGGGAAGAACCCTCCCGGCGTCAATGTTACCCGTTGTCCGCTTCGTAATGCCAAGCCCGCACTAGCACCTCATGCGAACCCTATCATAAGCGAAGCCATCGGCAACAACGTTACTTCTTCGAAGGACGTGCTTCCGGAGCTCTCGCCGGCGCTGAGTGTTGCGCCGGTGGCGGTGACTGCCTCTGCTGATGCCACTGGTTGAACTTCTGCTGCTGCTGTTGTTCGTGCTCTGGCGTGGACGGCCGAACCGGCGGCGCCGGCCTCACCAGAGGATGCGTTTCCGGCGGAGCCGTCCTCGTCTGCTGCTGAGGAGAACGGACTTGACGGTTCTCTGCTTGCGACGAACCGCTTGGCTGCCCTCCCCGGTTTCCTTCCGGCACATTGGTACTTTCGCGCATACGGTTCTCATCGGGCGACCCCTGCTGCTCATAGACCCGAGGTTCCGGGCGCAACGTCGGCTTCACCAGCGGATTTGTACTGCTCGGCTGTTCATTCATATTGCGCTGCTGCCCGAATGAGTGGAATCCTTCCTGATTTGCCTCCACTCGATTGTTCTGATTCACCGGAGCGGGCCGCGATGGTCCCAGCGGCCGAACCAGGGATTGCTCGTTCAAGTGTCCGCCAACCTGCGCCTGCCGCTCCTCAATGGGATGCTGCACCGGAGGCGGCGTTCTCACCGCCACGACCGGGCGACGGATGACATCGGCGGGCGGCTTGACTGGCACCGGACGCCCGGCTCCAATCACGCTCGTGCGAACTGGTTCTGCCTGGACGACGCGTGTCACAGGCGCGGAGGCCAACTCCCGTTGCTCCACCCTCATCATGTTCTGTGCCGCCGGACGCGCGTTCACAAACGCGTCACGCGAAACCACCGTCACAGAGTTGTTCACATGCTGGTTCACATATGTGATGTTGTTGATCGTCGTATTCCTGTTCACGATCACTGTGTTGTACACATTCGTCACGCGCGTGACGTTGACGGTCGTATTCGTGATATTGACGTTATTCACGTAGGTCCGGCTCACGCGGTATGCCGGAACATACACTTCTCCGGGAGCCAACGGGAACCATCCCACACCCGCGCCCGCTGCGAAGCGGAAACCCGGGCCTCCGCCAACGAATGCCACCAGCGCTGGAGCCCATACCGGCCGAACGACTACTGGTCCAGGAACCCAGAACCAGCCATTGTTCGCAAATGCCCAGCGTCCGTAGTGGAACGGCGCAAAACCCCAAGGCTCGTCTTCGACCCACGTCCAGCCGTATGGCCCAACATAGACCCAGTGTCCGAACCGATAAGGCGCCCATCCCACAACTACGGCTCGCGGATGCCAGCACGTGCCGTATCCGGCGACGTAGCTCCAATCGCCATATTCATCCAAATCTTCGTAGCCGGTCATCTCGCGCGAAACATAGTTGGCTGAGTCGGCGCGATCCTCACGGTCGTCACGGTCAAAGGCCCAGTCGTCGAAATCATCGCGATCAGCAACCTGGTTGAGATCGTAATCGAGATGATCCTGATCCCCGGTAAACGTAGCGGTCTGCCCAGCAATCACGGTGTATGAAAATCCGCCACCAGTAACGTGACCACGCCCATGCCAGGTCGTAACATCCGTGCGGCTGCCATCCTGGCTCACGTCCAAACGATATTCGCCCGGCTGCAGCAGGGTAAACGCAATGTTCGGGGTATCAATCTCGTAAGTGTCGTCATCATCCAGGTGACGTACGCGCACGATCAGCGATCCCTGCGCCAGCCGGATTTGTGTATTGTTGTCATCCAGCGTCAGGAAAGTGATGCCGGTTTGCGGCGCCAGCCGGATCGCCGTCGAGCCAACGTGCACTTCAGCGCGGGAATTCTCATCCGCCCAGAGGTCGTCTCCCGTCACCAGCGGACGGT
This sequence comes from Candidatus Sulfotelmatobacter sp., assembly GCA_035946775.1. Taxonomy (GTDB): domain Bacteria; phylum Acidobacteriota; class Terriglobia; order Terriglobales; family Acidobacteriaceae; genus Sulfotelmatobacter. Next base: position 13,230 of record DASYZA010000250.1, on the reverse strand, counting down.
TCGGAACCGCCGAAACCCAGTCGTCCTCGCCCGCAGGACGGAACGATACCGAGCCCTGCGAATAATCCAGCCGGCCTACACGTCCCGGCGGATCGTTGCTGTCATCGTTGCTATCCTGATCTTGTGCTTTCGCCAAGGTTGAGAATTGCAGAACAAAAGCAAGCGTTGCGAACAGCGCTATCCACCCCCACAACTTGTTCGTTTTCATGTCTCTGCCTCGACGGAACTGAAATCCGTACACGCTGATCGTACTGATATCCCTGTAAACCCAATAGAGACGCTTTAGTTTCCAGAGGGGCAACTACTTGGAAGAACGGAAGTTCTGGGAACGTTCGTAAAAAGGTGGTTTTTATCAACCAGAGTGGCTGAATTCAACCAAGCAGAAAAAATTGACATCAGCTGTACTAAAAATCAAAGCGAGAGTGGCATTCACCGCACCGAGTTGTGATCTCAGCAAAGCGAAGGACCCACACAGTTCTTGAAAACCGTATAGGCCCTCACACGTGCAAGACTTTGAAACCTTGAGACTTTGAAACTTTATTCTTTCATTTTCGGCCGCTGGCAAGCATCCACGATCTTCGTCGGATCGATCGCGTCTTTATCCACCTGCTCCTCGGCGATCTTCCCATCTTTACCGATCAGGAAATTGACGCGGCGCGCGGCTTGATATTCGTCTTTGTAGATTCCGTACTCGCGGGTAACTTTACCGCCCCAATCGCTCAACAGGGGAAATGTAACTCCAATCTGGTCGGCGAAGGCTTTGTTGGCGAAAGCACTATCCATGCTCACACCCAGGACCTGGGTGTCGTTTGCTTCCAGGGTTTTCAACTGCGCCTGGAAGTTTTTCATTTGCTGGGTTCAACCACCGGTAAAGGCGAAGATGTAAAACGCTAAGACGACGTTCTTCTTGCCGCGAAATTCGCTCAGCTTTACATCCTTCAGATTACTGCCATCGAAATATTTCAGCGTGAAATCGGGCGCTACATCGCCCACCTTGGGCATGCTGGAACCCTCCTTCTTCGTCTGAGCAGCGACCGGAACCGTTGCGGCGAGTGTTCCCGCAAGTAGTAGACCGGCCAGTAGACCTGCTAACTCTTTCTGCATATTGGAACTCCCCCACAGGAGTGTGCCCAGCATACTCCGGCATTGCCCCGCCCGTAAACCCGCAGCGGCGCCAATAGTATCTAACTTGCCGTTTCACGTTGCCGAAACCCGGCAGAAACCAGTACAGTTCACAAAGGCTGGTTTGCTCACTGGGACCTGAACGTCGCGATGAATATCGCTACCCTCAACGACATTTTCTTCGCAGCCGTCGCACGCAATCTTGACCGCCTTCAACTCTACCGCGAGTCCGGCAAGTGGGTTCCCGTCAGTTCCCGCCAATTCGGTCAGAACATCGCCCGCACGGCTCGCGCGCTCGATGGGTGTGGGATTCGAAAAGGCGATCGGGTCGCGATCCTGAGCGAGAACCGGCCAGAATGGTCCGTCGCCGATCTGGGCATTCTGATGTTGGGAGCCGTTACGGTTCCTCTTTATACGACACTCACTCCCGAGCAAACGTCCTTTGCCCTCAGCGATTCGGGCTGCCGGATCATCTTTGTGTCCTCCGACCAGCACTTGCATAAAGTGCTGTCCATCCTCGGAACCACGCAGATCGAAAAGATCGTCGTTATGGATTCGCTCGAGTTCACCGGTGATCTTGCTCCGTTCAAGGACAAGTGCGCGAACATGCGCCAGATCCTCGCCGATGGTCCGGAGGATCTTGGACCGGAGCTTGAGCAGAAAGCCCGCGCCGTCCGGCCAGAGGATCTGGCCACCATCGTCTACACCTCCGGTACAACCGGCAACTCCAAGGGTGCGATGCTGACGCACGGAAACATCGCATCGAACATCCAGTGCTCACTGCTCGGATTCAATATGCATCCAGGACTGGTCAGCGTTTCGTTCCTGCCGCTCTGCCACATTACTGCACGGCACGTTGATTTCGCGATGCTGTATCACGGAGTAACGCTGGCCTACTGCCCCTTCATCGAGCAACTGCCGCAGGCACTGCTTGAGGTAAAGCCGTCGCTGTTCGTTGCAGTCCCGCGCGTATACGAAAAGATTTATGCTCACGCCGCGCACGAGGCCTCTGGTTTTCCCAAGCACGCCATGTTCAGCTGGGCTCTTTCCGTCGGCAAAAAGCACAAGCCGGAAATTCTCGCCGGAACAACTCCCAAATCGCTTTCATGGAAACTCGCCAACAAGCTGGTGTTTTCAAAAATCCGTGCGGGCATGGGCGGAAACGTTGAAACCTTCATCTCCGGAGGCGCGCCGCTCGGCCGCGAGCTCGCCGAGTGGTACGCGGCCGTCGGCATTCGCATTCATGAGGGCTACGGCCTGACCGAAACTTCGCCTGTCATCGCGCTGAACACTCCACTGAATCACCGCATTGGAACCGTGGGCAAGACCTTGCCCAACATCGAAGTGCGAATCGCAGAGGATGGCGAGATCCTTGTGCGCGGACCGTCTATCTTCAAAGGTTATTGGAACCGCCCGGAAGAGACGAAAGCTGCTTTTCAGGACGACTGGTTCAAGACCGGAGACATCGGCAACATTGACGCCGACGGATTCCTTTCAGTTACCGATCGGAAGAAAGATTTGATCAAAACCTCAGGTGGAAAATTCATCGCGCCGCAGCCGATTGAGAACGCGCTGAAGCTGAATCCGTACGTCGGCGTCGCGGCAATTCTAGGGGATCGGAGGAAATTTCCAGCCGTGATGATCTCTCCAAATTTCGTCCGGCTCGAGGATTGGGCACGGGCAAATAACATTTCGTTCAAATCGCGCGACGAGTTGGTCGCCAATCCGAAAGTGCAGAGCCTGTTTGAGAGCGTGGTGGAAGAAATCAACCAGAATCTCGCGCGCTTCGAAAAGTTAAAGCGGGTGATTATCGTCCCGGACGAATTTACCCCTGAGAATGGCGTGATGACTCCCACACTCAAACTGAAACGTCGCGTGATCGAAGAACGGTATAAGAAGCAGATCGATGAGTTGTACGCGCAGGCAGAGTCGGCTGCCGTGCAATAGTCTGCACTGTCATTGTGGGGACGTTCACGCCCTCCGCATCTGCTTCACTTTTCATTACAATATCCACATGTCGGACTCATTGATTATTGCCGGACGTTCCTTCCGCTCCCGGCTGATTGTTGGCACGGGAAAATACAAATCTTTTCAGGAAACGGCGCGGGCGCTTGAGGCCAGCGGCGCGGAGATGGTCACCGTCGCGGTCCGCCGTGTGAATCTCGATCGCAGCAAAGAGTCGCTGCTCGACTACATCGATCCCAAGAAATACTTTTTGCTTCCGAACACTGCAGGCTGCTACACGGCCGACGAAGCCATCCGCGCGGCGCGCCTCGGCCGCGAGGTCGGATTATCGGATTGGGTCAAGCTCGAAGTGATCGGTGATCAAGCCACGCTTTATCCGGATGTGCAAGCCACTCTCGAAGCCACGCGCGTTCTCGTGAAAGAAGGCTTTACGGTGCTTCCCTACACGTCAGATGACATCGTCTTCGCGAAGCGTCTCATCGATGCCGGTGCGGCGACGATTATGCCTCTGGGTGCTCCGATCGGCAGTGGCATGGGCATTCAGAACGTGGCGCACATCCGCATTCTGCGCGAGATGATCAGCGGCGTGCCTTTGATCGTAGACGCGGGCGTCGGCACGGCGTCCGACGCAACCATCGCCATGGAACTCGGAGCCGACGCAGTCCTGATGAATACGGGGATCGCCAATGCGCAGGATCCGGTGCTCATGGCTGAAGCGATGAAAAATGCGGTGATCGCCGGTCGGCAAGCGCATCTGTCCGGACGCATGCCGAAGAAACTCTACGCGACGGCCAGTTCACCGCTGGAAGGCGTCGTGAGATGAATTTGGGGATTGAGTCATTGAGCCATTGTGGGATCGCGCGATTCGATGTGAACACGAATCTTTAATGGCACAATCGCCCGATCACTCAATGGCAAAATGAAAGGGCGACTCGAAAGCCGCCCTTTGTATTTCAGTGACCTAACCCTTACAGCATCTTGGCGCTTTCGACGTGAATCGAATCGCCCTTCTCCGTACCAGTCACGGCTACGTGATGTCCCTCGTGCCCTTTCAGAGCATCCGGATTGTCGACCATCAGCACTTTCTGATCGCCATCAGTGACGACCACCATCTTCGCGCCCGCTGCCAGGCATTTCTTGGTGCATGCCTCGGCTTTCGCGTTCGCTCCCTTGGCGCCGCACTTGTCGTCTACCACCCAACCCTTGACGGTCGTGCTCTTCCCCATATCGTCAAACGCCATCGCGGAAAGCGCGCATACAAAGCACGCTGCAAGACAAGCTGCTAGAACTTTTCTCATGGCCGGTTGCTCTCCTTTGTGAGTTTCAGATGCGGCCCCACGCCGCAAAGTCGTGGGATGTCGGGTCTATTCAGACCGCAAAATCCCGATTGAACCGTGATACGAGCAGGGGAACTATAACACAGAGGTGACGATCGATTGTCAGAGCTGCATCTTCCGCGCTCAGGATTTGCACGTGAGGAAAACGGCGAGATCACTTTTTCGCGGTGTGATTCGCTGGAGGCGCGGCCTTTGCCGGCGCGACATACACGTACTCTCCGGGCTTGGCATAGCCAAGCTGCTCGCGAGCCTCTTTCTCGATCGCGGTCTGATCGGTCTTCAAAGCCTGGATCTGCTGCGTGTACCGTTCATTGTCTTTCTGCACTCGGTCTAGCTGCTTGCGTAATTCCTGGTACTCGGCGCGCTTCTGCTTGTAGACGACCATCCCGTTCGCGCCGAACATAACATGGACAAACAGCGACGCGGCCAGCAGCGCTACCGCAACGGTGGCAATGCGCCTCCGCAATGCGTAAATCTCCAGCGCCCACGGACGCACGCGCTCGATCCAGGAGGCAGCAAGCGCCTCCGCCTGGGGTGCGCGCTCCACGACGGCGCGGATCCCGTCTTCCGGTCTTGGCAATCGCGGTCTCGGCAGTCGGGAAATGGTCGGAAAACGCTTCACAGATAGAATCCCTTATTCAAAAATCCAGCTCTTGGCAGCCGCGCTCAATTTCTCGAGTCCAGGCTCACTCCGCGCTTCCGTGTAAGCCCGCACCACGGGTTCGGTGCCTGACAGCCGGTAGCAAACCCAGGACCCATCATCGAACACCAGCTTCAATCCGTCGGTGCGTACAACCGCACTGACTTTGCGGCCGCAGAACTCGCGCGGATCGGCCCGCAACTTTTCAGTGAACTTCGTTTTGACCTCCGGGGTCAATCGGAAGTTCTCCCGTTGCGGAAAGAAGGAACCAACTTGGTTACTGATCACCTTCAATTGCTCGCCGAGCGACTTCCCTCTCTTCGCCACCGCCTCGCAACAGAGCAGGCCAGCAAGCACACCGTCTTTTTCAGGGACATGATGGCGAATCGAAAGACCTGCGCTCTCTTCGCCGCCAATGACAATCTTGTCTTGCATGATTAGTTCGCCGATGTACTTAAAACCCACGGGAGTTTCATGCAACTCGATGCCGTGACGCTGTGCGAGAGCGTTGATCAAGTTCGTGGTTGCGACCGATTTCGCGACGCCGTTCTTCCAGCCGCGGCTTTCGACCAGGTAATCGAAGAGCAGCGCGATGACATAGTTAGGCTGAATAAACTTGCCATCACCATCAACGATGCCGAAACGGTCAGCATCTCCGTCGGTAGCAATGCCAAGGTTCGCGCCGGTTTCGCGCATCTTCTCGCGTAATTCTTCCAGCAGGTGATCATCCGGCTCGGGCGCGTGTCCGCCAAAGAGGACATCGCGATAATCATGGACGGTCGCCACCTGAACACCGGCTTCGCGGAGCAATTCGTCGGAGTAGCCGCGCGCGGCTCCCCACATGGGATCGAACGCGACTTTCAACCCGGCCTTCTGGATCGCCCTGAGATCCACGATCTCTCCCAACCGTTTCAGATAGGCGGGCTTCGGGTCGAGAAACTCTTTCGAGGCTGACTTTGAAACCTTTGCATCCGGCTCGCTGTCGGCTTTCGTAATCTCAGCCTCAATCTTCCTGGTGACTTCTGGCAAAGCAGGACAACCGTCAGGCGTGGAGAACTTGATGCCGTTGTATTCCGGAGGATTGTGCGAGGCGGTGAAATTAATGACGCCATCGGCCTTGTTGGAGATAACGGCGTAGGCGAAAGCCGGAGTTGGCGCGGGTTCGGGCACAACCAGAGCCGTGATACCGTGCGCGCCGAGAATGTCTACGGTCATGGAACAGAACGTTTCGCCCAGAAAACGGGGATCGCGTCCCACGATTACTCTCGCTCCCTTTGGCTTCTGCGAGGCGACATAGCGAGCGATGCCGCGAACAGCGCGTTGCACATTCGCGAAGGTAAACTCCTCGGCCATCACCGCGCGCCAACCTGACGTCCCAAACTTGATTTGCGTTAGCATGGTCTAGCTCCGACAAAACTCCTGTTCGATTCGATGATTGCGAAAACCCGACGCTGATTTTATATGACCGACAAACGACTCGTCCTCACCACATGCGGCTCCGAAGAAGAAGCGGAGAGGATCGCGCAGTACCTCGTCGAAACCCGGCTGGCTGCCTGCGTCAACGTCATCCCCCAAATCAGATCGATTTACCGTTGGCAGGATAAGGTGGAATCCGCGCGGGAATGGTTGCTCGTGGTGAAAACTACGAGCAAAAACTTCGACCAGGTGCGCGATGCAATTCGCGGTTTGCACTCCTATGAGGTTCCCGAATGCATCTCGTTGACGGTCGATGACGGCAGCGCGACGTATCTCGAATGGATCGACGATTCGACGAAGTAACGCCGAAATGAGGGCGGCGCGCCTTCACGACAGCCGCCGCTACAGCTCTCATGCCTTCCGCCCTCTGAGATTCAAGCGCCAGTAATCCAGCGAGAACGGTGGATCGTCCTTTGCAGACCTTTCCGTCAGGCCAGCGATGAATTCTTTCCGCAATTCTTCCGTCGGGAGTTGATCGAGATGACGCCGCATGATGATGCTGCGCACGAATTCTTCGAAATGCGCGGCATCCTCAAGAACGGTCATCGCCGACTCAGTTGAAGTTTCGACGTCGATGAATCCCGCGCGACGAAGAGTTTGCGCGGCACCGTTGGCGTCCTGGTAAAGCCAGGGCTCGTGATATCCGGAGAAGAACGAGGCGAAGCGCGGCGTCGCCATCAGCACATTGGCGCGATCGCGAAGACGCTTCAGGTTCGGACCGCCCCCGCACTGCGCTTCCAACTTGCCTCCAGGCCGTAACACGTCGTGCAGATTGAGGAAAAGGTGATCATGATCGAGAACCCAGTGGAAAGCCGCGGTGCTCACGACCACATCGAACACCTGCTTGAACGGGAGATGCAGCAGGTCGCAGGCGAGCAGATGCAAGCGTCCGCCGAAGTCGGAGGCGAGATGCTCGCGTGCGGAGTTCAACATGTTCTGCGAGAGATCGACGCCGGTGACTCTGCCGTTGGGCAGACCTTCGAGCAGATCGACGGTGAGGCGTCCGGTTCCACAACCGGCGTCGAGCACGGTTTCGTCGCCGCGGAGTCGAAGGCGCGCCAGGACTTTCTTTCCCCAGCTGACTTGCGGGCCAGAGAGGCGGTGGTAAACCGCCGAATTCCATTCGCGGGCGCTTTGATCAGTCACAGTTCAAAACCTTGGCCACGGATTCGCACGGATCAACACGAATGATTCCAATTCTTCTGCCTATCTGATTTATCCGTTAAGATCCGTGCAAATCCGTGGCTTAGATTGCGTTCAGGGCTTGGTCCAGATCTTCGAGGATGTCGTCTACATCTTCTATTCCTACCGAGATGCGAACCAAACCATCGGTGATGCCGATTGCTTTGCGTCCCTTTTCACCCAACGCTGCGTGCGTCATGGTTGCGGGGTGAGAGATCAGGGTCTCGACTCCTCCCAGAGATTCGCCCAGCGAGCAGACTCGCACTTTCTTCAGCATCTTGTTGGCGTTCTTCAGTGATCCGGTTTCGAAAGTGATCATCGAGCCGAAGCCGTTCATCTGCTTTCTGGCGAGCGCGTGCTGGGAATGATCTTTTAATCCCGGATAGAAGACTTTTTTTACCTTTTTGTGCTTGTCGAGGAAGTCGGCGACGATGCGTCCGCTGCGGTCGTGAATTTCCATACGGGCCGCGAGCGTCTTGACTCCGCGAAGGATGAGCCAGCATTCGAAGGGCGAGAGGATCGCTCCGGCGGCTTTTTGCAGAAATGCCAACTTGTCGGCATGCTCCGGATGCTTGCAGACGACGACTCCACCGAGACCGTCGCTGTGGCCGTTGAGGAATTTTGTGGTCGAGTGCACGACGAGATCGGCTCCGAGCGAGAGCGGTTGCTGGAAGTAGGGCGACATGAAGGTGTTGTCGACCACCAAGGCCAGCTTCTTCTTGCGGCAGATCGCGCTGACGGCTGCGATATCGGTGAGGCGCATCAATGGGTTTGTCGGCGTCTCGACGTAGACCATGCGCGTGTTCTTGCGGAGGGCGCGTTCGACGTTCTCGGGGTTAGAGGTATCGACGTACGAGAACTCGAGGCCGAAGCCGGACATGACCTGGTTGAAGAGACGTGGCGTTCCGCCGTAGAGGTCGTTGCCGCAGACCACGTGATCGCCCGACTGGAGCATGCTGACGATGGCGTTGATCGCGGCCATACCGCTGGCGAAGACGCGGGCGGCGACTCCGCCTTCGAGGGCGGCGAGGTTCTGCTCGAGACGGGTGCGCGTGGGATTGGAGACACGGGAATATTCGTATCCCTTGTGCTCGCCGATGCCTTGCTGGACGTACGTCGAGGTCGGGTAGATCGGAACCGTCACGGCTCCGGTGAGTGGGTCGGGTTCCTGCCCGGAGTGGATGGCGCGGGTGGCAAATCCGAGAGTTTTGGTAGCTTTCATAGTTTGATTTCGAGTTTCGTTTTGGGAATGCGCAGCTGCTTGGGGGTACCCTCCCCCTCTGCGATCTACTGGAATCAAAGACTTAGCGGAAAATCGTAAAATAAATCTCTGAAATCAGCAAGATACGGGTAAAATCTTGAGCCGCAGAGACTTACGTCGATCTCTACAGCGTAAGTTCTTTTGAATCAGTACGACACTTTAAGGATCAGCTTGCAAAATCTTGAGCAGCAGAGACTTACGTTACTTCGCTCCGATTTTGTTTCCCGTTCTGGGAATTTTTCTCACCACAGGGACCACAGGGTTTCACAAGAACCCTATGAGGATTCTGCGGTGATCTGGCGAACTTCTCAGGATGGTGGAAGGTCGGCAGTGAAGTCAAGGTTATGTGAACATCGGCGAGAGAGAAGGCTGTGGAAAACTCTTAGGCTTTGCGGCGGTGTTGGGGGTGCGGCGGAAGATGCCGGCGCGACAGCGGGTGGGACGCCGGCGCTACGGTCGAGTTCGCTCCACTGGACAGCGGCGATGTCGGTAGCTACATCGATCAGAATCCGCAGTCAGATTCCGCCTTCGAAAATCTTTTTGGAGAGATAGCGCTCGGCGGAGTCTGGAACGATCGTGACTACGCGCTTCCCGGCTCCCAGCTTCTTCGCAATTTTTAGGGAGGCGAAGACGGCGGCGCCGCCGCTTGATCCTGCTAGCACCCCTTCTTTCGCCGCCAGATCTTTCACCATTCCGAAGGCTTCGTTATCTCTCACCATGATGACTTCGTCGCAAACAGACGGGTCGAAGGTCTTCGGGATGAAGCTGGTGCCGATGCCTTCAACTTTGTGTGGTCCGGGCTGACCGCCTCCGAGGGTGGATCCCTGGGTCTCGACGGCGTAGGCCAGCACGTGCGGGAGTTTCTCTTTCAAATATCGCGCAACGCCGGAGAACGTTCCGCAAGTGCCGCAGCCGACGATGACGGCGTCGATGCGGCCCTCCATCTGGTCGAAGATTTCGTGCGCGGTGGTTTCGTAGTGGTAGTCGGGATTGGCGAGATTTTCGAATTGTCCGGCCATGAAGGCCTTGGGATCAGTGGCAACCAGGGCTTTTGCTTGCTTGATGGCTCCTTGCATGCCCTCGGCGTCAGGAGTGCGGGTGACCTCGGCGCCGAGGGCGCGCATGATCATGACTTTTTCTTCGGAAAAGCGCTCGGGGACGAAGAGCTTCACCTTGTATCCGCGGTTGACGCCAATGAGGGCGAGGCCGATGCCGGTGTTGCCGGCTGTGGCTTCGACGATGGTGCCTCCGGGGGCGAGCTTCCCCTCCTGCTCGGCTCGGCGGATGATGCCGATGGCGGCGCGGTCTTTGACGCTGCCTCCGGGATTCAGGTACTCAAGTTTGGCGAAGAGGCCGGCTGATCCGGAGGGGACCAGGCGCTTGAGTTGGAGCATTGGAGTTTCGCCGACCAGTTGGGTGATGTCGTCGGCGACGCGCAGGCGGGACATTTCGGAAGTTTTGGAAATCACATTCCAGACTACGGGGGTGGGGGGGAATCGTCAATCGATAGGGATTAGGGAATGGGGAATAGGGGGCTAGTGGTCAGTGAGCAGTGAGCGGCGGTGGACCCACTTGAGAGCTTGACCGCAGAGATCGCGAAGAAAGACCGCGGAGGACGCAAAGAAAATCTGGCCAAGGTCTGCGATTTGTCATCGGGCGGCTATAATTGGCGGCCAATCCAATCACGAAGGGATCCCATGCGACGCTTTGCCGCTTTGATGTTGATTCTCGCTTTGTTTATGCCGTCTTCTCTTATTGGTGCTGATCAGGTTGGTGCTGATCAGGCTGTGTTGGTCGGGTACTCTCCGCAGTCGAGTCAGAGCGAGCGCGATTGGGAGACGAAGTTTCGCGCCATTCCCGACACTGGCAATCTGCGGGAATACATGCGGCGGATGAGTGCGCGTCCGCATCACGTCGGGTCGCCTTATGACAAGGAAAATGCCGAGTGGATCCTGGCGCACTTCAAGGAATGGGGACTGGATGCGCACATCGAAACGTTCAACGTGCTGTTCCCTACTCCGAAGGTTCGCGTGGTCGAGATGGTTGAGCCGACGAAGTTCACGGCGAAGCTGGAGGAGCCGGCGCTGGCGGTCGATCCGACGTCGAATCAGAAATCGGAGCAGCTTCCCACTTACAACGCGTACTCGCCGGATGGAGATGTGACGGCGCCGCTGGTGTTTGTGAACTACGGTCTGCCCGAGGATTACGAAAAGCTGGAACGGCTGGGCGTTTCGGTGAAGGGCGCGATTGTGATTGCGAAGTATTACCACTCGTGGCGCGGGGTAAAGCCCAAGGTTGCCGCGGAACATGGAGCCATTGGATGCCTGATCTATTCCGAGCCGCAGGATGATGGTTATACGCGTGATGTTGTGTTTCCAGATGGTCCGATGCGCAATCCGAACGGGGTGCAGCGCGGCAGTGTGATGGACTTTGCTTCGGCTAGTCCGGGGGATCCGTTGACTCCGGGAGTCGGTGCTACACCCGATGCGAAGCGGCTGTCGCTGAAAGAAGCAAAGAGCCTGGCGAAGATTCCGGTGCTGCCGATTTCGTATGGCGATGCACAGCCTTTGTTGGCCGCGCTCAAGGGCCCGATGGCTCCGGACGAATGGCGCGGCAGTTTACCGATCTCCTATCACGTGGGGCCGGGGCCTGCGAAAGTTCATCTGAAATTGGAATTCAATTGGGATATCAAACCCGTCTATGACGTGATCGCGAAAATTCCGGGCAGCGTTGCGCCGGATGAGTGGGTTATTCGAGGAAACCATCATGACGCGTGGGTGAATGGGGCGGAGGATCCGGTGTCGGGTCAGGCTCCATTGCTGGAGGAGGCGCGCGCGTTCGGGATGCTCCTGAAGCAGGGCTGGAAGCCGCGGCGGACCATTATTTACGCCGCGTGGGATGGTGAGGAACCGATGCTTCTCGGTTCGACCGAATGGGTGGAAGCGCATGCGGATGAGTTGCGGCAGCATGCGGCGGTTTACATCAATACGGATGGCAACGATCGCGGGCTGTTCGGGATGGGCGGATCCCATTCGCTGGAGCAGTTCATCAACGGCGTGGCGCGGGACATTGAGGATCCGGAAACGAAGATGAGCGTGTGGCAACGCGAGCATCTGTGGGACATCGGACACGCCAAATCTGCGGATGACCGGAAGGAACTGCGCGACCGTGCAGATATGCGGATCGAGGCGCTCGGCTCGGGGACGGACTTCACCGGATTTCTCGATCATCTGGGGATTGCCAGCCTGAATCTCGGATACGGCGGCGAAGACGAGCAGGGGATCTATCACTCGATCTATGACGATTTCTACTGGTACACGCATTTTTCGGACACGGATTTCGTATACGGCAGAGCGCTCGCCCAGAGCATCGGGACGTCGGTGATGAGGCTGGCGGATGCCGAAGTCCTGCCGTTTGATTTCGTGGATTTCGCCGACACGATGCAGAAATACACGAAAGAGCTGAAAAAACTGCTGGCGGACAAGCAGGAAGAGGCACGCGAGCGCGATCAGGAACTGGAGGAAGGAGTATTCAAGGCGATGCTTGATCCACGGCGGCCGAGGGTTGCCCCGGCGAAAGAAGATGTGCCTCCGTATATCAGCTTTGCTCCGCTGGAGAATGCGGGTGACATGCTGACGCACGCCGCCGAACACTACCGCAAGGCGTTATCGCAGAAGCAGCAGAACCTGAGCGAGACTCAGGTCGAAACGCTGGCAGCATTGAACGCGAAATTGATCCAGAGCGAACGCAAGCTGACGAATGAAGACGGACTGCCGCGGCGGTCGTGGTACAAGCACCTGATCTATGCGCCTGGCGTTTACAGCGGATACGGCGTCAAGACCATGCCCGGCGTTCGCGAAGGCATCGAACAGAAACACTATGCGGAAGCCGAGCAGGAAGTCACGCGCGTGGCGAAGGCTCTTGAGGATGAAGCTGCGCTGATTGAATCCGCGGCGCAAAGCCTCGAGAAACCGTAGATGCGCGCGGGATTACTTGGCGGCGGAGGCGGTCTGCGATCCGGCGTAGTAACCGGTCTTCGTGCGAACGATGAGTTTCCCGTGACCTTTGCCTTTCGCATCCACGCGAATTTGGCGAAAACCACCCGATCCTTTGGGATTCGAGGGCTTGTAGCCGATCGCGTACTGATTGCGGATATCGTTCGCGATGGTCTTGCTGATCGAATCGACTTCGTCGAGAGTACGCGGAAAGAAGGCTATGCCGCCCGTGCGCTCGGCGAGGATCTGAAG
>DASYZA010000249.1:0-35864 GCA_035946775.1 Candidatus Sulfotelmatobacter sp. | reverse complement strand
ACGCAAGCAATTTGCTGGAAGCCCGGATGATAATCACACCCTATAATCAGCATGTTCGGCTCCTTTCCTCCGAGCCCTTTGGTGGTTAGCGCTTCCAAAGTTTACTCGGGCCTGGGAGCCGACATTGTTTATGGAATCATTACGCTCAAAATGATGACCTACGTATACTCGTGCCATGGCACCCATTTTCGGAAGCTCGGGTAGCTCCGGCAAGAGTACAGCGCTGCTCGTTCTCTTGCTGATCGTTGTTTGGATGATCATGCGCGTCTTAGGCTGTGTCCGATAGTTGGCGAAACCCTTCCTACAACAACTGACGATTGTCGAGAATTAATGGCACTGATTGACGGCATTTCAGATCTCTGAAGGAATCTCAAAAGGACTCTGCCATCCAAACATTGCTGTCCATGGTAGGTCCCAGGATTGCCAGATATTTTCCATTGCGAGAGGGAATCGCCCAGCTAGGCCAAACGTGGTTTACTTGCCAGATCTGGTGAGCATTGCCCGCTAAGTCCACATACAGCAGGCTTTGCCTCAATCCCGCAGGATTGCTGTTGATAAAAAAACCTTTGGAATCTGCTGCCCAATCGAGGGAAGTGAAGCCACTCCAGTTTTTCACCGTCACCTCGCGAGTAGGCTGACCCGCGAGCGAGAGCAGCCGGATTCGGTTGTTGGTGGGGCCGAAGGTAGAGGCAGCGATTGACTTTCCATCCGGCGAAAGCCCCCAACCCCAACCGGCCTGAAGAGTGGCTACTACGTGCGGCTCGCCTATGGCCGGATCAAAAATCGAAATGACCAGCTCGTCTGGTTTTTCCTGGCCGAAGGCGCAGATGGTCGCTGGTGTGTGGGAACACTCAAAGTTACCGATTGCCGGGGCCTCAAGCACTATGTGGGGCGGGCCGCCTTTGAGAGGCGCTCGCATCAGCCGCACCGGTCCTAAATTGTCGCCTGGATTCATGGGAACTGAATAGAGAATCTGGGACCCATCTGGAGTCAATCGGCAAATTGGCGCTTTTTTCTCCTGATCGATGACCAGCATTTCCGCCGAGGTTCCGTCTATCCGTTGTCGAAAAACGTTAGGCATGCCGGTTCTATCAGAGATGAACAGCACGGACTGATTGTCAATCGTCCAGTCGAAAGGGAGGTCGTAGGCTTCGTCGAACGTAAGCTGGCGCGGTGTACTGAGCCGTGCTCCTTTTGCAGAAAACTCGGAAATATAGACATCAGACTGAGGCCGAGCCCTGTTAAATACGAGATGCTTGCTGTCCGTGGTGACGCTAGGTTGCACTACAAAACCGTCGCCGCTTGTGATTCTCGCCGCCGTCCCAACGAAGCGACCGCTGCTCAAGTCTATGTGTGCCGCCCAAAAGTTCGAGCTGTTCTGGCTAGGTGGTGGCTCATCCATCGCATAGACTAAACGTCCATCCGGGAGCCAAGTCATCCCCCAAACCTCCACAGGATGCTGCGATAAAAGAACCTGGCTAGCACCTTGCTTCAGGTTGAAGATATCAATCTCGGGTTCTTCAGCGTCGGGCTCAGGCTTGTTTCTGACGTAGGCAATCCAGCGGCCATCGGGCGACCAAACCGGCGAGGCCAGATGGCCTCCTGGAAAGGACACCAGCTTTCGCGGATCTGCGCCATTTGCGCGCATGACCCAGATTTCATGGCCCACGTCCGCGAAGTCTGCGCCTTTGAGAAACACAATTTGTGAGCCGTCAGAAGAAACCGAGGCCGACCAACCTTCGTCGCCCAGTTGCCTTGCATTTCCGCCGAGGATGGAGACAGCCCACAAACCTTTCTTGCCGGGTGTAGTAGTCCACGATGCCAACACATGGGAACCGTCAGGGAACCATCCCAAAGAGGTAGCGTCAGAAATCTTCGGCACTAGAGCGTGCAGCTCACCCGTCGAAAGGAGACGCAAATAGATTCCGGTTTTATCGGAGAATGCCAGGTACTTGCCATCAGGAGAGATGGCCGAAGCGATGATCCAGTTTTGGGCCCCATTGGTCGTCAAACGTTGCAATGTGGGCGAAACTTGAGGCAACGATCGTGACGCGCTGCGCCACCTTAACAGCCCCGCTACCATGCCAGCCACGGCGACAATCGCAAGCACTGCTACACCGAACTGCCATTTCGGTGACCGAGCATGATAGGCACTTGGTGGATTACTCTTTACTTCCGAGAGACTTGATGGGCTCGCGGGCAGTATCTCAACGTTGCCGAGGAAACGGTATCCGCGCCGGGCGAGTGTCTCAATAAAGGTGGGAGTTTCCGCCGAGTCACCGAGCGACTCACGCAATCTTTTGACAGCTGCATTTAGGCTGTGATCAAAGTCGACAAAGGTGTCTGTCGGCCATAGCCGGAGACGCAGCTCCTCTCGCGTAACCACCTCTCCTGGGCGCTCCAGCAGCGTTGCCAGAATTTGAAAAGGCTGTCCCTGAAGTCTAACTTTGAGGCCCTTCTGCCGTAGCTCTCCACTCTGCAGGTCAACTTCGAAAGTCGCAAAGCGAACGATTCGACCTTTTTCGCCAGCGGGCATGCTGCGGAAATCTCCTGGCGCGCTAGTTTACATCAGCATTCCTGCTTTCGAACGTGTCATCAACGCCTGCAAATATCTGAAAGAAAAAGGTTGGATACGTAATCCACATGTGCGTCAGATGTAATCGCCGTTGCATTGAGTAATTCGATTTCCTGACTAAGGTTGTGGCTCACTGGAGGTGGTCTGGTGAGCCGAATTCAGAGGGCGTATCCGATTCTTGTATTCCTTTCCATCACCGCTATGGGCTGGGCTGCAGACTCAACCATTACGATTCAGGTCTACAGCGAAGTTGCTCTATCCGATAAGGTCCTATCCCAGGCAGAAGGGGAAGGCATGAGGATTTTCCAACGGGCTAAAGTGTCAACTGTCTGGGTAAATTGCGATGCATTTCTTGCATCCACCGACTCGCGCTGTCACGAGGCGCCGGACCGAAAGCACCTGGTGTTGAGAATTGTTCCCAAAGCTCTGGGGGGCGCCGAGTCAATCTTCGGAGTGGCATTTCTCGCGGAAAATGGTGGTGTGTACGCCGACGTGTTCTTTGATTCCATTGCGACCTTGCATCGGGATTGCGGCGCGTCCATTGGCAGAGTGTTGGGGCATGTGATGGCACACGAAGTTGGTCATCTGCTGCTTGGGTCAAATTCCCATTCTTCAGTTGGCATTATGTCTCCCAAGTGGCACCGCGAACAGTTGCTAAGGGTTGGAATGGGAACTCTGTTTTTTTCATCTGAGGACACCCGCACGATGCGCGGCAACATATCTAATCTGGAGCCGTCGTTCGCTCGCAAAGAGTCAGTTGACGAAGCATCCCGTTTAGGCTCAAAACCCTCAAAATGAGTGCTACTCGAGTGGTCGCAACTGATCCCTCCAGAGGAAGGAAACGGTCAGCCCTTCCAGGGAATCCTGTAAACGACGGACTCGTATTTGGGATTGGTGCGGTGTCCGATGATTTCGCCTTGGAATCTTTCGGCGATGCGGCGGCTCGCAGTATTTTGCACCGCGACAGGGTAGATGAAACTCTGCTTGCCCAAGTTTTTGTGCGCCCAGGCGGCGAGCGCAGCCACCACTTCCCGACCAAAACCGTGACCGTGCGCGCTTTCCTTCATCCAGAGGCCCAGTTCGGGCGATGGCCCGTCGAGGCCTTCGAGCGCGGCCATGCCAAAGCATTCATGGTTGTCGCGCCGCCTGATGACGAAGGAGAGGATATTCGGGTCCGGGGACCGCAGCCGTTCTTCGCAGCGTGCGAGGTATTCGCTCCATGTGGGCGGGTCCCAGCGCATGAACCGGGCGATGGCGGGCGTGATGCAGGCAAAAACTTCTTCTGCATCCGTTAGTTGAAACTGAATGAGCTGCAAGCGTGGGGACTGAATCACGATCATTTCATTCACTGCACGGGAGCGGCCCTGCCTACTTCCATCCAGTGACCACGTAGGCCTGGGAAAGCCTGCGGACGTAGAGGTAGACGTAGGCGGTTCCATCGCTCGAAAAAATCGGCGGGCTCACTCCATCCACTCCGGTTCCGAGCGCGGTACCGAAAGTTCTCCAGAGCGCGGTTTTGCCTGTGGCAATATCCACTTTATAGACTTGCGACGATGTGTTGTGACCGACGGCTGTAACGGCGTACAGCGACTTGCCATCGGGCGACCAGCCAAAGACCGTGAGTTTCTTGTCGAATCCGGGGATGAGGCGCATGCCGCTGGTGTCGAGTGACCAGATTCCCACGCCATCGGGACCATGTACGGCCACACTCCGGCCATCGGGTGAGAGCTCGACCCCGTAAACGCCTTCAGGTGTGATGGGCCTGGAATCGCCCGTGCTGATGTCGATGAGGTAATCGCGGCGCCGGTGCCCAGCCTCGATCCCGGAGGCTAGAACCTGTTTGCCATCCGGCAGCCACTGGCCCGAGCCATAGCTGATGGAGTCGTGGGTCAAGGTGCGGGATTCTCCGGCCCCCGTGGGGACAAGCTTGAGATTGCCACCTTTGGCCGGTTTTGAGATCGCCCATTTTGCGTCGGGAGAGATGGCGAATCCGAGGCCTTCGCCAATACGGGTTGGCGGCGAGCCATCGGTATCACGGACGAAGAGTGTGTAGTTCGGGCCACCGCCATCGCCTTCTTCCTCGAAGAGGACTTTGTGGCCGTCGCGGCTGAGGCCGCGCATGTCGGACCAGCCGAACCAGCCTAACTCGCGCTCTTCTTTCGCGCCCGGTGCCAGCCCGCGAATGCCAATGCGAGTTTGCTGAGTGACCATCAGGGCGCTGCCATTGCGGAGGTCCTCGATCCACATTCCGCCTGGCACGCTGGTGATGCTGCGCACCTTGCCGGAGAGGGTCACGGCACGCGGGTTCAGGGCTGCGCCGGAGTCGCTACTGGTGAACCAGATCTCATCTGCCGCTTGCGACCAAAGAATGCCCTCCACCGAAGACCAACCTGAAGAAAGCTTCTTCTCCACGCCTTTGCCGTCGGCGCTGATCACCGCGACAGAACCTTGGTCATCGCCGCCCGGAACCTCGTGGTCGGCAAAGGCGACCAGCTTTCCGTCCGGTGAAATTTTGGGATGGCTGATCCAGTTGATGCTGTCGAGCAGCACGTTGCCGATGGGATATTCCAGACGCCAATGATTGGTTTGCGCAACGTAGCGGACGACTGCCATCTTTTCGCCGTCTGCAGCCCAATCCGCGTCTTGAACGTCGTCCATCAGTTCGCGCGGGGTGCCGCCACTGAGGGGGACGCGAGCGAGGGTGCCGGTACGCGCATAGCCTGCGAAAAATTTCGAGCGGAGCCGGACCGCGAGCTCTCCGTTTTTAGAGATGGAAAGGAGTTCAGCGTCTTTCAGGCCGAGTTCGCGCGCACCCGGATCGCTTCCGCTGGCGATATACAGCTGCGGGTCTTCTCCGTCCCAGGCGGCGCTATAAACGACGCTGCCGTCGGGCGTGAAGCGGGCGTGGCCGATGGAACCTGTGCGAAAGGTGACCTGCTTGTATTCGGCCTGGGTGACGTGCACGCTGGACCTGCCCAGCCACCAAGCGAATACGACCAGCGCGACGACGGCGGCCAAGCCAGCGATGAGTGCGATCAGGGTTTTGTGACCTGGCTGTTTTGCCGCAACCGCGGCTGCGGGGCGTGTGGTGGCACCAGAAATTCCGGAGAGATGCTCGAGATCGAAAGCGATATCGCTGGCGGAATGGAACCGCTGCTCGGGATTTTTTTCCAGGCAGTGCTGCACGATGCGCTCGAGCGCGGGCGAGACGCTGCGGTTGGTCTCGGTCAGCTCCGGAGGATCTTCTTTAAGAATTGCGCTCATCGTGTCGGCAGGCGTGTCGCGATGGAAGGCGCGCTTGCCAGAAACCATCTCGTAGAGAATGGCGCCGAAGGTGAAGATGTCAGAGCGGGGATCGATGGCGGCGCCGCGCACCTGTTCGGGTGACATGTAGCCTGCCGTTCCCATGACCGCGCCCGCTTCGGTCACGTGGGTCATGGTGGGAAGGGACGTGTGCGATGAGGGATCGGGCTGGGTCAGCTTGGCGAGGCCGAAGTCCAGGATTTTTACGCGTCCATCTTTGGTGAGGAATAAATTTTCAGGCTTCAGGTCGCGATGGATGATGCCTTTTTCGTGAGCGGCGGCCAGACCGTGCGCGATCTGAAGCGCGTAGTCGAGCGTCTTGCGCAGGGCGAGCGATCCGCCGCGCAGGCGGTCACGCAGGGTTTCGCCTTCGAGTAATTCCGAGACGACATAGGGCGCGCCCTCGTGCGTACCGATGTCGAACACCGCCAGAATGTTGGGATGATTCAGCGCAGCGGTGGCCAGGGCTTCCTGCTCGAAACGGCGCAAGCGGTCGGCATCGAGCGAGAGCGCCTGAGGCAAAACTTTGATGGCGACTTCGCGCTTGAGGCGAGTGTCGCGGGCGCGATAGACCTCGCCCATGCCGCCCGCGCCCAGTGGCGAAATTATTTCGTAGGGGCCGAGTTTGGTGCCAGAGGTTAGAGCCATGGGTGGGCGCAATTATACGATGGGAAGCAATTAAGTAAAGATACGACAATTCGGGCATCTGGTGGGCTGCAGCGCATTTGCGGTATTACGACAAGTGTTCCTTCAGCGATCATTCGGTGTGCATCGGGCGTCCCGGCGCATCACATACATGGAACCAGAGTCCCGCGAGCTCGACGCAACCTGTCGGTCCGGGGCGTCACCTTATAAATCGCGATGGCAAAACCGATGATTGCCGTGCCGTACCTGGTGGCGATGATCGCTGTCATCGTCGCTGTAGATGTTTTGATTTTCAGGAATCATTTGTGGGAGCGATTGATGGTGAACATCGGAATCGTGCTGGTGTTTGCAGCCTTCTATTGGCGATTTTTTAACCATCCGTAAGACACGCCTACGGGGGTAGCGGCGAGACGCTACGAAAGCGGCCGGGACGGCGGCGGTACGGAAGAGCGATTCCTCAGTTTCAGGCATCTCGGCCTCGGTCCAATCTGATCCCAGCTGTAAGCCGTCCCCACCCTTTGTCACAGGAATGGCATCCAAGAATCTGACACCTATGCACAAATTGACCCGCCGAAATGTGCTCAAACTCGGAAGCGCTGCAGCCATGGCCGAAGTCGCTGGGCTCGGTTTAAGTGGATGCGGAGTTTCCAAAACCATTTCCTCGGCCCTGTCCGGTTGCGCCAAGATCACCGATATTGAACACGTCGTGATCCTTACGCAGGAGAACCGCTCTTTCGATCATTACTTCGGCAGCTATCGCGGCGTTCGCGGATTCTCCGATAGCAGCCCGGCCTTTCAACAGCCGGACTCGTCGAACACCACGATCGTACCGGCTGGAAAGCTTCTGCCTTTTCATCTTGACACCACGCAGGTGAATGCGGCGTGTACGCACGACATCAGCCACGATTGGGCGCCGCAGCATCAAAGCTGGGACAACGGCAACATGGACGGCTTTGTGAATTCGCGGCTGCCCATCAATGCCAACGATGCGGTGCTCACCATGGGCTACTACACGCGCGCCGATATTCCTTATTACTACGCGCTCGCCGATGCGTTCACGATTTGCGACAACTATTTTTGTTCCGTCATTGGACCGACCGATCCGAATCGCCTGTATTGCATGGCTGCGTCGCTCGATCCAGATGGGAAGAATGGGGGACCAATTCTGCAGACTATCGTGAATAACCGTTCATCGATGTATGGGCGGTTGACGTACACGACGATGCCGGAGCAACTGCAGGCCCGGGGAATTTCCTGGAAGGTCTATTCGTCTCCTGACACAAATATTCTCGGCGGGATTCTCTCTGACAATGTGCTCTCGTACTTTGCGAATTATCAGAATCCGTCGTCGGTCCTGCATCAGAATGCGTTCGGGCCGCAGTTCCCTACCGACTTTCTTTCCGATATCGCGACGGGCAACTTGCCACAAGTGTCGTGGCTGATCGGGTCGGTCGTGACGTCAGATCACCCGCCGGCGCCGTCTGTGTTTGGCGAGAATATTCTTTCGCTAATCATCACGGCTTTGATGGCAAATCCCGTGCTCTGGGCGAAGACAGTTTTATTTGTGAACTACGACGAGAATGGCGGATTCTTCGATCATGTTGCTCCAGTCACAGCGCCTGCGGGAACTCCCGGCGAATATGTGACTGCGCCGGCGGTACCCGATCCAACGGTCGTTGGAAACCCGCCGATCAACGGGCCCGTCGGGTTGGGATTTCGAGTCCCGATGCTGATCATTTCACCGTTCAGCAGCGGCGGATTCGTCTCCTCGGACCTGTTCGATCACACGTCGGTGTTGCGATTTCTCGAAACTCGATTTGGCGCCGAAGTGCCGAACTTAAGCGCGTGGAGGCGGGCGACGGTCGGAGATCTCACCAGCGCTTTCAATTTCAACAGCCCGGATTTTTCCATTCCAAGCTTGCCGTCCACTCTGCAGGTCGATCAGCAGATGATTCAGGAATGCGTGAACAACCTGGCGGGCACGACACCATTCACCGTTCCCTCGACACAGCAACTTCCAACACAGGAATCCGGCAGTCCGACGCGGCCCAGCGGACCTTGCTGAGGCGCGAACAGGACTTTCATAGAACGACCGGATTCAGATTTCGCATGGGAATGCCCACCCTTCGAAACGCACGAAGCGTGGAGCAACTCGCTGTTGCGCAGTAAGAAAGCCCCTGCCGAGGCAGGGGCTAAGTTGTAACCGCAAGCTGGTTAGAACTTGAAGACGGCTGAGAGTTGGATACCTCGAGGGCCGCCGCCGCCGATGAAGGGGTTTCCGATGCCGACGTCGCCAGTGGCGGTGATAGGCAAGGACCCGACGGTCACTTCCCGATTTCCAGGAGCGTTGGCGAATACACCCGTGTATCCGGCGTCCGCGATGAATGCCGGCAAGAGCGGATTGGAAAAGTTCGGGTGGTTCAGGAGGTTGAAGAAATCCACGCCGAGCTTCATGTCGACGCGTTCGGTGATGTTGGTTTTCTTGTAGAACGAGAAATTCCACTCCTTGAAAGTCGGGCCACTGAGCGAGTTGCGTCCCATGTTGCCGAAGTGGCGAGTGCCGATGGTGCAATCTGAGGCCGTGCCCGTTGCCGGGACGGCTACGCTGCACGGGATCGCGAACGAACTCAGGTCGAGATAGTTGTACGGATCGCGCTTGTGATAGACGATGGGGCCGACAACGTCGGGGCGGTCGAAGGCGTTGCCGCTGCCGCTGTAGTCATCCCAGAAGTTGTAGTTGAGGTGGAAGGGCTGCCCACTCTGCAGAGTGAGAATGCTGTTAACTCCCCATCCATTCTTCAGAGCCTGCATGCTGCCACCCTTGCGCGGCAACTCGTAGCCGAAGTTCCAGGTGAAGCGGTGGGGGATGTTAAAGCTCGAAGGTCCATACTCGAGCCAGGGCCGGGTGCTGTCGTTGGGCTGCGCCTGATTGGGTACGAAGTCTTCGCCGTCGCTGGAGTTGTCGAGCGATTTGGACCAGACGTAGTTCATGACTGATGTGACACCCTTCCAACCGGTGATGCGATAGCTAACCTGCAGCGCATTGTAGTTCGACTTGCCGGTGGAGTTCTCCTGGAGCACGTAGTAGGCGCCATAGGGATTTCCGTTCAACGGACGAGCGGCTGTGCCGAAGTCGTTGATGCAATTGCAAGCAATGTCAGCCGCATTGATTTGGGCAGTGCTGGGCTGGCTGACATCGAAGAAGCGCCACAGCCGATGTCCCTGCGACCCAACGTAGCTGATCTGAATTGCCGACTTGCTGGAGATCTGCTGCTGGATGTTCAGGTTAAAGTTCTCCATGTACGGCATCTTGATATTACGGTCGAAAGCGAACACGTCGCACTCGTAACCACAACTCGTGGTCGCTTGGTACACCGGAACGCCAGGCGCGATGGGGCCGCCCACTGCACCGGTTGAAAGAATGGCCGAAGGTCCGAAGTTGTTGTAGGCCGGGCCGGGATCGAAATAGGGCGCGTAGGGCAGGTGGCCGAGGACCATGTCTTGCGAGAAGGCGTCGAAGAACATGCCCCATCCGGCGCGGACGACGGTCTTGCCTTTGCCGGTGACGTCCCATGCAGCACTGACGCGAGGAGCGAAATCTTTTTTATCGGGGTTGTAAAGGCTGGGCAGTCCCGGCTGACCAACCTGGGTGAGAGTGAAGGTTCCGGTTCCAGGAGCCGGGGACATGCTGGTGATGTTGCTCAGCAGGTTGTTCTTTTCGCCGACGACGCCATAGTAGTCGTAGCGCAGGCCGAAGTTGAGGGTGAGGCGCTGCGTGGCACGGTAGTCATCCTGCACATAGAAGCCGAAACTATTTTCGTGGGTATGGCGCAAGGTGTTGCCGAAGTACTGGAAGCCGCTGTCGACGCATCCGGCGAGGAAATCCTCCAGTCCGGTTGATGTGGGGGAGACGCACCCTCCAGAAAACTTCAGCCTGCCGCGGAAGTACTTATCGAAGTACTGCTGGATCGAGGTGCGGTAGAAATTGGCGCCGAATTTCAAGTCGTGCTTGTTGATCTTCCATGAGAAGTTGTCGAGCAGCTGATTATTGGTATCGAAGCGATGGCGCGGGACACTGCTGGTGGCGCCAAGCTGAGCGACGTCGCTGACCAGGACAATGGGCATGCCGGAGTCGGAAGGTCCGCCGTTGCATAACTGGGTGGAAGTGGCAGCGCACAGGCCAATGGAGCTAGGGCTGAAATTCTGGTCGGCCGGGAAAAAACCTTCTGCGAAACGATTCCACCCGTAACGGAGTTCATTCACCTTGTTAGAGCCGATCGTGTGGGTGTAGGAAAGCGAAACCAATTGCACGCGAGTCGGAGTGAATGTGTTGAATCCCGGCAGTTGACCGCCGCTAGCGGTCAACGCAAGCGGGAACGACTGGATACTGTCACCGAAAAAGTAGCGGCCTGTGAGAACGTTGCTGGGATTGAAGTTCTCATCGATCTTCGCGATGAAGCTGGTCAAGTCGTTGAAAGAGGGAGAAACGATAGAAGCCTGTCCCGAGGGTAGGTTGGGAGCGGGCCAGGGGTTGCGCGCAAGAAGCTTCGCGATGACGGGATTGCTGGCGTCGGAGGGGGCCAACTGGCCATTCGGTCCGGAGCCGGTGTTGGGAACGTTGGCTACGGTGACGACGCCTACGGGTTCCCGCTGTCCTTCGTAATCGGCGTAGAAGAAGGTTTTGTCTTTGACGATAGGACCGCCGAGCGAAGCTCCGAACTGGTTGTTGTGGAAAGGAGCTTTGGGCTGGCTCGCGATGTTGAAGTAGTTGCGCGCGTCGAGGGCGCTGTTGCGGAAGTATTCGGCTGCGCTGCCATGGAGCGCGTTGGTGCCGCTCTTGGTGACGATATTGACGACGCCGCCGGAGTTGCGTCCGTATTCCGGCTGAAAGTTCGACAAGACATTGGCTTCAGCAACCGCGTCGATGGGAAGAATCGTGGAAGGCGTTCCAAACACACCTGCCTGGTTGATCGCGGGATCGTTGCGGTAGCCGTCGTTCATGTCGGTACCGTCGAGCAGATAGTTGTTGGATCGCCCGCGAGCGCCATTCATCGAGAACTCACCGTAAGAACCGGGCGAATCAGAGATTTGGTCGGGCGATCCCGCCACACCCGGGTTCATATAAATGAGCTTGGTGTAGTCGCGCCCGTTGACCGGCATGTCTTCAACGGTTTGCGCGGTGAGGACTCCGCCGAGAGTGTTGGTTGTGGTCTCGACGATTGGCAATTGGTCGGCGGAAACCTCGACGCTGGTGGAAACTTCACCCGTTTTCAGGGCGGCATCGACGCGGCGCTCGGTGGCGACATCGACGGTTACGCCCGTGGCGACGAAGGTCTGGAATCCGCTCTGGGTAACACTGACATTGTAAGTGCCGATGGGCAGTTCGGGAACGGAGTAACTGCCATCGGCGCTGGTTTCGGTAGCGCGCTCAAGGCCGGTCGCGGTATTTTTCACGGTGACCTTGGCCCCGGCGACGACTGCGCCGGAAGGATCTGTGACGGTTCCGAGGATGGTTCCGCGGAAGGTCTGCGCCGATAGGCTGATTGCAGCCAAAAGCACAAACACTACGAGAATGCGCGCTCTCATTTGGTCTCCTTACAACAGTTCGGTTTTAGGGGAGTGAAGGTTTTTGCGGGTCGGACTGCTGTCGCTTTTACGGCTCTGGGAACCTTGCAAAAGCTTGCATACTAAAGAGATGCGTAGTCCCGCCCACAATCAGCTGATTCACATTAACCAAAGAGTATCGCCGTCGTCAACCAAGGAATTGCTGATGGAAAGCATAGATTTCGTGGATGGGCCGACGCCAATCGGAACGACGCCGGGCCCTAAAAGGGGATCGTGAGCGCGGTGAGCCCGGTTGCAACAAATTTCAGTATAGATTTTCGGCACGATTGGCGGTAAGGTCTGTCGAATTGGCATCGAATCCGAGCATTTGGCGGGGTTCCGACTGAACGGAATATCGAAAACATAACGCCTGATCAGAGGTTCTATGAGTCTGCGCCACAGTTCCGTTCAATTGCCAAAGGTTGTTTACTACGTCGGATTACTTTTTGTCTTATCACTCCTAAGTGCCATCGCGACGGGCCAGGTCACCGTTCTAACGCAACATTACGATAATGCGCGAACGGGTCAGAATACTCATGAAACAATTCTGACTCATACCAACGTGAATTCTGCGCAATTCGGCAAGCTGTTTACACGACCCCTGGACGGACAGGAACCTGCGCAACCGCTTTATGTTCCGAGTGTGTTTATTCCATCGACGGGTTCGGTCCACAACGTTGTGTATGTGGCAACGATGCACGACAGCGTCTACGCCTTCGATGCAGATAATAATCAAGGCAGCAACGCATCCCCGCTATGGATGGTCAACTTTCTGAATGAGGCCAACGGCGTAACGACCGTTCCCGTCGCCGACGAAAACTGCACCATTGCCGGTTATTCAGAGTTTGGTATTCAGGGAACACCCGTCATCGACCTTTCCCAGAATGCGATCTATGTACTGGCGATGACCAAGGAGAACGGCAGCTACGTCCATCGCTTGCATGCCTTGGACCTCGGGACCGGCGCCGAATTGTTCGGTGGTCCCGTGGTTGTCACGGCATCGGTGGTCGTTGACGGCACCTCCTATCCATTTATCGACAAATTCCAGCAGCAGCGTCCCGGACTGCTGCTGCAAGGGGGGAACGTCTACATCGGATTCGGCGGTCCCGGTTGCAATATCAAAACTGAAAATGGGTGGGCGATGGCGTACAACTCGACGAGTTTGCAGCAGGTCGGCGCCTTCAACGTGTCTCCCGGACGGGATGCCTCGGCAATCTGGCAATCCGGAGGCGGCCTTGCGGGGGACGGGGAGGGAGATATTTACTTCAGCACGGGGGACGGGTTGTTTGACGGGCCTGGCGGCACTCACTTCGGCGATAGCGTGATTAAGCTCCACCAGGATGAAGGAGGTCTCAATCTTGCTGATTATTTCACGCCATACAATCAGGAGTATTTCCAAGAAAACGATCTCGATATGAGTTCGACCCTGGTGCAGCTGTTGCCGGAGCAGCCTGACGGCAGCAACTTCGCTCTCGCAGTCGACAAGAACGGGACGGCATACTTGCTCAATCAGAATGAGTTGGGCGGCTACAATCCTGTCGGCGATTTCCAGATCGCGCAAGAACTGGATATGCCGGTGCTGGGCGAAGTACACAACGGAGTGACGTACTGGAACAAAACCATTTATATCGCAGCAGACCAGACGCCCGTAATGGCGTACTCGTTCAGCAACAACGCGATTTCATCCGTACCGACATCACAAACACCGAAAGCGACGGCACAGTCGTCGGGCGGAATTGTATCGGCAAATGGAACCCAGAACGGAATCTACTGGTACGCGACTTATCCCACAAATAAGCTTTTTGCTTTCGATGCTACGAACCTGGCACATGAGCTTTATGACAGCGCGATGGTGAGTTCACGCGACGCACTGGGCCCCATGGTTCATTTCGGCATGCCGGTCGTGGCCGACGGAAGAGTCTACCTAAATGGTAAAACCCAGCTGAGCGTGTTTGGTCTGCTGCCAGTGCTTGACCAGGCGGCCGGCAACAATCAATCGGGGGTCGTGGGAACGACCCTGCCCATTGCGCTGAAAGTGCAGTTGACAGATCCCTATAGCGGCGGTGCGATTACCACTGCCGGTGTTCCTGTAACGTTCTCTGCCAGCAAGGGTTCGCTTTCAAATCCAAATGCCACTACCGACAGCAACGGCACAGTCACGACAACCTATACCCTGCCGTCAAAGCCTGGGACATACACAATCACCGCATCGAGTTCCGGCTATGCGAGCACAACATTCACGGAAACGGCAACCGCCGGCACTCCTACGGTTATAACAATCAAGTCGGGAAACTATCAGTCTGCGACTGTGGGAACTTCACTGCCATCAGCTTTGTCGGCCACCGTGAAAGATGCCTCGGGCAACGGGGTTCCGGGTATTTCGGTGTCATTTTCTGATGGGGGCGCTGGGGGAACGCTGTCGCCCGTTACTGCGACGACGAACTCGTCAGGGGTTGCAAGCTCTAACTACACCCTGGGAACGGTTGCGCAGACGGTTCATGTTACGGCTTCAACCGCCGGCGTAGCTTCCATCTCCTTCACAGAAACCGCGCGCGCAGGACAGCCTTCTTCCATGGTCATTTCGTCGGGCAACAATCAAACGGTGAAGGCGGGCCAAAAAGCCACCCTGCAATTGAAGGTCTTGGTGGAAGACCAATATTCGAATGCTGTATCAGGGGTTTCTGTAACCTACAACGATGGAGGAGCCGGTGGCAGCTTTTCGGTCAATCCTGCAATCACCTCCAAGGGAATTGCGGGCACGTTCTACACCGCTCCTACGACGAAGGGTACGGTCACGGTCACGGCCTCTGCAACTGGCGTGAACTCGGTTCAATTCACGGTGAACGTCGACTGAGGCACACGTAAGTCTCACCACTGAACGTCACCTGGGTGGTACTCCGGCTTGCTCAAGTTGCGACAAATCCCCCGATTACTCTCATCGTCGGGCCGCTCGCGCGATACTTCTGCGGCACTTTGGCGATGAAAGCAGTAGCTCGTGTTCCCTGTTTTTAGAAAGTAAACGCCACGCCGCCCCGGACGGAACGGGCGGAATCGACGAGGTAAACCGTCTGACCATCGGAACCAACGACCGGGACATATCCCTGGGCCAGGAGGTTACGGATGTCGATGATGGCTTCGACGTGCCCGCCGAGGCTGGGGATCGGCTGGCGGATGAAGATATTCAGGAAGGGATCGCTCTGTCCGGCGGAGGCGTTAAACATGTCCACCGGCGTGAGGGTCGTGCCATTGATCCATCGGTAAGAAGCGATCCAGCGGGTGTGAGTGCGAGGAGTGGTTCCGCTGAGTTTCGCGGAGAGTGCGTGGTGACGCTGGGTAGTGATGTACTGTGCTGCCTGCTGCAGTTTTACATCGGAGCGCGCGAGATCAAGCGTGCCGCCGTAGCCGTAGTCGAGCGTTGCGGTGAGATCGGACGCGAACTTGTGCTGCAGAACGAGCCGCACTCCATTGGTATCGAGGTTGCTACCGGCGTAGCTGAACGTGCCGGAATTGAAGTCAGGCAAAAGAAATCCGCCGGCTGCGGTGACGTCTCCGACGCCGGTGAGGGCAGGATCGACCACGCGGTCAGAAAAGAACGCGACCTGGAAATTGGTATTACCGTGGCGCTGGGACACGCTGAGTTCGTGGTGGTGCGCACTCTCGATCTTAGGAGCAAATCCCGCGAGGCTCACGCGAGGATCCGCTTCGCTCAAGTCGGAAGGAGTGGAGTCGAAGCCTTTTTCTACGCGCGTGCTGGGACGCGAAGTTGTGTAGCCGTATTCGACGACAGTGTTCGGAGAGAGGTGCAGATCGGCGGAAGCGAACGGACGGAACGCGTTCAGATGGCCGAGGAACTGGATGGCCTGCAGTTCACTGCCGAATTTCAATTCGAGAACGTCGCCCACAGAAAGCTCGTCGCCAGCGGAAAGCGCCAGCGCCTGAAGGGCTTCATTGTGCAGGTTGGGATCGGTGGGCGCAAAGCGGCTTAACGTCATTGCCATGGTCGGCTCAGATCCGTCAGAAAGGCGATGCGAGTAACGAGCGCGAACCACCGCGCTGGGAAGCGCATTTCCATAACCGACGTTGCCGCTGAAGGCCAGACGACCCTCGGAAAACACGGAACGCTCGAGCATGAAGCCAGTGTTCATGTCAGAACCGCTGCCATAACCGCTGGCCGGCGAGCCGGCGAGGAACGACACGGTGCCGCGGAATTCATGATCCTGCTTTTCGGGAGGCGTGACATCGTCGAAGACGCGGAGAATGGGACGATTGGCGACGGAACGAAGCGTCCACTTCCAGTCATCATCATCGGGGACACTTCGCACCGGCCCGAGTTGCATGACTCCAAGCAGAGTGCTCAGCGTGATGTTTACGCTGAGGCTGCTGCCGGGACGAAGACCGACTTTTTCCCGTAAGGCGGGCAAGAAGGAAGGAGCGGTAACTTTGAGGGTGTAGAGACCGGGGAGCAATCCGGTGGCAGTGTAGTGACCGGAGCCGTCAGTGAAAACTGTGAGGGAGCGATTGGCAGCACCAA
Organism: Candidatus Sulfotelmatobacter sp.; assembly: GCA_035946775.1. GTDB lineage: Bacteria > Acidobacteriota > Terriglobia > Terriglobales > Acidobacteriaceae > Sulfotelmatobacter. The sequence goes on along the minus strand of DASYZA010000249.1, from coordinate 19,206 downwards.
GGATCTCGACGACGGCGCCCATCTGCGGCGTACCGGTGACGTCGCGAACGTACCCGGAGATAGCTCCGGGACGGTCCGCGGCCCACACGGGGAGCGCGAGCCCGAACACCATTAGCCAAGTTGCGAGCCTATCCAGCTTCAACTATGCCCCACCCCCTGGGGGAATGCAGGGAGTTACTCTACCGCGAATACTGCTGACGGATCAACGGTCTGCTTCGAGACGTTATCGTTGATCTTGATCTGAATTTTGTAAATACCGGGCTGGAGATTCGCGGCCTGAATCGATTTCTGCAGCGTCACCTGATCTCCGACATTGCCCATGGTATCGGTGGATTCGACTTTCTGCACAATCTGCTTATTCGTCTGAATATTGGTGATGTTGTATTCAAAGGTGGCGGAAGGCTTGTGGGTCTTCTCGTCCACACCAAGATTATAGACCTGCATCCAAAAATCGACCTTTTGATCTTTATCGCGCTTAAACAGGGCTGGCTTGCCGTCGGCCGGAGCGACCCGCGGACGGATCTTCATGGTGCCGATGACGAAGCTACCACTGCCAATCGCCTTGGTAGGCACGGGCTCCATCTGGTCGGCGACGATGAGACTCGAGGTGGCGAGCTTGTCCTCGGAATATTCGGGGACGATGATGCTGCGACTCCAGAGGCCCTTGCGATCGCCGTTGACGTCTTTGATGGCGACGTTCAACTTGTAGCGGCCCGGACGCAGCGGAAGCGCCTTCCAGTAGACCGAAGCATTCTCCGCGGTGCGCGGCAGAAGTTCGGCGGGAACATCGACCTGGACCGTGTCTTCGAAGGTCTGAACGATCTTGCCGGTCAGGGTGGAAAGGCGTCCGAAGATATTAACGGTACCGCGCTGCACGCCTTCTTTATTGACGAAGGTTATGTCGCGATTCTTCATCTGTATCGTGACGGGCACCAGCACTGTGTCAGAGGTGACCTTTACGTAATCAGTGCGGACGTCGAAGGGCATGGGATTGAGGATGACCTTCGAATTCACAGCCTCTTCGAGATCCGTGAACTTGACTTTTGGAGCCTGCTGCAGCTTATAGAACTGCTCGAGGCGATCGAATTCCTTCGACTGCAGCATCGAGCTCTCGGGACCAACGCCGAGGCGTTCCATGCCGTTGCCCGTAAAGCGCTGCGCCTTGTTGGCCATACCCATCTGCTCCCACATGGTGAGGCCGGCGTTGGGAGTGTAGAGCAGGGCGTCTTTTTCGGAACGGTCCATGGTCATGTGATATTCGCCGCACATACAGTTGTCGACGAATTCAATGATGACTTCCTGGCCGATGCCTTCGATATAGCGGTAGCGCCAGTCTTCGAAGGGGAACGTGGAGGTTTCACCACCGCCCTCTTCCATGGGACGCTCGTAGGTGCCGCCGGAGGGGTGTGATTCAATTTCGTCCGGTTTGCCGAACACGATGTAGATGCGGCCACGATCCGTCTTCCAGCCGGGGACGCCGGCAGCGAAGTGCTCGTTGGCGTAGGCGATGCGCTGGTAGTGCTCTTCTTTGAATTCGTTCTCTTCGGTGTCGGGCGTGGGGTCGCGGCGCTGCCAGAACGCTTCAATGAAATTGTCACGCTCTTCGTCGTTGGAGAGCTGTTTGAAGGCGGCGCGTTCTTCGTCGGTGATGATGTAGACGACGTCTTCGTCGAGCCACTTCTTATAGGGCTTGCTTAATTCCTGCTTGAGGGCCTTGGCGTTCCTCTTCCGTTCTTTCTCGGTGACTGGGCGCTTTAAAGGGTCAACGGCGTCGGCGGGCTGAGCAGTCTTCTGGTCCTTGTTCTGGACCTTTGCGTCCTGGGCCTTCTGGTCGGCTTTTTTCTGGTCGGCCTTTTCCTGCTCGGCCTGGACCACATCTTTCGGGTCTCTCGGTGAGTCTTTGGAGTCATCTTGGGCGACGGCGGCGGAGGCCAGCAACCCCAGAATGGGAATTAGGGCGAAACGAGAGATAGTTCGATAAGAAGCTACCCGGAACATGAGAGGGACTCCTGCGAAGACGACCGTCGTCCATACATTTTAGGCCGTTCCGACTGTGAAAGCAAGGTTAAGTCGTGCCCGGAGAACCAATTATCACCGCAGTAGCTAGGAAGCGGCGGGGGCTGGGGGAGTTGCCTGAGAGGCATCAAAAGCAGCGCTATGCGGGGTTACGCCTGGGACTATAATAAGTTGTTCCGGGGGCGGTACTTCCACTTCCCACGTAACGGGTCTCGGCACTCCTACGAGGTTTAATTCGGAACTTTCTCGAGGGAAAGCTCGTAACAGAAGGTGTGTGCTCGTCACTCGGCGATGGGAAGCCGGTCTTTCTTTACCCGATCTCTTCAGTAGAAGAACGTTTTGGTGGAGAAAGAACGGACGAAATCAAAACACATCGGTCGTGACGAACTTATGAAGACCTGGAAAAAGATTGCAATTGGCGCCGGAGTTTTTGTTCTTCTGGCGGGCATTATCGGTTTCACGGTTCACCAGAGCAGGAAGAACGTGGTGACGGTGCAGACCGGGAAGGTGCAGCGCGAAGACCTGGCGACCGTCGTTAGCGCTTCGGGGGAGATCAAGCCGAAGACGTACGTCAACATCGGTGCGAACGCCTTCGGGAAGATCACCCATCTGTACGTGAAGGAAGGCGATCACGTGAAGAAGGGCCAGTTGCTGGCACAGATTGAGAACGTCCAACCGGAAGCGGACGTCAACGCGAACCAGGCATCGTTGCAGGCCGCGGAAACGGATGCGCTAGCGGCGGAAGCCGGGCTGAAGACCTCGCAAGCCGATTTGTTACGGGCGCAGGCGGACTACGACCGCAACAAGCTGGACTGGGATCGAGCGCAGAGCCTATATAAGGACGGCCTGATCTCGAAGTCGGATTTTGACAGCCGCCGGAACGCATGGGCCACGGCGGATGCAGGATTGACGCAGGCGCAGGCGCGTGTCGCGCAGGCAAAGGCGCAGCAGGACTCGGCTGAGAAACACGTGACGCAGGCCAAAGCAACGTTGACGCACTACACGGATTTGCTGCAGAAGACGACGTATCCGGCGCCATTTGACGGAGTGGTCACGAATCTTCCGGTGCGCGAAGGCGAGACAGTGGTGATCGGCATACAGAACGCGCAGGGCAGCACGCTGATGACGATTGCGGACATGTCGGTGATTACGGCTGAAGTAAAGGTCGATGAGACCGATATTGTGAATGTGCATCTGGGACAGCCGGCAGACGTGACCATCGATGCGATTCCGAAGAAAGTGTTCCACGGGAAAGTATCGGAGATCGGGGACAACGCCATCGTACGTTCCAGCGGGGTTTCGACGTCGCAGCAAACCAGCGCGAGCGAAGAGGCCAAGGATTTCAAGGTGGTGGTGACGTTGTCGGATGCGCCGCAGGACTTGCGTCCGGGACTTTCGACGACGGCAAAGATTACGACGGCGACGCGCAGCAACGTGATTGCGGTTCCGATCCAGGCGCTGACGCTGCGGACGAAGCAGCAGATCGAGGCCCAGAATAATCCTCCCGGATCGGTGCATGCGGCCGAACCAGCGGCGAAAGAAATCGCATCCAAATCGAAGAAGGATGATGAAGTGCAGGGCGTATTTGTAATCCGGAACAAGAAGGCGCTGTTCGTTCCCGTGACCACGGGCATTACCGGGACGACCGATATGGAAGTGCTGGAGGGTTTGAAAGAAGGGGACGAGGTGATTACGGGAAGTTACAAGGTGCTGCGGACCCTCCGTCCGGGGAGCAGCGTAAACATCGACAATACGGCACCGAAGAAAGAGGAAGAATCGTAATAACGTTGGCGGGTTTGGAACGTCAAAGACAGGGACTAGGAGTTAGGGAATAGGGATTTGGAATCGGGTCTCCTATAGAAGTGTTGAAAGCTATCTGCCTTCCCTAATCGCTAGTCCCTAAGCCCTAACCCCTGAAGTCAAAGATCGGAGAGGTCAGTGGCATCGGACCAGGAGAAAAACATGGCAACCGCAGAAGTCATCAGTATGCCCAACGCGACAACGCCGAATCCCATCGAGGACGCTCCTCCAGAATCATGCATGATTGCGGCGGAGGATCTTTGGAAAACCTACGACATGGGATCAGAGCAACAGGTGCATGCGCTACGAGGCGTGAACCTGCGCATTCAGCGCAACGAATATGTCGCGATTATGGGACCGTCTGGTTCGGGCAAGTCGACGCTGATGAACCTGATTGGCTGCTTGGATACTCCGTCGCAAGGCAAGTACTGGCTGAACGGCCAGTTGGTCAGTGAACTGGATGACGACGAACTGGCGCGCATCCGCAACAAGGAGATCGGCTTCGTCTTCCAGACATTCAACCTGCTGGCGCGCGCCACCGCTCTGCACAATGTCGAGTTGCCGCTGATTTACGCTGGAGTACCCACTGAGCAGCGAATTGAGCGCGCCAAGGAGGCTTTGGCTGCTGTAGGGATGGGTTCGCGCATGCAGCACAAGCCGAACGAACTCTCGGGCGGTCAGAGGCAGCGCGTAGCGATCGCGCGAGCACTGGTTAATAAACCGTCGATCATCCTGGCGGACGAGCCCACAGGAAATCTGGACTCCCAGACCGGCGTGGAGATCATGGCTCTGTTTGATCGCCTGCAACGGGAAGGAAACACAATCATTCTCGTAACCCACGAGCATGATATCGCCGAGTACGCTCATCGCGTGATTCATATCAAAGACGGCGTGATCGCGAGCGACCAGCGGAGTCAGAATCGCGCAAATTAGTCAGAGCTCATTCGCGAGACGCCCGGCTTCGGCCGGGCGTTTTGCTTTCTACTGCATCAGGCTGTGACCATCTTCGGCGACCAGTGCTTCACAAATTCTGCGAATCGATCGAGCGCCTGGGCGAAATTGTCTCCGACGGCTGCGAAACCGAGGCGAAAATGCGAAGGCGCATCGAAACAATCGCCGGGAGCCAGCAGAATTCCACGTTCGGCAGCGGCCTGGCAGAACGGGCGGGCGTTGTCGCCGCTCACCAGCCAAGGGAATGCGGTCATGCCGCCTTGCGGAGGGATCCAGCCAAGGACGTCCCGATGATCGACCATGAAGCGGTCGAGCAGGTTGAGGTTTCGAGTGGCGACTTCCTGCGTCTTGCCCAGCACCGCGTCACGTCTGCGAATAGCGATCTCCGAAAGAATCTCTCCCGTAGTGCTGTTGGTGATGGTGAAGTAGGCGCGAGCGGTCCAGTACTGCTGGCGACGGTCGGCGTCGTGCTCGATGATCCAGCCGGTTCGCACGCCAGAGAGCGAGAACGCCTTTGACAGATCGCCGATGACGGTGGCGTGCGGCAGGCGCGCGGCCGATTTCGAGGGCTGTCGGTGGTAGATCGGATGATAGACCTCGTCGCAGACCAACTGGATTCCATGCCCGGCGGCGAAGTCATGCAAGGCTTCCATTTCATTGTCGGCGATGGTTGCACCCGTGGGGTGATGTGGGCTGTTGATGAGGATGAGCTTGGTGTTCGAGTCGGCGAGGCGCTTGATCTCGTTGACATCGATGCGGAATCCATTCTCGCGGCGCACCTGATAAAAGCGGGTCTCAATGCCGAGAGACTGCGGGATTGCGGAGAAAGTGGCGAAGCCGGGCGTAGGCAGGATTACATTTGCGCCGGGCTCCGCAGCAAGCCACATCACAAGCAGGAGCGCCTCGGCGGCTCCGGTGACGATTTGGACGGCATCCAGTGAAACTTGCTGCATTTCGGCGATGGCTTGGCGCAAAGAGTCGGCACCGGCGACGCGGCTGTAGACCACATCGTGATTCAGAAAGCGGTGGCGCGTTTCGTCGTCAGCGAGGGCCAGAACCTGGTTGACGGACCACACGGGTCCGGTGCTTGCGCCGAGGTTGAATTCAATGCCGTGTTCATACTGGTCGAGCCAGTTGTCGAGCAGAAAGGGCTTGAGTTGCATGCGCACCTCGAATGAGCAAGTAGCGCTTCATCATTATTTACCACGGAGGCACTGAGACACAGGGGAAAGCTGCTGCAGTCTGTCGCAACCCCGAGTGTGAGGAGTCTACTCTCCGTCAGTAGGCCTGATACGCAGACAAACAGCGGATTTCTCTCCGCTCGGAAGGTTAATCGTGTACGGCAAGATAAGTACAAATTTCTCGTAAATTAAGGGATACAACGCAGGGATACCCCTGGGGAACACGGCATCGTTACTTAATAGCCGTATGAAATTAGCGCACGATGCGTGCTGTTCTGAACAGCCCCCCGAAAGATTCCTAGCAGGACATGCCGTGCGGAACTCGGTGCTGTTGCATATTCCACAGGAGGAGTTCCGGGCACTCTCTCCTCAACTGGAGTTCGTCGCACTCGCACAGGGCTGCCAGCTCGGCCGGGAAGGGGACCGGGTGAAGACCGCATATTTTCTCAATGAAGGCATGGCGTCGATGATTATCGAGACCAAGGATGGACGCAGCGTGCAAGTGGGAATGGCGGGGCGGGAGGAGATGATTGGATTGCCGCTCTCGGGCGGGCTCGACGACCACACGTACAACATTGTCATGCAGCTTGCGGGAAACGGTTTTCGGATATCGGCGGAGGCGATCAAGAAATCACTGCCGCAACTGCCGGAACTTCAACGGCAATTATTGAGGAGGCTGGCGATTCGAGCGGTGGAACTGGCGCAGAACACCGCGTGCAACCGGCTGCACAATGTGAAAGAACGGCTTGCCCGCTGGCTGCTTTCGACCCATGACCGGCTCACATCGGACGTGATCGCGATGACCCATGACTTCCTGTCGAAATTGGTGGGCACCGATCGCGCGACCGTTACCGTTACGTTATCCCAATTGGAACGTTGCGGCACCATCCGTCAGAGCCGTGGCGCCATCGCCGTGGTGAATCGGGCCAAACTCTAGGAGCAGTCCTGCGAGTGTTATCGCGTGTACCAGCGATTCAACGCCGAACTTGGCCTGCGAACATAAATATCGTTATCTGTGGGATATACAACCGACGCTAGGAATTGGCAGTGCTATCTTCGCGTCAGTTGAGCAACCTTCCGCTACCAAGCTCTCGCACCTACAACTGAAGTGCATAACGTGCGATTCGGAATACGAAACCGCACCGAGGCGTCTGTGAACAGAGTCTTTTCATTTCCCATGACTCCGCTCGAATTCGGTCAAGCCCCCATTCTGTATCTGCCGTTCTGTCCCATCTGCAACAAGCCGGTTTCGCTGGAAACGGCGAAGGCTGACGAGCATGGCCGGGCTGTTCACGAGGAGTGCTACCTGCTCTCGTTGAAATTGAAGCATGAAACTGGCGCCTGATGCGGGAAGGTTGCCTACGTCACGCGATTAGCAGCACGCAGGGCCGGCGCGTCGGAATCCGCTGACGTGACGAGTTCCGCCACCACGACACGGTCGCGGCCCTGACGCTTGGCGCGGTAGAGAGCAGCATCGGCGGCCTGCAGCAATTCCTGCTGGGTCAGGCCGTGATCGGGAAGAGCAGCCACCCCAAAAGATGCCGTGATCGGTCCGAGGGAGCGTCCGCCCTGCAGTACTGACATCTCATGAAGTTTTTCCCGGATGCGATCAGCGCGAGACTGGGCAGCGCGCAGGTCTGCGGTCGGGAGGACAATCACAAATTCCTCGCCACCATATCGGCAGACGAAATCTTCTGCGCGAATGCTCCTGGTCAGAAAGGCGGCTGTCTCGCGCAGGACTGCATCTCCACCTTCATGGCCAAAGGTGTCGTTGAATTTTTTGAAGTGATCGAGATCGAGGATCAAGACACCTAAATGCTGTTCGGAGCGGATGGCGCGGCGAATCTCGCGGTCGAGCATTTCGGTCAGATAACGGCGGTTGTGGAGACCCGTTAAAGGATCTTTCGTGGATTGAGCTTGCAGAGCTTCGCGCAGACGAATATTGGCGACGGAAAGGCCTACCTGAGACGCGAAGGTGGTTTTGAAAGACAAGTCAGCATCGCCAAAAGTGGGTGCCTCGTCTGTGGCCTGGATGTGAAGAATGCCAAACGCTTCCCCTTGGGCGAGGATAGGCACACACAGGTAGCTGTGGGTAACGCCCGCGGCATGGGCACAGGGGGCGGTGGTATCGCCTGCCGGCACCAGATGAGGGTGCCCGGTGCGAAGCGCCCAGCAGGACTCGGGTTCGAAGACTTGTACGGGAAGCTCGCAATCATGCCACTGTCCCGCAACCTCCACGAGATTGCGCGTGGAGTTGAGTAATGCGACCGCGCCTCGGCGAGTGGGAAAAATGTTGGGAGCGAAACCCAAAGCAGCGGTGAACACTTCTTCGCGAGTCAGGCAGCTCTGCAGGAGTTCACCCAGTTTGGCGAGAAGGGTGGCTCGCTGCGATCGAGCTTTCAATGCCCGCAACATTTTTTCGTTCTGTTCGTCGAGAGTGCGGCGGGCGAAATCTTTTTCCCACATCTCTTGCTGCAGGCGAGTGTTGGCGTCAGCCAGTTCTTCGGTTCGGTCTCGGATCTGCTGCTCGAGAATCTGTTGCTGTACTTTTTGCTCTTCGATATCGGTGCAGGTCCCGAACCATTGCTGGATTTTTCCCGAGGCATCGCGTAAAGGGACGGCACGGTCGAGGTACCAGCGATAGCCTTTGGCTGCATCATTCAAGCGATATTCGATCTCAAAAGTCTCGCCGGTACGCGCACATTGAGCCCATTTTTTCTGGCACGGCCCACGATCATCGGGATGGACCATTCCCATCCATTCGAGGCCTGTGCCGTGGTTTTCTTCCATGCCGGTCATCTTGTACCAGCGCTTGTTGATGTACGTCGTCTGCCCGCTTGCATCGGCGATCCACACGATTTGGGGAATAGCCTCAGCGAGAGCCTCAAACCGTGCGTCATTCCGTGAGAACAGGCGAGAAGCGCGATTGCGCAGATGTTTCCAGCACACGGATGCACCGGCTCCGAGCGGGATCGACAGACCAGTTATAAAGCGACCAAAGGACATGGTGAGACTGGAGTTCAAAGCGCATGAGCTCCTGAGGGGATATCGGCAAATCGAGCGCGATTCATTAACTAGAGCAGGAGTCACTGAGATTGGGTCAGGAAAGAAAACGGCGCAGCCGAAGCTGCGCCCTGGTCTGAACGAGATTTGCCTTACGGATTCGTGCTGACGTTTTTCATCGTAGCTTCGTCAGAGGGTGTTCCATGGCCGGCAACAAAGAAGTTGTGATCGTACATGTTGCGGTACATGCGTCCTGCGATTTCGGCGGCTTTGGGACCGAACGTCGGACGGCCACCTTGCAGGAAGATCACCACGACGACGCGGCCTACGCTGGTGTTGGCGTAAGAAGCAAACCATCCGAAGCGCGTGCCGGCGTGCGAGCAGGTGCCGGTCTTGCCAAGAATCTCTTCCTCGTTGAAGTTCAGGCGCAGGCTGCGGGCCGTGCCGTATTGCACAGCGCCAGCCATGCCATCAGAGAGTTCGGGAATCACGGGAGCGATATCGAGCTGCCGCTTGACGCGCGGCTGGAAATTAGCGACTTGCTCAGGCGTGGTGGGATGCTGCAGGTAATAGAGCGTGCCGCCGTTTGCAATCGCCGAAACCATCGCGCCGAGTTGCAGCGGAGTCATGGAAACGCCCTCTCCGAAAGAGCACATCTTGCCGACGCCGCCGAGCTTTTCGGGAATGACAGCATCCGGATATTCGCCAAGTTGTTCGCCGGGGATCTCATATCCGGCAAGCTCGCCGAGCCCGTATTCGTGAGCGTAGTAGGCGACTTTCTCGAAGCCGAGCTTGCGACCTAGCGCCTCGAAGTAAGCATTGTTCGAGTGTGCCAGCGCGGTCGTCAGATTCATCTTGTAATGGGCGCCAAGCGAGACTGGGGTTTCTTTCGAGACCAGGCCTTCGCTCAAGGCGGCCAGTGCGACCGAGAGTTTGATGGTCGAGCACGGCTGGGCCCCGCTCGAGAGCGCCAGCTTCTGGTTAACCATTGCCAGGATCCGTCCACTGGTGGGCTCGATGGCAACGACAGTGCCGTTCATGTTGCCGAGAGCATCGATGGCGGAGCGGCGCACAACGGGATCTTCGCCGGCAGTGACGTCGGCGGCCGTAATGTCATCCTGCACGAACGAGCTCATGTGGAAGCGCTCGTAGTAGTGGTGACGGCGGCGCGTAGTAGCCGAAACCCGGATGGGCTTCGCGCTGCGGCTACGGGCCAGATGATGGTAGCGGCGGCGCGTCTTCGTGGTTTCGTTAACTTTTTGGGATTTCGATTTCGTAGGGGTGTGGGTGTTGATGTGGGCTGCCCAGCTCAAGTCTGCCAGCAGCAGACAGGCGCAAAAAGCAAAAAAGAGACGGAGGTGGCTTCCCCTTAACATCTTCTTGATTCACTCCCAGGATCTATATACTTCGATGCACGCCTGAAGCCAGTTTCTGGTAACCCGGCACCATCGACGAACTGCGTTGATAGTAAGGTACTTACCATCGTCTGGCAACTGTTAAAGTTTCCATCGGCAAAACTTTGTTTCTGATCTAAGCTACTCCCCCACAGCAACATACGGGGAGATTACGCTGGGCCGCACCCTTTCGGTAACGGATTACCGAATTACTGACGAAATGCGGGAAAAAGGTGAAAAGTTTTTCACCACGGAGGCACGAAGACACGGAGGAACCTCGGCCAGTCTTCTTTGATTTCTCTGCGACTCCGTGTCTCCGTGGTGAAGCCGTCTTTACATCACGTCGTTGCGCTTGCGCAGGAACGCGGGGACATCGAGATCGTCCTGCTCGAAATTGGCTGCCAAATTCGTTAATACACCCGAGCGCATCGAGTCGAGCGAGATCACTTCAGCAACCTGTTCGGCGGCCGGCGCGGGGGCTAATTCCCCGACGAATTCGCGGTCGTCCGTCATCTGCTCATGTGACATGTCTGGCTCGGACATGATGTGCTTCGGAGGCTCCGGCATGGGGTCGCGCGGACTGATCTCGGGGAAATCCATGGCCTCGTCGTGCTGCGCGGCGAAGGAAACTCGCGTCTCGACGGGACGATGCCGAGTCGCCGGAGCTTCGCGAAAGCCGGTGGCGATGACGGTGATCTTGACCGAATCTTTCATCTTCTCGTCCATGACGGCACCGAAGATGATGTTGGCGTCTTCGTGCGCGGCGTTCTGGATGATGGAGCAAGCCTGTTGCACTTCGGCCAGCTTGAGCGAGGTCGATCCGGTGATGTTGATCAGGATGCCGCGCGCTCCGTCGATGGCACCGGCTTCGAGCAGCGGCGAGGCGATGGCGCGCTGAGCGGCCTCGATGGTGCGCTTGGCGCCGCAAGCTGTCGCGGTGCCCATCACGGCGTATCCCATGCGTGCCATGATCGTCTTAACGTCGGCGAAGTCGCGGTTGATGATGCCGGGAATGGTGATGATGTCGGAGATTCCCTGCACGCCCTGACGCAGGATGTCGTCGGCGATGCGGAAGGATTCGAAGAAGCCGGCGTCTTCGGCGACGCCGAGCAGTTTTTCGTTGGGGATGACGATGGTGGTGTCGACCGACTCCATCAGTTCGGAGATGCCGCGCTCGGCCTGCTGCATGCGGCGCTTGCCTTCGAACGAGAACGGCTTGGTCACGACAGCCACCGTAAGAGCGCCCATTTCGCTGGCGAGCGACGCGATAATGGGAGCCGCGCCCGTCCCGGTGCCTCCGCCGAGGCCCGTGGTGACGAAGACCATGTCAGCGCCTTCGAGCGCCTCAATGATCTTGTCAGAATCTTCGAGAGCAGCCTTGCGTCCGACTTCGGGATTCGCGCCTGCGCCGAGGCCGTTGGTGAGCTTCACGCCTAGTTGCAGCTTGACGGGAGCATGAGACATCCGCAGGGCCTGCAGATCGGTGTTGGCAACGATGAATTCGATGCCCTCCATGCCGGCGTCGATCATCCGGTTGACGGCGTTGCCGCCGCCACCACCTACGCCGATGACTTTGATTTTGGCGTCGTTCCGGGCTTCCTCGTTGAAGCTGATGCGAATGTCGTTGCTCATATGCTGAATACTCCTTGGTTCACGCTTTGCTTGCTTAGGTTTCAAAGTTTCAACTTTCAAAGTTGCTGTGGATCCCGGGTTTTCTTTGAAACTTTGAAGCCTCGAAACTTGCTTTCTACGCTCCCTTTCCTACGAACATGGCTTTCAATCGCGATCCGAGACCGCTTTCCTGGAAGCCGCGGGCAATGCGCGCGCGGTGGCCGTAATTGACCATTCCCAACACAGTGGCAAACTCGGGCTCTGACAACGTCGATGGCATCTTCGCCAGCGGCGCGGGCCAAGAGAGTCGCACGGAACGTCGGAGGGCCGATTCCGCGACATCGAAAATTCCGGGCAAGCGCGAAGCGCCACCGGTCAGCACAATTCCTGCGATGCACATTTCAAACATGCCACTCTGGCGGAGGGCATCGCGCATCATCTCGAAGAGCTCGCGCCCGCGGGGCTCGAGAATTTCTGCAATCAGGCGCTGCGGCATCAGTCGCGACGGGCGATCTCCTACGCTCGGAACTTCGACTTCGTTTCCTTCGGGAATCAGCGTGACGATGGCGTTGCCGTAGACTTTCTTGATCTTCTCGGCCTCCGCGAGTGGGGTGCAGAGTCCGACCGACAAATCGCTGGTAAAGTGATCGCCGCCGACGGGAACGACTCCGGCCCAGGCAACCGCGCCCTGCTGGAAGACGATGAGTTCGGTCGACCCGGCACCGATGTCAGCCAGGCAAACACCGAGTTCGCGTTCGTCAGAGCGCAATACAGAATCAGCCGCTGCGAGCGGCTCGAAAACGGTATCGTCCACGTGAACGCCAGCTTTGTTCACGGCGGTGATGACGTTCTGGGTGGCGCTGGTCGCCGCGGTCACCATGTGCACGCGAACTTCGAGGCGCGCGGCCATCATGCCAAGCGGATCATGCACGCCGGCCTGATCGTCGAGGATGAATTCCTGCGGCAAAAGGTGAAGTATCTCGCGATCGGCGGGCAAGGGGATCGCGCGAGCGCGCTCGACCGCTTGCTTGATCTCGTCGCGTCCGATTTCGCGAGGACGCGTGCCAAGGCTGATGCCTCCGTGACTATTCACGCCGCGCACATGGGCTCCGCCGATCCCGATGATGGCGTGCTCGACGGCTGCTCCGGCGACATCTTCGGCGGCCTCAGCCGCCTTTTGAATGGATGCGACCGCCTTGTCGAGTTCGACGATCACGCCTTTGCGCGAGCCACGCGAGTCGGCCACGCCGTGTCCGCGATAACGCAGGCCGGCGTCGGTGATCTCCGCCATGAGCGCGCAAGTTTTGGCGCTGCCGACATCAATTGCGGTGAGATAGCTTCCCTGCTGATTCCCCATATCTATGAGTTCCGTATCAAACTCAATTCGATGCCACTCCCGGCGAGGGCTTCGCCACTGCCGGACTTGGCTTCAAACTAATTCCGTTGGCTGCCATCGCAGGCGACTGCGCCGTTTTCTTGGCCGCGGGCTTATGCGAGTGCGATGGAGCGGCATGCGCTTTTGTTGAAGCAGTCTCGTGCTTTGTCGCTTCCTTCCTGGGCGGCGCTGCCTTGGCCGCTTTCGCCGCGGGCTTCTTCGTCTTGGATTTGGCAACCGACTTCTTTACGGCTGCCGGCTTCGCTGGATTCAGTTTCTTTTCCGTCAACTCGAAAACAGGCTTCGGAATACTCTTGTCATGTGGATTGATCTTTGTAATCAGGGCCGCCGGTTTGACTCCAGCTGCGGCTGCCGCTCGTGCGGCCGAGAACGTCAGTGCCGGCTGCTTCGGCTTCCCTTCGTTGTCGGGATTGACGATCACCTGATTGTCATAACGCAAGTTCACGGACTCGAGCTTCTGGAACTGCTGGCGCCACTCCTGCACATGGCTCACATAAGTGCGGTAGCGCTTGAGGTAGTCGTTGGCTCCGAGTTCGACTAGGACATCGCCTGCAGGATCGTTGACGCGTACCTTGATGTTATCGAGATCGGATACGTCGACCTCGCTGAGATCCTGCGAATAATGCGCGCCACTCGAGTCAAGTTCCTGGACAAGCTCGTTATAAGCCTTCATGCGCGGCAGGCGCGTAGAGAGCGGTTCGCCGGGATTCATCCCGAGAATGACTGGGAACGAGAACTTGTGTTTCTGCGGCAGATCCATCAGCGTGCCGCCTGCGTCGATCAGAAAAATGCGTGGACCGACTCGCGCAAATGCAACCGGCGTACGCTCGTGAATCTCGACGCGCAAACGATTCGGCACAAAGCGCATGACGCTGGCGGATTCGACCCAGGGAATCTGCTCGAGCTGCGTCTTCTGCTGCGAGAGCGGAATGAAGAAGATGTTGCGTCCGATGTCGGCGCCCATCACTTCCATGATCTGCGCCTTGGTGACGTTTTCGTTGCCCGCGACGTCGATGTTGTCGCTGGACTCGATGCGGAAGCGCCACGACCGCTCTCCATACTGATAAAGCGCGGCGGCGACAACGCCCGCAGCGCAAAGAATAGCGAGGCCAACGCAGGTCCAGATCAGGCGATGGGCAGTTTTTTTCGGGATCGAAGCGCGGCGGGCCGGGACACGCTTTTGCGCGCGCAGAAAGGGCGATTCCTCGTCGACGTCGAGATCGAGCAAGCGAGCGTCATCGAGTTCCTCGCGCGGCAACGGCTCGCGCACAGGACCCGCAGACGGGTACAACTCTTCCTGCAAGATGGTGGGGCTCTTCCGCGCCATCAGTTCAGGTCAGTTGTCGCCTAGGAATCGCTGAGCTTCTTCACTATAGCTGCAAATCTCGAAATGAGATACGAGAAATTTCTAAGGATTTGCACAGATGGGAACCGTAGGAGTACCGAGTTGCGAGTTTCTAGTTTCAAGTTTCGAGTGTCGAGTTAAGAGCTTTGTCATTTCGACGAGGCGCGCAGCGCCGACGGAGGAATCTGCTGTTCGCTCGTGGCCAGAAGAAGCGGATTCCTCGGCGCTTCACGCTCTCGGAATGACAAACATTGGATAGTGGATACCGGTGGACACCGGCCCTTGGTAACAACCTTTTGACGCGGCCGTGGTTCCTTTGAAAAGAAATGGGCGCGGCTGTTTTGCCACGCCCTGAGTTTCCCAGTGAGGAGAAAAAGACTGGCTAAATCCCTGAGCCCTGGCCCCAAATCGCCGCTGTTAGACCGGTCCGGGTCCGGAGTATTCGATGTGGACCACCGGCGCAGCGGGAATCTGCACGACCGGCATCTTCATCCTGGGCATGCGAGGAACATTCACGCGCACTCTCGAGCAGACCACCCGGGGCACCCGCACGGCAACCGGATTGAAGTTCGCCATATTCATCCGGGCAAACTGGGCTTCCACACGGGCGCGTTTCGCCTCGAGGCGAGCCATGGTTTCTTCCTCACGAGCCGACATCACTTCAAACTGTTGCTGCTCGCTGTGCATGGGGGCGAACGACTGCTCGACCTGTGCCATGGCGGCGCTCAACGGACACGAAGAGGTGCGGTGCGCCTGAATCATCCGGGCCTCGGCCAGGAACTGGTCGGCGTGCCCGGTGGCAAGGGCCAGCACAGCACCGGTGTTATGTTGAAGGCGCCCGACGATCTCGTGAGCCCACTGCAGGCCGCCGTTCTGATAGCTGGAATTCAATCCGGCTGCCAGAACCGCTGCCGTCAGCCATCCCCATCCTTGTGATTTCATGACCTTAACCCCTTATGTAACAATAGACGAGGCGCCCCAGAAACTGTTAGCAAGGAAAGATACGGAAGCCGATGGCGGGAAGTTCCACGGGACGCGGATTCGTTCTGCAACAGCGATTGTCCGGGGTGAATCGAGATCATTTGGAGATCGTCCTTGCGCTCATTCATATCGCAGCGCCACCGTGGGATCTACATTTGCGGCCCGTCGCGCCGGAACGTAACAAGCCAGCAATGCGACGAAGACCAGAAGCAGCGATACGGCCACGAACGTAAGTGGGTCGCTGGCTGAAACCATGAACAGCTGAGTTGCCATCAGTCGGGTCAGAGCAATGGCTCCAAGAACTCCGATGACGATCCCGGTCAGCACCAGCCGCACGCCCCCGCCCAAGATCAGACGAAGCACATCGGTCCTTTGGGCTCCGAGGGCCATCCGCACGCCGATTTCGTGCGTGCGCTGACCGACAACGTAAGAAACGACGCCGTAGATTCCGACGCTGGCGAGGATCACAGCCAGCACTGCGAACGCTGCCAGTAGGATCATCAGGAATCTATGACTCGCAATGGAGCGAGAAACGACCTGCTCCATGGTTCCTTCGCCATAGATCACCTGCTGATCGCTCATTTCCTGGGCCATGTGGCGGACGGAGGCGAATGAGGCTGCCGGATCTCCAGCCACCCGAACCACAAAGGCCGTCGAATTTGTCGACTTGATATAGTCGTCGGGCATTTGCACTTCGGGAATGTAGAGCTCAGTTCTCAGCTGCTGCATGTCGTCGCTATCCAGGCCCCACTGCTTGACGTGGCGGACGACGCCGACAATCTCCGCTAATTGGTCCCCACTTTTCAGATGGATTCGCTTTCCGACGGCGTCTTGCCCGGGGAAAAATTTCTTCGCAAAGACTTCATCGACCACAACGACCTTGGGCGAGTGCTCGTCATCTTGCGCTGTGAAAAAACGGCCCGCCAGCAGGGGTGTTTTCATGATCTTTAGGTAGTCCGGATCGACTATGTAGTCGATGGCCCAATTCATGTCATTGTCATTGGCTGGCTTTGCCTGGCCTTCGAGCCAGAACAATTGTTCATCGTCGTAGTCGAGAGGCGCCGCCCCTGAGGTTTGGGCCACTGCCACTACGCCGGGAATGGCACTCAGCCTGCGGCTCAATTCGCGAAAGTGAGCACGGATCCCATCTGCGCTGCCCGTCAGCACTGAAGGTGGGGGCGTAACCCCGAAAGACATGACATGATGCGGGTCGAAGCCGGGATCCACTTGCCAGAGCCTTACGAGACTGCGAACCATCAGACCAGCGCCGGCCAACAGCACCAGCGCCATGGCCATCTCGGTTACGACAAATACACCTTGGGCCCGGTGTCGTGTTCCCGTGCTGCTGCGTCCGCCTTCTTTGAGGGTCTCGTTTGTTGCCCCGTGTGACATCTTCAGCGCAGGGGTAAGTCCGAAGAGAATTCCCGCCAGGATCGCGATTCCGGCGGTAAAGAGAAGAACGTGAGTATCGAGCCCGATCTGCTCGGCGCGCGGCAAAGTACTCGGCAATGTTGCGAGAGCAGCGCGCGTGCCCCAGTTCGCTAACAGCAATCCGATAGCGCCACCGATCACTCCCAGCAAAACGCTTTCTGCAAGAAGTTGACCGACCACCCGCGCCTGCGTTGCACCCAGTGCAGCACGAATGGCAAACTCCCGCGCGCGGACTGTGGATCGTGCCAACATCAGATTGGCTACATTCAAACAGGCAATCAACAACACAAAAGCTACCGCGGCGAGCAGGACAAGCAACAGCGGCCGCACGTCCCCGACCATCTGTTGTTTCACAGGAATCAGATTTGCGCTGATGCCCTTATCGGTGTCTGGAAAAGCAGCCGCCAGGTTTCGTGAAAGCGCGTCCATGTCGGCTCGCGCCTGCCGCACGGTTACTCCTGGCTTAAGGCGCGCGATGCCGTGGAAGCCTAATCCTGCGCCGCGGTTCATCAGGAGCGGGTTGTTCCATTGCCCCGCTGGGACGAAAATCTCGCCGTCCCGGAAGCTGGGAAGCCTGAGATGGAAGCTCGACGGAACAATTCCGACGACGGTGTAGCCTTTGGTTCCGAGCCTTATACTTTTGCCAAGAATGTCCACAGAGGAGCTGAATTTTCTCCGCCAAAGGTCTTCTCCAATCAGGACAACTGGTGCCGCGCCAACCTCGTCTTCTCCTGCCACGAACAGCCGGCCAGCAACGGGCTTTACTCCAAGGATCGAAAAGAAGTCCGAGGAAACGAGATCACCATCGATTTGCTCGGCCTCTCCTGCGCCGATGAGGTTGAAGGAAAACACGCGCGAGACCGCCATCGAGGAGAACGAACGATTGTCCTTCTGCCAGTCGCGGAAGTTCGGATACGAAATCGAGCCATTTTCGAAATTGGGCTTGTTCTCTCCAAGTGCGACTAGCTGATCGGCGTGCGGGAAGGGCAACGGGTTCAGCAGCACACCATTGACGATCGAGAACACAGCCGTGTTGGCGCCAATACCCAGTGCGAGAGTGATTACAGCCACCGCTGTAAAGGCTGGTGACTTCAACGCCATCCGCAGGCCATACCGAAGATCCTGGAGCAGAGTTTCTATCATGGCTCGTTCCGCACAAACCAAACTCAGATTTATCCCAACCATCCATGAGCACACCGATCTCCAATCTTGTTGGGCCAGACCGCCAGAGCTTTCTTAGATTTATCGCCAGCTGCCATTCGGGTAGTGTTCACTCTCAATCGAGAACGTCCGGAACCGGACAGGAAGGCTGGCCCCGTCGATTAAAGATATGGAAGTGGCGGGAACGGCTCCCCATCTCTGTAATGCGCGCCGAGTCGGGTGTGCGCAGGAGCAGCGGATATCGAGCGACGAAGAAGGGATGAGACCAAGTAAGAAATGAGAGACCCGCCTTCCAGCTGAGTTCTCGCCTACTGGATCACTCGAAATACAACGTTGCTAGTTAACGTGCCGCCGGGCGTCTCGACCGTGACGAATCCGGTAGTTGCTCCTGCAGGAACTGTCGTTCGAATAAGAGTGTCCGATATGACAGTGAATGTGGACGGAGTGCCGTTGAAGAACACGCCCGTCGTTCCAGTGAAACCTTGTCCGAGAACACGGTCAACCTGCCCTATCTTTCCGGAACTCAGTGCCAATTTTACGAAGGGAGCTAACCCCATCGAGAAACGAAAGACGGTGCCGTTGTTGTTCTGCCCTCCAGAGGTTGTGGTTCCGTAGAAGTCGCCGTCCGTGCCTTGGATCAACGCTGCCTGAGGCAAGGAACCATCAGCACAACTGGTCTCTGAGCAAAAGTCGTAAAGGGTAGTCAGCACGCCTTGCGGAGTGATCTTAAAGATCGTACCCACTCCGCTTGAATTTCCGCCATAAAGGGTCGTCCCATAGAAGTTGCCATCGGTGGTGGGTGTTGAAAAAGTCACTGAGATTGGCGGGTGAGATTTAGCGAAAGCATGTTAGAAGGATTCATCTCTTGTCATGCTGTGCTGGATTTCAATCTTCGGAGGCCTGCTGATCATGATGGGAAGCCATGCTCGTTCCGAG
>DASYZA010000248.1:0-10225 GCA_035946775.1 Candidatus Sulfotelmatobacter sp. | reverse complement strand
CCTCGCTTGGAAATCCCGCCAACCCCGCGGGATTCCCACTTTCCCACAGCTTCGGCTCCGGCCGCTCCCGGTTACATCGTTGATGTCTCGACAGCTCGCGGTTACTTTTTCAAATGGCTTGACACGGGTCAGATGTCACATGGGGGCTGTGGAAAACGACCACGGGGGGGCGGAGCCCTATCGTGTTCAGACAGTTTTTGCGGTGCTTAACCGTCGTTCTTTCACGGTGGCGCATGCACCGGGGTGAGACCCAACGGTCTGTGCGAGCGTTCAAGGGTCCCTCCGGGACGCGCGGAGGTTTGGGCGACGCAACCCGGCGTTGAAACGCCGGGCTATTATCAGACGCCCCTTCGGGGCGTTCACGCGAGCAGCGCTTACAGAAGATGAAGACGGTACCGGGGAGCCTCATGCGGCGGGCGAGACGCCCGCCGGACAGCCGGCGAGATGCTGGCGCTACGGACGCTAGAGTTCGGTAATTACCAACTGCTGTACGTTGTGCCGTCCATGGCTATGGCGTCGGAGGCGGAGTGGACGTCGGTGATGCCGGGTTCCTGCTCGTCGATGGTGATCAGGACTTCCTCTTGAATGACCTCCCAGTTGGGTTCGTGGGTCATGGGATCGTCGGGGATTCTGTCGATGTAGCCGGCGGCCCTGAGATCGTCGAGAGACTGCGGACCTCTCTGTTTGTCTCGGGTGTAATTCCAGATGGCCCCGCGCAACAGCGTGAGATCGGAGCGGAGCGCGCGTTCGCGGGCGGCGAGAAGGGAACGGCTGTAGGTGGGGATGGCAATACCGAGAAGGATGGCGATGATCGCCATCACGATGATCAGTTCCATCAGCGTGAAGCCGCCGCTCTGGCCGCGTGCAAGACGGCGGGCACGCAACAGGCGAATGAA
This sequence comes from Candidatus Sulfotelmatobacter sp., assembly GCA_035946775.1. Taxonomy (GTDB): domain Bacteria; phylum Acidobacteriota; class Terriglobia; order Terriglobales; family Acidobacteriaceae; genus Sulfotelmatobacter. The sequence goes on along the minus strand of DASYZA010000248.1, from coordinate 9,329 downwards.
TCCCGTGGGAGCTTGGCCCGAGGCGATCGTGTTACCAGGTACTGTATGCTTCGCCATTGAGCGCTGTTCCATTAGAGGCGGAGTGGGCCCGTCCGATGCCGGGGTTCTGAGGATCGACGGCGTTCATCGGATCTTCCTGATCGGCCACCCAGTCGGCTTTTCCGGTCATAGGATCTGTGGGCAACTTCGGAAGGTATCCGGCGGTGACGAGATCATCGAGGCTCTGCGGAGATTGGGCCTTATCCATGCGATAGGCTTCGATGACGCGGTTGATCGTGTCCAGATTCTGTTTGAGCACCGCTTCGCGGGCTTCCATTACGTGATGTTGGTAGAGCGGGACGGCGACGGCCATCAGGATCATCATGATGCTGATGACGATCATGAGTTCGAGGAGCGTGAAGCCGCGGAAGAGGTGGGCCAGTCGCGAGTTGTGTGTTTTCCGCAGCATGGGTAAAGAGTGCGCGTGAGCGGTGGTGCCGTCCCTCCGGGACTCGGTAGAGTTTTTCAACCCAACCCAGGACTTACGTCCTGGGCTAACGTATTCCGCCGCTCTGCGGCTAGTTCCTCGTGGTACGTCTGCCAATATCGTCCGCAAATTTCTGTTCAGATGTACAGGTCTCGTACTACCAATCTTTGTACTTCGTGCCATCCAAAGCGGTGCCTTCTGATTTGGTGTAGACGTCGAAGACATTTTGTCCACCCCAGGAATCAGAGTCGGCGTCGTCCTGCATCGAGCGCATTCCCCATTCTTTCGTGTTGGTCATGGGGTCTGTGGGGATGGCGCGCAGAAAACGGTACTTCTTGCCACCCTGGGCCTCGACGCCTTTGACCAGAGTTTCGAGATCGGGAGGATATCCCTGGCTATCAACCTTGATCTGAAACATCTGGCGGTCGGCAGCGTCTTTGTAGCGGTCGATGGCGTCGCGCATCTCCCAAAGGGCCTGGCGAAGGCGTTTTTCCTTTTCGCGCTGCACGGTGACGCGGGCCAGGGGATAAGCCATCATCGTGAGGATGGAAAGGATGGTCGCCGCGATGATCAGTTCCATCAGGGTGAAACCGGCGGCGCGACGCGATTTTTTTGGTACAGAGTTCATTTGCAAGGGCAAGGCCCTAATTTATTAGATGCCGCCAGAGTGCGGTAGTTACGGGACTCGAGCGAGATCTGCATCTAACCCGGGACTTACGTCCTGGGCTAACATATTTCGCCGCTTCGCGGCTGCGGAGGCACTGATCTTTCATCGAATCGCGCTTCCGGTCCTTTAAAGTGCTCCCCGGCTTGCATTCCGTTCGCGTGTGGCAATCACTGAACAGTTACGGCTGCCTGGGCGCCGTTTACGGTGATGGCCTGCAGGCCCGGGTCACGGGCGCCGCCACGGGTAATCGTGAGCGGAGTCTGGCCGCTGGCCTTCGCCTCAAATGTCAGAGTGACGACGGTTCCCTGGCCAGATACACCTCCAGCGCCGCCCGGTCTGGACGCGGTGATCTGCGACTGCCCGAGCGTTTCATCCTCTCTATGTACGATCGTTACAACTTGCCCATCTTGCGAAAGGAATCCGCCATTGGAGACGTTGACCAGTTGCAGCATCTTCGGGTCGTAGTTCACCTGCACGGGAACCGAGTAGACGTTCTGAGCGCCGGAAATCTGCAGGTTAACAGCGAAAGTTTTGCCCTTTTCGGCCTGAATAGTTGGCGGATCAAACAAGAAACTCGGGGTTCCGGTGTTCTGATTCGCTTGCGGGGGTTGGCCCGCCGGAGCGGGGTGCGCCTGATTCGCTGGAGGCTGAGTCGTTGCACCGGGCCCAATGGGCGTGATGCCAGGGGTGTGGTTGGCGGGAGCACCGTTGTTGGCCGGAGCCGCCTGCGGCTGGCTCTCATGCCGCAGTTCGATGGTCGTCGCGGTACCGATCTCGATCGGGCGCTGGTTCAATTCGTTTACGTCATTGGCGCGGATGATATGCGGCACGATGGCAAATACGATCTGGTTTTCGGAGTGGTCCTGCGTAGTTTGTCCGAACAGATAGCGGAGAATGGGGATCTGCGCCAGGCCGGGGATTCCGGTCAACTGCTTGGTCTGCTGGTCTTCCATGATGCCGCCCAGCAGGTTGGCTTCGCCGTCTTTCAGGCGGATCTCGTGCTCGATTTTGCGCTGCCCAATGATGGGCTGGCTGATGCCGCCGATGTTCTGCTGTCCGGTGACGGCAGAGACATCCATCGAGATCTTGAGAGTGACTTCGCCGTTGGCATGCACGCGCGGAGTGACGTCGATGTTGACACCAACATCGAGGTACTGGAACTGGGTGTTGACCAGCGGGTTGATGCCGACGCCGCCGATACCGGGCTGGAACGATCCGGTTGCGACGGGCACGCGGTCGCCGATTTTCAGAGAAGCTTTCTGGCCATCGAGAGCGCGAATCTGCGGGTTCTGGATCAGCTTGGTGTCGCTGGCGTTCATGAGCGCAGAAAGGTTTGCCGGGGGAATCGTGACTTGAAAATTCGTGGCGTTGATGTTCCCGAGTGAGTTGAGGTTGATGCCGCCGGTGCCGCCGGTGCCCGTAACTCCAGGAGTCGTGGCAACACCATTCGTGGTCGTGGTGGTGGTAGTGGTGTTGATGTTGTCCTGCAGTTGGACCGTAGCGCTGGTGGGCGGGCTCAGGCCCAGGGTGCGAGAACGATCTTTGCTGACCTGCATGACCGCGATATCGATAACGACTTCCGGACGGGCCTTATCAAGATCTTCTACCAGCTTCTGCGCGAGCGCGATCTGGTCGGGAGTTCCGCGAACGACGAGGGCATTTTGCGAGAGCAACTGCTGCACGCGCTGCACATCAAGCACGGCGCGAATGGCGTTGACGACATCCTGGAGTTCGGTAGGCTGCGAAAGATTGCTGAGATAAAAAGTTTTAAGGACGCTCTGCTCAAGTTCCTTGCGCTTCGCGGGATTGTCGGCGGCGACGAAGATGGTGTTGGGCGTAACGGGCCGCCAGAAAGTTTTCGACTCGAGAGCCGTGATTTCGAGGGCTTGTTCGAGGGTGACTCCGTTTAATTCGACTTTGATAGGGCGCGGAGTGTAATCGGGATCGAAGAGGACGTTGATGCCGGCAAGTTGGCCGATGGTGCGGTAGACGGTATCGGATTTGTCGGTGAGCTTGACGGTGATCGGGATGTTCGAGATGGGGGCAAGCTCGACTGGGCCAGCAGCTTCATGAATTTTTTTTTCGAGACTGGAGGGCGGACCTGCGGCCTGCGGAGGCGGGTTGCGCTGGTCGTTGATCATCTTCAGCGTTTTGTTGAGTTCCTGCTTGGCGATGAACATCGAAGGATCGATCTGCAGCGCTCTCTGGAATTCGGCGACAGCTTCTTCGAACTTGCCATCATCGCGGAGAATCTGACCGTGGTGGACAACGGCGGCTGAGGCCTCGAAGCGAGCGTGTTCGAATGCGGCGCGGTAGCGGAGGTCCTTGGGCTTGAGGTCGTAAGCCTGCTTATAGAAGTTGAAGGCCGCCTCATATTGCTGGCGAGCCTCGGCGTCCTGGCCCTTGGCATAGAGGTCCTTGGCCTTATCCGCGAAGGCAGGGAGCGTGATGGCGACCAGCAGCAAAGATAGAGCCGGGCGCATTCGGAATCTCATTCGATGATCCTCAAGCGATTGTTATTTGAGTGCTTCCAGTCGGTCGTACCCGCGATGAAAGCGGACACGCGGTTTTCCATGTGCATCCCCGAACTGGAATGGACTCAGCGCAGGAATCCGCCTTACATTAAAGATAAAAAGCTCACGATGAGGCGATTATAGCATCGGTAATTTTGGCTCCCGAAGTGCTTGTGTAAACGGGAGTTACACTCTTTGGTCGTACGACCACTGGGCTAACATCGACCTCAGGCGTCAGACCTCAGACTTCAGGCCTTCGACCTTTGCCCTTAGACCTTCAACGTCGTATTTCTCAATTTCCTCGCTCGCCACCTGCCAAGGTCTAAGGTCCAATGCCTGAGGGCTGGCCCGGCTGCGTTAAGATGAAATCTCGTACCTGAATCAGATGCCACGCCAGTCGACCCACCAGACGAAGCCGAACCCGGAGAAGTCCCCACGACGCGACCCTACCGCGAGCGGGCAGAGAGATGCAGCCGTTAATAGGATCGCTTCACATAACTATTTCTTGCTGGAAAAATTTGAGTGTGGAGTGGTTTTGACGGGAACGGAGGTGAAGTCCGTTCGGGGAGGGTTGGCCAACCTGAAAGATTCGTATGGGCTGGTCAAAGACGGTGAGCTTTGGCTGCTGAATGCGCACATCGGGCCGTATGAGCATGGAAACATTCACAATCACGCACCCCTTCGCACCCGCAAGTTGCTGATGCATGCGGAGGAGATCCGCAAACTGATCGGCAAGACACAGCAGAAAGGGCTGACGCTGATCCCCGTTCGGATGTACTTCAAGAACGGGCGCGTGAAGGTCGAGCTTGCGCTGGCCAAAGGCAAGCAGCTTTGGGATAAGCGGGAGACGGAGCGCCGGCGGACGGCCGACAAAGAGGCGCGGGAAGCTGTGGCACGGGGACGGGCGCGAAGCTAGCCGGCTTGACCAAATCTCGTCATCCGCCGCTTCATCCCCGCTACTTTTCGGGTGGGGTAGGGACCCTTCGACTCCGCTTGCCGTTCCCTTTGGGAACGACACGCTACGCTCAGGGTGACATGAGAAGGAACCAGCAGGGTGGGAAGCGATATCAGGAGCATCAACCTAAAACCAGATCGGCCGACGGTGCAGGAAGCGTTGACGCGGCTCGAACGCGAGTTGAATTTGGCGCGGCAGCAGGGACGACACTCCATTCTGAAGGTCATTCACGGGTATGGGTCAACCGGGAAGGGTGGAGATATCCGGATTGCGGTGCAGTTGCATCTGCGTGAGTTGGCGCAGGCTGGCGCAATTCGGGGATGCATCTTCGGGGAAGATTGGTCGAAGGGGAATGAAGATGTGTGGCAGTTGCTGCATGTCCGGCCAGAGTTGAAGGGTGACGCGGACCTTGGGCGGCGGAATCTGGGGATTACCGTTGTGCTCCTCTAAGCATCGAATTGGTCGGCAGAAAGAAGCTTTATCGCAGAGGCCGCAGGGAAAGGCTTACCGCAAAGTTTGCGAAGAAAGAATTATCGCGAAGAAAATCTTACCGTTGAGTTCGCAGAGAACATCTTTCCCTGGTCACTCAAGTTTTCCTATGATCCCTCGTTTGGGTGCGGAGTTTGTTCGCTCGTGGTTATTGGGGACGGCTCCGGCACCGGAACGACCGGGGGTGCTGCTATGACGGGTTCCGGCGTGGGCTCGATTGGCTGGACCGCTACGACGGGGACCAGCATTCGATTCTCCCAATAGGAGACCGCGATGCCGCGCTGCCAGAAACGCGGGATCAGCAGCAGAAAGAGCGTGAGCTGTGCGATCACGAAAGCGCCGATGTGATTCGTAGGCCCGATGAGGCGCAGCCAAATCCAGAGGCCTCCGACTAGGAAAATTGCGGCGACGATGGTTGAGATCACGTAGGAGCCGAGAAGACGTCCGAGGCTGCGGAAGGTGTGTTTGAAGGCGGCACCGATGGAGCGGCGGACGGCACGTTGATCGGCGAGGACCGTGTCTGCCTCGGCGAGGTCGAACCAGATGCGGAGCGTAGTCATGATCAGGAAGATGATGGCGAGCCCGATCATCTGAAGTTCGAATGGCAATGTCTCGGTGGTGCTCTCTTCGGCTTTTTTGGCGATGGCATCGTTTGCGGCGAACAATGCGGCGGCGATAATGCCCATGATGATCCCGGCGATGATCATGATGCGAATGAATCGCCAGAGATTGCGTCCGCAAGCGCGGAAGAAATCCTGACGCGGGAGCCGGTAGGTGGAGGCGTATCCGGCGAAAACGCCCGGGAGAAATAACGCGGTCGCGATAAAAAAGAGAATTGAGAAATACAGAGCGGGCATGGTCATCGCGTTCAGGTGGCCGAAATCGGGCCGCATTATCAAGTCGACAACGACACCCATGTCGAGGCTGGGCAGGGCGCGAGTGGCGTAGAGGCTGTGGTCCATGATGGCGCTGGTGCCGCGGCGAAATGCGGCCGTGCCAAATTCGGCGAGTGTGAGATTGAGCAACCAAAACCAGAAGATGTAGCGCTTGTTGCGCATCACCATGCCGAAGCCGCTGCTGAGTAAACCTTGATTGTTCATGCTTGTCTTCTTTCGGGCCTAGGAAATCGTCTCGTCCCTACGGGACTTGTTCCTCTTTTTTCTATCTCACCCAGCGCTTACGCGCTGGGCTAACACATTCCGCCCCTTTCGGGGCTGCGGTCATGTGTTGATCAACCTGCGTTTTCAAGTCGTCGACTTCCAGACATTGTCATCATTCTGTTGAAATCCTGGTGCACCTTTAGACCGCCCACCAGGCGAGGGCCTGGCCGATCCACTGCATTACGAACAGCCAATATGTTGAAAGCTTGTTCGTCGGCTTGGAGTTGGGCTCGACTACGAAGCTGTTGTTGAAATTGTCGCGATCGATGTGAACAGTGTGGTCCGGGTCGATCTCAGCGGAGATTGCTTTGGCTTTCTTCTGGTAGCTGAAGCGAGTCCAGCGGCTCTGACCATCCCAGTGCTCGCGGACTTTTTCTCCGTTGTCGAACTTGACCTCGACTTCGACGGGCATCACGAAGTCGCCTTTGCGATGGACGGCGACATAGGACTGATAGACGGTCTCGTCTTTGCCTTTACTCTTCTTCTGTTCTTTCTTGTCCTGATACCAGTCGAGCGGATAGGAGTCGACGGCGAGAATTTCGTAGTCGAGCACTTGCGACCCGTAGACGGCCTGGTTGAAGTACCAGCGGAGATCTTTGCCGGCGACCTCTTCAATGGTTTTCAGGAAATCTTCTTTGGTCGGATGCGTGAAGCGATATTTCATGAAATAGGTGTGCATCGCCTTGGCCATGGTGTCTTGGCCGATGATGCCTTCGAGGGTGAGCAGTACGCTGGCCGTCTTGCCGTAGGTAATGCCGCCGTAGGAATTGAAGTTGTAGTAAGCGTAGGCGTTCTGCGCCATGGGATCGCGGTCGGCGACGCCGATGTAACTGTCGCGCTGTTCTTCGCGCTCGCCCATGGTCATTCCGGAGAAGTCCAGGATTGACGTTTTCTTGCCCAGGATGGAGTCGAGGACTTTGACTTCGGTGTAGCTGTTGATGCCTTCGTCCATCCAGGCGTCTTCGAATTCGTTGGTGGCGACCATGCCGTACCAGTATTGGTGGCCGAACTCGTGTTCGACGACGAGTTCGACTTCGTGCAGGCCGTTAGGCATCCACCAGGTAGTGTCGCCGGTGATGAAGGTGGGATACTCCATGCCTCCGGCAGCAGAGCCGGGTTCCGGATCGACGACCGTCAATGTTTTATAAGGATAGGGGCCGTACCACTTCTCGAAGCGGTCGAGCGTTTCGCGCGTGATGCGCTCGTGGCGATCGATCTGGTCCCAGTGCGCGGGCTGCATCAGGAAACGGAGCTGGACCGGGCCCATCTGCGCCTGGTAAGTGCTCTCTTTGACTTTGAAGCGCGGACTGACGGTCCAGGCAAAATCGTGAATGTCATCGCCATGGTAGGTGACGGTTTTTGTGCCGTCGGAATTGTTCGCGCTACTGACTTGCACACCGCTGGCGCCGATGACTTCATTCTGCGGGACGGTGAGCTTGACGTCGTAGACTCCGAAGTCGGCGAAGAATTCCGTAGTCGCATGGTACTGGTGGCAATTCCAGGCTCCGTGCCACCACACACCAACTTTGGGGAACCACTGGCCGCCGAGAAGGAAATCGCGTTTCCAGCCGGAGCGGGCCTGGGTCTCTGGCATCTGGTTGTGGAATGCGATTTTGAATTGCACGAACGCGTTCGGCAGAATCGGCTTCGGGAGTTTTACCTCGATTACCGTCTTGTCGTCTTTATTGCCGTCATCGGGGGCGATGTAATGAAGATCTTTGGTGAGATCGCCCTGGCCGACGACCTCAAAACTCTTGATTTCCTCGGAGCCATATTCTTTCGGGTCCCAGTGGTCGTACGAGGTATCGCGGCTCCCCTCGGTTTTTGCCTCGCGCACCCAGGTTGAATTCGGCTGAAAGGCATTCTGATACAGGTGGAAAGGGAAGGAGTCGAGCGCCTGTCCGGTGAGGTTGTGGTAAGTGAGGGTCTCGTCGGCGTCGATGGTGTGTTTGGTGGCGTCGTATTTGGCGTCGATCTCGTAATGCACGACGCGTTGCGACATCGGCGTGGGGGAATTGATCGCGGTTACGGTGTCGGGAATGGAGAGGGTGCCGCTTGCCGCAGCGGATGTCTTCGCGAGCGCTGTTTTCGCCGGAGCGGCCGCTTGCGGGGCCGCCGTAACGGTTTTGCGGCTTGCAAAAAATACAACGCTAAGAGTTAAGAAGACCAGCAGGATCGGCGTGCGGCGAATCTTCATGAATTCCTCACCTTGCGGAAGTGCGGCCTTGAATCATACTCCATGCGTTGGAAGGCAGTCATGCGCGGGTTCTTTGTCGTGTACCGCATCAGACGCGAAATTGTTCCTCGTTTCAGAAAACATGCGGTCGCCGCAAGCTGTAGAGGGCGAGCACGGAGTACAATGCCATCGGTTCAGAGCGCAATCGGCTAGGTTGTGAATCCGCAAGGAGGGCTCAAATGGAAGCTTTGAAGCAAGGCGATTTGAAGTTATTGCAGGATCCCGCTTCCCAGGAGCTTTTGAAATCGAAGATTCCGGCGCGGCTGGCTTATGTGTGGATGGATGGCACGCCGCGGGTGGTACCGATCTGGTTTCACTGGAATGGAAAAGAGATTGTAATGGCGAGCCCGCCGAAGGCGCCGAAACTGAAGGCGCTGGCGAAGAATCCGAAGGTTTCACTCACGATTGACGACAATACGTTTCCTCATCGGGTTCTGCTGATTCGCGGGACGGCGCGGCTGGAAGCGGTGGAGGGAATCGTCCCCGAGTACGAGGCGTGTGCGGCGCGGTATTTCGAGCCGGAGATGGCGAAGGGATGGCTCAGCCAGTTGCGAGGCATGGTCTCGTCGATGGTGCGCATCACGATTACGCCGGAGTGGGTTGGTTTGCTGGACTTCAAGACGCGGTTCCCAAGCGCTCTGGCGGGCTGAAGCTTCGCGGGACGCGGTCACCGAACGGAACTTTCATCCTTTGAGTCCGGCTGCCCTGTTGTTGCAACGAGAAAATGTCGTATGAACTGCAACGAGACTTTGTCACCTCTTGTCGATTAAGTAACGGCCGCTAAAGCAGGGCGGCCGGAGAGATTGTAGATGCGGGGCGTTTTTCGTTTTTGCGCCGCGGTGA
>DASYZA010000247.1:0-3836 GCA_035946775.1 Candidatus Sulfotelmatobacter sp. | reverse complement strand
TGGCGAGCTCAAAGGATCGTGGGACTGGCTCCAGTTCGATCAGGAACCTTGGGAAGCGAAAGACTCCGTTTACTACGGAGCGTGCCTGGCCGCCATCGCGACCGGCACAGCCCCGGGGCATTACGCCACGAGTCCTGAGGTGCAAAACAATTTAGGTCTGCTGCGAAAATATTTGAAGGACCATGCAGCTTCGCAGTCCACAATCAACCGCGTCTATTTGTTGTGGGCCTCGATTAGGTTGCCCGGTTTGCTAGACTCTGCCGAACAGCAGTCAATTATTCAGGAGGCTCTGCATCGCCAACAGGCTGACGGGGGTTGGAGACTGGCATCCCTCACATGGACTTGGAAACGTTGGGATCCCAAGACGTTCGTCAAGATGTGGCTCCGAGAGGAGGGTACACCGCTGAGTGGTGCGAGCGACAGCGTTGCCACTGGTCTGGTCGTTTACATTCTGCAGAAAGCGGGTGTCGCGAAAGATAATCCTCAGCTGCAAAAAGGCCTCGGCTGGCTGAAGACTAACCAAACTGCCGAAGGTGATTGGCCCGCTTACTCGATCAATAAGAAGAAACACATGTCTTCCAGCACCCGTCTGTTTATGAACGATGCCGGGGCTGCCTTTGCGGTCCTCGCTCTAACCGAATCGCAGAGGACGACGGCTTTGGTAAATTCAGCCTCATTCACTCTCGCTTCTCCGTAAGATTCTCGAAGTGTTCTCAACGTGATTTGAATCACAGTCCTCTCTCTGATTACAAAGGGCTTACAGTTGTGTGGTCAGCTAGAAAACGTGGCATAATAACCAGTACCTCAGTAGTCCCTTCCCCCAAAGCGCATCCCCCAAACGTGCGGTAGATATCACTGCGTTCACAGTCCGATCGTTATCCTATGGAACCGGCGAAAATTTCCAAGAATGTTGCCTTCGAATAGAGAGTAGCTTCCTCTGATTATGAGTCCTACGTCTACGATTAACGCTCCTGCCGAACTGTCGAGCAGATCCCACGTAGATTTTAGAGAACCGAAAATGATGGTCTTTCAGATCGACCCTCTGCAGGACCCCCGCTGGAAAGCCCTCATTGATTGGCATCCTGATGCTTCCATTTTCCACCGCGTCGAATGGTTGCAGGCACTGAAATCCTGTTACGGCTACACGCCATTTGCGCTAACCACTTCCGCACCCGGGTCCCCTCTGATGGATGGACTGCCGGTGTGCGAGATTAAGAGTCCACTCACTGGCCGACGTTTCGTATCAGTGCCGTTTTCCGACCATTGCCAACCGCTCGTCAGTGATCCGCGAGTGTCCAATGCTCTTATCTATGCGTTGACAGAACGCCTCAAAACGCAACATCACAAATATTTTGAAATCCGCCCGATCACCTACGCGGGTGATCAAGACTCTGGACTGCAAATTTGCAACACTTATCATTTCCATCGACTCGACCTGCACCCATCTCTCGACCTGCTGTTCAAGCAATTTGACAAGAATTCCGTCCAGCGAAAGATACGCCGTGCCGAGCGAGAATTGCTCCGCTACGAAGAAGGATCATCGGAGCGGCTCCTTAACTGCTTCTACAAACTCATGATCATGACCCGCCGCCGCCATGGCCTCCCGCCACAACCGCTGAAGTGGTTCCGGGCTCTCGGCGCCTCGCTTGGATCGGATCTGAAAATCCGCGTGGCCTTCAAGAAAGACACCGCTGTCGCTAGCATCCTTACGATTGCCTACCGGAAAAGCCTCGTCTACAAGTATGGTTGTAGCGACACGCGCTACAGCAATCTCGGCGGAAATGCCCTGCTGTTCTGGCATGCGATTCAAGATGCAAAAGCACAGGGCGTGGAAGAGCTCGATATGGGCCGATCCGATCTAGGGAATGAGGGGTTAGCCGCATTTAAGGAGAGGTGGGGCGCTCGGCGTTCTACTCTCCAGTACTGGCGCTATCCCGCTTTGGCTGCGAAGCCTGGCCCGGAGAACATGATTAAACACGTAAGGCGGCTCATCGCGATCGCTCCCGACTCCTGTCTGGTCGGGCTCTCCAATCTGCTGTACCGCCATATCGGCTAGAAATTCTCGGAGCATTCCGTCATTATTTGGTGGGGGAAACCGAATCTAACAGTGCCTAGCGTGAGTGCCTCATCGACAATTCCACAGCTCTCTCAGATTTGGCAGCGCTTGCTGCAAGTAACCCCGATCGCCCCTGACGACAATTTCTTCGAGTTAGGCGGCGATTCGGCGCTCGCCATCCAGCTATTCAACGAGATCGGTGAGTTATACGGGCGGCAGTTGCCGCCGGTGATGATCTATCACGTTCCAACCATCTCATCTTTGGCAGCTCTGCTTGAACAGCGTTCAGCACCAGAACTCTCCCCACTGATCCTGCTCAAACAGGGAGAATCGGTGCCTGTTTACTTCGCGCCCGGCCTCGGGGGCGGCCCTGCAGAGTTCTTCCAGCTCGTGAAGTATCTCCATGCGCCCAACCCCGTCTATGGCCTACAGCCAAAAGGAATCGAAGGGTTCGATCATCCTCCGGAGCGGGTTGAAGACATGGCGGATTTTTACCTGAATGCCATTCTGCAATTTCAGCCCAACGGACCTTACATTCTTGGAGGTTATTCCCTCGGAGGTCTCGTCGCGCTTGAGATGGCCGCACGCCTTTCCCGGAAGGGCGAAAAGATCGCACTTCTCGTGATGATGGACTCCTATCCAGACATCAATTCCCTCACGCCTGCACAGTTCCTGCGGTTGCTCGCTCAGCGCATGAAGAGGCGCATCGTGAATTTTGGCCGCCCTCCCCAAGTGAATATACGACTCGGTGGTCTGCCGAATGCGGAGGCAATCTCCACGTTCGCGCCTGCCTTGGAACCAGTAAAGGAGGCGGCTTACAAAGCTCTCCGCCGCTACAAGCCTGTTCCCTATTCGGGGGATGTCAGATTTATTCGTGCGAACGAAGTCACTGAATTTCCGGATGATCCAAACGCCGTATGGTCACACCTTATTCCAAACCTGAGGGTCGAAACCGTTCCCGGCGATCATCTGGGCATGCTGACCACGCATTATGAGAAACTTGCCTCTGTTCTTGACGGCTACTTAGCAGCCGTTGCGGCTTCGCACTGAAAACCCAAACTACATGAATGGCGCCGAGGCTCTTGTCCACACTTTGGTATCGAATGGGGTGGAGGTCTGCTTTTCTAATCCTGGGACGTCGGAGATCCACATTGTCGCAGCCCTCGACAAAGTGCCGGGTATGCGATCGATTCTTGGACTGTTTGAGGGAGTCGTCACTGGTGCGGCCGACGGGTACGCACGCATGGCGGAGAAGCCCGCCTGCACATTGCTGCATCTCGGTCCCGGTCTTGCAAACGGCCTGGCCAATCTGCATAACGCTTATCGCGCTCGCGTGCCGATTATCAATATTGTCGGCCAACATGCGACTTTTCATCTCCGGCACGATGCACCACTGACATCTGACATCGAAGGCATTGCTCGGCCCTATTCGAAGTGGCTGCGAACCTCAACCTCGGCCGCGAATGTTGGACGCGATGCCGCGGATGCAGTGGTGGGTTCACGCACGCCTGCTGGACAAATTGCTACGCTGATCATCCCTGCGGATGTGGCGTGGGGCGACGGCGCCCCTACCGGGTCGCAAGTACCTATTCCTGGCCGCCCTATGCCCGAGGCCGGGAGAATGGAACGAGCTGCGGTCATGTTGCGCTCGGGCGAACCGACAGCACTTCTGTTGTCAGGGCCCGCGTTGTATGGCAGAGGACTCTCGGAAGCTGGCCGAATCGCAAACACGACTGGAGCAAAGCTGCTTTCCCCGTACCCGTTCAGCAGGTTCGAGCGC
>DASYZA010000246.1:0-4773 GCA_035946775.1 Candidatus Sulfotelmatobacter sp. | reverse complement strand
AGCTCAGCTGTGGTAAAACACTTTGTATCAAGCGATGGATGCTCCGAAAGGGAATGCTGGGTGCGCAAAACCCAGTGTTCATGAACCTTTTAGAGCATCCTTTCTTTTTTGGCTAGAGATTTCGTGAATAATCCAGGCTAGAGGTCTCGATAATGTTGAAGCTCTTAGATGATGTCCCCTCGATAACTCAATAGAAATGTCCCCTGAGTGATCTTCACGAATCAACGAACGGGCAGTTTCCGCATTGCCGTTCGGGTGCGTTTTTTCCTCTCAGGGTCGACCCTTATAATCGACGAACAGATCAGGAAACTGTTGTTTGAGCGCTTCAATCTTGGGACGATCACAAACCTGAATGTACGGATTTTCCGGGTTGTGCAGCGCGTAATCCTGGTGGTAGTCCTCAGCACGGTAGAAACCATTCAACGGCGTAACCTCAGTAACGATCCGACCCTGAAAAACTTTCGCATTGTCCAGTTGCGCGATATAAGCATTTGCAATGCGCTTTTGGTCATCACCGACATAAAAGATCGCCGAGCGATACGAAGTGCCGACGTCTGGTCCCTGCCGGTTCAGTTGCGTGGGATCGTGAGCCACGGAAAAGAAGATGCGCAACAATTGGCCGTAGGTAATTTTGGAGGGATCGTAAGCCACTTCAACGGATTCGGCGTGACCGGTTGTTTCCGTCGTTACCTGGTCGTAGGTTGCAGTTGCGGCGGAACCGCCAGCATATCCAGCCGTTGTATGGATGACGCCCTTCACTCTTTCAAAGACTGCCTGTGTGCCCCAAAAACAACCGCCAGCAAACACTGCAGTCTCCTTGCCTGGCGTCGGAGCCAGCGGTTGGTCTACTTTCGCAGCGGGTATTGGTATCTTTGAAGCGGCATTCGCTCCGTGGCCGAGAAGAAGGACCGCACAAATCGCACATCCCAGGATTACAACGCCAAATAGCACACGCGTGAACATAGAAGGTCACCCCAGTTTATGAGATGTGCTATTCGGTGGATGGTTTCACGATCGTCGCTTTCGATCGTGGACTAATCCCGCAGAGAAGTTCGTTTCGCTAACCGAAGTCTGGCCTCGTTTGAAACGTTGGGATTAGCGATTACAACAAGATCGTGCCTTTCAAGCACGTTTTGTCCTGCCTCAGTCACGACTCCGAAGCAAGCAAAAGACGCTACACAAAGTTCCAGGCGCATCAACGAGGATGGGCTGATCCGGCTTGTGAAAATCGGCACAGACGTCAGGAAGGAGTTCGTAGGGCCAATGCCGCGCCCTGCTCCCATTCCCGAATCATTCGGTTCCCGACATCGGCGAATCCGGAGTGTTGCTTTGTATAGGACCGGATTTCCGCCGCGGTTTCCGTCATCGCCTGGTCAATGCGCTCAAGGATTTGTCTGACCTTCGCCGGCGAGCTCCCCATGCGAGTTTCGCCGAGCCTGCGCAGTTCCTTCGAACTCGGCCACTTCGTTGTCCCATTCAAAGTCAGTGCCAGAGTGTCTTTCTGCAAGTAAACTGCAGTGGTGACCAGGTCATAGACCGGTGCGAGTCTGGCTTCTCCAAGAACATCGTCATAAACAATGGCGAAGTTCTTCAAATGTGCATCCCCGTTGCGGAGAGCGCAATTGAGCGCTATCAGGGTGAAAAGCCTTTCAAGATCCTCATGGACGTGAGCCGAATTCGCGAACTCTTGAAAACGCTTCATGATCGAAGTCTCGTAGCTGCCGCGATATTTCTCGTCCGTCCTACGGGCGTTCAGCACACAGAAGTCCTCGAAACCGCGGTAGGTCCCGTTCGGACGTAGATCGAAGCGGTCGACGACCAGCGCCATCCCGTCTTCGGCCAGCTGATAGGGCGGCACCTCCAGCTCGCACTTCGCAGCCACCGTGAGACAGAAATGCTCGTTCGCAGCCAGTTGTGGGTATTCGTTCGCGTCCCAGAGTTTCACGATATGCGTGGCTCCCCGGTAACTTTGGGAGAGCCGCGGCTTGACCTCGTTGAGCGTTGCAGATGACCTTTCATCGCGTACGAGAATTTTCGGCTGCACGCCGCTGATGCCCGAAAATGCGGCGAACTTCTCAATGAGGTAACGGAACAAGCCTTCGTCTCGCCGGCGCCCCAGAATCTCGTCGACTGACTGAAATGGGACATCCTCGTGCAGCGGTTCGTTCTCTCCGGTGTAACGGATGCGTCCGACTTGAGAGCGCCCCACGATCGACAAAAGATCGAACTCGTCGAATGTCCCTGTAGCTTTTGCGAAAGCGAGCCGCAGCCTCTCGCGCAGAACGCCTTCCGGCAGGTTCATCTCAAAAATTGGAGCCGGACCAAACGGTATGTCCCACGAAGGCAGACGCACGGGCATCGTCACTGACACAGCTCGTTCGGGCGGTGCGCCCGGCAGATAGACGAAGCTGCTGCCTCGATCGCGGAAGCGGTCAAGCAGACCGGCTTCAGCGCCGTCGGTCCAGACCTTGAGCATTGCGATCCTCTTCCATCAATTCCTCGAGCGTAGGCCTTCGCGCCATTTCCTCCTGAAGTCTTAGCCCCATCCCGAGGGTGGATAGAATTCTGACAAGTTTGGAGAAACCAAGTTCGCCACTCCTGCCATTCTCGAGCGCGTCGAGGGTCGCCCTACTGATGCTGGCTTTTTTCGCCAATTCTGCCTGGCTGAGGCCAAGCTGCTTTCGCTTGGCGGCGATCTGAGTTCCGATAGAGGAGAGGGTGAGCATTTATGCCTAATATACTATGCATATCGTCATATTTCAAGGAATATGAATAAAATACTAGGCATTTCTGATATGCAAAGAGCGGGATTCTGTGCCACGTCTTGAAGCACCTAACTGAAAGCAGGGTAGGTGTGAAGGATTTTGCTGTCGTGGGATCGGCGAATTTGATCAAAGAAGGCGAGGTACGCACGAAGCATCTAGAGGCGATAAGAGCCGCGGACAAAGGGGAGATCGGGCCGCTTCTGACGTTTGCCCGTTCATGAGCGAGATAGCGCGTTGTCGGTGGATCGATGAAAATCAGCCACAACGGCCCGAGACCCTGCACCTCTTCGCGGCAGATGGCTGGCACGTCCCTCTGCACGCGTCGTAATTAAGACGGCAGCTTCTTGTCCGGACGGCTGGAGATTCTGGCGGGGAATGTGTTCGGCACTCGCTGATTCAAAGACGATCCCAAAGCCGTGCCGCTCCAACACGGCGACACGACCCGGGAGGCTCGGCGCTGGAGCGGGGCAATGAATCCCGTACGTACAGTATGTCCAGGTAAAGGGTCCGCAGGAAGCACACAGTTTCCAAACAGAAACTCATGGCGTCGTTCCAATGAGCCTGTGGTCCGATTGTTGAAACTTACGCTCGAACGCGCGCGTTCTTAACTTGGAATGATTCGCACGGCAACCAAAGAGGATTTGCCCGGAACAGCGTTTTCGACTGTGGTGGTGAGTAGCAGTTGGAAGTAGGCGGGTGTGGTGTGGTGGCCCGAACCGGCTTCAGTCAGAACCTTGCGCAACTCCGACATCCGCTCTGGATTGGTGAGGTATTCAATCGCCGCCTGCGAGCCCTGCGTGTAAATTCCATAAATCAGTAGGACGCGTTTGTCCTTGGTTTCGTTTGGGAGCATGAGGACAAGGGCATAGTCTCGGGTCAGATGGTTGGTGACCGTGTCGAATTCGGGTCTGTATTCGGTCTGCTCGCCGGGTTGCGGATTGCGATTAAAAATCACGCCGCCATGGAATTCGAATCCTTGTTGATTAAGGAATACGCGGCGCAGCTAAACAAGGCCCAAAGCTTGTTTTATGTGACCACCGCGACGCATCAGCGGCCGCCCCGCAAGAAGTACACTTGGTTGGTCCAGTCCATTTCCCCGGCTTCGCCAGCGAGCGCAATCAGCGCCCGGACAAGGGCCCCTGCTGGCGAAATTGTCTTTTCATCCACGAAGATCACACCACCATGGGACCGCTCTTCTTCTGCCCAGAGCTTTAGCAATGGAGGAATCGTCCTGCGATCATACGTGACCAAGGTTAAGCGTTGCTTCGCCGCTTCTAACAAGCAAGCAGAATCTTCCTTCCCAAGAAAGTTTCCTTCCTCCCACTGCGCCATCGAGTGAACGACCAGCGATCGATTCCGACGTTGAACGCCACTCGCTACTCCCGGGGAGATGTGCTCGTCGAGAAGCAGCTTGAGCATGTCACACCCGCTTGATCTTTCTGGCGGCAAAGGCGACCGCTTGCGGAAGCATGCGCTTCAGGCTGTCGAAGTCGGTCGAATCGTTCTCTGCCATTGCCTCGTTCACCTCCTCCGGGAATGCCTCCGAGTAGTTAAGGGCAGCTCGAACCTTCGCCTCCGGCCAATTCAGGTGTTTGGCCACGTCCTTGACGTTTCCCTTGTAGCTGCGAAGCAACAGCATGACTTCCCATATCGCCAGTGTGCTTCCTTGGATATAGGCCTGACGGCCTGCCGGTGAATCCCGAAAATCTAAGAAGGCGAATTCCGACCTCCTTAAGCCTTCTTCCACCAAACGAGCGCTAGCATCACTCGGCGTCCAGCCGTGCCGATTCGCGATCCGTTTCAAACGTTTTCCGCTCTCCACCGGTAGTCGCATACTGAGCACTATGGAGCGTGCGGGCTTCATCGATCCTCCGTGCGCCGGTTACACCGGCAAGGTGTTGTGAATGAAAGTTTCATACGTTGAAGGAATAGCGAACCACAACGGCTCCGAGTCATGCGGAGCCGCCCGCGAGGGCGGCGTCGAAGCGTTGGCAGGGGGACGTGCAGG
>DASYZA010000245.1:0-5122 GCA_035946775.1 Candidatus Sulfotelmatobacter sp. | reverse complement strand
ATGGTCAACCAGCAACGCCGTTCACCCGGATGATCTTCCTGGCGTGATTTCCGCTTGGGTCCATTCGGTCGAGACGGCATCCCCGTACGATGTTGATCACCGGCTGCGCCGAGCTGACGGCGTCTATCGCTGGTTTCACGCGCGAGGCCTGCCGCTGCGTGACCGAGAAGGTAGGGTTCTTCGCTGGTATGTGCTGCTTATGGATGTTGATGACCGGAAACGAGCGGAAGAAGACTTGCGCAACGCGCAGTCGGAACTGGCAAGAGTAATGCAGGTAATGACGATGGGACAACTAACCGCGTCAATTGCACATGAGGTGAATCAGCCGCTCTCCGGCATCATTACCAATGCCAGTACATGCCTACGGATGCTGGATGCCAGCCCTCCGAATGTAGACGGTGCTCGCGAAACGGCACGGCGTACGATTCGTGATGGACACCGGGCTTCGGACGTAGTCACTCGACTGCGAACGCTTTACAGCAAGAAAGTGCCGTCTGTCGAACCGATGGACCTAAACGAAGCGGCTCGAGAGGTGACGGCGTTATCGGCAACTGAGATTCAGAGAAACGGAGTAACTGTACGACACGAATTCGCTGACGACCTTCCGCCCGCACTCGGCGATCGCATTCAGCTTCAGCAGGTTATCTCGAACTTGCTTCGAAACGCGGCGGACGCAATGGGTGAAGTTGACGATCGCCCAAAGGAGCTGCTCATTAGAACGGAACGAGATGATGGGAACCGGGTCCGGTTAAGCGTAAGAGACTCGGGAGTCGGTATTGCGCCTCAGGCGGTGGATAAGATCTTTGAAGCTTTTTACACGACCAAAACCGACGGTATGGGAATCGGACTTTCTGTCAGCCGCTCCATTATTGAGGCTCATCAAGGACGTCTCTGGGCGACCCCGAATGACGGTCCGGGATGTACATTTTCGTTTGCGATCCCTTGTTTGCCCGGGGGCATGGGGGACCCATCGGGGATCGTCCGTCGTGATTCATCAGTTGAGGCCGCATAATCACCGATGGTCCGCGGTCCTGCCATTGGCAAACAATACTAAGGTGTAATAGACATTCATGTTAACAATGCCGCATTCTCTTGAAATGCAGTCGCCTCAGGGCACGGGCGTGAACGAACATCCCCTTCTTTGCGTCGTTGATGATGATGAGTCTGTGCGCGAATCCCTCCCTGACCTCATTAAGGAGTTCGGCTTCGCGGCTCGAGCTTTTTCCTCGGCCGAAGAGTTTCTCTCATCCGGTGTCGTTGACGAAACTAGCTGCTTGATACTCGACATCGCTATGCCAGGCATGGGCGGCCTGGAACTCCGCGAGGAACTGAAGCGTCGCAAACGAGAAATTCCGATCATCTTCATCACAGGTCAAAGGGATGAAACCGTTCGTGCTCGAGTACTAAGGCAGCGAGTTGCGGGTTTTCTCCTCAAACCGTTTAATGACACAGATCTACTCGCAGCCATCAAAACTGCACTGCAAGGAATATGAGTATTCCACGGTCAATCTCTTGGGGGAATACAATGCTTCTAGCGAGTACTTCTGGGTCTGCACGGGGGAATTTAGTGATATCAACCACCGCTGCCACCGTGTTCATTGTCGACGACGATGTTTCCGTCCGCGAATCTCTGGAATTGTTGATCCGTAATGAGAACTGGAGGCCAGAAATATTCTCGTCCGCACAGGAGTTTCTGAGCCACCCAAGAAGACTGGTCCCGAGTTGCCTTATTCTTGACCTTTCTCTCCCAGGTCTGAATGGTCTTGAACTTCAGAAAGAGCTTGCTGTTCAACACATTGACATGCCGATTATTTTCATCACCGGTCATGGCGACATCCCCAAGTCGGTGCAAGCGATGAAAGCCGGCGCTCTCGAGTTCCTGACCAAGCCTATTGATAACGATGCCCTGATAAGCGCGATCCGAAACGCGCTGGAACGAAGCCGTCTAATGATTGCTCAAGAGGCTGAAATGCGGGAACTTCGGGACCGTTACGCCGCACTTACTCCTCGAGAACAGCAGGTCATGGCCTTGGTTGTCGCTGGGCTACTGAACAAACAAGTCGGCGGCGAACTTGGCATCAGCGAGATCACGGTTAAGGCCCATCGAGGGCAGGTCATGCAGAAGATGAAAGCCAACTCCCTCGCTGACCTCGTAAGGATGGCAGCCAAGCTCCGGACTATACATCAGACAACTCACGCGGCGTGAGGAGAGTGTCGACGTGCGGGTGTCGATCAGCACTATCGTTAAATTTTTTGGCCTGGGCCTCTAGGGCTTAATCAAGGCGTGTCCGCTGGGCGTTCGGTTTTGGAACGGTCACCCACCGGTGTTGCCACTGGCCAATCCACCTTCCACGCGTCAGGAGATTTCGCGTTCAAATACCGGATGCGGACCGGCATCGCTGCCAACCGGTCCGACAACTGAGCCTCACTTCGAATGGGCCACCAGTCATACAAGAAGATCTCAAGCGGCCTCCACATCGATACCCAGCCTCCAATCGTGAGGCTCTCGCGGAGGATCTCGCCGATGCGACTCGTCTTCATGAGACTGGCTAGAAAATCGCCTATCGCAATAGCGCCAGCCAACACAGTCAGGCCAATCAGCAGGCTCGTTCTGCCGCGGCGAAGCAATTCGCGCAAACGCCGCCGGTAAGTTGCTGCACGCTGGCGAAAGAATTCGTGCACAGCGTCGCGCAGAACGGCCGCCTCATCCGGTAAACCAGCCTCGCGATCGAGATCGACGACCAGAGCAAGTGGCACATCGCGCGGCAGGTCCTTGGCCCAGCCTACAATGAACTCCTCAGCGTCAGGATCCAGGTCCTTATTACGAAACGGGGAAGGATCGATGGAATTGAACAGCTGCTTCAGTTCCCCGACGTGTACCTCAATGACCGAACACTTCGGGGGAATGGGATCGCCGACGGAGATCTTCTGGTCATTTGCGGAGGGCGTCGTTGCTGGATTCGCACGCCTCACTCGTTAACCCAAGAGCCACCATTAACTGCCCTGACATGATACTCGCGAGGCCTGCTTACAGGAGTTGGGGCCAATTTGTAAGTGCGCAAATTCTGTGTCACAGTCCCTGCGGCAGTTTTCTGAGTAGGCCGGTTTTCAAAAAATCGACAGCAGCCAGATAGCAGCCGCAAGCGATCAAAACACCAAATAGAATTTGTAGAGGAATTGCCTCCATCAGGATGCCGCGCCAAGCAAGAAAGCTCACTACCAGAATATCGGCGGCCGAGCTCAGAACCAGCCATTTCCCAGGCCTTGAATTCCAGAAATGCTTGCGCTCTCGCACGAGGTATATATTGCCCTGCCCAGTAAACACAAGCGTGATGAACACGAGCGTTTGCAACTGCGGCAAGGGCAGTTGCAGCCAATAGCGAGCGCCCAGAAAGGTCCCGAAGGAGAACAGTAGAATCAGACTGCCAAGTGCCAGGCTGACCAGAACCAGCCAACGGATGTGCCAGCGATCGGGTTGATGCGAGTAAGACACGGTGTCGGTCGCAATCGACATCGTCACAAAATCATTGGTGAACAACAGCAAAACAATCAGGAGAGGTGTAATGACGAAGCTCCTCGTAAGCATCACTCCCATACTCAACAACAAGGCAATTTCAACCGTTTTGATGATTTTGTTCAGCGTGTAGGTGAGCATGCGCTGATAGATGCGGCGGCTCGTCTTCACTGCAGCGAGGATGTCCGTGAGGCCGGGATTCGTAAGCACGAGACTGGCCGCGGCCTTGGCTACGTCAGTGGCATTCGCCACTGCGATGCCCACTTCCGCTTGCTTCAAGGCGGGGGCATCGTTCACGCCGTCTCCCGTCATTCCCGTGACCATGCCGGCTCGTTGCAGAGCCTGGACGATGTGAAACTTGTCTTCTGGATATACCCCCGCGAAAACATCGTGTTGGAGCACCTCGGCCGCCGCCTCTTTTTCAAGGTTTTTTGGTTGGACGGCACGGCTTCCGATGCCAACCCGGCTCGCAACGGCGCGGGCCGTGGGCAAAGCATCGCCGGTAATCATAATGACGAGTACTCCGAGGTCGCGCAGGTTCTGAATGAGTTCCTTCGAATCGCTTCTCGGTGGATCTTCCAGCGCCAACAAACCGACAAAGCGCAAATCATCGGCTGGTCCGGCTGCAACCCCGAGTACGCGGTATCCCTGCGCGGCCAACCGATCCTCATCCGAGGAGTAATCGAGCGCAGTTTTTACCCGACGAGCCACCGTGTCCGGCGCACCCTTGATGGCATGCCACCGCTCGTCGCCATGGCTGAGGGTCGCCTCGGAAAGCTTGGTTGCGGGTTCAAATGGAATCAATTCGAGTCTCTTCCAACCTGCGGCGTCTATTTGGTGACTTCTGCCTGCAGCTAGGATGGCCAGGTCAATGGGATCCTGACTCGCCGCATCACTTGCGAGCATGGCAAAACGAAGAAGATGACTTTCTCCATAGGGTGCGTACGGCTGGAGTCCGCTAACTGCGAGATGGTTTTGCGTAATGGTGCCGGTTTTATCGCTGCACAGTACTTCCATGGCAGCAGCTTCCTCAATCGCTGACAGCCTGGTCACGAGTACTCCGCTGCCAGCCAGTTCCATGGAGCCGAGGGATGTCGCTAAAGTGAATGTGGCCGGCAATGCCACAGGAACTGAGGCCACCAGCAGCATGAGGGCAAAGGGCAGCATTTCCATTATGGGCAAGTGCACGAGCCGCGAATAGAGAAGAAGGATGAGCACAAGAGCGCCATCCAGCATGACCAGGTACTTGACGATCGTGAAAATGATCGCCTGGAGATGACTAACCGTTGTGGCCGTGCGCACCAACTCGGCCGTCTTGCCAAAGTAGGTGCGGGCGCCTGTGACAATGACTTCCCCACTTGCCTCCCCCCGAACCACTACCGATCCGGCAAATGCAGTTTGACCCGATCCCGCTTCTAGAGGCAGCGATTCGCCCGTGAGCGTGGATTGATCGAGCTGGATATGTCCGTCTGCAAGCCGCACATCCGCTGGCATGACGTCTCCCATACGCACATGGATAAGATCACCGGGTACCAGGTCTTTCGCCGGAAGCATTTCCCAGTGGCCGTCTCGCAGCACCCGAGCCTTCACCGGCAGCCGTTTGCGCAG
>DASYZA010000244.1:0-52982 GCA_035946775.1 Candidatus Sulfotelmatobacter sp. | reverse complement strand
CCTGCTGATGTTTATCGGGTGGGAGGGTGTGGGGCTGGCCTCGTACCTGCTGATCGGGTTCTGGTTTCAGAAAGATTCGGCGGCATCAGCGGGGAAAAAGGCTTTCATTGTTAACCGGATTGGCGACTTCGGATTTCTGATCGGATTGTTCCTGATCATTCAGCATTTTGGATCGCTGAACTTCACCGAAGTATTCAGCAAGGTGCAGCCGCTTGGAGTGGAGAGTTCGGGTGGCCTGCTTACGGCGATAGGGATTCTGCTGATGGTGGGCGCTTGCGGAAAGTCGGCGCAGATCCCGCTCTACGTATGGCTTCCGGATGCGATGGAAGGTCCGACGCCGGTATCGGCCCTGATTCACGCGGCGACGATGGTGACGGCCGGCGTTTACATGGTGGCGCGGTCGCATGTCATTTTTGAGCGGGCGCCGATTGCGCTTACCGTTGTAGCGATCATCGGAACGCTGACTGCGCTGTTTGCGGCGACCATCGGCATCACGCAGACCGATATCAAGAAGGTGCTTGCCTACTCCACGGTATCGCAGCTTGGTTACATGTTTTTGGCTTGCGGCGTGGGAGCTTTCTCAGCCGGTATTTTTCACCTGATGACGCATGCGTTCTTCAAAGGCCTGCTGTTCCTGGGAGCGGGATCGGTGATTCACGCGGTTGGCGGCGAGCAGGACATGCGCAAGATGGGTGGATTGAAGACCTATATTCCCGTCACATTTGGAACGATGCTGATCGCTACCGCTGCGATCGCCGGCATTCCGCCACTGGCAGGCTTTTGGAGCAAGGACGAAATTCTCTGGAAAGCATATGAAGCGAACCCGGTCTATTGGGTCATCGGTGCTATCACTGCGTTCCTGACATCGTTCTATATGTTCCGGTTGCTCTTCATGACGTTCTGGGGCGACTACAAAGGGATTCACGTGGACGATCACGGTCATGCTCACGCCACCCATGGGCACGGAGATCATGGACACGGCGAGCCCCACGAAAGTCCGATGGTGATGCTGATTCCGCTCATTGTTCTGGCGTTTCTTTCTCTCGTCGGCGGATTTGTGGGCATTCATAACGGATTTCAGCATTTCCTAGACCCCGTTTTTGGCGCGGAATTCCCCAAAACTGTTACTGAGGGATCCGGCAATACCGAATGGCTGCTGATGGGGATTTCGGTTCTCTTCTCGTTCGCCGGTTTATTCGTTGCCTACGTCCTGTACGTCAGCAAGCCTTATCTGCCGCAAAAGATTGCCGCGTCGTTGGGCAGATTCTACGAGGCAGTTCTAAACAAGTACTACGTCGATGAGATCTACGCGAAAGTTTTCGTCAAGCCGCTGGTAGACGGATCGACAGCGATTCTGTGGCAGGGCGTCGATCGGAAGGTCATCGACGACAGCGTCAATAATGCTGCGGACGGCGCTCGGCACTTGTCGGATGAAGTGCGGCACATGCAATCGGGCAATCTGCGATCGTACGCGGGATGGATCGCGGCCGGGGCAGCTGTCGTGATTGCGTACATGGTGTGGCTGGGGGTGGGACGATGAAAGACGCTCTCGGTCCTTACATCGTAACGCTGGTGACATTCGCCCCCTTGGCAGGCGCGATCCTGCTGACGATTTTGCCCAGGCGGGATCGAGACATTCGCGTCATAGCGCTACTGGTTTCGCTGATCACATTCGGTTTCTCGCTGCACCTTCCGGTGCACTTTCACCGCGGCGTGCAGGGATTCCAGTTTGAAGTCGACAAGCAGTGGATCACCAGCCCGAATATTCACTACCACATGGGGATCGATGGGATCTCGATGTGGCTGGTGGTGCTGACGACGTTCCTTACGCCGCTCTGTGTGCTGATTTCGTGGAAGTCGGTGCACGACCGGGTGAAGGAATTCTTTATTCTTCTTCTGATCCTCGAGACCGCGCTGATTGGCGTGTTCACTTCGCTCGACCTGTTCCTGTTCTATTTCTTCTGGGAAGCCACGCTGATCCCGATGGCGCTGCTGATCGGCGTGTTCGGGCACGAGCGCAAGGTATACGCGGCGGTGAAGTTCTTCATGTACACGATGATCGCGTCGGTATTTATGCTGGCGGCGATTATCTGGTTGTACGCGCAGACGGGCAGCTTTGATTTCATCGTTATCCGGGATCAGATCGCTGCGGGAAAGATCGCGAACTTTTCTGCCGCTGCGGAGTGGCTCTTCCTGGGATTCTTTATTGCGTTTGCGGTGAAGGTACCGCTGTTCCCGTTCCATACATGGTTGCCGGATGCTCACGTGGAAGCGCCGACTGCAGGATCAGTCCTGTTGGCTGGGGTTCTGCTGAAAATGGGCACGTACGGAATGCTCCGCTTCAATCTTGGTTTGTTCCCTGAGCAATCGCGCAGCAACGCTTCATGGATCATGATCCTGGCCCTGATCGGGATCATCTACGGCGCGCTGGTCGCGATGGTGCAGCCGAACATGAAGAAGCTGATCGCGTATTCCTCGGTCAGCCATCTTGGATTCGTGGTGCTGGGGATCTTCAGCTTTACGCAGTCGGGGTTGAACGGTGCGATGTTCGTGATGCTGGCCCACGGCGTTTCCACGGGCGGATTGTTCATGCTGGCGGGGATCCTGCACGAGCGGCGGCATACATATGAGATTTCCGAGTTCGGCGGACTGGCAGCGCCTATGCCGGTGTATGCGGCGTCCTATCTGTTTATCGTGCTGGCGTCGGTCGGACTGCCGTTGCTGAACGGATTCGTGGGCGAGTTCCTGGTGCTCAACGGCGCGTTCCAGGCGAGGCCCATCTACGGGATTCTGGGTGCAACCGGAGTGATCTGGAGCGCATGCTACCTGCTATGGATGTTCCAGCGGGTTTTCTACGGCAAGGTGACGCACACGGTGAATAATTCCCTGCCCGACATGATTGGTTTCGAGAAAGCGGCCGTATGGCCCTGCGCCATTGCGGCGCTGGTGATGGGTGTGGCGCCGATCTTGTGGCTCGCTGCCATCGATCCGGCGGTGCATGACGCGCTGACGCCGTTTGCCCAGGTCATCAGCAAGGCGGTGTTGCAATGACCTTCCCCGCGCTCCTGCTGCAAACGATACCGCAGATTGAGGATTACATAAGGATTCTTCCGGGACTCGTGCTGTCGATTTTCGGAATCGTGGTGATGGTGCTGGACCCGCTGGTTGACGAGGAACGGAGTCAGAAGACGCTGGGCGGAATTGCGTTTCTCGGAACGGTCATCGCACTGTTTTCGACGTGGTACATGGCAAAGTCACCGGGGCTGGCGTTTTCGAATACGATCCGGATCGACAGCTTCAGCATCTTCTTCAACTTTTTGGTGATTGCGATTGCGGCTGTCGTCATTCTGAGTTCGTTCGAATACATGGCCGTACAGAGGATTCGAGCCGGAGAATATTACGCGTTGATCCTTTTCGGCGTGGTCGGGATGTCGGTGATGTCTTCGGCGGTCGAACTGGTACTGATCTTCATTGGGCTGGAAATCTCTTCCATCTCGACTTACATCCTTGCCGGATTCCGCCGGAATGAGGCTGCGAGCAGCGAGTCGTCGCTCAAGTACTTTCTGCTGGGATCATTTGCCACTTCATTCTTCCTGTATGGCGTCGCCTTGATGTTCGGGGCGACGGGATCTACGAATATCGACATCATTGGGCAGCGCCTCGCGAGCTCACCGGCCGAGGTGCTGGTATTCGCGGCGATGGCTTTGATGTTCGTTGGACTTGGGTTCAAGGTCGCGGCAGCGCCGTTCCATGTATGGACACCGGACGTGTATGAAGGAGCTCCGGCGCCAGTGGTGGGCTTTATGTCTACTGCGCCGAAAGCGGCGGCGTTCGCCGTCCTGCTGCGAGTGGTGTTCGCGATTAACGCTCCGGGACGCTTCTGGTTCCTGTGGGTGGCGGCAGCACTCTCTATGACCTTGGGCAACGTTGGGGCGCTGGTTCAGTCGAACGTGAAGCGGTTGCTGGCGTATTCCTCCATTGCACATGCCGGGTATCTGCTGGTGGCCTTTGCCATGACGACGCCGGAGAACTCGGCGACGGGCATCTCGGCGGCGATGTTCTATACGGCGGCGTATGCAGCGATGAACGTGGGCGCATTCGCAGTGGTGAGCCACTTCGCCAATGCCGGGGAACGGTACGTCACGCTCGAGGACTACGAAGGGCTGGGAAAAACGTCCCCCATGCTGGCCGCAACCTTAACGTTATTTCTGCTGTCGCTGATCGGGATCCCTATTACCGGTGGGTTTTTCGCGAAGTTCTATGTGTTCAGCGCCGCGTTGCGGGCAAACCTGATCTGGCTGACGATTATCGGAGTCGCGAACAGCGCCGTGGGGGCGTACTACTATCTGCGAATTATCGTTGCCATGTACATGCGGGAGGCACGCAAGGAAGTGCCGGTGACACCCATTCCCTGGAGCCTGGGAGTGGCCCTGGCGATCAGCCTGGTGGCGACTCTGTACCTTGGAATTTTGCCCAACCGCGTGCTGGGAATTGCGCAACATTCTGCACAGGACTTATTGCCTGCGCAGAGTCCTCCCGTGGCTTCCCATATGGCCCAAAACCCGCTTCCAGCAGGGGTTTCGCAGCCCTAAGATTTTTGTGGAAAAGGGGCAAGGTTTATTTGACAAGGGCTGTGGACAGCGTGCATGATGATGGGCACCGAGTTCCCAGGCCAGTCCCTTTCGCTCGACAATAACTGGCAGTGGCCTTGGAGGAGGGCACATGTCCAAACTGATTCGAAGGCTCTGGGCCGAAGAGGCGGGGCAAGATATCGCCGAGTATGCAGTGATGTTGGCGGTGATTCTGGTGCTGGTAGTGGGGACGGTCCGGTTGATCGGATCGAACGCGAATAATGCGTTCTCCAGCGTTGCCAGTTCACTGCAGTAAAAGCCATCAGGCATGGAATTGAAGGCGGAAAAGTCAAAAATATGACTCGATTTACTCCAAGTTTTGCTTTTGGCATGTACTACCGATTTATTTCGGTAGCGGCTGCGGAGCAGCTTGGAGGGAAGTTAAGCCTGTAAAGGCACCCCGAAATCCAAGCTTTACCGCAAGCCGCGATCCACGGATCGCGGCTTGATGTTTTTATGGCCAGTCCAACAGGAGAATAGTCCCAATGATTGTCAACATGTCAGAGAAGGCGACCGAGCAGGAAATCAACCACGTGATCGAAAGAATCCGGGAAGCCGGATACCAGCCTCACGTGACGCGGGGAACCGAGCGGACAATTGTGGCCGCCGTGGGAAGTGGCCGACGGCACGAGATTGAAGCGCTGCAGGTGGCGCCGGGCGTGGATAACGTCGTAGCCATCGCGCAGCCCTTCAAGCTGGTGAGCCGGCAGGTCAGGCCGGAGCGATCGGTGGTGAAGATCGACGGGGTTTCGATTGGGGGGCCTGAGGTGGTGGTGATTGCCGGACCGTGCTCGGTGGAATCGCGCGAGCAGTTGCTCGAAACGGCGCGTGCCGTGAAGAGTGCTGGAGCCACCATGCTGCGCGGAGGCGCATACAAGCCGCGGACGTCTCCCTATGACTTTCAGGGGCTGGGAATTGAGGCCCTGAGGATTCTACGAGAGGCCAAAGAAGAGACTGGCCTGCCGGTCGTGACCGAGGTGATGAGCACGGAGGATTTGGATCTGATCTGCGAGTATGCGGACATGTTGCAGGTGGGAGCGCGGAATATGCAAAACTTCGCGCTGCTGCGGCGGCTGGCGACGGTCAACAAGCCGATCCTGCTGAAGCGCGGACCATCGGCGACGGTCAAGGAATGGCTGCTCGCGGCGGAGTATCTGCTGGCGGGCGGGAACCATCAGGTGGTTCTGTGCGAGCGGGGAATCAAGACCTTCGAGACGGAGATGAGGAACACGATGGACCTGGCGGCGATCGCACTGGCTCGGGATCTATCGCACTTGCCGGTGATTGCGGATCCTTCACACGGAACGGGCAAGCAGAGCCTGATTGCGGCGGTTTCGCGAGCCGCAGTTGCGGTGGGCGCCGATGGTTTGATTATCGAGGTGCATCCGTGCCCCGAGCGTGCGCTGTCGGATGGGCCGCAGTCGCTGGATTTCGCCGGATTTGCCCGGGTGATGCGGGCTCTGCAAGAACCTCTGCGGCAAACGGCCAGGCCGCTGGCGGCGGTGTCGTCCGGCTCGTGAGCGCTGACTGAAGAAACGAAGTTGGGAGCCCTAGTGTGACTGGGTCGGAGTCTTGAGCTGCATCGCGGGATCACCGAGAAGGACGAAGGTGCGGCGGACATCGGGATCGGCGATGTTCGATTTTGCCTTAAGGATCGCGTCCCCCAGCGTCTGTCCGGTTGAGGTGAAGGCGTTCTGGACGATCAGGGAATCGAGAGCCGTTTGCGGAGGTGCCTGATTCAGCCCGCTTGAGGCGATCACGGCCACTCCGCCACCATTCGGCGCTAAGAGGAGGGTGACTCCCAGCGGCTCGCCGTAGGCATCCTGGAAGAATCCATTCAGACAATCCATGATGAGGAACACGGGCAACTGTGAGCCGTTGGTGAGGGAGTTCGCCGTGGTCTCATCGAAGATGTCGGAACCCGCCCACTGCAATTCGGAGCCGTGCCCTAGATAGTTAACGAGCAATTGGCCAGAGTTGATGGAGTTGATGATATCGGTGCGCGCCGCCGACGTGCCGACAGTATCGACGAAAACGTCCGTAGGCTGCATCGAGGCCGGGAGCTTCGACTGGACGTCGAGACTGTCTTGCGTGAAGTTTTCGGAATCGTCTTTGTCGGCGACGAAGAGAGCGTTTGCGGTCCAAGGCCCGTTGGTGGACTTGCCCTCGTAGGTCGATATCTTGCCGATTACCGTCGAAGCTTCGGCGGTCGTGCTGACGGGCAGACGTCCCGTGGCGATGGTGGGCACGCCGGTGTTGCTGAAGTCGGAGAACCAGTCGTCGGAGGCGGTCATCATGCTCGAAGTCGGGACTATCATCGTCGGAACCAGATCAAGGTTACCGAGGCCGAGATAGTTGCGGGGATCCATCGAAGCGCGACCATTCAACAGCAGATACGAAGGCGCTTTCTTCCAGTTGCGTGTCGCGTTCTGGAGGAATCGCTTGAGGGCGAAGGGGCTGTGCTCCCCGAAGTTAAATTCGTCGTAGAGCTGCGCGACTGGAATCGCGAGCGAGCTCTTGCCGTGCTGAGTATGCGCACGCACTAGCGGAGTCAGCAGTCCAGTGAAATCGCCGTCCGTGACCATCAGAATGTCGGCACCGGGCTGCGTTTTGTGCCATTGCGATGGGTGGTGATTCGATACCGCGGGCGTAAGCACGCGGTCAGTTCCGACTGCCAACAACGTATGTCGCGAACCGCTTCCCGAGCCCGTGGTGAACGGCACCTGAACGGCTATGTCGTACTTGCCGTTATTCGGTTTGACCTGCGGCGTCAGCTGCATGGGCCGGTTGGGATCGGTGATATCCAATACAACCGGCGCAGAGGTGAAGTTGGTGACCTGGATTTCGTCGCCCGCGCGTCCGATGAATTTCAATTCATCCGAATCTGCCTCGTACTTGTGAGGATAGGTGATGCGGATGTAGTCGACGAGGCTGGTGTCGTAATCGCCGTTTTGCGCGGTGAGTGTCACCGTGTTGTTCCAAGGGACCGCGACACCCGGAGGAAGCGTGATGTTCAGCGTTCCTTTGGCCTGCCCGGTGAAGATGATGTCGCCGACATTCGTTCCGTTCACAGCGACCAGCACGTCATGTGGATAGGCGGTGATTATCCCCTGCAGGGATATTTCCAGACGGGTCGAGAGAGTGGAATTGCTGTCGAGGTGCGGGAGACCGAGCACCTGGTCGACAGGCGTGGGGGAGACGAGTGCTCCGAAGAAGTTTTCTCCGTTGGTGGTGATCAGGGCTCCGAAATAAATCGTGTGCTGTTGCAGTTCGACGGTTGCGAGATAGTCTGTGGGCGGCTGGTTGGAGCTCGAAGACGGCGCCAGTTGCGGAATGCGGAGCCCTGCATTGTCTGCGGACATGAGCCAGTAGACTCGATTGCCAGAGTACGGCGTGTTGATCGCAGTTCCGTAGAAGTTGATGCCTGCCGAAGGTCCGAATCCGCCGGGACCAGCGGTCGCTCCGGTAATCTGCAGCGGCTGCTCGATGGCTTCAGCGAACAGGTGGAGAGTCGCGGGATCGACGTTCGGATCGAGTCCGGCTTTCACCAGATCGGGCTGGCTTACGTGGTGCCAGCCTTCATGCTGGACATAAATTTTGACGGCAGGACGCGCCGCTAACTCGTACTGCTTCTCGAATTGTGCGCGGGAGGCGCCTGCTACGCGCGCGAACCGCTCCACCATGTGGCTTTCCTGCATTCCGGTTGTGGACTGGGCCTCGCTGATCTGGTTCAGGGTACGTGCCTGAGCAGCAGGAACAGCGCTGGCTTGTTCGGGAGCCGAAATTGAAATCGGGCCGTGCATGGTACGAGCACCGTTGGTGTCGACATCTTCGAGCCAGTAGGTGGCGCCGGCAACGTTCGAGGGATCGATCCAGGAGTAGCTTCGTCCAGAATGCTTCGGCAGCGCGCCGCTCATCATCAGAGCGGAACCAGCGATCAGAGAGGGATTGGTGCGAACCTTCGTCCCATTGATTTCGCGGTAGAGGTTGAATCCGAGATTGTGCGCTTCGCCGCCGGTCTTCCACGTGAGCACAACACGACGGGCACCAGTCTGATCCGCGCCGTAATGTCCGTCGAATGACAGGAGGGTGATGCTCGTTGGAAGCAGAACGGTGACGTCCACCGAAGATGTGTTGTTATTCGGATTGGAGTCGGTCTGATCAGCAGCGACGGTGGCGGTGTTTGTAATGATCCCAGCTTGTTGCGGAATGGTCAGAATGCTGATCGTTTCGGTGTCGGCGTTTGCCATGGTTCCGAGCTGGCAAGTGACTGTACCACCTGCTTCCGAGCAGGTTCCAAGCGTCGAGGTCGAGGAAAGATAAGTGACGCTGGAGGGCAGCGTATCGGTGACCATCACGTTGGTTGCTGAAGACGGACCGTTGTTGGTGACCGTGAGCGTGTAGGTTAGCGGCGTGCCTTGGGTGACCGGGTCGGGCGTCGCTGTTTTGACGATCGCCATATCCGCGCTATTGGCATTCGCAACGACTACCGTCGCGCTCGCGCTGTTGCCCGTGAGGTTCGGAACAATATTGGTGGCATTGGCCGTCACCGTGTCGGTGATGTTGGTTCCCGAAGGTGTTCCGGGAGCGACCTGCAAAACGAGAGTGAAGCTGGCGGTGGCGTTCAGCGCCAGATTCGCGCTATCCGAGCAGGTGACGGTGCCGGTATTTCCCGCGCCGGGGTTCGTGCAGGTCCAGGTTCCACCGGGTCCGGCCATCGAGACAAACGTAGTATTCGGCGGAGTGACTTGGGTGAAAGTGGCTCCTGCTGCCGCAGCTGGACCGAGGTTCTTCACCGTTTGCGTATAGGTGACGTTGTTTCCGGCCTGCACCGATGTCGGTGTAGCAACGTTTGTGGCCACCAAATCGGCTTGCGTCGCCGTGGCGACGACGTCTGCCGCGGTCGCAGTGTTATTTGCAGAATTCGGATCGGTCACGGACGAACTCACGCTGGCCGTTTCGTTGATGGCCGTACCGGCAGCAGTTCCCGCCGTCACCTTCAAAACGTACGTGATCGTTGCTGGTGTGGATGGGGCGAGAGTACCAATGCCGCACGTGAGCGTGCCGAGATTACAAGTCCATCCGGCGGGAGCAGTCAATGAGACTACAGTAGTGTTTGCGGGCAAGGTTTCGGTCAGCGAGACACCGGTCGCGGTGCTTGGTCCAGCGTTGGTGACGACTTGCGTATACGTGATGTTGTTTCCAGCCTGCACTGGAACTGGCGCCGGCGTATTCGTGACCGAAAGATCGGCCGACGTAGAGACCAGCGTACTCACGGTGGCGCTGTTGTTGCCGAGGTTTGGGTCGGTCGTGGTGGAGCTGACCGCGGCGGTCTGAGTCAGATTTGTGCCTGAGGGGATCGTGGACGGAACCGTTACGGTGAATGTGAAGCTTGCGGCTGTAGTGTTGGCCGGCATATTCGCATTGGCTCTACAGCTGAGCGTTCCAACATTGCAGGTCCAACCGGCCGGGCCGGTCAGGCTCACGGCGGTCGTGCCGGTGGGCAGCGTTTCAGTGACGGTGGGCCGGTTTGCGCGAGACGGACCGTGGTTGGTGACGGTCTGCGTATACGTAATGGTGTTGCCAGCGATGACCGGATTGATGCTGCCGACGTTTGTGATGCTAAGATCTGCCGGCCCCGCAGCTGCGGTAACCGCGATGTTCGACGTCGCCGTATTGTTCGCGGAGTTCGTGTCACTGGTAGACGAAGCCACCGTCACCGTATCAGCGATGATAGTCCCGGAGGTCGTCCCGGCGTTTACTGTGTAAATCGCAGTGATGGTGCCGGTCGAACCGGGAGGCACGCTGCCGCCGATACACGCAACCGGAGCCGTGTTCGGGCAGGACCAAGTTGCGCCATTGGCATTCACCACTGCTACTGAGACAAACGTTGTGTTCGCCGGGGTGGCCTCGCTAAGAGTTCCAGCACTGCAGTTGCTCGGACCCGAATTGCTGATGACTTGCGTGTAGGTGATGTTGGAGCCAGCCGTGACTGGGCTGGGAGTGCCACTGTTCGTGACTGCGAGATCGCAGTTGTCACTGGCGCCCGTCTGCACCGTGGTGCTGTTGTTGCCCAGGTTCGGATCAGAGGTGGTGGCGCTGATGGAAGAATTGGCCGTGATATTGCCGCCGAGGAAGCTGGCGGGGACGTTGACCACGACTACGATGTTCGCCGAATTTCCCGACGCGAGACTTGCCGAATTCGTGCAATTAACAGTTCCGGTTGCACCGACGGCGGGTGTGGTACACGTCCAGCCATTGGGTGCGAGCACCGACTGGAAGGTCGTGTTCGCCGGAGTGGCTTCCGTGAAAGACAAGCCGGACGCGGCAGCGGGACCGTTATTCGTGATGGTCTGCGTATAAGTGATCGAGTTGCCGGCGAGGACAGCGTTGGGTGTAAACGTAGTGCTCAGAGAGACATCGGCTTGGGTTCCCGAGGCAACGACATCGGTTGCGGTGGCGGCGTTCGCTCCGAACGACTGGTTGGAGGCATTCACGGTGGCCGTGTCTGTGATGACGGTGCCTGAGCCCGTCCCCACATTCACTTTGTAGACGACGGTGAATATGCCGGAAGCTCCGGCGGCAACCGTCGTCGCGGTGCAGGGACTGCCTGGGAATCCAGTGCAGTTCCAGCCAGCCGGCGGAGTAATGGAAACAAAAGCCGTATTGAGGGGCGTGGCTTCGGTGAATGTTCCGTTCGTGATCGCGGACGACCCTGTATTGGTTACGACCTGCGTATAGGTGATGTTGCTTCCCGCCTGGACCGGGTTCGGAGAAGCAGTGTTCGTGACGGAGAGGTTGGGCCCGGTTGTACCGACAACGATGTTCACCGTCGCGCTGTTGTTCCCGACGATTGGATCGATGACCGACGAACCAATGGTTGCGGTATCCGTGATGACCGTTCCGTTGGCGACACCGGTATTGACTTTGACAGCCAAGGTGAACGTGCCGGCCGTCAGACCCATCATATCGACGTTGGTGCAGACAACCTGGCCGGTATTGCCGGTTGTCGGTGTCGCACAAGTCCAGCCCGTTGGGGTTATCAGAGATGCAAAGGTTGTGTTGGCCGGGATGGGTACTACGAGCGTGGCATTGTCGGCGGCGCTTGGGCCGTTGTTCGTGGCCACAATCGTGTAGGTGATGTTGGAGCCGGCCGCGACGGGGTTCGGAGAACCAACGTCGGAGATCGCCAGATCTGCGCTGGAAAGGACGATGGCGACATCGGTAGCGGTGTCATTCGTCAAATTCGCTTCACCACCACCGCTCACCGTGGCGATATTCGTCAAAGTCGCGGGAGCCGATTGCGCGACGAGCGCATTCACCGTAATTGTGGGGTAGGTGGCGCCGGCAGTCAATGCATCGGAGCGCGTGCAACTCACGGTCTGTCCTGAGATCGAGCAGGTCCAGCCGGTCCCGCTGGCACCGGTCGGGCTGATTCCCAACGGCATGGTGTCGTCGATGGTGACAAGGCCGGTGGTCGCACCGTAGGGGCTCACGTTGGAAACCGTGATCGTGTAACTCGCAGCAGATCCGCGAGTGAAATTTCCGACGTGAGTTTTGGTGATCGTGAGATCTGGAGTGCAAAGCGAGGAAGACTGAATTCCGGTGACCTGGCTGAGCACGGCACCGGTCGCAACGGTACCGCTCGTGCCCGCGGTTGAGCCATAGGGCACTCCAGGATTTAGTGTCAATCCACTTGCTCCACCGTTTACGCTGGTGCTGGCCGGAGCGCCCGAAACGAAGATGACGCCGCCGCCACCGCCGCCGCCAGGACCGTGGCGGTCGGCAAGGCTGTAAGGATCGGTCGACCATGCATTGCCGCCGGTGCCGCCGTTGGCCTGCAGCGTGAGACCACTCTCGCCGCCGTTGGCGGAGAGAATGACGATGGTACCGCCAGCGCCGCCACCGCCGCCCGCGTCGTTGGCCGTTAAGTTGTAGGCGGGTGCGCCATTTGCGGTCAGCGTTGCGGTACCGGTCAGGCTATCGGCGCGAATGAAAATAATGCCGCCGCCGGAGGAACCGCTGCTGGCCAGGTTGTCGCCATCGGAGTTGTTGCGCGTGCCTGCGCCACCACCGCCACCCATCGCGAGGCGGTCAATCGTGGCTGGGAAGGGAGTGCCTCCCTCGCCGCCGCTGCTCAGGTTGGTGTTCCAGGAGTCTCCGCCGAATCCGCCGGCGCCACCGTTGCCGCCGCCACCGCCACCAGCATTCTGATCGTTGGCGGAAGAACGGGAGTCCGTGCCGCCCGCACCGGCATTTCCCGGAGCGCCGCGCGCCATGCTGCCATCGGTACCCGCGGTTCCACTCGGATAGCCGACCCCGTTGATGGTTCGTACGTAGGTGCTGTTGTATTCAACAAACTTGGAAGTGCCTGCGACGCCTTCCCCCTTGGCGGCGTCTACGCCTGCTTCGGCGGCTCCGGTGTAATTGGCTGGTCCGGCGAATTGATAATCGGTGTTGGTGCCGGCCGCATTGCCGGTGAGCTGCATACCGGCTCCACCGCGGAATCCCATGCCGTCGACGGATACGGTTGCGCCGCCCAGGTTCAGCTGACCCGCCACGTCGAGAGCGATAATTCCGCCCGTGGAACCATTCCATGAAGCTGCCGTGAGCGCACCGAGTGTCGCCGAGGTGTATTGCGGAACGAGCACGACCTGATATGTGCTGATTCCTTTTGTGGCGGAGGCCGCCGCGCTGGTGTAGCCGAAGACCAGTCCTGCGCCCGCGCCGGCACCTTTGATCGGGACAGAGCCACCAGCGATCGGTCCGGTTGCGGTGACGAATTCGTAATTGCCGGCGTTGTTGATGGTGGTGAATCCCTGGCCGGTGCTGCCGTTGCCGTACTGCACGGAATTGGACGTGTTGATGCCGGCATCCTGCATCTGGACGACGAGCAGCAGACTGCCGGCGGCAATCGTACCTGCGCCGTTGGCAGTTCCGAGCGGGATGGAAGTCGCGCCGGCCGCAACGTTGCCATTCCCCGGCCAATAGGTATTGATGGTGCCCGTGAGCGTTCCGCCCGGGCCGATCGTATTTGTTCCGCAGACCACGCTTACGACTGGTGCGAGAGCGACGTAGGTATTGTTCCCTGTGTTCGGATCGGGAGGCGTTCCTGAGTCGGTGATGGTTGCGGTGTTCGGATAAAAACCTGCTGCCGATGTCGAAACAACAACGCTTACCGTTGCGGTTGCGCCGCTGGCAAAAGGCGTCGGCAAGGTGCAATTGACTGTGGTGGCCGTATTGGTGCAGCTGGTTCCGGAACTGGCGTTGTATGAAACCAACGAGAGATTGGTCGCGTTGTAGGTGTCGGTCAGCGTGACGTTGTTGGCCGGCGACGGACCGTTATTGGTGATCGTGATGGTATAGGTGGAATTCTGTCCGAGCTGCACGGCACTGACGCTGGTGGAAACACCGATGTCGGCCGTGCTGGGATTGATAGGGATCGCGCCGTAAGACCAATTGGAGTTCGCGCTGAAGGTGCCCGCGAGCGGCACACTGGGTGCGCCGGTGCGGCTGCTGCCGAAGGCTCTGACTGCGGGCGGATCCGTGCCGGATGCGGTTGCCGCATTCCATTGCTGCACCTGCGGTCCGTAGGGCGTGGCGGTCACGTTGCCACCGACCGCCATGGTGTCGATGATCATTCCGTTGACCACGCTCATGGGGTTCAGCTGTCCGTAACCTGCGGCCGCGCCATCGTCCGAAACGAAAGTTCCCAGCGGGACGGTCTGGTCAACACCGGTGAGAGTAGTTGCGCCGGCAACGACGCCGACCCTGGCACCGGCTGTCGGAATGTTTACCGTCACGGTCATTGCGACGTTGGTTCCTGACGCGGGATTCAGCAGGTACCACATCTCGACGCGGCGGGTATTGGCGGCATCGTTGTGCACGCCGATAAGGCTGAGCGGTGCTCCACCGTACGTCACGCCGACCACTCCAGCGGAGGGAGCATTGGTAACGTTCATCGATACGCCGACCACAAGAAGCCGATTCGCAGTCGTTGTAGTCGTGTGGTTGAAATTCAGGTTGAAGCTGCCGGAGCCGGTGAATTCATTCGACGCCGAGGTCGTTGCGTCGACGGCAACTTGAGCGCGGAGGAAAGTCGCGCCCGATAAAAGAAGTCCGGCGATGAGCAGAGTCCGCGCGGAGGATGCAGTTGAGGTTATAGCCGCAGCGCGACGCAGCAATTTAGCGGAGATGTACTGGGCCCGCGCCGCGAACCGGAGGATCCACCCACCCACGCTTCTGAACCTAGCTTCCACGATAGTCCGTCCTACCCGCACTTCTTTGGCCCACGCGAGGCCGAGAATCTGGTCGGCGGTCAACGCCGGATCATTTTGCTGTCCGCAGTCACCTTTCGTGATGAAAAGACCTTTCGCGTGATCAGCCAGCACAATCCGATGAAGCCGAAAACCATAATTAGACTTGGCTAAGACGATATCGTCCTTTCGTAATTTCGCCATGATTACGGGAGTAACTCGGACTACCTCTTGGTCACGTATTGCGGGGGACATGCTGGCTCCGCGCGCCTGGAAACGAACGCTAAGACCCCGCACGAGCATCGGACGGATGAGTTCTTCGAAGAGTTTTGAGTCAGCGAAGGGCTTGGACTCAGGAAAGATCTGCGAGCCGGCCCCGACATCAATCATGGAAGTGAAGGATCTTCTCGACTGCACTCTGGTCGGGCTCGAATGCGTATCGATAGACCGGGACCGCATTGGCGAGCTCCTCAAGAAATACCAGAGCGGACTCGACATATTCGTGCCGGTGAAATGGCACAAAACTTCGTGCAAACAATTCAGCAACAGCCTGACTGGGACTGAGCGGAGTGATGACGTTGCCGTGACCATGCTCGAGAACAAAGATGCGAGTGAGCGGCGCACTGTTCGGAGAAGCAAACATCGCCTCTCCATGCCAGGGTGTGCCATACATGCGGATGCGCGTCGGGCTGGATTCGTCGCGGCGAACGATGATGCGATCGTCGCTGAGAACCTCGACGTCTTCGATGTCGGTCCAGAGGCGCGTGGTCGTGCTCTTCCCTGCTCCGGAGTGGCCGATGAACAGATTGGCGTCGCCATTGGGACGGACGATGCCGGTGCCGTGGAGTTCGATCGCCTTCTCCTGCGTGAGGCGATGCATGATGAGGAGTTCGTCGAGGGGGTAGCCGAGGGGTTGACGATAAGTCAGATCGGCGAAGCTTTCCTCGCTCATCTGGACTAAGGCTTGCTTGAACTTGTGATCGACAAACATACGCTTGTACGGATGAGGACTGCGCCGCGCCGAATGGAAATCAAACTCCAAACCAACCTCAAAGTCGTAAAGACGCCAGGTTGTGCCCGAGTCGAACACCTTTGGCCCCGAGTGACGCCGAATAGATGGCACCCAAACGACCCTGATGTTGATGTCACATGCGCAATCCGACACAGCGATAGCGAACGCATCAATAGGAGGAAAAAGCGTTACATCAGCGTT
The DNA here is from genome assembly GCA_035946775.1 of Candidatus Sulfotelmatobacter sp. GTDB lineage: Bacteria > Acidobacteriota > Terriglobia > Terriglobales > Acidobacteriaceae > Sulfotelmatobacter. The sequence goes on along the minus strand of DASYZA010000244.1, from coordinate 36,882 downwards.
TGCATCGCTCACAAGCCGGGCAGCCAGACCTCCGATCGCAAAAACGCTGAAGGACGGTGCTGCTATCGACGGAGTGCAAAGCTGATGAGCTGTCTGAACAGTAGTTCCCATGCTTAGACCCCCGTATTAAGAACCAGCGTTCGAGCACGTAAATCCGCAAATGCTCGCAACGTGTGAACTCTGGCCGAGAATCTTGCAATGGCCGAGGACCGCCTCTTCCGGACGCAGACTGATCGTGGCCAATTGAGGCGGTTCGTACTGCTTTTTGCCTTCCTTTGGGCTCAACTCCTGATTCATCAGGGCCTCCGGCCTCGCCACCTAATTCCCCCCGCAATTGCCGCAGCCGCTCGAGATTTCGGATGAATTGCTCAAAATCGGAAAGAGCTGCGGAGGGGGTGCCCACGACTCCACATCAACTTCTTTTCTGCGAATCCGCAAAGCGGATTCAATAATTCCGATGCGTTCATGGCCTTGATCGCAGAATTCACAGGGCCCGTGCTCCGGGACTTCGCTCTCGATTACGGCGGCGCGCAGGTGAGCAACGTGGCAATAGAACGCGACCGGAGTCTCCTTGTCACCAAGCTCCATTTCCCCATTAGCCGGACACATCCCGCACAAAGACTGGATTCGGCATCGAATGCACTTGGTCTCCCGGGTCCGCTTACGGTCTCTTAATTCTCTTAGGGAGGATTCCCACGCATGCCTGAGCCCATCCTTTCGGATATCAAATACTTCCTGCTGCGATGTAACGCAGATGGTCATCCCTCCATACGCATTCAGAGCAAACGATTGCTTCCCCCCACCGCAAAAATAGACGGTGTCAATGGTCGAGAGTCTGGGCTTTTTGAAACCCAGCTCGCGCTCAGCTAAGTTTCGATATTCCGAAACGGCCTTCGCCGTGCTCATATCGAGCGCCACAACTTCTTCCGGAGTAAGCCTCACAGCCAAGGGGCTCTGCGAGCAATCAATTCGAGGATTGATCTGCCCATCCGCCTTGAAATCGACGCCCAATTCTTCTTCCGCAAAGCGGCGCATGGCCATGACTTCGTGCTTGTTGATGCTCGTCGCTACGGTCTTCAGCTTGAGCGGGAGGTGGCGCTCTTTCAGCAGCTTAATGCCGCGGAGGCAGCGGTCGTAGGAGCCTGGCATCATGGTCAGGGCTTCGTACGTTTCGCGCGTGCGGCCGTAGAGCGTGATCTCGATAGCGAAGGGCGGCCACTCCGCGAGGTAGTCGGCGATCTGCTCGTTGATGAGGATGCCGTTGGTGAAGAGCGTGATCAGGAATCCTTTTTTCTTGGCGTAGGTGTAGATTTCGAGGAAGTCTTTGCGGGCGAAGATCTCGCCGCCGGTATAGAGGATCCAGAAGCAGCCCATGTCGACCAGTTCGTCGAGCACGCGGAAGTGCTCTTCTTTGGTCAGCTCGCGACTCTTGGCGTCGAGATCTCCCATGGGAAGGTTGTTGTAGCAGTGGCGGCACTCGAGAGGGCATCGGCGCGTCACTTCGATAGAAACTTGCAGGGGCACGCGCTCACCGGACTGGCGCTGATGCAAATTCGCGCTGAACTCGCCGTAACTGAGCTGTTCCAAAATCCCCTCCATGCTGAAAGCAGCGGACGCGATCTTATGTGCCGCGCCCGCCGCCTTGCAGCTCTACCCGCCCCACTGGTCGCTATTCAGTCGCCCGCCATCCCAACTGAAACGGGGACTTCGACCAGACCAACAGCCTTCATTTCACCGACAAAATTCGATACGTCGTGCTCGGCCTGTGCCGGATCGACTTCGTATTCGTTCGCTACCGCTGAGGCCAATTCGGTCACAGTCTTCGGAGTCTCAAGCAGCTTCCAGATCAGCGTTCCGGTTCCGTTGAAGCTGTAGATGGAGGCCAAGTCGCCGACTTTGGCGCGAATGGGAACGATCAGCGTCTCTCCGGCGACGACGCGCGCCACGACGGAAGTGGAACGGATAAAGGTGTCTTCTCCGAAAGCAGTGCTCAAGATTGGGCTCCTTGGGTTCGAGATCAATTTCGGATTCCGCAACGAAGTCCGTCTCGAAACCGGACCACTTTCGTCCCAAATTGAGATTACGGCAACAACACCCCTGCAAGGCAATGAGACTTGCGGTCAAGGTATTCAGTTGGTTATCAGCCCGGGCGGTTCCTGACGGGCTGAAAAATAAAGGCTTAAGGACAACTTAGAGAATCCCGATCGCGACCGGAATCACGGTCCGGTTAGGAGGGGGCAAGGCTCACGCGGGAGGAATGGCTAAATGTTCTTTCCTCTAGACAAACGAAACAAAACGCTATAAAAAGAAATGCGCGTGCGGATGCGGGGGTCGAGCCGAAATCCGCCGCGAGGCCTGAACACTGTGCTCAACGAAGAACGCCGCCGCGCCATTCTTGATCTGCTCAACCATCAGGGACGTGTTCTGGTCACCGAACTCGCCCATCAATTCGAAACCTCGCAGGTTACGATTCGGAAAGACCTCGAAATCCTGCATGCTCACGGACTTGTGCATCGGACGCACGGAGGAGCACTGCCGTCGCGCGAAGGAGCGCTGGAAGATCCGACGCTGCGCGAAAAAGAGAAACTGCATCACCAGGAGAAGATGCGCATTGCCGAATGCGCGGTGAGCAAGGTGAAGGAAGGACAGGTGGTGATTCTCGATTCGGGGACAACCACAACTGCCATCGCGCGCAGCCTGCGGCAGTTCCAGAATCTCACGATTGTTACGAATGCTGTCAACATTGCGGCGGAATTGGCCGGCACGTCGGTGGAAGTCATTCTGACCGGCGGAACGCTGCGCAAGAATTCGTTTTCGCTGGTGGGGCCGATTGCCGAGGAGACACTGCGCCGACTGAGCGCCGACCTGCTGTTTCTGGGCGTGGACGGATTTGATGTCCACTATGGTTTGAGCACACCGAATCTGCTGGAGGCGAAAGTGAACCGCGTGATGGTGGAGATCGCGAAGAAAACCGTCGCGGTTTGCGATTCAAGCAAGTTCGGACGCCGGAGCCTGTCGCTGATCTCGCCGACTTCCGCGTTGAATGAAGTGATCACGGATCGGGGTGCTCCGAAATCCGATCTGCGCGTGATGAAGCAGGCTGGGATCGAGTGCACGCTGGTTTAGAAAAGCATTGCAGATGTTGATTCCATTTGGATTTAGTTCTTAGATTGCGCATCGAGTGAGTTCAGTCCGCTCGTCATTGTCATTCCGAGCACCGCGAGGAATCTCTATAACCGAAACTGCACTTTTTCAGGTAGGGATGCTTCGACTGCGCCGCGACTCGCTTTGCTCCTCGCGGCTTCGCTCAGCATGACAGATGGATATTTTGATCTCTTCATTCTGACTTCCTATGCCTTCTTTTGATATCACCATCGCCGGAGAATTGAATCTTGATCTGATCCTATATGGGCTGCCGGAGCAACTTGTGCCGGAGCGGGAGTTGATTGCCGACCGCATGATGCTGACGCTCGGGTCTTCTTCCGGCATCGTCGCACACAACGTTGCCACGCTTGGCAGTCGCGTAGGATTCCAGTCACGAATCGGCGATGAGCACTTCGGCCAGATCGCGCTCGAACGCTTGAAGCAGGGCGGGGTCGATGTGTCGCGTGTGCGGCGCGGGAGCAGTTCAACGACCGGACTCACGGTGATTCTGCATCACGAGCAGTGGCGCAACATCCTTACTTATATGGGGACGATCGCGGAACTGAGATGGGAGGATCTCGATCTCGATTACCTGGCCGACTCGCGCCATTTTCATCTCTCTTCTTATTACCTGCATCGTGCGCTGCGGCCTCGGATTGGAGAGCTTTTCCAGTTTTTGAAGTCAAAGGGACTGACGATCTCTCTGGATACGAACGATGATCCCGAGGACAAGTGGGAAGGCGGTCTGGATTCGGTTTTGAAATATGTGGACGTGCTGCTCCCAAACGAACGCGAGGCGTGCAAGATCGCGGGGACTGACAATTTTGAATCGGCGATTCAGAAGCTGGCGCAGCTTGTACCGCTGGTTGCGGTGAAACTCGGACCGAAGGGCGCGATGGCGCAGCGGGGATCAGAGCGGTTTGTGCAGGCGCCTTTTAAAGTTACAGCTGTCGATACCGTGGGCGCGGGCGATAGTTTCGATGCAGGATTTCTTCATGAATATGTGAGAGGGTCCGACCTGAATGTCTGTCTCGCGAGCGGCAATCGGGCCGGAGCTCTGTCGGTTACGCGCCCAGGAGGTACTGAGGCGTTCCGGAACTCAGAGCATCGCGATCAATTTCTTCGAAACGCTGGGTAGCATTGTGCCGTCCCTACGGGACTCGCCAGCAGACCTCCCGCTAACCCAGGACTTACGTCCTGGGCTAACAAATTCCGCCCCTTGGGGGCTAGCCTTGCAGTGAGGTCTGCTGCACAGTGACCGGGCGATCTGATCTCACCCCAAAAGCGGAGCGCTTTCGAAACGTCGGACTTTTGCGCTGAATTTTGGCTTCAAGAAGCCAGCACATCGCCGAACGTCGCCGTGTTTGCGACTATGGCTTCGCGCTGACTTCCAGCAGTAAGTGTTTGCTGAACTCCGTCTTCAGGCGTGGGGCTTTCCCCTGCTCTGCTTGGACGGTTCCGAGGTTCTTGCCGTCGGCATAATCAACGACATCGTACGAACCAGGCTTCAGGCCGCGTAGCTCCACCTCTCCGCTGAAAGGCTTCGTGGAATCGTCGAAGAACGCGTAATACATCTTGCCGTCTTTTGCGATGGCGTAGGCCTCGGGCACGTCATATCCGTAGACGTAAAGGTCGAGGAAGTCTCCCTTGGAGAGCATCTTCTGGTTGTAGAGAGCGAGCCATTTCTTCCAGTGCTCTTCTTTGTCGCTCGTGAGAGCAACGGGCTTGTATTTCGGACCAGGGTCCGGCCACACGAATTTCGTTCCGGGCACGCCGCCCGTTCCTACCGTCGAGGCGAAATCGGAGCCGTGCTCGCTCCAGTTGTCGTGACCAAGCGGGGTCATTTCGGAAAGTTCGACGTGATCTCCGTAAACCGCGGACTGCGGGCCGAGAAGCGCTTTATACATCTTGATTCTGCGCCGCACCTGAACTCCACCCACGGGATCAGCGGTCACGGCTTGATCGATGAATGGCAGCCACGCGACTGAGGGAGTGGTGCCGCAGGGGCAGGCTTGTGTCACGCTCTCTGGCTTGAGAGAGCGGCTGGTCTCGAAGATGGCCTTGTAGACTTCGCCCATCGCCTTGACGGAATCCTGCGGCGACTTGTGATGATGCGCCGGGTTATAGCAGGCCGGGACGCTATAGATGTTGTCGAGCTTCGATCCGTCGAATCCCCAATCGCGTATGAACTTTTCGGTGAGTTGCTTGTAGTAGGCCTGTACCTCAGGCAAGGCGGGGCACAGCGTGGCGAGATCGCGTGTCATGCGCGCGTGTTTGCCATTTTTGTCGAGGATCAGCCAATCGGGATGCTGCTTCACGACATCAGACACGGCGTACTTATGTGATTCGTATTTACCCTGGCCATCCTCCACGCCGAGAGGAAGCCACCACAACTGTGCGTAAATTCCCTGCTTGTGGAAGTCGTCGACCATCTGCTTGATCGAGTCGCCAGGGAAGGTATCCTTGCGCGGATTCCAGTCGCCGTAGGTATCGAACCAGCGATCGTCGAGGGTGGCCCACTTGATTCCCAGTTCTTTCAGCTTGGGAATCGTGCCGACCATCTCTTTCGGCGTGACGTTGAACTCGTAGCCCCAACCGCACCAACTCACGTTGTAGGCTTCGTTCGAAGGCTTGGGGATGTCCCACCCTTCTTTCTGCAGCACGCTGGACCATATGCGCAGCGGTTCGTAGAAATCTCCGCTATAGACGGACACGAAGCTGCGGGGAGTGGAATACGAATCGCCCGGCTTCAGAGAAGTGTGGGTTGGTAAAACCATGCTGGCATCTACGCGGCCCTCTTTGTCGACCTTGAGCGGAATCGATAATGTCCACGGAAGAGTTTCGACGTGCCCGATGGCTTCGCCGACGGATGCGGTCCAGACAGCGACGACTGGAATGCCGCCTCCATAGCCGCCTTTGATGTTCTCGCCCATTTCGTTGGGCTGCGATGATGTTTTCTTCAATTTCTCGACATCATCTTCGCCCCAGTTGTAACTCGATCCTTGAAAGGCCCACATGTCGTAGGGCTGGGCTTTGTCGTCGACCTGCTTCGCGTTGAAGCGATGCTGCTGCATGAGAACCTGATCGAGAGAAAAATCTGCGGAGCCTGCATTTTTATATGTAGTACTGACCATGGCGATATTGGGGAAATCGTCGTAGGCTTCGAGAACGAGCGTGCGCTCGATCGGAACTCCGGAGGCAGCGAGGGGCTTGGCAGGGATTTCGAGGCGCTTGCCGCGACCGAGTTTGCCGCTGGCTTCGACGACCTTCGCCTGTCCGAAGTCGGGGATGAAATCGAGTTCCTTGCCTTCATGGACAATCGAATCGCTTCCTCCCGTCGATCCTACATCTGGCTCGTCGAGGCTCAACCGCTTGCCATCTTTCAAAAGCGTCGCCTGCACAAAACCGGAAGGAAGGATCTGGAATTCCGCCGCGGTTGTCGTGATCACGGCCGGACCTCCATCGCGCACTGCGATGTTGATGTCGGAAGGCCGAGACGGCGGGGCTTTGGGCTGCGGGGCAGGTTTCGAGCAGCTGATGAGAACGAGCGTGATCAGAAGGAAGCAGAACTGAGACGGGCTGAGTCTGCGTGCGGTATGCATGGTGACCTCGCGTAAGTCCCATAGTATACGGAAAGGAAAGGAAGAGATTCGCAGGATTTCGGAATACATTTGCTGTACGCGGCCGTGGTGCAATGACGCAGCAGTTTTGCGGGAGATCCTTCGCTCCGCCTGAAAGGCGGCTGCGCTCAGGATGACAACATGGGCACGGAACTGGCCGCCTCAGGACGACACCTGCAGAGGAGGAACAAAATCAGGATTAACGAATCTCGGCCAGGGAGTGCTCGAGGGCTCCGCGCTTCGGTTTGGGCATGGCGCCCACTTCGCTGGCGACCCAGGCGCCGACCAGGTTCGCGACTTCGTTCATCAGGTTGAGAGAGGCTCCGTGAAGATATTCGTGGACGAGTCCGGCGGTGAAGGCGTCGCCGGAGCCGACGGTATCTGCGACGCGAACTTTAAACCCGGGATGCTCGTTGAGTTCATCGCCGCGCACCAGCAGGCTGCCGCGCCCTCCGCGAGTGATACAAACGATTTCCAGATCGTATTCACGAGCAAGCTTTCGCGCCGATGAGACTTCGTCCTTGTGGGAGTTCTTATTCAGGCTCATGATCCTGGGCAACTCGTCGTCGTTGAGCTTGACGATGTTGGCGAGCTTCATCGAGTCCGAGAGAATCTCCCTGGAATAGTAGGACTGTCGCAAGTTCACGTCGAAGACGCGGATCGCTTCCGGTGGGGAAGCGCTGAGAAATTTGCGGATCGTGTTGCGGCTCCGTTCCGAACGCTGAGCGAGGGAACCGAAGCAGATTGCGTCGGCGGCAGCTGCCAGGTCTTCCCAGTCCTCGGTCCAATGGAGGAAATCCCAGGCTACTGGATGTGCAATTGCAAACTGGGCCTGGCCGTCGCCATCAAGGTTAACTTTGACAGTGCCCGTGGGATGTTCGCGGTCAATCTGAACGTGGTCAATGTCTAGGCCCACTTCTTCCATGCGCCGCAGCGCCTCGATGCCGTGAGAGTCTTCTCCGACGCAGCTGGCGACGATACCCTGATCGCCCATGAGGGTAGTGATGTAGGCGAAGTTGGCGGGAGCGCCGCCCAGGCACGCGCCCTGTGGCAACAAGTCCCACAGCACTTCGCCGATGCCGACGACTTTCTTTTTCATGAGACGTTTACCCGAGCATACAGTGGGAACGTTTACGAGAGAGTACCAATGGATTTAAGGACACCACCAGTAAAAAGAGGGACTCCCGAAGGAATCCCTCGATGTGAATACTTCGGCTAGCTTAGAACATCAACTTCAACGCGAATTCGAGCTGACGCATGCCAGTGGTGGAACCCGGCGAAGAATCGGCTTCGATATCGGTGATGCGGCCGTTACCGGCGCAGTCGATACATTGACCAGAGCCGCTCTGGTTCGAATTGAAGCCCAGCACAGGGTGATTGAACACGTTGAATGCATCCATGCGGAACTGCGCCTTGACGCGCTCTGTGATCGAGAAGTTCTTCATCAGTGCAGCATCGGCGAAGAAGGCTCTCGGACCGCGCAGGCTGTTCACACCGTAATTGCCGAGGTTTCCAACGCCCGGATCAGTGAACGGGCCAGTTGTGGCTCCCGCGATGCTGGGCACCGGCGTGAAGTATTGAACATACGGCGATCCGTTCGCAGGATGCTGAAATGAGCCGGCTCCTATTTGGAAAGAACCGGATCCACGATTGGGGCGGCATACCCCCACGTCTTGCTCTGGATTGCACTCACCGAAGCTCGGAGTCCATGGCAAACCGCTGCTCCAATTGGTTGTTCCGCTGATCTGCCATCCTCCGACGAGAAGATCCTCAGCGCGTCCGGCGTTACCGGCGAAGGTCTGGCCTTTCCCGAATGGCAACGCGTAGACGCCGCTCGTGACCCAAACGTGATCCCGAACCTGGCCGTCCGGCCCGTATGCAATGGGATGACTATCGGCGAAGTAGTTTGAGTCGTAGGCATTCGCCTTCGCATACGTGTAGTGCGACAGCAGTTGCAGGCCATGCGAGAAGCGATGATCTACTTTTATCTGCAATGCGTTGTAAATGCTGTTCGCGTCGTTGCCGAGGTAGTTCCCCTGATCGGTCGAGCAGCAGGTTAACTGATCGGCGGGAGCGACATTGGTTAAGCCGCATTGCGCTGCTGTGACAGAGCAGTCAGGGTAAACAAACTTGTTGTAGTAGGGGCGGCGTTCTGCCTGTGGTACGCCTTGTGCAAAGCCGACAATGGAGGGCTGGTTGACATTGTACGTATTTCCGGTTCCAGCAAAGACGTTCGTCCCCTTGTTGCCAATGTAGGCCACTTCCAGATCCGTGGTGCTGTTAAGTTGGCGCTGTAGAGTGACGTTCCATGCATCCAGGGTTGGAAGCCGCTGGTACGTCGGGCGGATATGCGGTTGCAGGTTCCCGGCAGGTCCGTTCAAGGGCAGCAATCCGTTGGCGGGTACGGTGGGGAACACGAACTTCGGCGGGCCCGCGTCCAGCGTAAACGCTGGGACCCGGTTATTCGTCGCGAGCGGATTGACGTTGACTGCCGCCACGTTCTGCGCGGCCAACACCGGCAGGTTCTGGGTTACCGCGTGACCGAAGTTCGATCCGAACACGCCCATATCAAAGCTGCGGCCGTAGCCCATTCGAACAACGGTTTTGGGGTTGAGTTGGTAGGCAAATCCGAGCCGGGGAGCGAAGTAATTCCACTTGTTGTTGATGTTTCCGTTCATGCCGATGTTGCCGTATCCGGCAACACGGTCGTGGCCATCCCCGAGAACGATGTTGGTGAAACCACCATTTCCTTTACCGTTCACGTATTCGGGGAAGTAGACTTCCCAACGAAGCCCATAGTTCACGGTTAATTTTGGAGTTGCCCGCCACGTATCCTGGCCATAATAGAACATGCGGTGCTGACGCTCGGCTGCATTGAAGGTGGTGCTGACGTAACGACTGAGGTTAGTCACATCGCCGAGCAGGAATGTCGCCAGGTCCAGACCTCCTGCGCCTACGTCGCCGGTGGCGGCACTGCTGAACGCGTAAACGCCGGTGCGGTTGGAATCGCTTGGAACGCGCAGGTTTTGTGCGTAGCGAACGTCCGCGCCAAATTTGAATTGATGGTTGCCCTTCATCTTGGTGATGTTGCCGACCCACTGGAACTGCTGTTCACTCTCGATCAACGGGCAATTGCATCGAGCGACGCCAAGTCCATCACCGAAGTTCGACAGATTCGTATTGGTATTGTTGCCGCTGGAGTTCTGCATGTCGAACTCGCCAAGGCCCGACGTAAAGTTGTCGCCCATGTTTGCGTTCGGAATGCCGAAGGCAGTCATGGCGGCCTTGCCCGCATCGGGCTTGTTGGTCAGCGGGTTGTACTTGAAGTAGCCGAAGCGGAAATCGCCAAGTAGCGAGGAACTGAATGTCTTGGTGACACCGGTCGCCAAACTGTAGTTGTGCACGTTGGAGCTTCCGGCCAGACCGCCCGGGCCAAATCCAACGCCGCCCACCGCGCCCAGACTTGGCGCACCGGACAGCGAGAAGTAATCCAGACTGAAGCGCCCGAAAACGCTTACTGTTTGGCTGGCTGTGTAGTCAATTCGCGTGTCGAAGCTGTTCTGGTTGTATGGACCGGCTCCGGCTCCCACGAAGTTGTTCAAACAACCTGTCGCCCCAGTGGCCGTGCAGGTACCGTTATTTGTAGGATTGGGGAAAGCGGCCAGCATCTTCATCGAGGCGGGGGAAAGATAACTGACGGGAATCAGATACTGGTTCGGGGTTCCATTGGTGCTGCCGGTACAGCCAGCCTGGGCCACAACTCCCAGCGGTCCGCAGAAGACGGATCGTCCGCTGCCGTCCAACCCGCCCGTGGCGGGGTCGTAAATGTAGGGTGCGCCATTGGCTGCGATGATCGATGCGTAGTCGCCCAGATTGCAAAATGTTCCGCCAACAATGCACGTGCTCTTCGCGAGCGCTGTCGGGATCGTTTCCTGATTGCTGATACCGTTCTTCTGGTGGGTGGTCTGATAATCGGCGAAGAAGAATAACTTATTCTTGATGATCGGCCCGCCGATCGTTCCACCGAATTGCTGCCAACGAGACGACGGTATGAGGCGTCCAGTGACGGGGTCGGGATTGTACTGTGTGAAGGGATCGCGAGCCGCTGTGGCATCAGTGCGCCGGAACCAGAAGGCGCTGCCGTGTACGTCATTGCTGCCGGATTTTGTTTGGACTGTGACGACGCCGGCGACAGCTTTGCCGAACTCAGCGTCAAAGTTTCCGAGGGTGATCTTGGTTTCCTGAATGGCATCGAGGTTCGGATTGACCACGATGATGCCGAGGATTGGATCTTGATTGTCGGTTCCGTCGAGTTCGAAGGCCGTTCCGCTGAAGTGCTGCCCGTTCACGAAAATCTGCTGGCCGCCTTGCGGGTTTTCGGTGGCGGCGTGGCTCCAGCCGACCAGTTTCTGAGTGCCGGGGGAGAGCAACTCAAAAGAGGTAAAGTTGCGATTCAAAATTGGAGCGTCTTCAACCGCTCGTTGATTGAACTCGATGGACACATCGGCGCGGTCCGTCTTCAACTGAGGAGCTTCGGCCGTAACATCCACCTGCTCGCTGGTCGAGCCGACCTGGAACTGTCCGTCAACGCGCGCGCCGGTATCGGCTGAGACTTGGATGTCTTTGTACTGAAGAGTCTTGAACCCTTGGCCCTCGATGCGCACGGAGTAAACGTCAGGGATCAGGTGCGTGACGGAGTAGTTGCCGCTCTCGTTTGTGGTATCAGTGACAGAGGTATTCTTTGTCTGGCTAGTGACTGTGACTTTCGCTCCAGTGACTGCTGCACCGGAAGGATCTGTCACGGTGCCCAGAATGCTTCCATACACTGCCTGCCCTACGGCCGATGGAACCCACGTGGCTAACAGTAGGCCTACCGTCGCCAATGCGACGCGAACTGACCGTTTCATGAACTTCCTCCTCAAACTCTCGAACGGAAACCCAGATTGCCCCAGAAATGCAGTGGCACTACTTGACTGTGTGGGGTGCATTCGTAATACAAAACAATTAACTGGATTAAGTCTCACCACGTTTGATACTGTTACGGAAACCAAGTCGTTCCTGCTGAGAGATATACGCAGCGCTGTTACTTCCCTGTTATATGGCCGTCACTCACACCTTCGTTGTTGGCCGGGATCAATGCTTCCAGCAAATAGAGAGGCTTACAAAAAGTCATAGCCTCCACTCCTCGGAATCGCTGTGCAGATTGCTGCGGTACTTGGCGGAGCACTCACTCGATCACCCAGGTGTCGCGCTAAAGGAATACCAGATTGCGACTGAGGTTTTGGGCCGGCCGCCCGGGTTCGACCCACAAAGTGATTCGACAGTTCGCGTGCAGGCTGGCCGCCTTCGCGTGAAGCTGGCCGAGTACTACTCGCACGAAGGCACCGACGATCCTGTTGTTGTGGAAATTCCAAAGGGGTCATACGCGCTAACGTTCCATCTGCGGGTAGATAAAACAGCGGCGCTACCGGCGCCTACCGTGCTTCCTGAACGTGCGCCTGGTATTAAAGACACGCCCGTTCCGGAACGTCGCTGGACGGTTGTGGTAGTCGTGCTACTGGTGCTGCTTGCGTCTTCATTTACGCTGAGCGCAATCCTTCTTTCACAACGCACCGCAACCCAAGCGGTTGCCGCAGCGCCTGTCCCGGCCGCGTACAAGATCTTCTGGAACCGGTTCGTCAGCGGACCACAACAGCCTTGGGTCATCTTCAGCAATGGAAGTTTTGTTGGACGGCCGGAAACGGGAATGCGGTATTACAACCCGAAGAAGGATGCGAATTCGTTCATTCTCGACCACTACACGGGTGTGGGGGAAGTTCTGGCGATCCATCAACTGGATCGCGTCTTCTATCTTTTCAACGGGCAGCTGCGCGTGAAACGCGGGGCGCTTTTTTCGCTGGATGATGCGAAGAATAACGATTTGATATTTGTGGGATCTCCTTCAGAGAACCTCACGTTGACAGATATTCCCGGGACGCGCGAATTCATCTTTCAACGGCTCGCATCCGGGCCACGAAAGGGCGACTTGGCCGTGCTGAATGTCCATCCATTGCCTGGAGAGCCCGCGGCCTTTCCGGCGACCCCAGCGAATCAGCCTACGGTGGAGGATTACGCCATCGTCAGCTTGCTTCCCGGTTTGGACCCTTCCCACGTCATCCTTATTCTTGCGGGCGATTCAACGTTCGGCACTCAGGCTGCGGTTGAATTCGTCTGCCGCGAGGACTCAATCAAGGAATTGTTGCAGAAGCTCAACGTGTCGAAACCCTCTGACCTGAAGCCGTTCGAAGCTCTTCTGCATGTGAAGATTGCGCATGGAGTGCCGGTAACGACTGAGCTGATTTCAGTCCGTAATCATGCAGTGCAATAACGATTTGCTTGGGCTTCTGGGAATCGGCCCGGACGTGACTCACTTCGCGGGCATGGTGAACTGAGGATCCAGTTCGGCAGCCTTCTGAAATTCCTTTTTCGCCTCATCTTTCTGCCCGCTCTGCTGAAGCGCCAGCCCCAGCTGATAGTGCGCAATTGCATACTTCGGCTCGGAGTGAATGGCGGAACGGAACTGAGTGATAGCACCGTCGAGATCGCCGGCACCGAGGAGCCTCTTTCCCGAATTCGTGGAAACCTTGGCGGCCTGAAGATTATTGACGGAGGCGGCAATCCGTGCACCTTCTTTGGCTTCGGCGGCAGCACCTTCAGAGTCTCCCAACTGACGCAGCACCGCGGCTAAAGTTGTGTGGGCTCCGGCAAAATCGGGTTGCAGGCGGATCGCCTCGCTCAATTGGGCTGCCGAGTCCTGCAATTTTCCCTGCTGTTTAAAAACTGTCCCCAGCGTGTAATGAGCTTCGGCGTAATTCGGCTGGTTCTGAATGGCTTCACGCAGTTCCGCAGCGGCCTTGTCGAACTCGCCGCGCTGCCACAACAAGACGCCGAGAGTGTAATGCGCGTCTGCGAGGTCGGGCTGCAGGCGTATGGCCTCGTGGAATTCCTCGACTGCTTTGTCGAGCTGGTCCTTCAACTTGTAGGCGAGGCCGAGGTCGTAGTGAAGAGATGCATTCGCGGGAGCGATTTTGATTGCGGTTTCCAATTCGGATACGGCGGCATCGAAGTTCGTGAGCTGCATGTAGGCGATTGCAAGATTGCCGCGGAGCGAACCATCCTGTGGCTTGAGTTGAACTGCCGTTTTGAATTTTGGAATCGCATTTTCGGCGTTCCCCGTCTGCAACAGAGCCAAACCCAGGTCGTTGTAGATATCCGCATCCTGCGGGTGCAGGCGGAGCGCTTCGTTGAAAGCCTTGATGGCTCCATCAACATCGCCCGCACGCTGACTGGCAATGCCGAGTTCCACCTGTAATTCGAACCACTCCGGTTTTAGAGCAGCGGCCTTGCGCAATTCCGCAAGTGCTTCGGGAGTCTTTGATTGCGCGGCGAATGCCTTTGCGAGGTAGTAGTGCGCAGCTGCGTCTGCGGGATTCAGCTCGATGGCTTTTCCCATCTCGCTGGCAGCATCGTCGAGGCGCAATTGCTGCAGATCGACGACACCCAGGTGGAAGTGAGCAGATTCGAGATTTGGCTCGAGGTGCAAGGCATCTTGAAACGCTTGCTGGGCGTCGGCAAATTGTTTGCGCTGGGCAAGAATCGTACCCAATTCGTCTTGCAGGTCCGCGCGTTGAGGCGCGAGTTGGGTGGCGCGACGCATCTCTGTGACCGACTCATCTCCGGGAGATTGGCTGAGGACCTTTGCGAGCGTGCGATGCGCTTCGGCGTTTTGAGGAGCGATCGAGATGGACTGGCGCGCTTCCTGCTCTGCGTCAGGAATATTGCCTTGCTGCAGCAGAACCGTCGCGAGAGTCAAGTGCGCTTCCGGATAGGTGGGCTTCAACTTGATGGCCGCCCGAAGACGAGTTACGGCTGCTTCGAGATCCCCTTGCTGCGCCAGGACCCATCCCAGCGAAGATTGAGCGACTGCATCTTTCGGTGACAGGCGGACGGCTCTTTCGAATTCCGTTCTCGCTTTGGCGGTGTCGCCGTTTTTCAAAGCATCTTGCCCACGCTGCAGGGCAAGATGACTCGCTGAAGGAGATTTCGCGGACTGCCCGAGGCCTACGCTCGCGGGCAAGACCAGAAGCAACAGGAGAGCCAGTTTGTGAGAGGTGCGGAACACGAGGAATCAATGAGTTTGTCCGATTATATCCAACCTGATTCCGTGTAGTATCGAACACGCCAGCGGTTTGTTTTTCACGGTCGTTGAGGTTGTTCATGTCGCTGACTCGCCGCTCGTTTCTTCAACTTTCGGCTGTCGCTGCTCTACAGAGAGCACTGCCGTCAACTGCAAGCCAAGAAACTCGTAGCTCGTTATGCCGCAAACTGGCGAATGATCCCCTGCGCCCGCAATATCATCTGCTGCCTGCGCACAACTGGATGAACGATCCCAACGGACCGATTTACTTCGACGGCCGGTATCACATGTTCCACCAATACAATCCGCAGGGTGCGACCTGGGGCCACATGAACTGGGCGCATGCTACCAGTCCCGATATGTTTCGTTGGGAGCACGAACCCATCGCGCTTTCACCAACGCCCGGAGGCCCGGATCAAGATGGAGTCTTCAGCGGAAGTGCAGTCCTCGACAACGGCAAGCCGACAGTGATTTACACCGGCGTTGCTCCACCCTCTGGAAAGAATGCGACGCTTCGCGATGGCTCGCATATTTGGCGCGAGACACAGTGTCTCGCAGTCGCCCGAGATCGCGAACTGCGATCATGGAAGAAACTTCCTCAACCTGTGATTGCGGCGCCGCCGGCAGGTCTCGACGTTACGGGTTTTCGGGATCCGGCGCTCTGGCGCGAAGGCGACAAATGGATGCTCATCCTGGGCTCCGGTATCCGCGGCAAAGGTGGCGCCGTCCTACTTTATTCGTCTTCCGATCTGCGGCAGTGGAGCTACTTACATCCGCTCGTCGAAGGCATAGCCAGTGGAAAAGAGACGGCCAATCCCGTAGACACAGGAGACATGTGGGAATGTCCCGACTTCTTTCCGCTCGGCAACAAGTACGTACTGCTGATCTCGACGATGGGGAAAGTCCGGTGGAAAGTTGGTACTTACGAGAATCAGAGATTCACGCCCGAGAAAGAAGGAGTGGTCGACGGGGGCTCCTATTACGCGGCCAAGACCATGCTCGACAAAAATGGCCGCCGCATCTTGTGGGGATGGATTACGGAGTCGCGACCCGATGCGGATCTAATTGCAGCCGGTTGGGCCGGCGCAATGTCACTGCCTCGCGTGCTTTCTCTTTCCCCTGACAACGAATTGCAGACTGGCGTAGCTCCGGATGTGAGCGTCCTTCGAGGGGCGCGCATTGATCACCCGAGGGCAGAATCTTCTCTCGGCAATGTTCAAATCCGCGATCTGGCGGCTGAACTCGACCTTCGATTTCAGTCCCCCAGCGTCCATTTCAAGCTTCATTTATATTCGGATGCCGGAGACTTCTGCTCGATCGACTACGCTGACGAGTCCGGCGGTCGCATACTTCGCGTAAATGATCTGACTTGCCCCGTGCCCGTAAAGCGCGGTTCTGAGTTCCGGCTTCACATCTTCCTCGATGGATCGGTCATGGAGATCTTTCTCGATGACCTCACGGCAATTACGGTGCGGGTCTACAAAATCCCGTCGGGACCATTGCGGTTGAAGTTGGAAAGCGATGCAAAAATCTTGTCAGTTGCAGGCTGGCAGATGACACCGATCTCGAGGAACCGACTTACGTCTCCATTATGCTCGGGGTGAATTGATGAGTGCGGGTGGACACTGAACGATATGGTGAGCGCGGCAGGACTCGAACCTGCGACCCATGCCTTAAAAGGGCATTGCTCTACCAACTGAGCTACGCGCCCACATCCTATTCATATTAAATTGCTTCCGCGATTCGCGCAAAACACGAATCCGGTTCCGGTTAATCGAGCGCCTTGTGAAAGCGGAGTACCGCCAGCGTGAGTAATCCGAGGCCGAGCGCAAACATGGCCAACATTTGTGGCCACAGGATGTTCATACCGACTCCCTTCAGGTACGTGCCTCGCAGTACGACCAGGAAATAGCGAAGCGGGCTGGCATAGGTCAGGTATTGCAGCCATTGCGGCATGGTGCTGATCGGAAAGCCGAAACCGGAGAACGTAATCGCCGGCATGATGAAGAAGAAGGCGGTGACCATTGCCTGTTGCTGTGTCGACGAGACGGTTGAGATCAGCAATCCTGCCCCGAGCATGCAGAGCAGGAACAGTACGGCACCGGTGAAAAGAACGAGAATGCTTCCGCGAAACGGCACCTGGAACCAAAGAGTTCCTACAGTTGCGATCAGGGATACGTCGAACATGCCGATGAGGAAGAACGGCAAGGTCTTCCCCAGGATAAATTCGCTCGGGCGGATCGGAGTCACCATGATCTGCTCGAGCGTGCCAATCTCACGCTCACGGACAACGCCAAACGCCGTCAGCACCGTCACTAATACGAGGGTTAGGCTGCCGATCACTCCCGGAACGAAAAACCACCGGCTTTTCAGATCCTCGTTGTACCAGGGACGCTGATCGAGTTGTACCTGGGGAAACTGCCAGAGTAGTTGCGGAGCCGTGCGCTCGATACGGTCCTGCTGATATTGGCGCGCGAAGGCCAGGCCAATCTGATTTACATAACCGAGCGCGATCAGGGCTGTGTTGGAATTTGTGCCATCGACAATGACCTGGACGGGAGCGGTCTGTCCTTTATTCAGATCCTCAGCGAAGCCGGCGCGAATCTCGATGGCAATCGTCACTTTGCCGCGATCGATAAGATCAGAGATTTGGCGATGATCCGTGAGTTGACGCTGCACGTCGAAGTAAGGGCTCGAAGAGAATCGCGAAAGAAGTTCGCGGCTCTCCTGGCTATGATCGAGGTCCAGAACTGCAGTTGGCACGTGATGAATTTCGAATGTCGCCGCGTATCCGAAGACCAGCATTTGGATAATCGGCGGGATGAACAGGACGAAACGCGTGCGCTTGTCGCGGAAAGTCTGGATGAACTCCTTGATCAGCATCTGCTTGAGGCGGGGAAACATCAGGCCAGCCTCTTGTGAAAGGAATGCGTCGCGACCATCGCCAACACGACTGCGAAGATCGCCAGGGGAATCAGCTCTGCGTAAAGCAGCGGGATCGACGAACCTTTCAAGAAAATCTTCTTCAGAATTGCGACGTAATATCGGACCGGAAGAATGCGGGTGAAGTACTGCAAGGCGGTTGGCATCTGCTCAATCGCGAAAAGAAAACCCGACAGCAAAAATGCGGGAAGAAAGGTGATCAGCAGGGCGATCTGACTTGCCGCGAACTGATTCTTCGCGATGACCGAGATCAAGAAACCCAGCGCGAGTACCACAACCATGAACATCGCCGAGGCGACGAACAGCACGGCAAAGGACCCGCGGAAGGGAATGCGGAACCAATAAAGAGCAACTGCCACCGAGAGAATGACGTCCAGCATTCCGATCACGAAGTACGGCAGCAACTTGCCGAACATGATTTCGAAGGCCGTTACAGGCGTCGAAATCAGTTGCTCCATCGTGCCGCGCTCCCATTCGCGCGCAATGGTTAACGAGGTAAGGAATGCACCGATGACGGACATGACCAGCGCGAGTACGCCTGGGATGATGAACGCGCTGCTTTCGAGGTCCTCGTTGTACCAGGTTCGAGCGTCGATTGAGACGGGCGCAATTTGTGCAGGAAGACCGTGACGCTGCAGCCAACTGATTTGAACTTCTGACGAATATTGCTGGACGACGGCCTGGCTGTAACCGATCAGGACGTTGGCACTGTTGTCGTCGGTGGCATCGATGAGGGCCTGCACCGAGACCGGGCGGCCGTCGCGCAGGCGGTCCGAGAAGTCCCATGGGACGACGAGGCCCATCTTCGCGCTGCCGTCATCGATCGCGCGAACAAGGGCGGGATAGTTGTCCACAACTCGTACGACATCGAAATATTGGTTCGACTGGAAATGCTTCAGCAGATCCTGGCTTTGCTGGCTGCCGTCCTGGTCGAAAACGTACGCAGGCAGATGCTTAAGATCTAAACTCACGCCGTATCCGAAGAGAAGAACGAGAATGACCGGCATGAGGATCACGATGATCAGACTGCGCGCATCCCGGAGTATCTGCACGAATTCCTTCACGGCAATTGCTCGAAGGCGCGTCAGGTTCATGCAGCCTCCTTGCCTCGGCGCTCGGTGGTGAGCGAAACGAAAACGTCTTCCAGAGTCGGCCGGATCTGCTCCACATGCGAAACCTGCACGCCCTTCGCCTCTAAATAGCGCTTCACCTCCGGAATGGCCGTCGTCGCATTTGGAACAACAAGGTGAAGAGCGTTTCCAAACACAGCTACGTCCATGATCTCGGGAGACTGATGAAGTGCCTCCAGAGCCTGAGCGAGCGGCTCACCTTCGACCAGAAGAAGTTCGCCGCGCATGTGTTTGTGCTTGAGTTCCGACGGAGTGCCCAGGGCAACCATCTGGCCACGAAAGATCAGAGCCAGCCGATTGCAGTACTCGGCCTCTTCCATGTAATGGGTGGTTACGAACACCGTCACTCCTTCTTCGGCCATGTGGTGAATAAGTTCCCAGAACTGACGGCGGGAAATCGGGTCCACTCCACTCGTGGGCTCGTCGAGAAAAATGATCGGGGGCTTGTGCAGTACGGCACAGCCCAACGCCAGACGCTGCTTCCACCCGCCCGGCAATGTTCCGGTAATCAGCTTTTCTTGTCCCTGGAGATGCGCCATTTCGAGAGACCAGTCGATGCGCTCTTTCAGAGCGTCGGAAGGCACACTGTACAGGCCCGCAAACAGCCGCAAGTTTTCGATCACTGTGAGGTCGTTATAAAGAGAAAACTTCTGCGACATGTAGCCGATGTTCTGACGGACGGCCTCGGGCTCCTTCGCTACGTCGTGGCCCGCGACTACGGCTTTTCCTGCCGTCGGCCTGATTAAGCCGCAAAGCATGCGGATCGTCGTAGACTTGCCCGCGCCGTTTGGTCCGAGGAATCCAAACACCTCGCCTTTCCGCGTCTCCAGGCTGATGTGATCGACGGCGACGAAGTCTCCGAATCGCTTCACGAGGTTGTCGATGATTACGGAATTCTCGGTGTTCATACAGCACTCCGCTCCGTCGACGCACTCACCGCATCGATAAACAAGTCTTCGATCGTTGGTTTGACTTGGTGGATCGCATCGAGCGGAACTTGCGCCTGATGCAAATGAGCTTCAATTTCCTTTGTCCGGCGCGACGCATCGTCCACGACCAGGTGCACGTTGTCTCCGGCGAGCACGAGGCTTGAGACGCCCTCGACGTGCTCGAGCTCGGCTCGAACCCGGCGGGCGTCGTGTGACGGAATCGAGAGGACTTGTTTTGAGAAATTCGACTTCAGGGCTTCGGGCGTGTCGCAGAAGAGCAACTTACCCTCATGCAGCAGCGCGACGCGCTGGCAGCGCTCGGCTTCGTCGAGGTAAGCCGTCGAGGTAAGGATCGCGACTCCTTCCGAGATCAGTTCATAGAGGATGCGCCAGAAATCGCGGCGCGAAACGGGATCCACGCCCGTCGTAGGCTCGTCGAGCAAAACCACTTTCGGACGATGAATAAGGGCGCAAACAAGGCCGAGTTTCTGCTTCATCCCACCGGAAAGCTTTCCGGCAAGACGCGTGCGGAACTCGCTCATGCCGGCCGCCTGAAGCAGTTGCGCGGCACGTTCCTCCCGCTCCCGCTTTTTAACACCGAACAGATCGGCATAAAAGCGGATATTTTCATCGACCGTGAGGTCTTCATACAAACCGAATCTTTGCGGCATGTAGCTGAGGTGATGCTTCGCGCCTTCGGGATCGTGGACGACGTCACAACCTGCAACGATTGCAGTTCCTTTATCTGGCGGCATCACGCCGGCGAGCATACGCAACGTGGTCGTTTTCCCCGCACCGTCCGGACCCACCAGGCCAAAAATCTCTGCGGGGCGAACGTCGAAGCTGAGGTGGTCGACGGCTACGACACCGGGAAAGCTCTTTGTCAGGCCTTCCGCGACGATTGCGTTTTGGAGGTCGGCAGGCATCAGTGCTGCGATCCGTTGCCTGGGCTCGGCGAAGGTGCTGTATTGGCTGCCAGGGTGATGTGAGCGTCAGCCGGCATGCCGGGCTTCAACTCATGATTGGGATTATCGATGTCGATCTTGATGCGATAAACGAGCGTGACGCGCTCTTTGTAGGTCTGCACACTCTTGGGGGTAAACTCCGCGTCCGATGCGATGAACGAAACGCGGCCCGGATAGTGTTTTCCGGGATAAGTGTCGGTCGTGATGGTGGCGTTCTGTCCCCAGCGAATGCGGCCGAGGTCGCTCTCGGCGATATAGGCGCGCAGCCAGATGCGATCGATGTCGGCCAGAGTAACCACGGGCGTCCCCGGCACGACTACTTCACCAAGTTCTGCCTGGCGCACGGTAATCACTCCCGCGGTCGGCGCACGTAAAATCGTGTAGTCGAGATTCACGCGCGACATACCCAAGTTCGCGTGGGCTTCCTTGAGATTGTCCTGCGCGATCGCGATCTCCTCTTTGCGGCTACCTTCCACGGCTTCGTTGTATCTCTGTTGCGCGGCTTGGAAGGAGGCCTGCGAGCGCTTGAGCGCGGTATCGGCCAGATCGCGGTCCTGCGCTGAAGCCGCGTCTTCACTGAACAAATGTTGGGCCCGGTCGTAATCGAGCTTCTTTTGCTGCATCTCGGCCTGGGCATCGAGCATGTTCTGCTGCGCGGCTTTGATTTCCTGCTCGCGCGTACCGGCCAGAGTGAGTGCGAGGTTCGATTGGCGAACCCGAACGCTGGCTTCATCAATGCGTAGTCTTTGCTTGTAGTCGGCATCGTCCAGTCGCGCCAGCAAGGAATCTTTTTCGACTGATTGCCCCTCTTCGACCGGCAACTCGATCACGCGCCCCTGCACCTTGAAACTGACGAGGCTTTCATGCGCCTCGATATTGCCGGAGAGCACGAGTTCATTCTGCGGCCCCGAATCTTTCGTAAATCGCGGATAGAAGTAAACTCCGGCGCCAATCAATGCGGCCACGACAATGAGAAAAGGAATGCGTCGTTTCATAGCGTTGTAATCCTTGCGGATTGGCTTCGCCGCCGCATCCGCGATGGAAAATTACCGGTTCCTGAGATACTGATCGATATTCTTCTCCGTGCCTCCAGCAGCCCGCGCCAGCGCAAACTTCGCGTCTACATAACTGGAAACAGCTAGAATGTAGTTTTCCTGCGCTCGCGCCAATTCATCCTGCGCGGTTGTGACTTCGATATTGTTCGTAACTCCTGACTGGAAGCGGTCTTGCGTGAGCTTCAGTTCTCTTTCGGCGAGATCCTGTCCTTGCTGCGCAACGGAGACCTGATCTCCGGTAGATTCAAGGTTCAGCAACGCGGCTCGAATATCCTGGTCAATGCCGCGTCTCAAATCTGAGATTTGGTCATCGACCCGCTTGATTCGGCTGGCCAACTCCTGCGCTTCGCCGTTGCGATCCCGATCGAAAATCGTGAAATCCAGCTGCCCTTGGACCAGGTACGTGCTCTCGACACCGCCGATACTGCGGCCCAGTCCTCCGTAGTTTCCGTTGAGGCTGAGTTTCGGGTAATAACGAGCTTTGCTGGCGGCTTGCTGCTCGACTAACTGCTGGCGTTGCATGGCCAGCGAGAGGTAGTCAGAACGTGCCAAGAGTGCTGTACCAACGATCTGTTCCGCAGCAGGATGACTCAATGGTTCGAAATGAAGGGGCTCGGCCAGGTCCAGGGGTGTGCCGGGGTTCATTCCCAAATTCCGCGCCAAGACCAGCAATCCCTGCTTGTACTGGTTCTGCGCGGCAAGAAGCCCCTGCTGGTCATTTGCGAGTTGCACCTGTGCGCGGAGAACATCCACTCCGGTCGCCGTCCCCGCATCGTGCTTGCTCCTGGCAAGTTGGTACAACGCTTGTGAGTCGGTTACCCGAGTTTGTGCGGCCTCGGCGCGAGCCGCGGCAGCTTGCGCGTCAAGATAAAGGCCGGCGATCGCACGGATGATGAGGTCCCGAGCATCCTGGTAATCCAACTTGCTCGCATTGACTCCGTTCTGACTTGCTTTGTAGCTGCGATAGCTTTGCAGATCAAAAATGTTCTGATCGGCAGCGATGCGGAAGTCATAATTGGAGAAAGGCCCCACTACCGCGGGAATTCCCGGTACAGATATGCCAAAGGCGCGCAGATTGCGGTTTTGAAAGTTGGCATAACTTTCGGATCGAATCCGTGGAAGTAGTCCGGCAGAATAGCGTCGGCTGCGAGTCCCTTGGGCTTCCTCGACCCGAGTATCGGCTAGCAGAACGCTGAGATTTGCCTGCAGCCCCTTCTCAATCGCATCGCGCAACGTCAAACGATACGGGGCCGCTTGCTGAGCGCTACTTCTCAACCCGAGCGCTGCGGTGACGATCAGAATGCACAAACTGCCCAGATGCTTTCTCATTGCTCGTACTCTCAGTTCCTGGCAATCGCTCTCCAAAAATGCTGGAAGCTTGCTTCCACAACCGCGTGTAACTTTTGGTCAGAACCTAGGGACCAGAGCAGCATCGTCCCAAGAAAACTCTGTTGCAGATGCAGGCCAAGCTGTTCGGTCTTCAACGTGGGATCAATTTCTCCGCGCTGCTGACCTAGTTCGAAAATTCGCGCGAGCAAGCGACGGCCCTGCGAGATGTTCTTGCCCAATTGCTCTCGGATGGAGGTCGACAGGAATGCGGTCAGAACCGCGCGCGCCATTTCGGGACTGCGGCCCGGTTCCTCAGAAATCTTGATGAAGAGATCGTGCACTACAGAACGAATGGGCCGCTTGCCCTCTTCGGCTGCCTGTAATGCCTCTCGCACCTTGCCGAGTTGGATCTCGGGCATCACGCTCAACACGTGATCTTTGCTGGCAAAGTAATTGAAGAAAGTTCCCTTACCGACATCCGCAGCCTCAGTGATGTCTTCGACGGTGACATTGGCGAATCCATGCTCAGCGAACAATTGCACTGCGCAGCGGAATAGTCTGACGCGGGTCTCTGCCGCCTTTCTCTCGCGCCGCCCCATGCCCTTCAAATGCGGCAATTCTTCGGAGCCAAGGACTTGAACCAAAGCGGCAAAATCAGCTTGTCTAACGCTCTTCATAATCGACCGTTAGTCATTTGTGACTATTAGTCAATATATAACTCCACACTGCCCTGCTGTCAAGAGAAAATCCTGTGGTTGTCGGTAGCACATGATATGTCCGTTTGAGAAAGCAGATGAAATGTCCGCTTGGCGGGCGGTGAGGATAAGCGAACATGCGGAGCATGGAAGCATATCCGAGGGCCGCGATGGAGCGGGCAATGAAAGTACAAGACGTGATGTTGCAGGCGATGGCGAAGAAGATCAGTTGGTGGCAGGCGGCGGAGATACTGGGCATCAGCGACCGGCACATGCGGCGGATTCGGGAGCGCTACGTCGAAGAGGGCTACAACGGGTTGCTGGACCGGCGGCGCGGCAAACCGTCGCGGCGCCGGGCGCCGGTGGCAACGGTGGAGAAGGTGTTTGCGCTCTACCGGGAAAAGTATGTCGATCTGAACGTGCAGCACTTCCACGAGAAGTTGCAAGCCGAGCACGGGATCGAGCTGAGCTACACCTGGGTGAAGCAGGCGCTGCAGGGAGCGGGGCTGGTGGCGCGGGGACGCAAGCGCGGGGTGCATCGCAAACGGCGGGAGCGGCGTCCGTTGCCCGGGATGCTGTTGCACATCGACGGCAGCCGCCATCAGTGGTTTCAGGATGAACGCTGGTACGACCTGATCGTGATTCTGGACGATGCCAGCAGCGAAATCTACTACGCGCAACTGGTGGAAGAAGAATCGACGGGGACGGTGATGGCAGCCTTGAAGGAAGTGATCGAGCGCAAAGGGGTATTCTGCGCGCTGTACACCGATCGGGGGAGTCATTTCTGGCTGACGCCGAAGGTGGGCGGGAAGGTGGACTACCATCGCCGCACACAGGTAGGACGGGCATTGCACGAGTTAGGCGTGCAGATGATTCCGGCCTACTCACCCCAAGCGCGCGGCCGCAGTGAGCGCAGCTTCTCGACCTGGCAGGGGCGGTTGCCGCAGGAGATGCGGTTGCGCCAGATCCGGACGCTGGAGGCGGCGAACCGGTTTCTGCGGCAAGACTACATGGCCGAGTTCAACCGCCGCGGTTCGTCCCCTCTATGTGGAGGACATGGCACGACTCATTACGAAATCGCTAGATGAGGGGGACGACGCGATAATCGACGCTGTGGGGCCCGAGACCTTCACGTTTGAGCAACTCGTCCGGCTTATCGGTCAGGCCGTTAAACGCCGGGTTCGCCTCGTTCATCTGCCGGCGTACATTGCATATCTCGCCACTATGGTGACGGGGTGGTTCGTAGGAGATGTGGTTCTAACGTGGGAAGAATACCGCGGACTGATGAGCAATCTGCTCGTCACGCAAGGACCCGCCACCGGCGAGACTCGGCTCAGCGAGTGGCTCACCGGAAATGCGAGGCATTTGGGATTGCAATACGCATCCGAGGTCGCGCGCCACTATTAACTTTCCTCTTCAGCCAAGCCTCAGTTTCAGCTAGCCTCAGTTGGAGTGTAATCGAAGAACGTTTGAAACCTGTCGTGCTTTGGGAGCATCTGTAGAAGCCACCGTTCTCGCTGAACCCGATCGACGATGAGTTCACCGCAAGTCACACACAACGCGCCGCCTCCGATTAATCCCTGGCTGGTTGCGGTTGCCGTAATGTTGGCGACCTTCATGGAGGTGCTCGACACTTCCATTGCTGCCGTTGCCCTCCCGTACATTGCAGGCAGTCTTTCGGCGACGAATGATGAAGCGACCTGGGTGCTGACGAGCTACCTGGTCGCAAATGCGATCGTGCTTCCGGCGAGTTCGTGGTTTTCGCTGCGGTTTGGGCGGAAGCGGTTTCTGATTTTCTGCATTGCGTTGTTCACGGCTTCGTCATTTATGTGTGGAGCCGCGACGAGCCTGGGGATGATCCTGATCGCGCGCGCACTGCAAGGCGCGGGCGGAGGTGCACTGCAACCGCTTTCACAATCGATCTTGCTCGAGACGTTCCCTCCACACAAGCGGGGCATGGCGATGGCCGTTTTTGCGCTTGGAGTGGTGGTCGCGCCCGTGCTTGGTCCGACTCTTGGCGGATGGCTTACCGATACTTACTCATGGCGGTGGGCATTTTACATCAACATTCCTGTCGGAGCGTTCGCGGTGTTCATGATCTCGCGCTACGTCGAGGATCCTCCCTACATTAAGAATGCCAAGCCGGGCAGGTTCGACGCGATCGGCTTGGGCCTGCTCGCGGTTTGGCTGGGCTGCTTGCAGATTATCCTCGACAAAGGACAAGAGGACGACTGGTTCGGAGCGGTCTGGATCCGCTGGGCGGCGGCGATTTTGATTGTCAGCTTCGTCGCATTCCTGATTCGATCGTTCCGGCATGACAAGCCCTTGGTGGATTTGCGCGTCTTTCGACACCGCAACTTCGCGCTGGGGTGTCTGCTGATAGGACTATTCGGGGCCGCGATCTACGGACTCGTCACTCTGCTGCCGTTGTTCTACCAGGAACTTATGGGATATACAGCGCTGGCGGCCGGCTGGGCGGTGAGTCCGCGCGGAGTTGGTGCGATCATCGCGATGCCGATGATTGGCTATCTGACGGCGAAGATCGACAACCGGTGGCTGATCGGATTCGGCTTCTGTCTGTTTGCCATCACGAGCATCTGGTTTGGCGAAGTGAACCTCGCCATTGGGCAATGGACGTTCCTGTGGGCCATCATTCTGAGCGGCTTTGGATCGGGATGCGTGTTCGTGCCGCTCTCAACGACGGCGATGGCGTTTCTCTCGAATGAAGAGATCGGCAACGCCAGCGGACTCTATAACCTTCTGCGAAATATCGGTGGCAGCATTGGAATTTCCGTTGTAAACACGATTGTTGCGCGGCACGAGCAGCTCCATCGAAATGAACTGGCCGCTTCACTGGCTCCGGGGCGCATGGCCGTGCGTAGCGCGGTACAAGGAATTCAGCAGTATCTGGGGTCCCAAGGAGCAGCTCCCGCCACCGCGACCCAGCAGGCTTATGGACTTCTGGATGGGGCGCTCAACGTGCAATCGAGACTCTGGTCGTATGTCGATGACTTCCGCTATATGGCGATCGTCTGCTTCGCGTGCATCCCGATTGTGTTCGCGCTGAAAAAATCTGTGGGCCGGGCGAGACCGGGTGCAGCGCACTAGGCGATCCAGTGAGTCCACGCGTGCTGTTGCAGCCACACGTCAGAGATGCCGCCAAGAAAGAAGAATCCAGAACCGACAAGGACGCTTCGGAGAGCAGCGACCCAATAAGAACGCGATTTAGTTATCGGGACTAGAGACATTGCTCTCCCCTCTCGGAAAACAGGGGCGATGGCGTGCCCTCCCCCGAAGTCGCGCCTCGCCCCGTTCCCTCCGAACTTGGCTGGAGGGTAAAAAACCGAGTCAGCCAGCGTTCATGATCGGTTACCTCATGCGGCAGAGTGCCTGAGTTCGGACCGTCTCTTGGTCTGGCCTGCGCAGTCATGGCACAGCCAGAAATACTCCGGCTTCTTGGTCCGCTGTAAATTAGCTGCCGTATCGTTCTCTAAGACGAACACCTTACCATCATGTAAATAGCGGAAACCCGCAGAGCAGGAGGGGTTACAGCATTTGGACAACAACTTTAAATCCTCACTTCTTGACCAGAATTCGAAGTGCGCCGCGAGGGTAAATCGTCGATTGCAGCACGCTAATAGCTCGTCGCACCCGTCGCTATGACAGCAAACACCTTCGACTGTGAGCGAACGCACAGATTGGGAAAATCTGGAAGGCAGACGGTGCCACAATGGCGATTCGGCAGTAGGGAAGGAAGGAAAACACGTGTCCGAAGATTCTCTTCATTGAGTTGAGATTTGAGCGTTTCTCTCCAGTGAACGACCGCAGGGATCAATCGCATGTCAGATCCGTCCTCTCCAGTCAGCGCCTGATCTCCTCCTCAGCTCGTCACCTCCTCAAAACTCTCCACCTGTTTAGCAGATCCACAACAACATGTTTCATTTCCACTCGTCTATTTCCTACCCAACGCCGAATTGACACGGTTTACGACCTTACCTAGACTGCTGGGTACGCATTCTTGAGGTCCGTCGCGAGGGGTATGCATGGGCTGGCTGCAAAACAAGTTTGAAAAGAATTTCATGATTTCGACGGTCGACTACGTCTTTAATTGGGCGCGGAAATCTGCGGTGTGGCCCATGACGTTTGGTCTGGCCTGCTGCGCGATCGAGATGATCGCGTCGTCCACATCGCGGTTCGATATCGCGCGCTTCGGATCGGAAGTGTTCCGGCCCAGCCCGCGGCAAAGCGACCTGATGATCGTCGCGGGCACGGTCACCCTCAAGATGGCGCCGGTGGTGAAGCGAATCTACGATCAGATGCCCGATCCGAAGTGGGTGATCTCCATGGGCGCCTGCTCGTCAGTGGGCGGACCATTTAATACGTACGCGGTGCTGCAGGGCGTCGACAAGATCGTTCCGGTGGACGTGTACGTGACGGGATGCCCGCCGCGTCCGGAGAATCTCTTCTACGCGCTGCTGAAGCTGCAGGACAAGATCGACACCATGACGTTGGCGAAGAAGCCCACTGAAGTGCGGTTAGACCCGAACATGGTCGAGAACTTTAAGCGTCAGGTGATGATCGCGCAGACGCTGCAACCGAAATAAGCCGTCAGCGCTCAGCGGTCAGCATTCAGTCTTCTCGGTCCATCGCACATAATCTCCTCGTCGGTCGGTTTGGCTGAATGCCGAGTGCTGAATGCTGAGTGCCTATGTTCACCAAACTCACCATGCAATCCGAGCTGCCCGGGCCCAATGAGGCCAAGGAGTTTCGTTGTGGCGATAAGGAAATCTGTGTCGCCAACGTGAATGGGACCTACTGTGCGATGGACAATATCTGTCTGCATCACGGAGGACCCCTTGGGCAGGGGATGATTGAAAGTGGAAAAGTCGTTTGTCCGTGGCACGCGTGGGCGTGGGATCCCCGAACGGGTGAAGCCGCGCATAGTCCGGACGCGAAGATCTCCGTCTATCCGCTCAAGATTGAGAACGGTAACGTGCTGATCGAAATTTGACGGCAATTCGCGATCGGCTTCACGAGCGGGATCGGCGTCGTCTTGGGACTTTGAGGCTTGGCATCACGATCGGATGCGCCGGTGGAGGAGAGAATTTGACGGCCTGCTCCGCCATCTTCCAGATTATCTTGAACACTTCCTGTACGGTTCGTCCACTCCCGGCCAGAGCGTCGAATGTTTCGAAGCTGGTCAACATGTGCAACTTGTCGAGTACGACCGGTTCTTCGGGCGGCGTGAAGGGATGAAATCGCGCATAGTGCTCGAAGATGACGCGCAGGCCGTTCCCCCGGCGTTCATTGCGGGCGCGCAGGCCGGTGCCGATCTCGCGATCGATCGCGCCGAGAGCGTGCAGTCTCCGGATCACAAACCGGTCTGACGCCCAAAAGTCCACGAAAACCCCAACGAAGTTGTAGTGCTTCTGCAGGGCATCGTTACCGGCGCGAAAAACTTCCGGCAGACGACCGAGATGTCCATTTCTCGCGATGGAGTCGTACAGTGCCTCCAGCAAACCTGCCTTCGAATCAAACTGGTAGTAGACGGTGAGGCGGGAGACATCCGCCAACTTCGCGACCGCTTCCATGGTGAACTCGCGGAAATCTTCGGCAAGCAGCAGCCTGCGGGCCGCCTGCAGGATGCGCGTGCGTGTCTGGTCCGCGGCCGCTCTACGGCGCTCCATCTTGTAGGGGCGTGGACTCAAATATTCTCCTGATATTTAATCATACCGACTGTATAATTAATGGCAATCGGAATTATGGGGTTATCGCCATGGCTGTATCGAAACGTGCAACCCGAACCGTTTGGACCGGAGTAGTTGTACTTGTTTTCATCGGACTAGTCGCAGTTGCCCGGCGGACAATTGTTCTGCTGTATCCGGGCACGCTGGGCGGCGGAAGCTCTTCTCCGGCGGCTGCACTCGACACCGGATTTGCCCGGCACACGGCATTGACACTCATTCACATTTTGCCGGGAGCGTTATTCCTGACATTGGCGGCCGTGCAGTTCATGCCCGGTGTGCGTCAAAAGCACTTGCGTCTTCATCGCTGGATGGGGCGCTGCCTGGTTGTACTCGGATTGATCATCGGCGTCTCTGCACTGGTGATGAGTTACAAGATGAACATCGGCGGGCCGAACGAAACTGCCGCCACGACGTTCTATGCGATGGTTTTCCTGGTTTGCCTGCTTAAGGCCTATCTACACGCGCGGCGCAAAGAGATCGCACGACATCGGGAATGGATGATTCGCGCCTATGCAGTTGGTCTGGGCGTAGCGACAACGCGCCCGATTGTCGGAATGTTCTTCGCATTTCGCAGGCTGACTCCGCACGAATTCTTCGGGATCGCATTCTGGCTGGGGTTCACGATTACGTTTTTGGCTGCTGAGGCATGGATCGACTACACCAGGTACTCAGCGGCTCAGCTTCCCGCGCGAACGAAGGTTCCGGAACAATCCCTGGTCGCGTAAGGGCTATCCAAGATAGTGCAGGAACTTGCCGGGCTGGTTGTCATATCCCGGAAAGACCTGCGCGAGATTTTTGTTGCCCATGTGGCGAGCGACGGCCTCTCCGATCACCTGGCGGAAGTCGGTGGTCAGGGCGAGATCGCGGCCCTCATAGAGTTGCGATTGGTCGAGTCCGGGCCAGCAGCCGTAGACTTTCCCACCCTTGACTGGGCCACCCAGTACAAACATGACATTGGCATGGCCATGGTCGGTGCCGCGGTTGCCGTTTTCGTGCGCCGTGCGGCCGAACTCCGACATGGTGACGATGACCGTGTCGTCGCCGAGGTCGCCGAGATCGGTCCAGAAGGCGGCGAGCGACTGCGAGAAATCGGAAAGCACGTTTCCGAGTTGGCCTTCGACCGCACCTTCGTTGACATGATGATCCCAGCCACCGATATCGGCAAACGCAACCTGCACGCCTAGATTGGCCTTGATGAGTTGTGCGAGCTGACGGAGGCTGTCGCCGAAGCGCCCCTTGGGATAGTTGGCGCCCGGAGCAGGCGTGTACTTGCCGGGATCCGCAGCCTTGAGCATTTTTACCGCGTCGAACGTCTCCTCGCCCGTGCCGTGCAGGATGCTGTCAGAGGAATGATCGTACATCGATTCGAATGCGCTGGCGGCGGGAGATGCTTTTGGATTCCGTCCACCCACGGAGAAATCGTTGATGTTGTTCATGGCGACTGCCGGCTCCGTCCCGCTCAGGATGCGCGGAAGCGAGGGCCCAAGTGCGATCGCACGAAATGGAGCGTTCTGCGGGAGGCGCGGGATGTTGCGTAACGAGCGGTTGAGCCATCCATCTTCGGTGATTTTCACGCCGGGCGTGCCCGTTTCCATGAAGTCCTGGGCATCGAAGTGAGAGCGAGTGGAGTCTGGAGATCCGGCGGCGTGCACGATGGCTAGATGGCGCTGCTGCCACAACGGGTGGAATGCGGCGAGCGAGGGATGAAGTCCGAAGAACCCATCCAGATCAACGATTGCTTTTTTGGGAATGTTGATGCTGGGCCGCATCGCGTAGTATTGCGGCTCGCCATGGGGCACGACGATGTTGAGTCCGTCAGCGGCGCCACGCTGGAAGATGACGACCAGGCGTTTCGTGCGAGCTCCGGAATCGACCGCGCCGAATGCGGCGCGCGCGAGGAAGCTGGGCACGGCGGCCGTTCCGACGACGGCGAGCGCGCTGTTGCGAAGAAATACGCGACGAGTTGGCATAAACAGCTCCTGGCTTCTAGCTACTAGCTTCTAGCGAATCGACAAGAGCTAGAAAGTAGCTCATCTTCTTTGGAACTCTGGCGAGCCCAGCAACAGGCCTGCGATCGTGCTCGTGTCAGGAGGACGGTTCGCTTCCTGCTTCGGCTTTGATACCGGTTGCGCGGAATCGTTCTTCGACGGCGATTCGAGTTGCGCCACGATGGAGTCGTGCGTCTGTTTGGATACGTCCGAAGCGAGCAGCTTCGCCTCCATCGTTGAGAGGGCGGTGCTGGCATCTGGTGGCGCTGGCGGGCCTCCTGCAAGTTGCACCGAATCGAGGCTCACGCCGCGCACTTTGCCCGCAGTCAGCGCGAGCGCGAAATTCATGCGATTGAGCAGTGCCGACGAGCTTACCCAGGCATCGGACTTCATGGAGTATCCGGTGGGCGGTTGAGCTGCGTAGAGCGGCATGCCCATTTTCTGCAGTTGCATGACCAGCGGAATCGCGTTCTGCACGTCGGCGCCGGTGGCGCGAACCGCCGAGACTACGAACTCGAGTGGCGTTTTCACTTTCGCGCGATAGGTACCGTCGTCCCAGAACTCCGGCGAATGGAAGAGCGTCGAAAGCACTTCACGGATGTCGCCCTTCTTCTTTTGGAAAGTCTTGGCCATACGGTCCACCAGAGCCGGTGGAGGATCATCCGAGACGAAACGCTGTGCGAGTTTCAACGAGATGAAGTGCGCGGTCTGCGGACTGGTGGCCAGCATGTGCAGCACTTCCCTTCCCTCGTCTTCGCCTTTGGGCTTAATGTGGTGGCCGAGCACGAACTTCGGCCCGGGCTCGTGCATGCGTGCTTCGTAATGGAATGACATGCCATCTGCCGGCTTGTCGATGGTCCATCCGGTGAACACTTTCGCGACTTCGGTGACATCCCGTTGCGAATAGCCGCCGTTCACGCTGAGGGTGTGGAGTTCGAGAAGTTCGCGGCCGTAGTTTTCATTCAGACCGTTATTTTGGCGGCGGTGCGCATTCGGATTCGGACGAGGATACATGCGCGGACGACCATAGGGACCACGGCGGACAACGGGTCCGGGACCGCCCGTCGCTTGCAGCGAATTTGGCCCGACGCTCATCCAGTTGTCGAGATAGAAGAGCATCGCCGGACTCTTGGCAGTCGCGACCAGTAAATCTTCGAACTTGCCGAGTGCATGCGGACGGATCACTTGCTGTTCGTAGTTTGTGACGAGCAAGCGCTCAGGCCCTTTACCGATGAAAACATTGAAGTGGTTGAACCAGAAGTCAGTCATGACCTCTTCGAGCTGACGCTCGCTGTAGATAGCTCGATAGAGTTTAGCCTGGGAGAGTTCTTCTACAACCACCACTTGCGGATTGTTCATCGCGAGCAGAACTTCTCTTTGTTTCGGATCGAGCCCGGTCAGAAATTCCTGACCTTTTCCGCCGCGCAACGTGTCGGCGAAGGCAAGTTGCTCTTCGGGTGTCATCGCCAAGACTTTCTTGTAACGCTCATCCGGCGGGAGATCGATAAGGCTTTGCACCTTGAGATCGGCGTAGAGACGGTCTTCGCGGCGGCGGGCTTCGGCTTCTTCCTCGGGAGTCATCTTCGGCTCGGGTGCTGGACTGGAGTTATCGTTCGCCATTTCGTTGGTTGCGGCGGCGTTGGAAGCCATCTCGCCGGTCGAACCGTTCGCAGTCATGGAAGCGTTGTCTGCCGGTTGAGCATCTGGACTGGCTGCGGCAGCTGCGGCGAGTTCTTCTGCAGTCTTGGCACTTTCGTTGGCGGAGGGCTCGGTCGGCTGTGGAGGAGGCTCAACGGAGCGGGCCGCTTCTCTTTTCCTTTCCTGTTTTGCCTCGAGACGTGCGACCTGCACCTGATAGATCGCGCGCCGTACCGGATCTGAGGGCATGGGGCGTTTGCCGCTCATTACCTGCTTGATCATCTGATTGTCGGGGAACTCTTCCATGATCTCTTTGGAACTCATGTGCAGAGTGCGGAGCGGTGCGAGACGTGCTTCCACAGATGGATCGGGGATCTTGTCCGGATGTAACTGGAGGTCGATCCAGCGATCTACACCCATTGCCATGACCTGCTGCATGTCTCCGGGGCGCGGACCAAATGTGAGGCGATTCAGCGCGTGCGCAGCACGTTTCTGCTCGTTCGGACCATGATCGGCCGATACGTTTTTCTTTTTGGCAACGAGTTGCGGGACGGTGGACGCAAGGCTTACACAAGCGACGGCGAGAACCGCCTTGGCGATGCTGGATTTCATGAACACTCCCCGAGAGGTCCTTTGATTATGAACCCAAAAGCGGGAAAAAGTTGCTGGCGGGAATGGGTCGCCCGCCGGGGGAAGTTGCTGAGACAGCGGGGATTAAGAGTGATCAGTGATCAGTCGCAACCGTTTATCGATTGCAAACGCTAGGTGAGGTAGGCTTTGCCGCGCGAGACCTTGTACTGCAACGTGGCCGCGAGATGATCGATGTCGGTCGCCGCGATATTCACAGAAGCGTTATCCAGCAGGGGAACGCGGCTGCTGCCAACGGCTTCGCGGCGGACTTGGATCAAGAGCGCCTGCACGACGTTGGGATCAAATTTTTCCGGAGCCATTCTCACCAAGTCACTTAATGCATTGCCCACCGACATGGGAGCGCGATAGGGCCGGGCACTGATCATGGCATCGAAGGAGTCAGAAACTCCAATAATGCGCACCTGCATGGGAAGATCCGATTCAACGAGATGGTCCGGATAACCTGAACCATCGCTGCGCTCATGATGCCAGCGAACAGATTCCGGAATTTTCGGCCAGGGGAACTGAACGCTGCTGACGATCTGGTGGCCGACGGTGGTGTGATCGGCCATCTCGCGAAACTCTTCGGGATCAAGGGCACCGGGCTTTCCAAAAAGGCGTCGATCAACGGCGACCTTGCCGATGTCGTGCAGGTATCCAGCACTACGGAGGGCGCCGACCTCATTTGGATCCATACCCAGCGCATCGCCGATCGCGGCTGCGTAACGTCCGACGCGCAGCGAATGCCCGTGAATGTTGACGTGCTTGACGTCGATGGCTGTGGCGAATGCCTCGAGCGCGTTGTCGTAAAAGCCGTGCAATGAAGCCATGAGGCGGAGATTCTCTGACACGCGTTGCGCGATAGTTTGCGTCAGAGCATGGTTCTGAACCGCAAGCGCCACGTAGCTGCAGAGCAGATCAAGCGCATCGAGTTCGCTGTCCTCATACAGCGCATCGCCGGGGCGGCGGCCTAAAGCGACGAGACCCGCAAGACGGCCTCCGGCTTTCAGCGGCGCCAGACACTTGAACAACTCTGGCGCGACGTTTCCGTTGGAACTGAGGAAAACGGAATAGGTCGATGAGTTGAGAACGATCGGACCGCGAGCGGCCGTCAGTGCGTGAACGTGTTTGGGGAGGAGAGGAATGAAAGCGGGATCGGGCATCAGCGCGAATCCCAGGGAGGTCGCAGAGGTAAGCACAGCGGGCTTGTCGCTGAA
Organism: Candidatus Sulfotelmatobacter sp.; assembly: GCA_035946775.1. GTDB lineage: Bacteria > Acidobacteriota > Terriglobia > Terriglobales > Acidobacteriaceae > Sulfotelmatobacter. Next base: position 1,676 of record DASYZA010000244.1, on the reverse strand, counting down.
AAGAAAAAGCGCACCTTCCCGCGCACCCGCTGCTTCCATGACGGCAGACAGCATCAGGCGCGAAGTCTCCGTAAACTCGCGCTCAGCCGTAAGAGCGGGCCCGAGTTCCGAAAGCGCCTCGACCGTGTGCAGCAACCGCCTTAAATTGTTAGTCTGAATCGCCACTGACGAAGTGGGAGCCAGATCGCAGAGCAAAATGAGGGTAACATGCGGGAAATGATGAGCGCGAGAGCCTGTTGTTGGTTAGTTTGATGCGGTATTGACGAATATGAGAATACAGTAACTGCGGTGATTCCTTGTCGCTGATTATGAACCTTCACCAAAAGCGTTCAATTCTCGTCACAGGTGGAGCGGGCTTCATTGGGCGCGCTGTTGTGAAGCATCTGGTGCGCTCGGGCTGCAGGGTTGTTGCTCTTGATCGCATTGAAGGTGTGGCTGCGGAGGGCTTTGAGGGGTACCAGACGATCCAGTGTAATCTCGCCGATCTGGACCAGTTGCGGCGGGTGTTTCATCAACAACGTTTTGCCGGCATCATTCACCTTGCCGCGATTTTGCCCACTGCGGCCCAGCGAAATCCGAAAATGGCGACGCAGGTCAACGTTCAGGGAAGCGTGAACGTACTTGAGATGGCGCGTCAGTTCCATGTGCCGCGAGTTGTCTATGGGAGTTCGCTGAGCATTTACGGGACGTACCTTGCGGATCGGACGGTCTCAGAGGCAGATCGGGCTGCACCTGAAGATTTGTATGGAGCGGCCAAACTTTACATCGAGCAACTGGGGCGCGCTTACCGGGAATGCCACGGCGTCGATTTCGTCAGCCTGCGCATCGGACGAGTCGTCGGACCGGGCGCGCAATCCGTCACGTCCGCGTGGCGGAGCGAGATTTTCGAGCTTCTGAAAGCGAGCTATCCGGCGGAAATTCGCTTACCTTATGCGGCGTCAGAGAAGATTCTCGTCCTGCATGTTGAGGACCTGGCGATGATGCTGGAGATCCTCTTGAAGGCGGAGCGAACTGAGCACGCAATCTACAACGCCCCGTGCCGGTCGATTTTGGTTGGCGACTTGAAGCACGCCGCACAGGACCTGAATTCGCATCTCACCGTGACGCTGGGAGACGCCAAACCGATCGGAAACCCGCAAGTGATCGACTTCACTCGTTTTCAGAAGGAGTTCAACTTCGAGGGTGTTTCGATCTTTGACCGGCTGAGACGAGCCGCGGCGAAGTGATCTAGAAATGCTCGCGCAGTTCGGCGAAGCGGCCGACGATCAGCAATTTCTGGCCTTGCGGAGCGGGATTCACTTCTTCATGTTCGAGAATCCACGTGTCTCCATGCGGGACGAAAACCGCGTTCATTCCTGCGGCAAGCGCGGGATTGATGTCGGACTTCGGGCTGTTGCCGATCATCCACGTATGAGAGTGATTGCAGTCGTATTTGTCGGCGAGTTGCGAATACACTTGGGCGTTCTTCTCAGGAACGATCTCAACCGCAGCGAAATGTTTCTTAATTCCTGAACGCTCGACCTTGCCGGATTGCTCTGCCTGTTCTTAGCAAGTTAAAATGTCCGGTTTTTGTAGCAAGTGAAATGTCCGGTTTTAAGTTAAGCCAGCAGCAGTCGAGGCTGTGGGAAAGTGGGAATCCCGCGGGGTGTGCGGGATTTCCAAGCAACGCGGGAAAG
>DASYZA010000243.1:0-11628 GCA_035946775.1 Candidatus Sulfotelmatobacter sp. | reverse complement strand
TCACGTCTTGTACTTTCATTGCCCGCTCCATCGCGGCCTTCGGATAAGCTTCCATGCTTCACATGGTCTCCTATCTTCACCGCCCGCAAAGCGGACATTTCATGTGCTATCTCAACCGGACATATCATGTGCTACCGACAGTTCCCCGCCGAGTCGTTGATGTAGTCCGCTGAAGTTGAGAAGACGTTAGCTGCAAAAGGCACGGACCGCTCATCGCCGCCCAGACGTCCGCTAGCAATCCGGTCCTTGAATTCGAGCAAACGAAGGCTGTTTGGGTGATAGCGAAGGGCAGAGTTAGCAACCGCAGCAGCTTCGTCGGTTTTCCTCTCGTGTATCAGATTGCTCGTGAGCCCGATCGCTGCCGCCTCATCTGATGAATTGTCGGTAAGCAGTTGCCGATAAAGACTATTCGACTGATCGTAGAGCTGCTGGTAGGCAAGTGTTCGCCCAAGTTCCAATTGTGCCTCCCGGTTGCCGGGAGTCCTCTTGAGAATCTCCATAAACAGCCGTTGCGCCTTGCCGTCCTTACCCGTTGCCAAATATAACCGGCCTAATTCTAGGCTCAGTGCCTTTTCGTCCGGGTATTGTCGAAGAGCAGATTCTAAGGTCTTGATTGCTTCTGAATAGTGCCGATCGAGTGCAGCGGACTGCGCGCGAGCCAGGGCTCTTTCTGCCTTAACCCGCTGATCCTCATTGCTCTGTGAGTAGCTGAGACATCCAAGAATTGTGAGGAGTGCAGGTAAGGAAACTAGCCAGGATACCCGACTGAGTCGCAAATCTCTGCGCGGCAAATGCCTATTCTCACGGAGACCATACCGGAAGGCTGGAGAAGTTTGATTCATATGCGCCGCGCCATCTCACGCCCGACACCAGGTCGAACGTAGCAAAGGCACTTCCAGATAACTAAGGACTCTTGACTATGCTTGGAGACTGTCCCCTGCGCCGCTCGCGTGGTACGAATAACGAAAGTTTTGATCTGCATGAGAGGGATTGTCTGTGACTGAGATCACAATTCCGGAAGAAGAGGAATGATGGTGTCGTTTGCGATGATTTCGCCTTTGGCCCCAGTAGCTCGATGATCACCACTCAACAAACGTCTTGGCGCGGCGGAGGCGGGTTCGCGAGTGGTACTGGCGATGAAAGCGCGCCGGGAATAAATTCACTTGGAACTTGACACAAAGGGTAGACCTTGCCGACTGGCTTTTCGACGACGGACTTACATGGAGACTGTGACCGCTTGAAAACTGCTGGAGAATGAGTGCACGATCTTGAAGATCCTTGTGCAGATGATCTCAATTGCCTGTATGCGGCACTCTGTTTTGATCGAAGATCTCCTCATCCATTCGGGAGGGTGATTTTAGGCTCCAACTTTTGCTTCGGCTTTCTTCCCGCACAAACGTGAGTAGAGCTACCGTGACTGCGAGTATCAACGGTCCAATAAACAATCCGAGCACCCCGAACGCTTTCAACCCGCCCACGACCGCAAAGAAGACGTAAAGGACCGAAAGTTTTGCACGACTGCCAATCAAATACGGCCTTAGGATATTGTCCACGGGATGCACGACGGCAAGACCCCAGACAAGTAAAACGACGGCCTTGATCCAATGGCCGCCGAAGAACAGCAGGCACACTGCCGGGCCCCAAACACAGGTGGTACCCACGACAGGGAACACAGCCAGAAAGGCAGCGACCAATCCCCAGAGGACAGGCGAGGTCAGCCCAAGAAACCAGAAGCCAAGGCCCGTCAAGGTTCCTTGTATCGCAGCCATCGCAAGTGTTCCGTAAACAATTGCGTCGAGGGTATCTTTTATGCGAGTGAACAGTCGCCGAGCCTGATCCGGGTTGAGTGGCAAAATCACGCTCAGGCGGCGCAACATTGCTTTGCCATCGCGAAACAGAAAAAACAGTACGACGATTGCGATGACGGCCTTAAGGCCGAGAGCCGAAAGGCTTCCAACCAATCCGGCGGTGATCGTAAGAAGCGTGGAAACGGCGTTCTCGGTCTGCTTCAAGATCGTGGTTTGCAGCGTAGGAACTGATATAGGAAGGTAGTGGCTTAGCCACGTTATCGCTCGATCTACAAATTCAACGATAAAGACGCTGAGACGTTCCTTGCTTGCCCCAGCCCCGGTCAACGATTCGTAGGTGTCGCGGAGTCCTTCAATCAGCGCTCGTCCGAGGAAAAGAGAAATAGAACTGATCACCAGCAGCAGAGCGGCCGTGGCGACTGCTGCGGCGATGTTCCGATTTTGAATCCAGCGACAAATTCGCGCGTACGCCGGATAGAAGATGATGACTAGAACGGCGGAGAAGACTACGGTCTTGAAGAATGGAGCTATCAGAACATAACAGAGGCAAAGCGCGACGCCTGCCAGCACAATCAGAAACGCCGTCGTCACTCGGCCTCTAGTCAATGCGCGCCTCTATTGTTGCGGTTGTGAACAGACCTGCTCGATCGGTTCTCCCGGTTTGTACTCAAGTTTCTTCGGAGGCTCGCAACCCTCTTCCCGAGTAATGAGCAGGCTCGGCTTACCGATCTCTTCTTTATCTGCTTTTGCGGTGAGTGGAGCGAGTTTCTTCTTCATCTCCTCGAAGTCGGTGGTTTGTACAATGGCGTCTGGTTTAGCCGGCAAAAATGCGATTTCGCGCTGAGTCTGTACCATGCGCTCGTAAAATGCAGGATGGGTTCTGAACCAACTCACTCCTTTGACGTATCCCTCGCGCGTCGCAATCTTGTCAAAGAACCGAGTAAATCCTGTCGGATCGTAGCCGGCATTCCAGGCATACTGCACCCCCAAAAGATCAGCCTCCATCTCATAGTCGCGGCTCACACCTAGTAGCTTCAGATCGAGTACGAGACCCAATCCATAGAATCCGTACTGGAGAGCGTAGGCAGTGCCGATGCTCGCTACACCGCCCGTCAGCACAATCGCCGCGACCTGCGCTGCCTGATAGAAAATCCCGGCAATCGTGGCCCGTTTCATGAGCTTACTGCTGTGTCTCGCAACATCATGGGACATCTCATGCGCCAAAACGCCCGCAAGCTCGGATTCATCATCCGCCGCCTCCAGCAATCCCCGTTCGATAAAGAGATAGCCGCCAGGCAACGCAAATGCATTGATCTCGCGGGAGTCTAGAACGGTTACGTGTAGTGGGACTTTCAGGTCAGAACGGACTGCCACTTCTTGCGCCACCGTATTCACGTAGTCCTGAATCGACTTGTCTTCCACCTCTGGTGGCAACAGATGTGCTCGCTTCATCTCTTCGATGGCTTGCTGTCCCTTTTTGATATCGTCCTGCTGGTCGGGCTCGATCTCACGGAATCCGATATCCTCGACATCTGCCCATCGCCTGTTCATGTACGAACCATTGGCCAGTTCCTGCTGTATTTGCCGGTGAAAGGCTGGCCAGCGCTCGATTACATCGAGTTTCGCATTTAGGTTGTCGTAGGCGGTGGGAATGGCTTGCCGAGCAAGCACGTCCGCCTCGCTCCTCACCAAGTCGAGATTTTGAATTGTGCAATGGGCTTCCTTACGCTGGGATTTGCTGAGCTTCGCGGTCGATTTCTTGAGCTCGGATCTCTCCTTTTCAAGCTGTTTGTCGTATGTCTTGACGCGATCTTTGAACTGGTCAACGCACGAATCCTTCGCTTTTTGAAATGTCTCGCGCTGCTTCGCGATCTCCGTAGAACTGAATCTGAGCTGGGGAGCTATTTCAAATAATTCCAAATAGGACTTTTGTAGGTACTCACGAAGCGGCAGCGGGTTCGCCGATTCAGAGTCTGAGGACTGCGCAGAGCCCCGAGGTAGAGAAAAGGCTGACATCGTTCCGCACAACGCAAGCGCAATTGCCTGCCGAAGTAGTTGGTTCATAAGAATCGCTCCTGCATACTTCTTCTCGCGCCGGATAATGGCAACACGACCGATGATTCAGTTCTGAATTGATGCATTTGGCGCGATGTAACCCTCACGCGCAAAGATCGTCACTTTGCGATATTTTCCTTTTTCATCTCTGACCTTTAGAGGCAGGCCGTCGCTGCCGATTACCTGCACATTCAGCTTGTGATATCGCCCGTCTCGTGATTCCTTCGTTGGTGAAAAGCTAATCGCATATTGATTGCGTAACGTTCCGCCGACACTTCGGAACAGATCTGGGAGTTCGCCTTCGAAACGCGGGAACCAGGCAAATCCACCGGTTCGACTCGCGAAGGTTTGCAATTGATTCTTCATTTGCAAATATCCGATAGAGGAACCCCCGCCTCGCATTTCAGCCATCATGTATTCCTGTTCAGCAATTCCAATGCAGAAAATCGTGGCATCTGTCGCTTTGAGCTTGTCATAGAGCTCATCCAAGGTCGTGCGGCTGAAGGTGTCAGCTCCCGTGGAGATGAGGAGAATGGATTTCTTGCCCTTGACGTCAGCCAACTGATCAAGGGTGTCAGCGAGCGCGTCATACATGTTCGCCTCCCGAAATTGTGGATAGGACAATTCCCTCAAGGCCTGTTCAATTGCGGGCTTGCTCTTGGTAAAGTCCACCCTCACGGCCGGTGTCATATCGTAGGTGACCAAAGCGACCCAATCGTCTTGCTCCAGATGATCAAGGAACTCTGTTCCCCAATACGCAGCCTTGTAGGCAAAATAGTCGTATGCGAGGCCGCTGTACTCCATCAGAATCACGATCGTGATTGGAGCGTTTGTTGAAGCAAATCCACCAATAACCTGAGGCTTCCCGTTATCCAGAATCCGAAAATTCTCTTTTCTTAGCCCGCTCAATACAGACCCGTCTTCGTCTGTTACGAGTACATCGACGACGACGAGTGGAGTCTCAATCGCGAGGGAGTATCCCGTTCCTTGCTGCGCTTCAGGGGAAGCCTGGACCTCGCCTGCTTGTTGATGCGAGCCTGCTGCCGGAACGGCAAAACAATAGAGAATGAGGAGGACGAACCCGAATCTCACCAGCTTATACGTGTGGAGCCTCATAAAGGCCTCGGGCGGGCGAGTGACCAGATAGCGTTGGCCCTGAACTTTTCGACTTGCTCAAAGTTCGCAGTTGACTCTCGCCATGCCGGGTGACTTGTCCCTTCCCAACCAGTTGCTGGCATTTTGAGTACCGAGGACAGCAACGCAGACTGCAGATTTACAAACTTCACGCGGGCTGTTCTTGAGTCGAATCAGAACGATAAATCTCTATAAATCAAACGGATCAGGCCCGCTCGTGTGCTTAATGGATGACGCCACCTCAGCACCTCGTATGGTTGCGATGGGTCGGCACAGTCAACCGTCCGATCATTTTGACATTGCAGTCCGACTCCTTTGACGCAGATGGAACATAGCTGAAACGCATCTGGTGGTGAGGCTTTATTCTTGGAAGGTTGGCGCGAGTCCATGCTTGGCCCCTGAAGTGCCCGCAGGTTCAAGGAAAGGAGTGAGATCGCAGTGAGCCACAAACCCAAAGTGACTACTATGCCTGTGACAACCACCCTCACAACTGAAGCCACGAATGACCTTCAAGAGCAAATCCGTCGGCGAGCGTACCAGCTGTACGAGCACCGTGGAAAGGAAGACGGGGGCGAACTGGACGATTGGCTAAAAGCAGAGTCGGAAGTGACAGAATCGATGGGAAAAGCTGTCGCTGCTTGAGTCGGTATTCTTCAGCCACCGACCAGCTAATAATGAGAGGGCGTGTACACCTAGATGTTACCGTCAATCTCTAACCGGAGACCGTTTGACGGGCAAGTCTCGGCGCAAGTCACGCCCTCTTGTTTGTCCATCGCTTGAAGACCTCAAACCAGAGAACGCTGCAAATCGCCGCGCCAAGACAGAACGCAAAATCATGCATGTGAAGCACGGAAAAGCGAAGCAACGTGCGGGAGAAGGGTACGAACAACGCAAGGGCTAAAAAGGCTAGAGTTCCCGAAGCTACCCACCACAACGCCGGATTGGGGGCACGCAGCGTACCGAGAATCGTCCCGCTCCAGGATCGATTGGTGAAGATCAGCGCCAGGTTAGCGAGGACCAGAGTGGTGAACGTGAGAGCGCGTGCCTCTTCGTCCTGCTTTCCGCCGTAGTGAGCAACTGCGAAAACGATCAACACCACCGCGAGCACACTAAGACCTTGCAGAATACTGATTGTAAAAGTGCGCTTGCCGAACAGCGGCTCCTTCGCGGCACGAGGACGTAACCGCATTAACGTCGATTCCTCTCCCTCTGCCTCCAGCACGACTGAGCAGGCAGGGTCAATGATAAGGTGCAAGAAAGCGACATGAAACGGAAGTAGGATGAGAGGCCATTCTAACGCGACGGGGATCAGTGTCAGTCCAATAATCGGAAGATGACTGGCGAGGGTGTATGCGATCGCTTTCTTGAGATTATCGAAGATCTTTCTACCCAGCCGGACGGCATGGACTATCGATGAAAAGTTGTCATCAAGCAAGACCAGTGCGGCAGCCTCACGGGCAACATCGGTACCTCGTCCGCCCATAGCGATCCCAATATCTGCGGCCTTCAGGGCGGGCGCATCGTTTACGCCATCGCCTGTCATGGCCACGATTTGGCCGGACGCCTTGAAGGCTCTTACGAGACGCAATTTCTGCTCGGGGACAACTCGCGCGAAGATGTTTGTTGTACGCACACGTTGTCTAAGTTCTTCCTCTTCCATTGAATCCAATGCCGGGCCCGTAATGCACTCTTCCGGATTTCTAAGTCCGATCTGCTGGCCGATATTCACGGCGGTGCCGACGTAGTCTCCAGTAATCATGACCACCCGAATCCCGGCTGAATAACACTCCTGAACGGCATCCCTCACTCCGGGGCGAACTGGGTCGGCAAGGCCGATGAGACCTAGGAATTCAAAAGCGAAGTCGTGCTGCAGCTTGGGCAACTCGCAGTCCTGGAAGTAAGCTCGCGCGACTCCAAGAACCCGCAGCCCGTCATGCGCCATCGAGCTGACCGAAGCGAAGATCATTTGTGCCACCTCGGGCGTGAGGTGACAGAGATCTACGATGGCTTCCGGTGCTCCCTTTGCGGCAATTACATAGTTCTGTCGAATTGGGGATTTCCACACTTGCGATAGGGCCATCAGGTCGGGTGACAAGGGATACTGGCGAGTCAGAATCCAATCGTCGTGCAGGTGTTCGGTATTGGCCAGTCTGGATTTAGCAAAGTCACTGAGCGCTCGTTCCATTGGGTCAAATGGATCACGATGATTCGCGAGGACGCTGAATTCGATAAGCTCATGGAACTTTTCCGGCGGGCACGATGAAACCTGTTGATCCACTTCGAAAGCGCTGTGCCCAGCGAATAACCTTTGCACGGACATCTGGTTCATTGTCAGAGTGCCGGTTTTGTCTACGCACAACACCGAGGCCGAGCCAAGTGTTTCGACAACCGAAACGCGGCGGGTAAGAACGTGACGCTTGGAGATTCGCCACGCTCCCAGGGCCATAAATATTGTCAACACCACAGGCAATTCATTCGGCAGAATAGCCATCGCGAGCGTTAGACCCGAAAGGACGCCATTGAGCCAACTGCCGCGTGTCAGGCCGTGAAGTAGAACAACAATCAAGCAGAGCGCGGCGCCGGCAATAGCGAGGATGCGCACCCATCGCGCCGTTTCTTGCTGCAGGCGGGTTCTCTCAACGTTTACCGACTGCAGTGCCCGCCCGATTTTGCCGATTTCGGTGTGAACGCCGGTGGCCTCGACTACCGCGAGCCCGCGGCCCTGCACAACCAGGGTGCCGGAGTAAACGAACGGGAGATCGTCACCCCCCGGACGAACCGTCTGCATCGGTTTGGCGCACGCGTTCTTCCTTACTGGAGCTGATTCACCCGTCAACAGTGACTCGTCGGCCGAGAGGTTTGTTGACGATAGAACGCGGGCATCAGCGGGGACCCGGTCACCTTCCGCCAAAATAATGAGGTCGCCGTTTACAACTTCACGCCCCGGGATTCGCGTTGATCGTCCGTCGCGAATGACCAGTGCGCGGGGACTTGAGAGATCTCGTAGAGCTTCGAGCGTGCGTTCGGTCTTGTGTTCCTGGTAGAAGCTAATTCCTGTGACGACGAAAACGAAGCCGAGCAGCATCAAGGCTTCCTGCTTATCACCAAGGAACAAATAAACCGCGCCACAAGAAACGAGAAGAAGAAAGATGGGCTCCTTGATCACTTCCCATGCGATGGCGGCGACGCTTCGCGGTTTCGAGGAAGGCAGTTCGTTGGGTCCATCTCTTCTCAAACGTTCTTCCGCTTCGCCTGCTGACAATCCGGATGGGCACTGAGCAGATCGCAATTCAGAAACGGACACGGCGGAGCATTTGTCTTCGGGGTTGGCTAGGACTATAGGCAATGGCGACAGAGACGAGCGGTCCATGAGCATTCCAGCAATCTGTGCAGCATCACGCCGCCAGGGAGGTTTGGTGACTTCGAGGGAGATGGCTATGCCTGGTCGGGTTATCTTCGGAGGGCTTCGTTCCTTTCATACCGGCTTCCTGCCGAACTGCATCTACTCTCAACTTTCTGGCCCCTCCCGGTACTTGCGCCTCAATGACATCTCCTTTCCTGCGGCCCAGCAAGGCAATCCCCAGCGGGGCAAGGACTGAAATCATGCCTCTTGAAATGTTGGCCTCATCGGGAAACACCAATGAATATTGCCCCCTTCTTCCAGTGTCGAAGTCGAAGACACGAACACGGGAGTGCATTCTGATCACGTCTTTGGGGACTCGCCCCAGCACTCTCACTTCCGCGCTCGCCAGCGTTTGAGCGAGCAGCTCAAGTTGCTGCTGATCTCTGAAAAGAGAGTGTTTGACAGTACGAACTAGACGCGTGAGCCTGTCCATATCGGCGTCGGTAACAATAACGGAACCATCTGGCATGATGAACTCCTATCCGTGTGCTCAATCTTCATCAAAAACTAAGCAGCTTTCCTTTTCTGAGTATCCGATTCAACCTCGGTCTGGCTGTTCTTCTTCGAAACTTCAAGACCTGATTGAGCGAGAGTTGACTTTGACTCCTTGTTCGCTTCGTTTCGGCGAGAGTTGATCTCGAACCATGCTAGGAGAACGACTACGCATGCGCTCAAAACCAGTACCAGAATCGTTGCCGGGTCCATAAGGCACCTCCCTCCACTACTTCTGTTCGGCCTCGTGCACGTCACTGGCCGTTAGAACCGGGCACGGCGCTAAAGAAATGACTTTGTGCGCGATCGATCCAAAATGACTTGCTGTTTCGGCAAAAGATCCCACTCCGTGCGCACCCATCACAATGATGTCCGTGGATAAATCAGTCGCAAGGTTCAGAATGCGATCTGCCACGGACCCGGTCTCGACGACGATCTCTGGTCGATACGGCAACTCGGGCTCTGGAGGTATCGTCTCGAGGATCCGTTTTTCGATCACTTGAATCGTCAGATTCAGAGAATCCCTTGGTATGCCGTGCGAAACATGGACAAATGTGAGGTGTGCTTGGTATTCGTCGGCAAGCGAGATGGCGAATTGAGTGGCTCGCGCCGAGGCATCAGAGAGGTCTGTCGCACAAACGACGCTGCGAATTCCGTCCGATGCCAGCGTTGTGACGTGCGGTCCGACCGCCAGAACTGGGCAGGGCGATTCACGAATGATTTCTTCTGCGACCGAACCTAGGAACACCTTGCCCCATCCCATGCGACTACTCGTCCCAACAACAAGCAGATCAGCAGCACGTTCTTCTGCAAACTTCTGAATCACCTCCGCTACGTTCCCCTCTCCTAACAACGTGTCACAGGAAAGACCATGACTTCGTAACGGACCGACAAGCTGATTCAGACTGTATCCCGCAAAATCCCCAGCTTCCGCCAAGACTCGGCTGGCCGATTCCGGAGAAGCAAGGGCGTAGGCCTCGGGGGGTATAACATGCACTGCGTAAAGCTTCGCTCCGTATCGCTTTGCCAACGCAACGGCAAATGGCAAAGCTCGACTGGCGGAAACCTCGAAATCAGTGGCAAACAGGATGTTTTTCAGCGCGATCTGAGCTCGTGACTCCAGCGTTTTCATTGTGCCCTTCCTCCGATTGAGGTAACCGGCCGTTAGTCGCATCATCGGAATTTTGGATTGCCAGTGCTGTCAGAATTCCGTCCAATATCTCCAATTGCTTGCTCTCCATCTCGTGGTCGCGTTTTGCGGCACGCCGGTCCAGCACTCACAGTGTGAACTCGAGCCCCCCTAGCGTGAGGATGATTGCAATAGTTTCCCACATAATCTCGGCTCTTGGTTCTAAAAGCACGAAGCGATCGTGCTGCACCAATATCCGTCGTGCGGAATACCGCGTTTCAGTTAACGGTTCGTTCACAATTCCCAGTCCAGTCGTTAATCGTGAGTTTCCCAGTCCGCAGAATCTCGGCCATGCAAGGCCCAGCCAGTTCAGGATTTAGCACGCCGGTTGCGACTGCACTCTCGAGCAAACTCATGGAAACTTCTCCGCATTCAGCGAGGAGCGATTGCGCAAGCGTTCTTAGCTCCTGGTCATTGGATTCGAGAGCCTCGACTAGTTCCTGACCGGCCATTGGATCGGCCGTCTTCCGCCAGACAATCCCGCAGGCGACGATGTAATCGGCATCCATGCTGACCACCTCCATTTTCATGCTGACGTGCCTCTACGCCTCCAACGGCCTCCGATCAAGCTGCCGAACGCGACTTCTTGTCGTAAGCGAGACATTCTCTGACGGTTTCCAGGACTTGTTTATAAGCGTGCTTACAAACGACATCGCGCGCGCCCGACGTCTCGAGATTGATAAAGTCAGTCATCTCTGGTTCGCTCGGCAGCATAACGACGCAGGTGACGATTTCGCCTCTTTTGCGTAATACCTTTAGCAACTCATCGCATTCCGAATCGGGTAGATACTTGCTAAGCAACACGAGATCGAAAACGTGGGACTCCACGAGCCTAAGTGCTTCTTTAGCGGTCCACACAGTAGTAGTGTCGAAACCCGCATCCTCCAGCAGCTTCTCCAAAACGATGAGGCCATCTTCGTGGCAGTCTGCGACGAGAATCTTCTTGCGTTGCCGTTCCATGACCGTCATTCCGGCTATGCCTTGGTAAATACTTGACGCTCGATTTCCACAGCGATTGTCGATGAGGGCACAGCGGCCATCGCATCACGCACCTTCGGTGCGGTCAGTGCAGGTTGATTGCCGTGGCGTTCCAAAGAAGGGGACTTTTACAGATCGTTCCTGCCGCAGTCTCGAATCGAGTAAGGCAAAATGCCAAGCGGCAGAAAACAAAGATCAAACACCATTCAAGAACTCTGGCGCGCTCGGTCCTGCACTTAGAGGCTAGAGCGAAACTAAACGCGGCGTGCTGTCCGACGCTTTTGACATTTGGGGTCCAATTTCTTTGACGCGTCCCGGTATGTAGTTCGCGTCACCGGAGCCTCCGATATTCGTTATGAACAACTTGTGATCCATCTATGTCTGGTACGCTCCGTGCCCAAGCCAGACGTTCGGTTTGTGTCCGAGTTTTCAACGTCGCGGCAACCTGAGAATCACGTACTCACTCGCGCCAGCAACGTTAACCGTTGGCGCTTTAGAGTAGGGTAGGCCTTCTCTCGAGGCCCCTTAGCACGAAGGAACAATTTCGGATTCGTTGCAGCGGAGCAACC
>DASYZA010000242.1:0-22760 GCA_035946775.1 Candidatus Sulfotelmatobacter sp. | reverse complement strand
CGTGCGCATCTGCACCAAACGGTGCCGATGCCACAACAGTTGCCGCAGATCGCGATTCTCTGCGTCCGGCACCCAGATCCGCGGAAAGCGATTCTCCAACATCAACTGCAGTATGAGCTGCGCGTCTTGCCGATCCGTCTTCTGCTTGCGCACCCGCTTGGTCTGAATCTCCGCTGGATCTCCGACCCACAACTCAAACCCTAACTCCTGCAGCAAACTCTCGAACCAACGCGAGTGTCCGCTGGATTCCATCCCCACTCGCACCGATAGACTCTGCTGCTTCAGTGCGCGGTAAAACTGCTCGGCCTGCTCGCGGTGCGCCAGGCGGTGTTCGCTCAATTCACCGCCGTCGGTATCGACGCAAGCAATTTGCTGGAAGCCCGGATGATAATCACATCCTAATAATCAGCATGTTCGGCTCCTTTCCTCCGAGCCCTTTGGTCGTTAGCGCTTCCAAAGTCTACTCGGGCCTGGAGCCGACATTGTTTATGGAATCATTTCACTCAGAATCCACCCTTCCAAGGGTTTTGACTGTTCAGCAGAGCAAGATCACTGTCGAAACAAGGCGTTAGGAACGAAAAGCCCTTTAGGACCTGAGGGTCGGATGCCTGGGTCCTTACTTGTTGCAAATGGCTGCCACTAATGCCAATAGGGCCTCGATTCTGTCATGCTGAGGGAGAATGGAGCTTCGCGAATGCGGAGCTCACCCGCATTCGAAGCATCCCTACCTCCCGCACGCAAAAGCCGAGGCAACACCCAGCACCCAGGATTCACCCAGGAAACAAGCCCACGCAGAATACCGGGCCAAACACGAGAAGGAAGAGACCAATGCAAACTGACAAGCAACCTGAGCAGGGATTTTTGCGCGTTAACGCCCGTGGCTGTAGGAGCCATACAGCTATCGAATCTGCCGTCACCTTAGACAGAAAACCTGAGCTTTCTACAAAGTTCTAGAAAACGCGGATCGCTGCGCAAAGGATCGAGCCTGGGTTCGACGGCCAGAACCAGCAGCGCCCAGTCGTGTTCGTCGTATGCCTTCTGTAGATATCGCATGGCCTCGTCGACTTCTTCCAGTGCAACATGAATGATCGCGAGATTATAAGCGGGGACCCAACTCGATCGGGATCGTTCCTCGAGAGTCCGGAGAATCGTCCGTGCACCGGCTGCCCGCCCCGCAGCAGCGAGAGTATAAGCCAGTTCTGTAAGCCCAAGAATACTATCCGGAGTCGCTTTGAGAACTCTCTCCGATTCATCGACCGCTTGCTGGTGCTTCCCTTGTTGCGCATAGACTCGGCCGAGCCAGAAATGAATTCGGTAATAAGCAGGGTCCAGTTGCATCGCCTTTTCTGCCTGAGCCACGGCTCCGTCGTAGTCGCGAGCGTAATACATGGTTCGCACTACCTCGGCATTGATCGGCAGCGATAACGGATCCAGTCTGAGGGCCTGGTTCATTTCCTCCAGAGCTTCGCGATGACGTTTCTGCGCGGCCAGCAGAGCCGCATACAAGCGATGCGAACCGGGGTAACTTGGGTTGAGCGCGTTCGCACGTTTGAACTCGCTCTCCGCCCCAGGCCAATCGCAGAAAGTGAGCAGCGCGCCAGCCAGAGCAGTGTGTGATTCTGCCAGAGAGTTATTCCGTTGCACCGCCTGACGGGCGGCGTCGTTCATCTTGCGGCCTCCCTCAGATGGAGAAATAGTGTCGGTGACGATGAGCCAACGATAGGCGTCCGCCAATCCTGAGTAGGCTTCAGCGAATTCCGAGTCGCGGTCGATTGCCTGGTGGAAGTAATCAATGGCTTTCCAGTAACCTTGCGCCGTAAATTGGTTCACAAAGTATTGGCCTCGCAGGTAGGCTTCGTTCGCCAGCGGATCGGAGTGCGACCGCGCGGAGCGGTTGGCGTATGCCGGGCTGAGTTGAATTTCGATTCGTGCCGCAACTTCCCTGGCTAGTTCCTCCTGCAGCATGATCGAACCACTGATGTGGCGATCATAGGTGCTGGTCCACACTTGAACCTGATCAGCAGTGCGGATGAGCTGGATCGTGATCCGCACCCGCTCGTGGTCGCGGCGAACGCTGCTTTCCAGCACATAATCCGCGCCCAGTTCGCGTCCGATCTCTTCGACGCCTTTACACGTGTGCTTGTACGTCATTGAAGTGGTGCGGGCAATCACTAGCAGTTGCTCGGGGTTGACCCCTCCCGCCTGGGTGATCATCTCTTGGGTTAATCCATCGCTGAAGTATTCATCGTCGCGATCACCACTCAGATTCTGAAACGGCAGCACCGCCAGTACGACGCGCCGCCTCGCCGTACTTTGGCCAATGAATCGGTAGCCGAGCTTTGGCAGGGTTTCAATGTAGCGCGGCGCGCCCACCGAGTCGCTCAGGACGTCACGAATCTTCTTGATGGCATTGTTCAGGCCATGATCGAAGTCTACGAATGTGTCTGCAGGCCAGAGAGCTCGATGAAATTCCTCACGAGTGACAAGTTGCCCCGGACGATCCAGCAGTGTTTGCAAGACCTTGAAGGCTTGCGGCGGGAGTTTGATTCGTAATCCGTACTTGAAGAATTCTTGGGTGGGCAGATGGATTTCGTAAGCGCCAAAGCACACCTTCTCCGGCTGACGTCGAACTTGCGGCACGGTAACGCCCCCAGCTGGCTCGCAAGTTTAGCACGGTTCGCGGCTTCTACCCTTTCTGCCACCTTTCAGCATGGAGTCGCAACCATCGTGTTGCCAACGAGTTGAATGCTGATCTGAAAACTACCCGAAAAGGATAGAGCAAAGATTGCCGAATCCTCTCGTTCGCTCCATTCTCTCCCGGATAATTTTGCGAATCTTCGGGGGTTCTGCGATGCAGAACTCCTTCGCGAGATTCGTTTCGCCGGAGGAGGTCTGATGTATTCGCGTCTGTCTACAAAGGCTACCTACCTGCTCCTGTTAAGGCTCTGCCTTTTGGCCTTGCCGGTCGATGCCCAGCAACGGGCTCAACAGCCAGCTTTCCCCGAGAATATCGCCTCGGAAGTCTCTAGCCTTCGCGATCAGGCTGACCGCGGAGATGCAATCGCTGCATATCGACTTGGGAGGTTGTACATGACCGGCACCGGCGTCACCTCAGACTACACGGAAGCTGCAAAGTACCTGCGCGCGGCCGCCGAACATGATTTGACCGAAGCTGAATTCGTTCTAGGTTATCTCTACGAAAACGGCAAAGGTGTTCCGCAAGACTATCGAAGAGCATTTGACTATTACGCTGCCGCGGCGAGGCAAGGGCACCTCACCTCAGCGAACAATCTCGCCGCCATGTATGAGTATGGTCGTGGTGTGCGGAAGGATATTCATAAAGCGGTGGATTGGTATGAGCACGCTGCCAAACGTGGAGATGTTGTCGCGCAAGTCAACCTCGCCGCATTGTATTTTCGGGGAAGAGGGGTTGCACAGGATTACGCGAAGGCGGCCCAATGGTTTCGGAAAGCCGCTGAGAGTGGCTATCCGGCAGGCCAGCAGATGCTAGCGTGGATGTATTTTACCGGCAAGGGCGTGCCTCAGGACTACGCAGCAACAGCAAACTGGCTTCTCTTGGCGGCTCAGGCTTCGGATCCGCTCGCCGAAACCGAGTTGGGCGATCTCTATGAACAAGGAAAGGGCGTACCGCTCGACTACGTCACGGCTTACATGTGGTACAAGACGGCACAATCTGGAGGAGACGGACGCGCAGGGAAAAGACTCAAAAGCTTGTCGAGATTGATGACCAGGCAGCAAATCCGACAGGCCAACGCCGAGGCGAGCGACCTATCGAGCTCCATGTCCAAAGGGCAGGAAGTTCAGCATTCCCAAAATATCGAAAGTGCGCTCAACCCAGAGCGTTGACCCGCTGCTCTCAGTGACGTGTCACTCTAATGTTTTGGAGATCATGAGCAGCTCTTATCAGCTTGCAAAGTAACCGGCTTGATTGAGATCGCAACTTGCTCAGTTGTTGAGAAATACCCTGATTACAACACTCATGAAATCTCTGCACCTGATATTTCGCAAAGGCGCGGCAGATTTTTCTTCTCGCGAACATGCCCGTTCGCCTGCTACTTCGGCAGCGGAAAGCCGCTCATGCAAACCACCGTGCGATCAGCATTCGCGGGCTTTGCGTGGGTGAATCCAAGGTTGGCTGTGCATAGAACACCCCGTTCAAAATTAGGCTGGTGTTGTTGTCCAGTGGCGCGTTCATCTTGTTGGCGATCAGTACCCGTTGAGCGCCGTCGGGTGACAAAACCCAAATCTCGTTGCGAAGAATCTCAGAGACATAAATGTTGCCCTTTGCGTCGAGTTCCACCCCGTCGAAGGGGAGTATCCGGGAAGGCCGACCGGTTGCGGTTCACCCGCTGTTCCATCTTCCTTAATAGGAATCCTGAGCACCATGGGGTCGCTATCGGTGACCGCGTTGATGTTCTTCTCCTCCTTGTCGAGAAGGAGATCGTTGACGCCGATGGGGAATCCCGTATACGACTTGGTCGATCCGTTGAGCAGAGCATGCGCCGACCACAGAGTTACTTTCTTGGCATCGGGAGAAATCTTCCAGATACCGGAGTAGGTGAGATCTGTCACATACACGTTCGCTTTTGAGTCGATGGCGACATCATCCGGATAGCAGAACGGCCAACCATCCGCTCGCGTCGCCAAGGCCATCACGTTACGGGTCTTGGCGTCGATCTTGTGGACACCCGAGCGAGTTACGGTCGCGTCTCGACAGGACGGATGAAAAGGATCGGCAAGGTCGGTCGCGTCAAACTTCGAATGCGCTTTATATGCGACATAAATGCTATCCGCTTTATCGAAATCGAGGCCGATCAGGTCTCCTTTTCCGCTCTCTTCTCGCGACGGTACCAGCCCGACATAGCTGGCCAGCTTCTTGCCGCAGTGAAAGTGCTCGGGAGTTCCGATCACCAGTTCGTACGCCAGTGCCATCAGCGGACCGACTCCAGGATGCGTCATCAGCAGTCGCGTCACGGGACGCTTCTCCACTTCCTCTTCCAGCGCGCGTCAACTCCTGGATCTTCGGCGTGAGTTGATTGAGTAACTCGATCAGATCCTGGCGGCCTCGGCTGGCCCAAGGTGCCAGCGCGATCGACTCCAGTTCCTTGCGCCCAGCCGGCCGCCACAACGCCTTCTTGCGCCGCAGTCCTTCGTTCAGCGGGACAACATGTCGCTGATTCATCACTCGCGTGCGCATCTGCACCATGCGATGCCGATGCCACAACAGTTGCTGCGGGCAAGTCAGTGTTGTGGAGAGGGCTTGAGTATCAGGCGGAGGACTTTGCGATTTTTCGCGTAATTGGCATGTGCACTGGTTGGAGACCCAATAAAAGGCGATAGCTTAAATCCGGGGTTTTGCACCTTGATGTTCACGACGCGTACACCGTCAATTTGCGGAACCTCCCACGATAGAAGATCGTTCGGATCACTCCAAGCAACAATTTGCGGTACCGGAGCAACGGAAGGTCGCTCCGACAGGTAAGTATCCCGCTTGCAGAGCCAATGCGCGATTGATTGACTGCCAGATTTTTCGGCACTGGCGGAACAGGGATCAGAGTGATGTCCAGTCGGACTTGACACCCAGGCCAGTTGCAGAAGTGCAATTTGATTTGCCAGAAAATAAAACTCTGCTGTATGAGCCGAAAAGTAATCAGCCGCCTGCTTTTGTTCAGGGGTCATTTGGAAGCCGGAGAGGTCCGGATTGTCGGAGCCAAGCAAATCGGTATTGAGCGCGATCAGTGCAAGGTAACTTCCCAGACTGTGAGTGACAAAGAACACTTCTCCATCGACGGTCGTGGCCGGTGTATTCGCATTCCTCACGGGCGGTTGTAGGGATCTTATGAGCAACTCGCGGATTCCGGCACTCAGAACATCTTCCATGGGACCGAGGGCCATAACGGCGTCAGCAAATCCCCAATCCATGAGGCCATTTTTGAGTGAGCGGTTCAGAATTTTCGCCCGACGCTTAATGTGGTTGAGTTCGGAAGCTTCCGAATTTTCGATCCACTGATAGCTCAAATAACGTTTAGGGTGGGCGGGGTCTGGGGTCGTCGGTGTGGCACAGACACTTAACTGCGGCTTCGGGGTGCCTGTTAACAGCGCATCACGGGCGATGAGCCACTTGCACTTGAGCGGATATGCGAGCGGCCACCAGTTGAACTCGTCGAGGAGAATGGGAGTGTGTCCGTTTCCCTTCATCTCGTATCGATCGATGAACGGCGCCGATGCACTCCATTCGTCCTTGGATTTCCAGATAGGTTTTCCCACCAAGGCTGCTGTCGGCGGTTCGGAATCCACCGCAAACGGACCGTCAGCATAGACTCTCCCAATGCTAGTGACAGTGCATTCTCCAAGATATTTACAGATACCCTTGCGCAGGGGCAGCGAGTCTCCTGCTCCGACCTGATCGATACCGTGAACATAGAGAATGTGGATCGGCGGATGGACCGCCAGCGCTTCCGTCTTGTCGCCCGTACCTGCTTCCGGGTGGGCGGCGATGGCGTTGTCCTCTGCTCGAACGGCATCACCAATTGACTCTTCTTCCGCTTGCTGCTTATCCGATGGAATTTGTTGACACCAGATCCAGGAAGGAGAGAACGCGACTAGAGCAGCGGCAGTGGCGTAACTCCGAAAGGCTGATTCTATACAATGCATTCTCTGCGCCATCCGCTCACGTTCTCCAGTGGGCCTTACTCAACAAACACGTTAAATTGTGCTTTCAATGCACGGCACTAGCAGAAGTGACAGGACTAATTTCTACACTGCCGCCCAGATCGAGGCGGCGGTTGCGCGTTTTGGCGACATGGATGATTACCACATCCTCGATGAGGTAACGGTGTACTTTGCGAACGGCAAGGTAAAGGTGGATCCGAAATACCAAGAGCCGTTGCTGCAATTGGCCGCGAAGGCGAAGGACGTCGAGGGATACGTCATCGAAGTGACGGGGTATGCGTCGTCAGCGGGCAGTACGGAAGTGAACCAGAAGCTCAGCGAAGATCGCGCGAACAATGTCACGAATATCCTGCGTCAACAGGGAAGTGTGCCGCTGACGCGGATACTGGCGCCAGGAGCGATGGGAGAGTGCCGACAGGTCAACACCGACAAAAGCGCCGAGGGACAGGCGGAGAATCGCCGCGAGGTGGTTCGCGTATTGCAGAACAAGGCTATTGCCGGGTGACTGCGTTTTGAGCGCTGGTCCTTGAGATCGCGCGTTAGATGGCAGCCACAACGACCCCAGGCTCCATCGCAGCAGGGATGGAGCCTGGGGATTAAGTCGGACCCCAACATGCACCGGGCCCACAAGCGGCCCACTGAGAGTGCGGATAGAAGCACGGCAATGCGGGTGGCGTAGGGCGAAACTTCGGATGAAGACTGGGACAGAGGTCATAGGATTCACTTTCTGTGGGCGGCGATGGGAGAATCGATGGAGCTTAAACGAGCAGAGTTGGGAGGGCGGGGGACCGGAGAACATGAGTCGGAACACCCAAACCGATCCCCTAAGGAACGAAGCTCAACTGAACTGCATTTCGCTTCGTTCCTCGCTCGACGATGAACTCGGGTGGAGAGCTGTCAAGGGTCAAGATGAACGCCAAAAAACGGCGCCCTTGACAGCTCTCCACCCGACCTTGGATTTACCGATGGAAGATGCAAGAAAAAATAAATATGGAAAGGCCGCCACGTCGGCCTTGACTTTTATGACCTTCTCAGTGCGTCCGCGATTTGCACCCAAAGGGAGCAAGCTTTCCCGGATCTCAACCGGAAGTTCTTCTTCCGCCTGCATCAAGGAATATGACGACAAGATTGAAGAGCTGGCCAACCAGAAATATGGACATACGAAGTTATTGCGTCAAGTAAAGGGGGTAGGGCCAATCACGGCCTTGGCCTATGATCTGACTCGCATCACGGATTTAGTTTCCATGAACAGGAGATTTGCTTGCCGGCGATCTCGGCGAAAGGAACGAGAGTCTCAGAAGCCTTGTTATTCCACGGGGCCTCTCCGGATACACCAAGATTTAGTAATCTGGGAGCATTTGAATTGGCCTCCAGCACCAGGTCCGTATCGGAAGTGTGCAGCCGGGCATTTACTTGAGCGCACACCGTGATCGATTCGAAAGCACAAGTCAAAATTAACCATCCGATACGGATGGCGTGGCCGATCAAAGAAGTGCTCCTCAATCGCAAGTTCTGGGTGTGATCTTAGACGCTGCGACTGCTTTTGTGTGGGAAAATCAGTCAAGGACGATTCGAGCGGACTCGAGAGAAGCCTTTCCCGTGACTGGATTGTCGGCCGTGGTGGTTAACAGAAGCCGGAAATACGGTGAAATGGATTTGTTGTTGGGAGAAAGGTCTGCAGCGCCTGGCGAAGTTCGGTCATTGCGCCTGGAGTTAGTTGGCCACTCGATGGCGGCCAAAGATTCCTGTGCGCATCGATGCCGGTTAGCTTTAAACGACGCGCCATGACCTCGGAAGGATTGAGCGCCCGAGGCGCCGAGGCGCGAACCGCACGCGACAGGATCAACGGCCGCAGTGACACACTAGGCCTGCTTCAGCGATGACATGGCGCCTGATTTGATTTCAAAAGTAATCACTGAAGAACCGCACAGCCAGGGTGTAGCAATAGACGCAAACGGCAATACCTTCTCCGACGGAAGGGGAAGACAAAAGCTGTTCTTAACGGAATATGCCATATCTGGCATATTAAAAGAGGTACGATGAAACCAGCGATCTTCGTTGCCGATTCACACCGCGCTCTGTAGGAGTTTCCGAAAGCCGTGAAAATAGCAGGTGGATGCAGCTCGCCATCACGCACCGGACAACTGAGCATGTGGATGCAAAATATACAGTTAGACTGGATATTGTGCGAATGTGGATTCACTCGTGAAATCGAGCCGCACCTGCTACGGGCTGCGCGTTCGAGCCCGGTTCTCCTATTAACAGGTGCCCGTAGGTTTCAGCATTGGCCGTCACGGTGAATCTCAAGCTGATTTCGAAACCCTCCTTTTTGAGCAACTCCACATTTGATCCGAAGGAACGCTGCAAGTGAATGTGCCTAACCTTCGATCAGCGACCTTGACGCAGATCCCAGCGGAGTCCGAACGTGTACGTCGGCTGATAGTACTCCCGTTGTGTGAAATATTTCTGACTCCCATAGTAGAACCCGAAGACTTCGTTGTTCAGGTTCTGACTTTGTGCAACCCGCCTGTTTTCATTTTGACAACAATCGGCTGGACCTAACAAAAATGTTAGGTTCTAGCATTTCTGTTTGATGGGCAGGTTCTAAAACGAAATCCTGGATACAATACTAATACGGAAGCCCGGGTTAAACCTCGTTTTTCACAAGGCTTCTGTTGCCGACATTCTCCTTTCGAGCTTTGGTATAGCTCGTGCTTCATACAAGGAAATGTCTTGCAGAGATTGCCAGTCCGAGAATCAAAAGACGTTTCGTTGTGAAATGAATATTCACTTCCCGGGGTTGAAGAACTTGGACAAACCGACTGTGTGGGCTTTCCCAGAACTTCTGGTCTGTTTGGATTGTGGCTTCACGGAATTGCGGCTGCAAGGGAAGGAGTGCAGCCAACTTGCGGGTGGCAGCGGATCCCAGAGTTCGGTTGCCTAAAAGGAACTCGGGTCGGAATCTCCGTCTTCACGCCCGGACGTCTGTTTGTTAGACAATTCTCGCCAGCATGAAGTCTGCGGCAATTTAGGTACGGAGCCTGCTTACAACGGCTACCTCGACTGAACCACTGTGTGTTCCGCGCAAATTCTTTCAAAGACTCGGTCGGTTTCCTGATGCTGAAATGCACCTGACAAATAGCCACAAAGAGTATGCACCCCATAGCCTCTTGTGATTTCGTCCCATAGGCGTTCGAGCTTGATCGCCCCTTCCGCGTTACCGTTTGACAACAAGGTGGGCGCAATTTCTCCGCAAACCTCAACCCGGGCATGTTCTCCCTTCACGCCTCTGGCCGCCGCCAGAATGAGATCGCCTATCGTTTTCGTACAGCGGACGGGGTCAGGCATATCATTGACCATCAAGCTGAAAAGTGTATCGGCGGCGTTCAACGGTATATAGCGGCCCTGTTCAACGGCCGCAGGCACGTCCACCCCGTCTGCCTCCAGTTTGGGAAGAAGGCTGGCACGGTGTGACTCAGTCACGACAACGATGACTGCATTCCCAACCTTAAGAGAAGATTTGATAAAGCGCGCATAGCCATCTACTGCAGAACTGTCATCCGCGTAGAACGCAACCTCATGAGAATGCGTGATTGTTGCCGCGTGGCCATTCAATGGCGCGCTGGAATCTTCAGCAAACAAACTTGCACTGATAAACCGCTTGCCGGTGAGAACGGTATCCACAGCAGGCAACAGCTCATGTCCGGCATGTAACTTGACGACATAGGCGAGTGCACCAGTTCGTAAGGCTTCTTCCGCGATCTCGCGAGATTGATTGAGGCTTAAGAACACGAGCTTCGAATGCGGGGAAAGGTGTCGAATTCTACGAGCAACTTCAAGTCCATTCAGTTTCGGCAGGCCCAGGTCAAGCAAGATAAGGTCTGGTTGCAGTTCTTGCGCCATGGCGAGTGCCTCTACTCCGTCGGAGGCTTCGAAAATGCTCTCGCAATTCCAGTTGCTCTGAAGAATCGAACGGACAAAGCTCCGAAAAGGAACGAAATCATCAACCACTAAGGCACGGATGCGAGTCTTAGCCAAGTACGCCTCCCGCGATCAATTAAAGCCCGCGCAGTCAAATGATGCGTTGCTCGCCTCCCAACGATCGGCATGGCGAAGGGGCTTCGCTCATCTCAGCAGCAGGGGTGTCGTTGTGGCGTAGTCCAAAACTAAGGCTTATCGACAGCAGTAGGGAATGGCCCGGTTGAGCTATGAGATGGCACCGGTTGACTAGACTATGATCTTCGGAACATTCGATGTGCTGGACTCACCACTGTCTCGGCCGGAAGTTTGATGATAAATGGTGATCCGCCGCATCTTCCACTCGGCCCGGAGCGGGACATCGCAACAAGCTCCAATGTGTGCCGTCTCGCAACAGATGTCTGTATGGCGGCTGCGTAGCTTTGCAGCCGGGGCAGCGCCAAGTTGCCCAAACCCGCGGAAAGGTGATCGAGGTAATGCACGGTGTGGCGGCCAGTTCGAAGGTGGAGACGGCGCCGCGGTGATCACCCTTTTATAAATCTTCGCGGGGATGGTGGTCGGATCTGCGGTCGTTGTGATCACTCTGACGATATTCGATGCCTTGGAGACTCCCAACAAATCAGGATCTCAGTGATAAATGGGATAGAAAGCTATGAAGACGTAGGGGGGAACGATTAGTGTCGGCGCTTGTGACCCATACGGCACGATTGCATTTGAAAATCCCGATCGCACTCATCTTCCCACGACGGGATTCTTAGGGTAACTGCTGTCAGGCCAATTAGCTATTTGGGGGTTCCCTGCCAGAACTCCCAGTTCTACCCCCTCGGCGGTTCCGTAGTATGGATGATTGCCCGAGTGGTGGCATAGAAATGACGTTTCGATTAATTATTCTTGCTTGTTGCGCACTGGTTTTCGTACCCGCTGTCGTCAGCCAGACACCCCGGGTATCCCGAGCGAACGCGGCGGCTGCGTCGCCCCCTCTTTTGCCGCCTCAAGCTTTCGCGAATACAAGCCAGAGCGATAAGGTCATCGAAAGGTTGTTAGCAGTTCAGCCAGCCATCCCGCTTGGGCCACTCGATGTGCTCAACTCATACGAGAACGAGATGGCGATAATCGCCCAGAGACTATCCGCCGAGTTGACCAGCATCTCGCAGGCGCACCGAGCCCATCAGATTACGCGCGATCGAGCGGAATACTTGATCCAGAACAGATATCAGGTAGCTATGATGCAGCACGACGTACTCAGCGCTTTGCACGAGGCTTTGGAAGAGGATATCTCCCGGCCAGCGAAAATCCCAGCCAGCTTTGGCGAGCCAAACACCGCAATTGTTGCGCAGCCAACGTCACCTATGGAGGTCCGAACTCAATAATTGTTGAAAAAGTCCTTGACGATTAGCAGATGAGATTTAGCAGAGGCATGGCAGAAGGGAAAAGTTCCTTCTCATGCTGCGATCATGATGGGGCATCAACCTCTTTCAGAAGCGCTGTGCTACTGCTTCCGCCTGGAAGACGAGATTCACGAAAAGCATCTGCTGCGGCTCATCCACAAGCACGTCGGTTTTATTTTGTAAGGCGGGAATCACGCGTTATGACGAGGCCAATCGCTATCTGGCCGAGCACTACATCGACGAGCCAACCGGCGCTATGCCGTGGGGTGGAAAGCGCCGACTATCATCGGCGCCCGACGGCGCGACAGTTGGACTAGGCGTTCTGGTTGGAACAAGAACGACTAGTGAGTCAGGACTGGGTGGTGCGCTACAACAATCGTTTCTTACAACTGGAACGACAAAGCCAACGCTGGGCGCCGAGCCGCAGCCGAGTGCTGGTGCGAGAAAATTAAGCCTGCCAGATCCAGATCCGTTATCCCAATCAGGATCTGCTGTTTCACGAAGTGTCGTGGGCTTCCGCAGCGAGGTGCGAGGGACTGCCTCTTCCTTCGCCCCCCATCCCCGAAACCAAAATCCTGCTTCCCCACACCGCATCATCCGTAGAGGTGAAGTCGCTATCAAGACACGAAGACTCCGATCTTTTCTCCGGATTGATGAAACTTCAAGCAGGGGCCATTTCTCTTGTGGAGAACATGGGGCATTTCTATTTTGGTATGACACAATAACCACCACTCCCTTGACAAAATCGTCGGGTAGAGCCGCTGCATTTGCCTGAATAAGCTCCAGTCTCTTAAGCAAGCTGTCACCCGCCCAATCTAGCTCTCAGGTGCGTCTCACAAGCTAGCGCTATAACGGTCAACACAGTTACCTCCGCGATGGAAATCAAGGCGCCGACCGTCGGGCCGCGCAGTGACGCAAAATACAGAAAAGGCCGTTCCCTAGATTCCGCGATGACTAGGAAATGGCCCGCTGCTTTGTCTAAGGGGTCATGGAGTGATCGCGGCGATTCTGGCGATTTTGAGTAGAGGGCGCAATGGCAAAGATGTTAGGTGACGCACTGAAGTAAACAAAAAGCCGTTCTCCGGTTCGGCAGGTATGGTTGCCGAGGCATGGAGAGCGGCCCTACTTCGTCATGCAAACACGCTATGTGAATCACACGCTAGCAATAGTTCCCGTAAATCTCAACTCGCAAAAATGGTAGTACGCCACGTAAAAAGGTAGGGCCTACCTCCCCGACATCGCCGCGTGTACCAGTACGCCATCGATTAGTTCATCGCCGGGTATTGCTCGGAGCCGCGGCTGGTCTTCAACCGAATTTGTCGTGCGCTATCGTCTGTACTTAGAATCGCGACACCTGGCCGCCGACACCAATTAACCAACAGTTTTCAGTAGTGCCTCGTATGGCTCATGATGCTGCCAATTCGGGCCTGTTAAGCCCCGATTTGGCTGCCGGGATTAGCCGGGTCACAGGGTCAAGCAGCTCGGATTCCGCTCCAGCATCTGGTTGAGCCCAGAGCAGACCTCGGAAGTGCTCAAAGGTACTCATGGCGACACCATGCGCGCGAAGCGCGATTACGCGGTGGCTGGTAGTTGTCCGCATCCAGATGGACCAGGGACACTGGGCCTGGTGGATCTCGTTAGTAGGGCGGTCGCATCCGCATAGTTCCCGTTCCGAACTGGTCAACACCGCACTCGATCAGTGGACACGACCCGCTTGAGTCAGCGAACGAACCAGTTGATTGCTGCTGAACAACGACGGCGGCCCTACAGGAAGCTATCCTTATGCTACGTTTGAATTTTCGCGGATTCGCCCTCTGAGGGAGTGTCCACGTAGGAGTTTTGGTTCAGAATGAAGAAGAGGGACATGGAGCAAGGGGCCCAGTGGCTCACCGCGGAACAATCGGTGAAAGCACAAGAGGAACTCAGAGAACGGATCATGGACGATGAACTCGAATGTGTGAGACGCGAAGCAGTGAACGGCCTAAGGATTCATTTGAAAGTCGATGCAGGAAGTTTCCGCAGGTTGTGGATTCGACCTCTTATGCAAGCTGGCGCGACGTTGGACGTGGCATTGCAGTGCATCGCCCAGTCTTGCTTTCAGCCAAATTGAACTGGTTACCCTTAATCCAATGGCGGCGAGATTAGGTCCGTCCTTGACATGTTTTGCCAGTTCAGACTACGCAATGACATCCGCTTAAGTCTCAGCCAGTTAATAGAGTGGCGGACCGCTGCCCTAACCTGAATATCCAGAGAGCGGCCATTCTTCTACGCAGCGCGCCCTGTCACTTTTGACAGTTCCCCAGTCACTCGGAAAGTCTGAGTATTATTGCAAGACGGACTTTGGCAGCCGTTTCCGAGGCGGGAACCTCGGTAACGGCCTTTTTTTATTTCGCCGCGTGACCTGGCAGTTCTGACACTTGCCTATTCCCATCAGAATGACCAAGAATCGGGGCCTCTGTTTTTTCACTGGAAGAGCACTCGGGCGGGCCGTTTCCTAGTAAGGGGGAAGATAGGGAGCGGCCCCTTTTGATATTTCCAAAGCGAAGCCGCAAAAGATTGTTCCAGTCTCGGGGCGTGCCACCGGGTTTCCGAGTAGCGTGTGCTTCCGATCACTTTGGCGACACCGAAATACCGTGCACAGCTGATCGTTCCTTGATGAAAATCTGGTCTTGCGCCCGTTAACAACTAACGAACTGCCGATGGAGGCATTAGCGTGCGCGTAGGCGCAGTTGAACTCGATTCGATCAATTCATAAAGGAGTATTGTCGTAATTGTGCGCGTCAGTGAATTGAGCATGCTTGTTCCGGAAATAAAGAGCAGAAAGAGTCAGTGAGGCGAAGAGGACCGTTCGATCATGGCGTGAATTGTATTGGACTACATACGGGACACAGTGCTGGTTTCCTCCGCCGCGGAACGAAATCAAAAGATGACCTTAACTACGCGAGTGATCAACTCCTCGAACGAGAAGACGGTTAGCAGAAGAGGAGCGAGAGGAATTACGGTTACGATGGCCAGGCGGGAGACGTCGTGTAGCGTGAATGGAACAACTCTCATTTCGCGCACGACCTGATAGCTATTACCGAGGTCAGCAAGAGACTGTATATCTGCGGCACCGAGTACCTCGTCCGAAGGCGATGTCTGCTGAACCCATTTTCGATCGAAGCTTTCAACGTACCGCTGGGCAAATAGGCCATAATCCGCCAGTCCCTTTCTTCTGGTACGAGCCATTCTTGGAGTGAACATCAACAGAGGCCCGAGAACAGCGATTACGAAGAACCCGATGAGACCGAGAATCTGCAGCTTGAATGACGTAAGCTTTTCACCGTGATAAAGAACACGATTCGCTATAACTCCAGCGAGAATCGCTCCTTGTGCTACGAGGATTGGGCTAAACGCATAGGAACCTTTTCCCAGGAAACTTAAGCCTCCACAGCGATCAGGATGCGTCGGTACGAGGTCCAGTTCGATCCGGTTCACGTGCCAAAGGAAGCGAAACCAAATGAAAAGCCTTATGTACCACCGCAATAGAATGAACCGAAACAGTGGCAGACACACAAACACATACCAGTAACCCGCCGGAGTGAGTCTCCACCTTCCTCCAGGTAATTGATACCAGTTCGATCCGAAATCACTCCGAAGGCTCCACAACCATAACCCCAAAGTGTAAACCGCGGCTAGAAGTGCAACCTCGACATAGACGGAATTGCGGACCTTGACGGCAGATTCGACCGCCTTCTGAAAGAGAGCTTTGTCGTCCGACGGCACAAGCCGCCATTCGAGAAAGCGCCGCACGAGTGGACGTGTGCGGCAATGGACGATTAGTTCCGCGCTGATGAGTATTGGAAGCGCTACAAGAAATCGGACGTGCACTTCAATGTCGTGGAAGAAGGAAATCAGTGCGGGGCCTGCGATACCAGTGTCGGCCGCGGAAAGTATAAGCAGCGGAAACCATGTAATGAGGATTGATGCCAGTATTCGCCAATGAACCAATTCTAGTGAGTCTCCTTCCAGGTGCGACTTCCGAAGGAGTTGGAAAAGTGGCCCGCCTAAAACCAGAGAGAAATCCTCTTCCTCCCTGGCCTGATAACTCTTTGTAAGAGCTTCTTGATTGATTTGACGAACTGTCGCTTCCATGCCGCAACCATTGCAAATCTGCGAAATCATGTCATGCGGTTCTTCCGGAAGAAACTGACACTTTTCACAGCTCCTTCGGAGCACAGGAGAAATTTGTTTCTGCGAAATGCTGACACCAGATGGGTGAGTTCTACATGTTCTTTCGAGCACAACGCCCTATGAAAATGATGGGCGCAGCTAGCACTTCTGACAGATCCACCAGCAAAGAGCCCTCTGAAATGATCTTCTCTGTCGCCACCCACTTCGTCCCCGGTTATTGATACGGAAGGTGCAGTCGAACTTGTGCTTAGAGATGGATCGCAATGTCATGGGCTTTTCGAAAGCATCTACTTAGCTTTTTCAGATCCTCACTATGGGTAGTACCTGCGTTTTCGACTCTCGCCGCCTTCCTGTCCGTTCCGTTTCTGCGATTTCTGGACAGGATCGTAGACTTTCATTTTTTTGGCTATAGTCCTGACGGGGCTCGAGCTATGGCAAGCATTGTCTCGGCCGCGATGCTTTCATTTGTGGTAATGTTCTTTTCGGTCCTGCTGTTGACAGTGCAAATTGCCAGTAGCAGTCTTTCGCCACGAATTATCTCTCGGCCCTTCCGTTCTCGAACCCTGAAGGCATCCCTCGGCCTGTTTGTCTTCACACTCGTTTACAGTATGGCGGTAGTTGCCAGGGGCACTGAAGGCGATCTCGGGCAGCTCGTAACGGCCATGGTGGTAATGCTCACCGTAGTTAGCATTTGCGACTTTCTGTTCGTGGTCGAGCACGTCAGCAAGCAACTCCGCCCCGCCACAGTGATGGCGGATCTTGCTGAGGAAGGCTTGCGAGTGATCGGCTCTGTATATCCAAGGATGGCAGATGAGCAGGATCGCAATGAAGTCGCGGGGAATGAAGATATCCTTGATTTGACCCCGCGAGGTGTGCGATATGAGGGAGCCTCCGGCGTGGTTCAGGCGCTTGATGTCACGGGCTTGACTCATGTTGCGATATTGAATGGATGCACGATCGAAATTGTCCCGCAGGTTGGAGACTTCGTCACCGGCGGCGACGAAGTTTTTCGAATCTACGGTGATGAGCCACGCGTTTCTGCAGAGAAACTCTTCCAACATCTTGCACTGGAGCGCGAACGCACCTTAGAGCAGGATCCCGCGTTTGTCTTCCGGATCATCGTCGACATAGCGTCTAAAGCTCTGTCCCCTGCAATCAATGACCCGACGACAGCTGTCCTTGCGCTTGATCAGATTCACATCTTGCTGCGTGAAGTGGGGCGTAGGCGATTGGATACCGGGATGGTGTATGACTCAGGCGGCAAGCTTCGCCTTCTCTACAGAACACCCAATTGGGAAGATTTCGTGGCGCTCGCCATCACGGAAATTCGTCAGTTTGGCGGCAACAGTACACAGATTGCGCGTCGCATGCGTGCCATTCTGGAGGATTTGATTCCACTACTGTCTATCCATCGTGGTTCGGTCCTACGAAAGGAACTCGACCTGCTCAAGTCTACCGTTGACCATGGCTTCGCCATACCTCAGGACAGAATACGCGCGGAATCCCCCGACTCTCAGGGCTTGGGAGGGACTTCAAAACGCTCCGGAAACCGACGGGGAAGTAAACAAAGTGCCGACATCGAAACCGCATCGGCAAACTAAAAAGATGGGATGATACCGCGCATGACCCGGTCGGCGTCAGTGCGTTTCAACTCCAAGGAGAGCCGTCACAATGGACGCATTGTTTAGTTCCTCCGGTCTGCTCGCGCTCATCACACTGACGTTCCTGGAAATCGTACTTGGCGTCGACAATGTCATCTTCATTTCGATTCTTTCAAACAAGCTTCCAATCTCGCAACGGGGCTTCGCCCGGAGGGTGGGACTTATGGCCGCAATGGCCACGCGCATTCTGCTTTTGCTTTCTATTGTCTGGATCACTAAGCTCACGGCTCCGCTTTTTTACATCTTGGAGCGCCCGATATCCGGACGTGATTTCATCTTGATCGGGGGAGGTCTGTTCTTGTTGGCGAAAGCGACGATCGAAATTCACGACCGTCTGGAGGGCGAAGAAGGTCAAAGCTCGGCACGAGTACGACCGTCTTTCGTGGCTGTCATTGTTCAGATCATGGTGCTCGATATCGTTTTCTCGCTCGATTCAGTCATAACAGCCGTTGGCATGGCCGACCAGATCATCATTATGATTACAGCCGTAATGCTGGCCGTCGCCGTTATGATGTTTTCGGCGGGGCCCCTTAGCGCTTTCATCAATCGGCATCCAACGGTAAAAGTCCTCGCATTGTCATTTCTACTCCTGATCGGCATTGCCTTGATAGGCGATGGCGTCGGTATGCACATCCCGAAAGGGTATATCTATTTTGCGATGGGCTTCTCAGTGTTGGTTGAGATGATCAACCTGCGCGTCCGAAGAGGGCCTACGCCGGTTCACCTGCACGAGCCTTATCTTTCTGGTGATACTTCGGCTAAAAGCCCTTTGCACTCGTTGCCCACGCAATCAGCGTAGTTGATTGTATGAAAATGTCGGCCCGAGTGGTCGAATAAAGTTGGGGGTGCGAAGCCGACCAACAGTCTCGGACAAAGAAGCCGAACATGATTATTGTAGGGTGTGATGACCATCCGAGCTTTCAACAAATTGGTTTTGTCAGTGCCGCTTCCACCAGCAGAAACCGCATTATTGAAAACTCTCCTGCCTGAGGATGTCCAGCCATCCGCTGCTCCTTCACTCCTGCAGTTCTGCATCGAGCGCGATAAAAAAATGCGAAGTGTTTTCCTCCGGAAGGCGGCACCTCACGTGGGATTGAGTTAGGAGTACTCCTAGCTGCCAACGACGCCTTTCCTGATTTACAGTGAGGGCAATTCATAGGTTGGAGTGTCTGCACGCTAAACATTAGCGGGCTTCAGGCCTCGTCCACAGGATCTCGCGATTCTCTTTCCGTCGGAACTGTTATGACATGAAGTGCTCACAGTCGCTACGAGCGATTGAAGAACCTTTTCTCAACTGCCGCAAACGGCCGTTAGCGCTTAAAACTGCTGCGGGAGGATATTGAATGAAATGCAGCTTCTTAGTTATCGCCTTGTATGCTCTTGGCATTTGCGTGTCAGGGACCGAATGCCAAATGCAGGCCGGATGTGAACACCAGCTCATTCTGTTTTTTTCCTGCTGGAGGGTCGGTGACATAGACATCACTAAAATTATTTTGCCACCCTAGCCATTTCGAGAGTTTTGTAATCGTACCAAGGCTGAAGCTAGTCCGGTAGTTGCCGCGCTCGTTTTCGGTAAGGGCTGGGAAGAACGCGAGATTCTGCAGTAGCGACGTGCTCTTCCCCAATTTGAGCGCAAGTTCTTCGCCAACCTGGCCGGCAGCGAGGTTGCGTCGAACTTCCACATAGTTCTCCCGCGTGAAATTTGCGCCGCCGAGAAGGTTCAAAGTGGCATTGTCGCGCTCGATGAAGTGGTAGCCAACTCCACCTCCGACCACGGAGCGCAAGGTGAGATCCTGTACAGCATCCGTCATGAAATCAGTGTTCGTAAACACGAAAAAACGCGAGGACGCGAAGTCGTGGTCGAGACGTGCGCCACCTCTGTTCTCGTTGGCACTGACGTGCGGGCTCGCACCCGGAACATCATCGACGGAGTACAGCGACTCGGCATAGACGCTCATTTCTTGATCGGAAACCTTGCGCGCGGCACCGAAGGCGAATCGGAAATTTCTGGTTTTACTATTGCCGCGAGTCAGTTCAAAACCGGCGTCAACACCCCCATCCCAGCGGTGCAAAAGACTCCGATGCTGGGATTTCTGGTACGCCGCCTGCTCGGCTGAATTGCGCAGTGTCACAACACTCTCTTTGGGTGTTTCTACGGTGATGCCCTGGCCGACAGAAATGTCCAGTGTCCCATCTCGGGTCGACATTCTGCCCACGAGTTCTTTCCCGTCCGCCAAAACGATGTGCAGCGGAAGGTCGGAACGGAGTTCCTGAATTTCCGGCCACGATACGGTCACTTGCCCCGCCACCTTTGTATGGATGAGTAAGGTTTTGGTGTCGGACTTCAGGATCTCACCAGTTAGCTGGTCTCCATCCTTGAAACGCACTTGATCCGCAAAAGCGGAAAGACTCGCAAATGCGAGCACTAAGGAGAGTGCAACGTATACGGTACGCAAGATCTCCTCCGGTACAAGAACGAGTTTGCTCAAAGCTCAGGCAGTGAGTATCAAACTGCTCGCTACTCCTAAGAGAAGTGGACGCACGACTGAAAGAGTGTTCTACTCTTACATGGGCTTTGACACGGCTTCACTGGCTGCGTCAACTTGCTGCTGAGTGGTAAAAGGCCTGCAACAATCACCAATACAGGGAATCCGACCATAAAAAGGCGCACGTTATAACGTCTTGCGAATGCCATTGCAGGCGGTGCCGTTCTCATGTCTGAATTTTGGCTTTCGCGAAGGTTTCCGGCGTGTACCGCAATCGCACATCGACGAGGGTCGGGATCAATTCCGTTCCTGTCCCGGTGATCTGAAAGAGCGAGAGAATGCGGCTTATAGTCCCCGGGCTTCGGCTCAGGCCACTATCAGTATGACTGAAAGACAAATCAGAAATCGCTTCGCGAATGATGGAAGGTTTCATCCCAGCCTCCGCAACACGATCCAGTTCCTAAACCTGCAAGAAATAGCAAAATGAATTCTCTATAGGTACTGGGAGACTCGACAGATCTCACTGTAACATTGGCCGTATGAACCTTTACATCGGGCGATTAGCTAAAGGCGTTGAACTGACCCCCGCAAAGAGGCGACAGTGAAAACGCCGTGTCTCGCCAGATTAGCGGCATTAACAAATCCATCTAGCCGATTTACCCTCGCTTTGGGGGGAAGCGACGGAACAGCTTATCAAGCGCTTTCTCAATCTCGTTCCAACGCTCGTGGTGCACATCACTGACCGTGTGCTTCGCTGTTCCGATCCAGACAGGGCGATTGCGCGCGCGATCGAGAATCTCGAAGGCGATGCTTCCTTTCGTTACGTGGGTACCCCCAGTTCCGGTGGTTTCCCATATACTGTGCCCGGCCATGGGGATTCCCCCCGTCGCGGCGAATGTCGGATCAAGAGCCGTGCCGAAACTTATGTCCGTGCCGATCGCGGCGTGATAAGTCACCAGAACATCCGCCGTCTTGACAGGCGCTTCGACCATACCGCTCCTTTGGAGCAGTTCGACGAATCTGTTCTGGATGAAGGTGTCCAAGTGCGGATCAAACACCGGAGTTCCAGGGACCCACGCGTAGGTCTTAAATTTGGAGAAATCAGTCGCTTTCTCGCATTGGATCCTAATTTTCTGCGCTTCAAGTTGCCTAACGAGCGGCAGCAGAAAGACCAGCAAAGCGCAACCTGCTGCGACCCGGGCGAGAGAGCTCCATGGCCTGGGAGGTCGGCTCAGAGTCGGATATCGGGTCATGTTCAGTTCCAGCTTCCATCGTCTGATCAGTTTGGCTTACGGTTTCACCCTGAATGCAACGAACGAAAGCAAAGGCTACGGGAATGCTCGCTAAGAATTGATGCCATATTTCACATTCGGGCGAAACTGTCAGGACATACAGACATACATCAACTCGACAAGTGGCTCAGCGCCTCGCGTCCCGCGATTGTTGACGCATCTACATTCACGTCTTGTCGTGGCGCATCTTGGTACTTCAGAGCGGAACGTGGATTCGCTAGGTTCCAGCGTGGGGAAATGAAAGTATCGCTTTGCAGGTTTTGTCAACCGCATGAACTAAGGCAATTCGCGGCGGAGATGAGCATCCACTTTCCGGGTCGTGAAGATATCATGACACCTACAGTATGGGCCTTCCCGCCACTAACAATCTGCTTACATTACGGGTGCGCTGATTTCATGGTTCATGGCGACCCGTTGCAAGAACTAAGAGACCTCACTGCTACGTTGGGGGCTTCTGAAGTCCGTTTCGGAGGGCCGCTTGAATCGCAGGGATGAGTTTGGTAGTCATCTCTGCCTTCAGCACGTAGGCTACAGCTCCTGCCCGCATCGCAGCGGTCATCACGTCTTCGTCCGCGTTCTGGGTGTGAATGATGATGTTGCAGGACGGCACAAGTTGTCGAATCCTACGGGCCGCCTCGATTCCGCTCAAGTCAGGCATATGGATATCTAGAAGAACGATGTCTGGATGAAGTTCCGAGGTTTTCTGAACAGCTTCGAGTCCGTTGCACGCTTCAAAAACAATCTTCCATTGAGTCTCGCGTTGCAGGAATGATCGGAGTTGTGAACGCCAAGGCGCAAAATCATCGGCCAGAAGGATACGCACCTTGTCTGCAGCCGAAAGCCGATGTAAGTGGGTCGAGGTACGTCTCTGCGACATGTGGGGCCCCGTTTCCTTTAAACTTCCCCCGAACAGAACTGAGAGTGATGCAGCTGCCGAATTGCGAACCCCTAGCCTGGATTATTCACGAAATCTCTAGCCAAAAAAGAAAGGATGCTCTAAAAGGTTCATGAACACTGGGTTTTGCGCACCCAGCATTCCCTTTCGGAGCATCCATCGCTTGATACAAAGTGTTTTACCACAGCTGAGCT
>DASYZA010000241.1:0-12261 GCA_035946775.1 Candidatus Sulfotelmatobacter sp. | reverse complement strand
CGCTTGGAAATCCCGCCAACCCCGCGGGATTCCCACTTTCCCACAGCTTCGGCTCCGGCCGCTCCCGGTTACATCGTTGATGTCTCGACAGCTCGCGGTTACTTTTTCAAATGGCTTGACACGGGTCAGATGTCACAATGCAGCTGTGGAAAAGTCGGCGGCTACGGCGTGCAGTGGAAGATCAGCGCGGGAAGGATGTTGAACAGCTGGAAGTTCAGGCGGACCGAACTGAAGCTGGACTTGAGATACGGCAAAAGCGTCCGGTTGTATTGGAAAACGAGGAGCGATCCCTGAGGCTTCAGGGCATGGCGCGATTCTTCGACGATTTCGCGCCGTAGATCCTCAGGCAGCAAACTGTAAGGCAAGCTGGAGATGATGTAATCAGCAGGCGCAACTCCGTGTTCGGCGAGAATGCGGCGCACATGCGCGGCCGAACCGTGAACGACGTGCAACCGCGGATCGCGGATGGTGTTGCGCAGAAACTCGACAAATTCTCCGTTGAGTTCAATGACGACGAGCACGGCATCGGGACGCATGCGCTTGAGGGCTTCCTTGGTAATGGTGCCGACGCCAGGGCCGAATTCCACGACGACGCGCGCACGATCCCAATCGATCTGCGCCATGATGTCTTTCACAAGGAAGCGCGAACTAGGAATGATCGATCCCAGCATGGACGGGTATTTCAGGAAATTGCGTGCGAACAAAGCCGCGGCAGATGTGGGCGCAGCGGCTGTCTTAACGGCCTGACTTGGCATCCCGAATGGTCCTCAAGGCAATATTTATCGTAGCCGATGAGGGATGAATGTCCGTAGACGGAAGTGTTGAACAGGAAGGTACTTTCGTCACCTAAATTGGGCCAACGAGGCTTCTTTCGCTCCTCCGGAGCTTGCGCCTTTCTTCATATCATCACCCACTCCTTACGGCGTGGGCTGCATTCTTTCGCCGCTTCGCGGCTGGCGTATCTACGCCAACTTGCAGATTCCATGATCCAGCTGCGCAAGGGGCGATTCGCAGGTAACTTGCCGGTGGGAAGCTGGCTCGCCGACAATCATAGGGACACAACCTGCGGCATCGGTGTCGCTTGAGGGCTCTCCATTTTGCGCGTGTTTATCCAGACAGTGCTCCGGATCGTTGCGGGAACTTATTTTGTCCTGACGTCGCTGTACTGCCTGTTGGCGTATCTGCCCTATACCTATACAGCGTTCATCAAAGCGCCACCTTATCCGTGGATGCCGTGGTTCGCACATCATCAGGCACTGCTGTTCTGGCTGGCATCGATCGCGTGGAGTTTTGGCGCGGTCGGGAAATTCTATCCGCGCTACTCGCGGAAAGATGGTCGCAGCGCATTGCCGATATTGTGGATCATGCTGCTTGGGCCTTATATCAGCCTGCGTCCGTTTCTACCGAGTATCCAGAGTAATCGTGTGGCCTTCTGGTGGAGCATCGCTTCTCTTCTTCTGGTGATTGGTTTCAGCGCATGGGATCTGTCGATTCAGAAAAATGGCGTGAAACCGTCTGTTCTGCGGCGTGCATTCGGGTATTCGTCAGGATTGGTCGTTGCCATCGTGGTCAGCGCTATTTACATCATCGGCGCACGACTGCAGATCTACGACGAAAGCCACACGCTGGGGCTGCAGAAGGGATTCGCCGACATCGCGCTGTGGAGCCTGGTATCGCACGTCGCGGTGGCAATGGCGGTCTTGTCGGGACTGAACCTGATCTATCTGCTCGCCTGGACGACTCCCAAGCCAGAACTTTTCCGCCAATGGCTGGTCGGGCTTGCGATCGTGGCCTGCTTATGGATTGTGCTCGAGCGCTTCCTCGATAGCGCGATGAGCTTCGACGGCTGGAGCGCATACATTTACGCCCTGCTGCTCGCGGCCGCGCTGACGCTGTGGGGATTTTCGATCGTCTCACCGATCTTGCAGCGGAGTGCGAACACCAACCTGTCGATGGCGCAGAGAATTGGTTTCTGGATCGTCATCCTCGCGCTAGCTATTCTTGCAGTGATGTCTCGGAAGCTGATCGGTGGCGAAGACTGGAATGGATTCGTCGGCAGCACGTGGGCCCTGATTTTCTGGATCGCGATGAGTGTGTGCGTTTACCGCTTGCGTCCAGCACGTGCGAACCATTCCGTTACGGTGGTCGTAGCAATCCTGCTGGGAAGCGCGTTCGTTTACAAGACTCTGCAGTGGACTGAAATCTTCTGGAGCAAGCCGCTGGGTTCGACGGACGACGAGATATTGCTGTCGCTGGAAGATTACGGTGCTCGGGATGCCTCATTCCTGCTGGCGCACCACGTTCTCGGGAATAGCCGTTATGAGGCGTGTGGCGATCTGTGCCGGATATTGCGGGAGTACACCAATGTTCGCGACACGCACATCAGCCAGGGAGTGAGGCTGGTGGACAATATGGTTCCGACGCAAGGCGTCCGGCCGAACGTATTTATTTTCGTGATCGACTCGATGCGCGCTGACTATCTGGGAGCTTACAGTCCGCAGGTCGATTACACGCCGAACTTGGATGCGCTGGCTCGCGACAGCGTCGTGTTTCACCGTGTGTACACGCAATACGCGGGAACGTCGATTTCGGAGCCGGCGATCTGGGCCGGAGCCGAACTGCTGCACACACACTTTCCGCAGCCGTTCGATGAAGTGAACAGCTTGCGAACGTTGGCTAGAGCAGACCGATACGAACTGGCCGCCAGCTACGACACAGTCATCAAGCAGTTATTCACGCCGACGGATGACTTGACGAAGCTCGATACCGATAAGGACCTGTGGAATCGGTACGAAGCCTGCTCGACGGTCAGCGAACTCGAGTCGCATATGGATTCGAGGCAAGACAAAGCGACGCCGATCTTTTTCTACGCACAACCGATGAACGTGCATCAGTTCGCACGCAATGACGTGCCATCACCCACTTCGCAGCATTGGCCGGAACGCCCGAACCTGAATACGCGCATTACGTATGAGGTGCATTGGGTGGATTCGTGTTTGGGGCAATTCTTTGGGTATTTAAAGCAGCGAGGGATATATGACAACAGCATCATCATCGTGACCAGCGATCATGGCGATGCGACGGGCGAACTGGGACGCACGAGTCACTCGACTTCGATCTGGCCTGAGATCATGCACGTGCCGCTGATCATGCACTTGCCTGCGAACATGCGAAGTGAGCTAGTGTACGACGACACGCGACTGGCAACGCTCACCGATATTGCGCCTACACTGTATTACCTGCTGGGGCACAGGCCGATCCGGCAGAATCCGCTGTATGGGCGACCGTTGCTAGCGGAAACGCAACGGGAGTTAGACCAGTATCCAAAGCGGGATCTGTTGCTTGCTTCGGACGTGCGTGCGGTGTATGGCATTTTGACCGGGGATGGACGTTACCTTTACACAACCTACGATTCGCCGGCGCAGAGTTATCTATTCGATCTCGAGAAAGATCCGAATGCGCAGCATAGTATTTTGACGCCGGCATTGAAGCAGCGGTACGACGAGGAGATTATTGAGCATCTGCACGTGATTGGGGATTATTACGGGTACCGGCCAGGGGTGGGATCGCTGCTGGCGTCGCGATGAGACGCAACGTGGCCGAGTGTGCGTGTCGCCCCCTACGGGGCTTGTGCGGAATTTCCCAAACCTACCCAGGACTAACGTCCTGGGCTAACGTATTCCGCCCCATCGGGGCTGTCCTCGGCACAAATTCTTGCCAACAGAATTTCCTTAGAAATCGACTATCGGGCGATTCTCCTTCGAACCTCGGCCTCGGGAGGACATGAGCTCTGCCGTTCTTATCGCAAATTCCCACTACTCTAGTTCTCGGGGTTCGGAAATGACTGACAAGTCAAAAGCCCCACTTCTCGCGCATACGGCGCGCGAGAAATGGGGCACCCGACTCAGACGCTCAATTATTTTGCGGTGGTGGTCACTCCTAGATCATCGTGTTCGTGGTAGTTCGGGAATGGAGGACGCTTGATCTCGGGCAGCGGATGATCTTTCAACTGCTGCATCACGACTTCGATGGCTTTCTCCAGTTGCGAGTCTTTGCCTTGGCGCCAGGCTGCGGGCTCGAGATCGACTTCAACATCGGGAGAGATGCCGACGTTTTCGACCTCCCATTCGCCTTTCAGGCCGTAGATCGCGGCGCGAGGCGCAGTGACGCGACCTCCATCGATGAGTTCGGGATAGCCGCCGATTCCGACGAGTCCGCCCCAGGTTTTTTTGCCGACGAGAGGACCGATGCCTGCTTTGCGGAAGTACCAAGGCAAGGCATCTCCGCCGGAGCCGGACATTTCGTTGATCATCATCACCTTGGGACCATAGATCGCTTCAGTTGGTGCTGACCAGTCGTGGCCTTCGCGGGTGAAGACTTTCGCCATCATGGGACGGCGGAGATTATCAACGATGTAATCGGCGAGCTGTCCGCCTTCATTGAAGCGCTCGTCGATGATGGCAGCTTCCTTGCCCACTTGCGAGAAGTAGTAGCGATTGAAGCTGGTGTAGCCTCCGCCTCCTGTGTTGGGGACATGGACGTAGGCGACACGGCCTCCGGTTGCCTGATCGACGCGGCGGCGATTGTCCTCAATCCAGGCGAGGTGGCGAAGATTCTCTTCGCTCTCGACGGGAACGACCGTGACATCGCGGGAATCTTTGCCATCGGGATTGGCGCCGACTTTCAGAACGACCTGCTTTCCTGCCGTCTCTTCGAAGAAGCTGTAGATGTTGTCGGAGGCATGCAGATCGCGGCCGTTCACGGCAAGGAGGTAGTCTCCGGCCTTGACGTTGACGCCCGGCTGGGTGAGAGGCGCCTCGTTGCCTGGATTCCAGTTTTCTCCGTTGTAAACCTTGGCGAAACGGTAGCGGTTGTTCTCGAGGCTGTAGTCAGCGCCGAGAAGCCCGCCTTTGAATTTCTTTGGCTCGGGGTTGACTTCGCCTCCGCCGACGAACATGTGGCCGACCGTCATCTCGCCTAAACATTCCTGGAACAAATAGGTGAGTTCGTCACGGGAGGCGATGCCGTCGAGATAGGGCTCGTATTTCTTCTTGGCCTTTTCGAGATCGAGTCCGTGATAGTGCGGGTCGTAGAAGAAATCGCGCTCGATACGCCAGGTCTCGTTGTAGATCTGCTTCCACATGGCGCGGGGCTCGACATAGACTTCCCAGCCATCGAGTTTCAGGGGACCGAAGCCGGGCTTGGGCGGAGCGCCAGCGCTGCCTCCGCCGGGGCCGTCATCGGGAGAAGCGGTGGACCATGAATCTCCTTTGCGGTAGAGGATCTTTTCGCCATCGAAGGAGACGGCGTAGTCGTTGACGTCTTCGAGAACCTTGTCGACCTTGCGCTTGCTGAGATCGAATTTCTGAATGGTCTGGCTGATGTTGGGAAAGTCGTCCTCGGTAACGACCATCGGTCCTTCGGAGAGGAACAAGATGCCGGTTTTCCCCGGAAGCATGTTGAAGTAATTCTTGGCCGGGATGGGAAGCGAGACGATGCGCTGGCCGAGGCCGTCCATATCGATCTTGACGGTGACGGGCTCGTCTTTCTTGTCTTTATCTTTATCTTTGTCGTCCGCGGATTTGCTCTTGTCGGCGTCCTTGGACTTGTCTTTTTCCTTGGGCTGATCTTTGGATTTGTCTTTCTCTTTGTCCTGGTCCGATTTCTTCTCGTCTTTAGGCTTCTCTTCGTCGCTTTCGGGGGCGAGGGGAGACTTCTCGTCTTTGCTGAGGACCGCCAGATAAACACTGCGGGTAACGCGGTGCTCGTCGCTCGACATGTCGAGTCCAGCAGGTGTGAGTCCGGTGTTCGTCGAAGCGAGGAAGTAGAGATACTTGCCGTTCTTGTCCCAAGTGGGATAGGTGGCATCGCTCATGCCATCGGTGACCTGGAATGATTTGGATTGCTCGAGCGAATAGACGAACACGGCGTGAAGGCCGCTCGGTAGCTGCCTGGCATAGGCGATCCACTTGTTATCGGGAGACCAGGTCTGGCTGAGTTGCGTGGAGCCGAAGCCTCCGAACCAATCGGAATCGACAAGCTTGGGAGCGGGGTGATCCAGATCGAGATACCAGAGTTGGAGGCGCTTGTCAGCGTAGGCGATCTTCTTGCTATCGGGCGACCAAGTTGGCGTATAGAAGAACGATGGCGGATTGCCAAGATTAATGTGGCGCACGGTGCCGAGGCCGTTCTGGTCGCGGATGCACAGTTCGTATTCGCCAGACTCGTCGGAGAAGTAGGCGATGGACTTGCCATCGGGAGACCAGGCGGGATCTCGGTCGGCAGCAGCGGGGCTATGGGTCAGGTTACGAATGTCGCCTTTGTCGGTGGGGACGGTGAAGATCTCTCCCCAGGCTTCGAAGACGGCACGCGCGCCAGTGGGGGAGATCCCGAAGGTCTGAATGCGCTTGGGCTCAACCTTGGCGAAGTGTGGGCGAACCGAAGCGAGGTCGCCTTGAATACGGATGTTTACGTTGTGAGCCTGATGGGTCTGCAGGTCGAAAAGTTTGATGGAGCCGAACTGCTCGATGACGATCGCGTCGGGGCCGGCGCTGGCGGTTTTGAAATCGAGTCCATCGCTGTGCAGGGCTTCGGTAACCTGCTTGGTTTTCGTGTCGTAAGCGAACAGGCTGACGGGGCCGTTG
This sequence comes from Candidatus Sulfotelmatobacter sp., assembly GCA_035946775.1. Classification (GTDB taxonomy): domain Bacteria; phylum Acidobacteriota; class Terriglobia; order Terriglobales; family Acidobacteriaceae; genus Sulfotelmatobacter. The sequence goes on along the minus strand of DASYZA010000241.1, from coordinate 5,617 downwards.
CGATCGGAGAGGAAGTAGATGGTGTCGCCAACCCACATGGGGTGGTGATCGTTGGAATTTTCGCGAGGAACTTTGACGATGCTGGAGTCTTTGAGGTCGGCGATCCAGATGGGAGTGGTCTGGCCACCGTGGTAGCGCTTCCAGGCCTGCTGCCACTTGGGATGCGGGACGTAGGCGAGGTGCGTCCCATCGGGGGAAAAGGACGCGTCTTCAGCGATCGGCAGCGGCAGTGCGGTGGGAAGTCCGCCCTCGACTGGGACGGTGAAGATCTGATCTTCGAAGTGGATGAAGTTGCCGCCCCAGGAGGTGAAGAAGACCTTCTTGCCGTCGGGGGTCCATCCGCCGACGTATTCCTCAGAAGGATGGTAGGTGAGGCGGCGCGGAACACCGCCTGCAGCCGGTACGACGTAGACATCGAGGTTGCCGTCGTATTCGCCGGTGAATGCGATCTGGGAGCCGTCCGGCGAGAAGTATGGGAGTGATTCGATGCCGACGCCAGAAGTCAGGCGATGGGCATCGCCGCCTTCGCGGGGAACGATCCAGAGATCACCTGCGTAGTTGAAAACGATTTGTGTTTTGCTGACGGTGGGGAAGCGAAGAAGGAGAGGAGGATCGGAGGGGGCGGCGTTCGCGAAGGTGGACGCAACGAGGACTACAAGCAACATCCATTTGCTCATAAGGGCTCCAGAGGAATGATCGAGAAGGGGAATCTTAGTGTGCAGGCGGGGGTGCGTCAAGGAAGACGAACATCGGCCGCGATGAGTTTGTGGAAGGAATGGCGGGAAACGAGAGATCGTCATGCAGGACGACCATCCGCTGTTGCAAAATTCAAGAGGGTAGGCCGGGCCATGAAGGCCGCGTGCTTACACATACTTTGCGAGAACGTTATTGTTATTGGAGTTCTCGCGCTCGGATAACTCCGTGGGATTCGGGGCGCATCCAACGCTGCTATATGTCAGGCTCAGTGGGGTCCAGTCTTACCCCGCGTGATATGGCGCGGGGATGGTGGCGCGTTCTCAAGGGATACGTTCCGATGTTGTCGATTGAGATCACGCGCGAGTGTCCGTTGAGTTGTCCCGGTTGTTATGCATATGGAGAGAGTCATTTAGGCGGCGAAACCACACTGCGCGAGTTAAACGACAGACGTGGAGAAGCTCTCGTCGAAGGCGTGCTCGATCTTGTACGCCGTCACAAACCGATGCACGTTTCGCTGGTGGGTGGAGAACCGATGATTCGGCATGGCGAACTGTCGCAGATTCTGCCGGCATTGAGCGCGATGGATGTTTTCTCGATGGTGGTTACCAGTGGAGTCATTGCTATTCCACAGGAGTGGATGCAGATTCCACGTGTCCGCGTCGCCGTTTCGGTCGATGGTCTTCCTGAACATCACAACGAGCGGAGGAAGCCCGCGACTTACGAACGCATTCTGAAGAACATCGAAGGGCGATCGATCAACGTACATTGGGTAATCACACGGCCCATGCTGTCGCGGCCCTCTTATCTTGAAGAGTACGTTGCATTCTGGAATGCCCGGCCAGAGGTCGATCACATTTGGGTGAGCCTGTACAGTCCACAGATTGGCGAGGAGTCGGCGGAGCGATTGATGCCGGAGGATCGCGAGCGGGTAGCGAGGGAACTGCCGCAGTTACGGAAACGCTACTCGAAGTTGTTGGTACCGGACGGTGTGGCGCGGGCGTTCGTGAATGCGCCGAAGAGTCCCGATGATTGCCTGTTTTCTAAGATGTCGATGAATTATTCAGCCGATTTGCAAACTCACGTGGAGCCGTGCGTATTTGGCGGCACTCCGGATTGCAGCCAGTGCGGATGCAGCATCAGCAGTGCGCTGCACTGGATTCGGGATGCGAAAATAGCTGGTCCGTTGAGAGCAGGTCACATGGTGCGGACGTCTCTGGCGATCGGGTCGGCTGTACGGAACATTCGCGGAGAGCGGGAGGCAATCGATCGCTGGAAGGGTGTTCGGTACGTCGGCGAAAAGAGTGGGTTGGTACAGATTCAGACGCAGGAGGAAGGGAAAGCTTGAATCTTTGCACGGATTTGCACGGACTCTCATGGATAGGGGCCAGGCAAAATCCCTTTGCTTCCAGCACCATCGAAACTGGAAGGGATCTTTCGAGTGACGCAAGCCGGCTTTGCCGGCGCGCTTAAAATGACGGATATTTATTTGTCCTGATCGTTGTTTCTTTTTTTTCCGGGGAGGCTGGCCGGATTCTCGTGGGTGCGTTCGCGGAAGCTGCCGCGGAGGCCGGCGGCCAGACCGACACTCGATTCGCCGAACCTGTCGCGAAGTTTGTCAGTGGCGGCGAGAACGTCTTTCCAGCGCTGCTGGCGGTTACCGTCGAGCAGGTCGATCTGGTCGGGTTGCGCGGTGAAATGCGATGCGTGCACTCCGAGCAGACGGATCTCACTTCCCTTTTTCCAGTTCCTGCGAAACAGAGCGCGGATGTGTTCGAAAATTTCGGTGTCGAGTTGTGTGGGAGTTGGCAGCGTGTGGGCGCGAGTGATCGTGGTGAAATCTTTGTAGCGTAGCTTGAGTTGAACTGTGCGGGCGTAGAAGTTTGATTCGCGAAGGCGGCGGCCGACCATCTCCGACAAACGCATCAGCGTTGATTCCAGTTGAGCCTGGTTGGCGGTATCTTCGTTGTAGGTATGTTCGTGGCTGATGGACTTCGCGTCGTGCTCGGCGGCGACTTCGGAGTCGAACCATCCGCCAGCATCTTCGCCACGAGCCTTCCCGGCGAGAGCCAAGCCCCACTTGCCGAAGCGGTCTTCGAGTTCACCTTCTTCCAGCTTGGCGAGGTCTCCGACTTTCTTGATGCCGAGAGCGTGGAGATGGGTCTCCATGACTTTGCCGACGCCGGGGATTTCGCGGACGTCGAGCGGGGCGAGGAACTTGGCTTCTTCGCCGGGGAGAATCCAGAGAACACCGTTTGGCTTCGCCTGGCCGGAAGAGACTTTGGCAATCAGGCGGGACGATCCAATTCCTACCGAGCAGTTCAGGCCAGTTTCGGCCTTCATGCGCAGATGCAGGTTGTGTGCGGCTTTCAGCGGAGGACCGTGCAAGCGCTCGGTACCGGTCATGTCGAGATAGGCTTCATCGATCGAGGCCATTTCGACTTGGGGCGTGAACGTGCCCAGAACTTTGTAAACCTTTTCGGAGCATTCGCGGTAACGCTCGGGATGTCCGTCGACGAAGATGGCGTGGGGACATTGCTTGGCGGCAGTGCGGAGCGGCATGGCGGAGTGGACGCCAAATCTACGGGCTTCGTAGGAGGCGGCGGAGACTACGCCACGCTCGTCGCGCTGTCCGCCGACCACGACGGCTTTTCCTTTCAAGGACGGATCGTAAAGTTCTTCCACGGAGACGAAGAAGGCGTCCATGTCGACGTGGAAGATGGTGCGGTTCAATCCGGGCTGGTGAGCAGCAGCCATGCTTGTCGGATTTTAGCAGCCAAGAGAAGGATCAAACTTGGCGCCGCAAATGTGAGCAGAATCACAAACATAATTTTGTTGTGCCAGATTCGACAAAGGGGACTATAAGGTTGGGTATCGTGTGGGGGTGATGGTCTGCTTCCCAGAGCGGACACTAGCCTGCACGAAGACCGCACGGCGGGTTGCTCGGACCGTCGTATCCGGTGTTCCCCCACTTCGCAAGGCAGGCCTGGGATTCTCACCTCCAGAGGAAACCCTGTATGCGCAAGACCTTCCTTCTTACTCTCATTCTCTCTGTTACCGTCGCGGGAATGATGGCCTGCGGCGGCAGCGGGAACAGCATAAGTGGTTCGAAGGACCAACCAAGTATCAGCATTTCACCGATGAACCCGAACATTCTCGTTGGCCAGACAATGCAATTTACTGCGAATATCCAAAATCTAAGTGACACTCGCGTGGCATGGTCTGTGCAAGAGGAGAACGGCGGGACCATCGCATCGACCGACGCAGGTGGACTTTACACAGCGCCTTGGCCCGTCGGTATCTACCATGTAGTGGCCACATCAGTGGCCGATTCCAGCCTGACAACAAACACCATGGTCTCCGTAACGGCAAAGTTCGCATTCATCGAAGACTATCCGGGCGGTGACGCATTGCCGTTCTCGATGACTCCGATGTTTGGCACGCTCGGTACAGATGGGAGTATTGGCATCAGTGGAGTTACGGACCAGGGGACCGGGAATCCGGTATCGGCCGCGGTCGAGGGGCTCACGCTTTCCAGTGATGGAGCGCTGGCTGCCTTCGACATGCAGGCTGAGGACAACTCATGGGATGTTTACACTGCCAACGCGAATGGTGGAAGTGTGAATCCAACCCAACTCACGACCGACGGTAACTCTTGGTGGCCACAATTCTCGTTCGACCGGCAGCGGATTGTGTATATGAACGGCTACGACATATGGATGATGAATGCCGACGGTTCAAATCAACATGTGGTGTTCCCTTCTACGACAGACAACTGGGCATACTCGGCAACCTTCTCGCCGGACGGGACGAAGGTCGCCGCGGAACTGGAGTGGTCCCCGGGCGGTGTTTACCACGACGGGATCGCCCTGATGAATTCGGATGGGACAAATGCAGTGGCCCTCACCGGGGGACCGGAGCTTGCTGCGACATGCAGCAGCGGTGCATATGACGAAATGCCAGCATTTACGAATGACGGGACCCAGATTATGTTCAGCCGTTACTGTGACGGTGACTTTACTGAAACCTTGTACACGATCAATACAGACGGAACAGGGTTGACTCGGCTCTTGAACGCTACGACAGGTATCCTTCACTACAATCCCATTCCGGTCGGAGAAAAGATTGTATTTCAAACAAACCAGGATTATCCGGGAACATCAAACTTCGAAATCTATAGCATAAATGCAGACGGAAGCGCTGTTACACGATTGACGAACAACACGCTGTTTGATGGATTTGACAACTGGTGGAGCAGCGCCTCCAGCGCGGCGGTCTTACAGCAGCGTTCCAACCGAAAGGCAATCAGTCAACCTCCGCACAGCACTGGTGCGATAGCCGCAAGAATCTTGAATCAGCGTCGGCATCGCCGGTGACTTCAGTGTTGAAGAGATAATCGGCTCGACCGAGCTGCTTAGCCGCTATTTAAGTGCCGTCCAGACTGACACTCACCTGTCGCTGGACGGCATTTCTGTTTCTGCTGGTAACGATGCGTGCTCCAAGCCGAGCCATTGCAAGGCTGAGGGGCGATCGTAGAACACCCGCAGGTTCTGGCGGCCGGTAGCCATGGCGTGATGGACGTCCATCATGCGTCCCATGCCGAAGACGTCGGGATTGGATGCAATCACCGCGCGGCGGGAGCTTGGGTGGAACATGCCGCGGCGGGCAATCGTTTTGGCCTCTTCGATCGAGAGGTCGAGCGATGTTACGCCGCTCACATCAACGAGCTGATCAAAAGTGGGATCGAAGTCCGGATCTTGCGCGAAGGCGTCTTGTTGAGAACGGACGTGGGTGTTGAAAAACTCTGGGTTTCTGGGGCTCCTCTCTTGCTTACCGCCTAGTTATTCGCTTTCCCGTTTCCCGCGCAGTTCATGCAATTGCGATTTCCTGAATCGGCTTGCGGCTGAGGAACCGCACCAAGCGT
>DASYZA010000240.1:0-21406 GCA_035946775.1 Candidatus Sulfotelmatobacter sp. | reverse complement strand
CCTCGCTTGGAAATCCCGCCAACCCCGCGGGATTCCCACTTTCCCACAGCTTCGGCTCCGGCCGCTCCCGGTTACATCGTTGATGTCTCGACAGCTCGCGGTTACTTTTTCAAATGGCTTGACACGGGTCAGATGTCACATTGGGGCTGTGGATATCTTCTGGGCTAGAAGTCAAATCCAAAAACGCTCACCACAGAGGACACAGAGGGGCACTGGGAAATCAAAAGCCAAAACCATTACCACAAAGGACACGAAGGAACACGAAGGAAGTCAAAAGCCAAAACGCTCACCACAGAGGACACAGAGAGACACAGGGAAATCGAAAACCAAAACGCTTACCACAAAGGGAGCGAATGGACACGAAGAAATGATCCCCACTTCTCGCGCAAAAAGCGCGCGAGAAATGGGGCACCCATTCGTGGATAGATGCCGTGGCTATTCGAACTCGAGCATTACGATTTCGGGATTGGAGCCCAGGCGGAGGGGTGGTCCCCAGGTCCCGGCGCCGCTGGAGGTGAAGACCTGCATCTTGCCGATGCGGCTGAGGCCATAGACGAACTGGCGGTAAATGCGGCGGGCCATCCAGCTCCACGGGATGAATTGTCCCAGATGGGTGTGGCCGGAGAGTTGGAGCGAGAAGCCGAGAGCTTCGGCCGCGTGGGGATCGTCGGGAGCGTGTGTGAGCAGGATGCTCGCACGGTTTTTGTCGATGGGGACGCGGCGGAGAGCGGAAGCCAGGCCTCCGTTCATGGAGGCGTCGCGGTAGGGGACGCCAACGACTTGTAATCCGTTTAAATTGACTTTTTCATTTCTCAGCACACGGACGCCGGCTGCGGAGACTGCGTTCAGAAACTTGCTGTCGTCTCCGAATTGCTCGTGATTTCCGGCAACAAAATAGACGCCGTGCGGAGCGGTGAGCTGCGTTAAGGGCTCGGTGGCTTTCTTTGCGTCGATGGCGGTGCCGTCGAAAAGATCACCGAGAATAAAGATCGCGTCGGGTTCCTCGCTGACGATCTTCACGACAAGGCGTTCGAGGAAGTTGCGATTGCGGACATGCCCGAGGTGAACATCACTGAGGACGGCAGCCTTCCTGCCGCGCCAGGCTTCCGGCAAGTTCGCCAAGCGGACGCGAGCGCGCGTGATGCGGGTCCAGTTGGCATTGAAGACTCCGTAAAGACCTGCTGCGGCGGCGATCGCGAACAATATTTCAACGAGAAGGTGGAAGTTGAGGCTGAACTTTGCGATCCAAGAAATTGCCAAGAGTAGCCACGCGGCGATCGCGCCGAAGCCAAGGAAACTCAGGATGCCCATCCAGATGGCCGCTGCGCGGTAGAACGTCCGAACCGGGGCGCTGGTGTGTGAAAAGGCCAGAATGGAAGCGGCTACGAAACTGATCGAGAGAATGCCGAAAGCGACTGGAAGCCAGATCCTCTCTGGACCAGTCAGCCGATGCTGATATGTCCAGGTTTGATAGATGAAATAGTGGGCCAGAAACAGGACTGTCTGGACGATAGCGATAAAACGGGCGATTCGCTGGCTGCGGCGCATTCGAAGATTAGATTCAGGAATTCGCCCCGGGGATTCGCACAAGAAACGGCTGCCCAAAAGCGCTTACCACAGAGGACACAGAGGGGCACAGGAAAGCCAAAGCACTTACCACAAAGGGCACAAAGGGACACGAAGGAACGCAAAGACAAAGGGGCGCCGGCAGGTCAACTCTTGACGTGTCTACAGTTCGGCAACACTGAGGTGACACGAGTCACGGCGGTTATTCCTCCTTTCGGGTTCAATGCCAAGGATTGTTGTCTGGCAAGAGCCGGTGCGGGGGACCCATGGTGGGAGAACAGGAAGGGCTTCTTCGAGAGTTTGAGAATCTCGCAAAAACAGCGAACGCTACGTCTTTGATGGAAAACATGGCAAAGCGTCTGCACGAAAAGAAAGCGCGGTACAACTGGGTCGGGTTTTATCTGGTTGACCCGAAAGATCCTGAGTTTCTGGTTGTGGGGCCATACGTTGGCAGCTTCGCACCGAACGTCCGGATTCCGTTGGATACGGGATTGTGCGGAGCTGCGGCCACGACCGGGAAGACGGTTGTGGTGGATGATGTGACGGAAGATCCGCGGTATCTTGCGGGCTCGACGATGGTGGTGAGTGAGATCGTGGTGCCAATCTTCACCGGCGGGAAGCTGGCGGGTGAACTGGATATTGAAAGTTATTTTCCGTGTACGTTTCCGCGGAGTGAGCAGAATTTTGTGGAGGAGTGCGCGAAGCTTGTGGGGAAAGCCCTAAACGGGTGAAACGTCGGGACGTCGAAACCAAAAGCTTTCACCACGGGGAACACAAAGGGACACAGGGAAACTCATAAGCCGAAACGCTTACCACAAAAGACACGAAGGGACACAAAGTAACTCAAAATCCAAAAGCGCGCGCCACAGAGGATTCAGGGGACACAGGCAATCGAAAAGCCCCACTTCTCGCGCGAACTGCGCGTGAGAAATGGGGCACCCATCCTGACAAACAAATCGTTTACCAGGAAGTGTTGAAGACGAGGTTGTAGGCGTTGACGCTGCCCAGGCCGGTGGCCATGTCCCAGCCGGGAGTTGCGCCGAACGACGGCTGATAGGCCGTCGCGCCCTTCGTTTGCGTGATCACGGCCGTGCAGGTCGCACCCTTGCCGCCTCCACCCGAGATCGTGCAGGTGGGGACGCCCGTGTAGCCGCCGCCCGCAACCGACAGAGTCACCTTCGTCACGACTTTGGTAGAGGTGTTGGTTGTGGCTGTGCACTTGGCCTGCGTTCCGCCGGCGTAAATCGTGGAACCCGTCGGCGAGGTGTACTTCGACTTGTTCTGCGGCGCTGAGATGGTGCAGGTCGGAGTGCTGGTGAAGCCCGAACCACCCTTATTCAGCTTCAGGCTGGAGATTGCCTGAGTTCCAAGCGCACCGTTGGTGCCCGAGGGACGATAGCAGTCTGCGGCGAAGACGGTTCCGTTGTAGCGGCAGTTCACGTCGATATCACCCTGGGTGATGTCGTTGAACACGCAACTGTTCCCTGCTGTCTCGTTGATCGAGTAGCAAGAGCTATTGCCAGTTTTGCCGAACTCGGTCTTGGCGATCGAGTAATACGTCGGGTTCGGATTGCCGGCGCGGATGTTCCAGTGTTGGTTTACCAGCGCCTGGATGGCGGCCATCATGGGAGCGGAAGCAGAAGTTCCGCCAATGCCGATCCATCCGCTGGGAGCGCCGGTGCATGGAACGCCGCCAAAGGCTTTGTCGGAGTAGCAAATGATGATGTAGTGACCCCAGATGCCGTTACTGCCGAACAGCGAGACGTCGGGAATGTCACGAACCTTGTCGGCGGGATTGCCGAAGACGCCGTTTTGCCACGAGGGCTTGGCGTACCCGGAGCAAGTGGTGTTTTCGACGTACGCGTAGTTCTGATTGCCGGTACCCTTCGCGCAGCCGCTGGGACCACCGCCGCCGGCGATCGTGCTCAGGAAGCTGGCTCCAGTGGTGCTGTTGCAGAAGCCGCTCGATCCGGCAGAGGAGCTGTAGCCTTCCACGTTGTAGACGAGATAGCTGGCGCAGGAGTCATTCCAGGGAATTTCCGGAATGTAGGACTTCGCCGAGCCGTAGTTCGAACCGTTGGTGGAATTCCAGTACGTGCTCTGGGAGGCTCCGCCTTCGAGCGAGTTGTAGAGGTCTTCGAAGTCGGTGCCGCCGACGGCAACGTTGTAGGGCGTTTCGCCCCAGCCCGTGACTCCGATGCCCGGGTACGCGTAGCTATCGCCGTTGGTGAAGAGACGAGCGCAGGCGGACGGACCGTTGTCGCCTGCGCTGGCGAAGACCGAAACGCCAGCTGCCGCCGCGGTCTGGAAAGCTGAGTTGAAGGCAGCGTTGGACGATGCGCCGTTGACCACTTCGCACTCGCCGTAGCTCATGCTGATGATTGCGGGCGGATTGCCGGCGCTGACGATGTTCTGAATGGCGATCAGGCCGCCGAAGGTCGTGGTCGTATCACTGCAGGAGATGACCTCGACCGCGGCTCCCGGAGCGGCAGCGGTGACCATCTCGACGTCGAGGTCGGCTTCGACATCATCGCCATTGGTGCCGGGATTGGTGCAGTTTCCGGCGTCGTTGGGATGAACCGTGGTGAGGGTTCCGCCGTAGGAGGTTAATCCGAAGGTCTTCTGGTAATTAGACCAATCCGAGCCGTAGGAGTTGGTGTCTTCGACGACGGCAACGGTTTGTCCTTGGCCGTAGATGCCGCCAGTGTAAAGCGGGGACAGGTTGTAGATGGTTTGGAAGTCGGCGGGCACGAGCGAGTAGCAATTGCTGCCGCATCCGGAGAAGGTGTAGTTGGTGCGGAGCTTGTGATAGGCCTGCGGATGAAAGTCGTGAAGGGAGACGACGCCGTGGATGGCGGGAGCGAGTGCGGCGGGAATCTGAGGATCGCTCATGTTGGCGATATGCTGCTTGCCGCCGACGGAGAGGCTATGGATCTCTGTGTGGAATGCGTTGCGGATCTGGCCAGCAGTTCCCGAAAAATCGATGACCATGTGGTTGGGATAGACGTGGCCAACGGTGAAGCCCTGGGAGCGGAGCCAGCCGGTGATGGTGTCGATGTCTTCCTGCGCGACGCCGTATTTCTCTCCCTGCTCGGCAGCGCTCATCCAGTGACGGAAGTTGGGAGAGTTCTTATCCGTGAGAGTTTGAATGTAGGCGTCGAATTCCTTATCGAGCTCAGGGGCGCGCTGCAATTGAAGCAGCATATGGTTGATGGGGAATTCGTCGGCGACGCGGCCAAGATCGTTGCGCGAGTTGGCTTCGGGACGCGTGTTGCCGTAAAGGGTGACGAGTTGGGCGTTGTCGACGGGCTGAGTAATCAGCGCGCGCGGAGCCTGGTGCGCGGCACTTGCCGGGCCCGGAACCAGCGCCAGAATGACGGACGCGGCCGTCAGCACGAGCAGAACTTTCCTTGTCATTTCCTATCACCTCTGGCTTGAACTTCATCTCAGGATCGAACTTGGGACTGGAGAAAACTGAGGGCTGGAATTTTATCCCAGATTCGAGCGAATAACAGGATGAAGAAAATTGCAGGGGTGCAGGAAGTTGCAGAACCAACGGGCCATTCCGGATATGGGCGATTCCGATGGAAGAGCAAATCAACCACGAAGGACACTAAGGTTCACGGAGTAAATCCGGGATGCAATGTCATAATCCGTGGAAATTGCAAAAGTTAAAGTCCAAAGTCAAATTCCCCACCATGTAGACACAAATCCCCACTTCTCGCGCACAAACCGCGCGAGAAATGGGGCACCCAACGCTACAAGGTTAGCCTTGTTCTTTGAGCTTTAGCTTGGACTTGTTTTCTTCCATGAACTCTTTGATTTGGTCGGAGGCGCCGAGGAGGCGGTTCCACTGTTCGTAGTAGAGGGTGACCGGGAAGCGGCCGAGGCCGTAAACGCTGACTCCGCCCTTTTCTCCGACCTTGAAAATAAGGTCTCCGCTGCGTTTCTTGACCTCAACTTCCTTCTCGAGTTGCGCCAATTTAGCTTTCAATTCTTCGTAAGTCGGTTCTGCCATGTATCCTCGCTTGAAATGAATGCTGCCGGGGAACAGCGCACAGCTACATTCCCATCTCTATAGTAACTTGCAAAACGTTGCTGCACGCCGGATAACCGTTATAAGCTGGTAGACGTCTAATTCCAAAGCGGGAAAATATGCGTTTAGGGATAAGACTTGCGACCTATCTGTGTCTGTCCCTGATGGTCTGGACGGCAGGGGCGGAGTCTACCCACCATCACGCCAACCAGACAAAATCGGCATCGTGTCTGATTTGCGTCGTCGCGCATAGTGCCAACCCCGCTCCCAATGCATCCGCTGACGCCCCGGCATTCGCGGCAGTGGGCATATTGCGTGAAGAAGCCGTGGTGGTGGCTCCCCGCGTTGAATTCTCTGACCTCAGTAATCGTGGTCCTCCTGCCCTGTAACAACTCCTGATACGTATTTCCACAAATCTGGGCAGTTCCTCATTCAGGTCGGAGGATTTATGTATACGAGTACTGCATTGCGGCTCGCCGCGGTGCTGCTTCTATGCGGTTCAGCGGCGATCGCGGCCGACGGTCAAGGTGGCGGCAATTTCGGATCTATCAACGGTACGGTTCAAGACTCGACGGGGGCGGTCTTCCCTGGGGCAAAGGTCGAGATCCACAATCCGGTCAGCGGTTACGATGAATCCGCGACGACCGATAGCACAGGGCACTTCAGTTTCAGTAATGTTCCGTTCAATCCCTATCATCTGACGGTTGTAGCCTCCGGGTTCAACTCTCACGTGCAGGACGTCGAGGTGCGCTCGGTGGTACCGGAGACGCTCACGATCACCCTGAAAGTTGCCACCTCGACGGAGACCGTCACGGTATCTGCGGAAGGCGGGGATCTGGTCGAAAACGACTCGGCATTCCACACGGACGTCGATAAGAACCTGTTGGACAAGATGCCACTGGGGAATCAGAGTTCGCAGCTCAGCGCGATCGTGACGAACAGCTCGCCGGGAATCGCAGCGGATTCGAATGGGCAGATTCACGGGCTCGGCGATCATGCGGAGAATTCGATTTCCCTGGACAACCAGCCGATCACGGATCAGACGAGCAAAGTCTTTTCCAACCAACTGCCTTTGAATGCGGTGCAGTCGATGGAAATCATTTCGGGTGCGCCTCCGGCGGAGTACGGGGACAAAACCAGCGTTGTGATGAACGTGACCACGCGGTCGGGGGTGGGAATGACGACTCCGCATGGCAGCGTGACGGCTTCGTACGGATCGTTCGGAAGTTCCACGGTTGGATTCGATCTGGCGTATGGCGGGCCGAAGTGGGGTAACTTCATTTCGGCCGGCGGTCTGAATACCGGACGATTTCTGGATACACCTGAGTTCGAGGTAATACACGACAAAGGAAACGAGCAGAATTTTTTCGACCGCGTCGATTTCCAGCTTTCAACGGCGGACTCGATCCACACCAACTTCAGCTATACGAGGTCGTGGTTCCAGAATCCGAATACGTACGACCAGCAACTTGCGACGCCGTGGAATGGTCTGAACGGGATTTACTCCGGGGTAGAGAATCTGGGGGGGATTGGGCCGAACGGGCAAGCGGTTGGTCCGGCGGACCAGCGCTCAAAGATTGAAACGTTTGACATCGCTCCGTCATGGACGCATCTGATTGGAGCGAATGCCGTATTCACGCTGGGAACATTCGTTCGGCGTGACGATTACCACTACTATCCGAGCGGGAATCCGTTTTCCGATCTGGGGCCGCCGAGCCTGCAGAGGCAAAGCGTTGGACAGTATCGGACGCTGACCAATGCTGGGTTGCAATCGAGCATTTCGTATGTCAAGGGCATTCATAACATCAAGGCTGGAGCGATCTACAGGCAGACGTTTCTGAATGAAAACGATCAGATCGGGATTGTGGATCCGTTTTATAACGCACCCTGCCTGACTGCGGGTACGTTGCTCGCCGTACCGGGAATTAGAAATTCAGCTGCTTGCGCGGGGGCGGGGTACGTTCAGAACACTGCCGCGAACAGCGCGGGATCGAGCTTGTATCCGCTGTATAACCCTGTGCTCGCGCCATACGACCTGACGCGCGGCGGAGCTCCATACAATTTTGCTGGGCATACCGATGTGAAGGAGCTTGGACTGTATGTTGAGGACGCGATCACAGAGGGGCCATGGAACTTCAACGTGGGAATCCGAGGAGATCTTTATAACGGGCTGACGGTGGCGCGACAGGCAGAGCCACGACTGGGCGCCGCGTACAACATTAAGAAGACGAACACAGTTTTGCGCGTCTCTTATGCGCGTACGCTGGAAACGCCATTCAACGAAAACCTGGTGCGTTCGAGCCTTGGTTGTGCAAACGCGGTGACCGCTCCTCTACTATCGTGTTCGGCGGCTGTGCCGAGTCCACTGAGTCCCGGGTACCGGAATGAGTTTCACGCCGGGCTGGAGCAGGCGTTCGGGAAGTATCTGGTTTTCTCGGGCGAATATATCTGGAAGTACACGCACAATGCGTTCGACTTTAGCGTGCTCGGGAATACGCCAATCACGTTCCCGATCGAGTGGAACAATTCGAAGATTCCGGGATTTGCGGGGCGGGTAAGCGTTCCGACGTACCGGGGCTTTTCGGCACAGGTCGTATTTTCCAGCGTAGCGGCACGCTACTTCACTCCTCAGATCGGAGGAGCCGGGTCAGTTCCAGCGGTGAGCGGGAGTGGAATCGTACCGTTCCGCATCGATCACGATGAACGATTCAATCAGTCGACGCACCTTCAGTATCAGATCGGAAAGAGCGGACCGTGGATTGGGTTCGACTGGCGATTCGACAGTGGACTAGTAGCGGGTGCAAGCCCGTGCTTCGGCTTATCGGATTTCAACACCTGTCCGGGGTCGATGGTTTCTGCGGCTGGGACCGCTCTTGTGTCGATGGTTGCGGCGAACGCTGGGGCGGTTCCTCTAAGTGCAGACCAGGAATTTGAAGCCGGACTTTACTGCGGAGCACAGCGGGCGAGCGTCACACAAGCGTTGCCGTCGGTCTGCCCTGCCTCGCAATTTGGTTCGACGCTGATTCGCGTCCCTGCGCCCGGAACGGAGAATGACGACCGGAATCCGCCGCGAATTGCGCCCCGGAACACATTCGATGTTTCGGTGGGCGATGACAATCTGTTCCGGTTGCAACACGATCGATACAGGGTCAGCGTGGTGTTGACCGCGATCAACATAACAAACAAGTATGCGCTCTATAACTTTCTTTCCACTTTTAGCGGAACGCATTATGTTTCCCCGCGAGCGCTGACGGCGGAGATTGGATTTCACTTCTAGCGCGTTCGAAGTTTAGAGGCTTACCAAAGTTTGTAAATGAACGTAAAAAGGCACTTCCCGCAGTTTCGAAGCATCCAAGTAGGTTGTTAGTATTAAGAGGATCAACCCATAAAACTACATCAGCCCCCTTCCGTCGTAATTGGACAAGATTACTTTATGAAGATTGTTCGCAAATCTGTGGTCTGTTTTGTGCTTACCGGCACCCTCTCGCTGATTGCTTGGGCGCAGCAGGACTCCGCCCCCACAAACTCGGGTACTTCTCAGAACCAACCGGCAAGTACGAGCACAGAAAAGCAAGATTCGGCACCGCAGCCCGCAACAGCCGACAAGGATCCACAAAACCAGGATGCGAAACCGAGCGCTCAACAGAATTCAAGTGCTGGAGTACAGTCGAGTGCAGGCACTCCTTCGATTCAGGAAGAACAACAGGCGCCAGCCACGACGAATGCGGAAGGCCAACCCGTGCGGGCGATCCATCAACAGCCCAAAAGGATTCTGGGAGTGATGCCGAATTACCGCGCGGTCAGTGCCGGGGCTCTGCCCCCACCGCCCACTACGAAAGAGGCTTTCAAAATCGCTACCCAGAACACGTTTGACTATTCTTCATTCGTATTTGTGGGTGTGACGTCCGGATTAGCGTTTTGGACCGAAGCGCATCCCTCGATTGGGGAGAATGGGATGCCCGCATATTGGGGCTATTACTGGCGAGGCTTCCTGGACAAAGCCAGCGGGAATTATCTTGTGATCTTCGCGCTGCCTTCGGTGCTCCATGAGGACGAACGCTACTACGCGAAGGGTGCGGGCAACGGCAGTTTCCTGGGCCGTGGAATCTATGCGGCGTCGCGAATTCTCATCACGCCTGACTATCACGGACACAATACATTCAATACATCGGAAGTTTTGGGGCGCGCGATGTCACAAGGGCTCTCGAGCACGTACTACCCACAGGCGGACCGCACGGTTGGGGCGCTCGCGGTAAAATTCGGCTGGGCGATGGGCCGAGATGCATTGACCAATGTGTTCCGCGAGTTTTGGCCGGACATCTCAGTCCATGTATTGCACCGGCATC
This sequence comes from Candidatus Sulfotelmatobacter sp., assembly GCA_035946775.1. Taxonomy (GTDB): domain Bacteria; phylum Acidobacteriota; class Terriglobia; order Terriglobales; family Acidobacteriaceae; genus Sulfotelmatobacter. Next base: position 11,458 of record DASYZA010000240.1, on the reverse strand, counting down.
CATAAAAAAATCCAGGACAATGAAAAACACCCCGAAACCGCTCGTATGGCTTGGAGCCCGCATCGCGGTCGGCTGTGTGCTGGCGACTTTTTGCGCAGCGCAAGAGCCTGCATCGCAAGGCCAGCAACCGAGTGAACCGACTCCTTCTCCACGGCCGGACGCGACTCGACGGGAGCAGAAGAGCGAGCATGAGAAGGAGATCGAACGCAAGGAACAATCCCAGCGAATCCTTGGGGTGATGCCGCAGTTTGGTATGACAAGCCGCCAGGATGCACCGCCGCTGTCTCCAGGGGAAAAGTTTCATTTATTCGCTAAATCGGCGTTTGATCCCGTGATCATCGCGACTGTCGGTCTGCAGGCCGGGCTGAGCCAGGGCCAAAATGAGTTTCCAGCTTACGGCCAGGGCGCGGAGGGATACGGCAAAAGATTTGGAGCGGCATTCGCGGATGAGGTTTCGGCGGGGTTCTGGAGCAACTACGCGTTTCCTGTACTGCTGAAAGAAGACCCTCGCTACTTCCGACTGGGCGAGGGCGCATTCAGGACCCGTTTTTTTTATGCCGTCAAGCAGGAGTTCGTTTGCCATACCGACAAGGGCGGACGGTCGTTCAACTTCTCAGGCATTCTGGGAGCGTTCGCCGGGGGAGCAGTTTCGAATCTTTATTACCCGGGAAGAACCGAAGTGCAGGTTGGCGGGACCACAAAAGTGTATGCGAGTGAACGCGGAGTGGGTCTGACCGCCAGCCGGGCCGGCATCGCGATCGGCTACGGGATACTCGGCAGCCTGGTCGACGAATTCTGGCCAGATATCTCAAGAAAGCTGTTCAAGAGCAAAGCAAAGTCAGAACCGATCCCCGGCGGAAATGATTCGCGGTAGAGTCAACACCTATTCGCTTCAATCCAAGCGCTCTACACTAATCAGAAATCATAGAATGGATTCCAACGTTGCGGCTTCATTGGCGCAGGTAGGGATGCTTCGACTGCGGTTGAGCTTCGCATTCGCGAAGCTCAATCCTCGCTCAGCACGATAATCAACGGGGAACGCTAATGGAGCAAAATAGCTTCTACATCGTGCGCCGCGGCTCTGCGGCACGATCGACCACCAGATCCGGGTGCAGACGGCGGAAGCTTTGCGCCACGTGGCAATTCCAGCAGACAGGCTGATGTGTAGAGAAGACCTGAGGCAATTGCTCGGGACGAATGTACTTCCATTCTGTGGTTCGGAAATCCGGGCCCAACAGTGCCGGGGCATGATCCAGGTGATGTAAGGCGCCAATCGGCTTGTGACAAAACGCGCACTTCTTACCCTCGTACCACTTGGAAACCTGATTCCAGACGAGGCATTTTTCAGGATCGGCTTCGATCTGCTGGAGGCATTCCTGTCCGCAGTTCTGATTTTCCGGCCAGCGCGAACATTGATTCAGCCGCACTGTGGGTTCATTGAAGAAGACGCCGAGGGCTGTTTCTCCTGCCGCCACATTGACGGCCGCGGGCTTCCGCGTTTCCGGACAGGTCACCAGACGCTTCCCGCGGAAACTGAAGTAGGCGCGAACGCCGGGGACAGCCCGGATCAGGAAGAGTCCAGCAGCGATGACAAGAACGGCAACGATGATGGTCAGAACGGAAACGGTCACAGGTCACCCCCACAGGCCAGTGCTCGTCCCGGCGCGGGGTTTGCGTCGGAATGGCTGGATCCTTTGCGAATCTAGTGTGTGGCGAGGGATGAAAATAGGCGGTGCTGTATGTCACCGGAACGTGTGATCCTGGTCACACGGCTGAGTACCCGGGTGATCCCCCGCCAGCCGGCGCTGGGACCCTATTGGGTTACGTGAGGAGAGCGTAACTGCATCTTGACGGCGACTGACAGCCGGCGGATGCCCTCATGGATCAAGTCCGGCTGGGAGTGAGAGAAATTCAGGCGCATGTGGCGGCTGCCCTCGTGACCGTTGTTGGCGTAGAAGGCGTCTCCCGCGACGAAGGCAACGTCTTCGGCGAGTGCGGCCTGGAAGAGCGTATTGGAATCGGTTCCTTCCGGTAGGGTCACCCAGAGGAACAGGCCGCCTTGGGGATGAGTCCAGGTAACCTCGTGGGGGAAATATTCGTGCAATGCATGGAGCATGGCGTCACGGCGTTCGCGGTAGACCTGACGGATCAGCTTTACGTGCTGATCGAGGAAGCCGTCGCGCGCGACTTCGAAGGCCACGTACTGATTGAAGGTCGAGGTGTGCAGGTCCGCCGCCTGCTTGAGCAGAACGAGCTTGCTGATCACGTCTTCGGGCGCGACGATCCAGGCGAGGCGGATTCCCGGAGCGAGGGTTTTCGAGAAGGTACTGAGGTAGATGACGTTGCCAAGGGTGAATCCGTTGTCGCGGCGCAGGTTTTCACGATCGAGGACAACGAGAGGAGCGATGTGCTCGCCCTCGTAGCGGAGTTGGCCGTAAGGATCATCTTCGATGATCGGGATGCCGTACTTGTCGGCAAGAAGGATGAGTTGATGACGGCGGCCTTCGGAGAGCGTAACGCCGGCAGGATTCTGGAAGTTGGGGAGAACGTACATGAACTTCACGCCGGAGCGGATCGAGGGCTCAAGTTCCTCGGTAATCAGGCCGTCGTTGTCCACGGGTACGGAGACGTACTGGGCTCCGTAGACGTTGAATGCCTGCAGGGCCCCGAGATAGGTGGGGGCCTCGACCAAGATGCGGTCTCCGCGATTGATGAGGAGTTTGCCGATGAGATCGAGAGCCTGTTGGGACCCCGAGGTGATGAGCACGTTCTCGGCACGGGCGACGATGCCGTATCGAGCCATGTTGTGGGCGATCATGTCGCGTAGCGGCTGGAATCCTTCGGTGGGTCCATATTGCAGGGCCTGGGCTCCTTGCTCGGTGAGGACTTTGTGGCAAGCTTCTTCGAAGCGCTGAACGGGGAAAACGTCGGGAGCGGGAAGGCCTCCGCCGAAAGAAATGATCTCGGGGTTCTGCGTCACCTTCAGGAGTTCACGGATGGCAGAACCCTTGATTCCCAGCGTGCGATTCGCATACCGCGACTTCCAGAGCGTCGACATAGTTTTCCTCGGACTGCTTGGGTTAGATGCCGTACAACAGGTTTCAAAGGTTCAAAAGAAGCCAAGTTTCGAGGTTTCAAAGTTTCAAAGGTTTCAAAGTTTCAAAGCAATCCCAACCGGGCACTCGCTTAAGCTTTGAAAGCCTCTGAAAACCTCAAACTCAACCGCTTAACCGCGAAGCTCGCGAAGAAAGGCCACTGAGTTCGCGGAGAAAGTCAAACGCTTTGTATTTCAACTTTGAAACTTTGAAACCTTGAAACCTTGAAACTTTGAAACCTGATTTCCTAGTCTTCTCCTACCAATTCTGGTTCCACTGAAACATGCACGTGCGGGTGCATGTAAGTGTCGTTTTCCTGGGCATCGACAACCGCGATCGCGGCGACGTTGACGACCTCTTCGACGCTAGCGGTGCGCTGCAAGACGTGCACCGGACGGCTCATGCCCATGAGGATGGGACCGATCATTTCGCCTCCGCCGATTTTTGCGGCCAGCTTGCAACCGATATTCGCCGAGGCGAGGTCGGGGAAGATCAGCACGTTGGCGCCGCCCTTAAGCGAACTGAATGGATAAAGCTCTTCGATCAGCTCAGGCGAGAGCGCTTCGTCCGCCATGATTTCACCATCGACGATGAGAGTTGGATCGGCATACTTCACCAGTTCGACCGCTTTGCGGACTTTGGTGTTGATGGGGTGATCAACTCCTCCAAAGCTCGAGAAGGAGAGGAAGGCGACGCGCGGGACGAGGTCGAAGCGACGTGCCATATGTGCGGTGCAGAGTGCTATCTCTACCAGATCTTCTGCGGTGGGTTCGATGTTCACGCTGGTGTCGGCCAGGAAGAAGACTTCCCCCTTGCGGGTAATTACGGCGTAGCAGCCCGAGACGCGGTGCAGACCTTCCCGCATGCGCACGATCTGCAGGGCGGGACGAATCGTATCCGGGAAATGCTGGGTTACACCGGAAACTAACGCGTCCGCATCTCCCATGTGGACCATCATGGAGCCAAAGACGTTGCGGTTGTTCAGCAGTGTCTCAGCCTCGAGCAGGGTCACGCCCCGACGCTGGCGGAGGCGGAACAATTCGACAACGTACGCGGTCCGATGCTCTGAAGTCGCCGGGTCGACGATCTGAATTCCGTCGAGTTCAACCCCCACTTCACGCGCGCGATTGGCAATCTTCAAGGAATCGCCAAGCAGGATGGGCTTTCCAATCTCCTCCTCGACCAGCACGCGGCAGGCGCGAAGGATTTTCTCGTTATCGCCTTCGGGAAAAACCACCTGCTTCGGACTGGCCTGCGCCTTGTGGATCATAGTGCGCGCGACTTCGTAGGCCTTGCCGAGGCGGCGCTCCAACTGAGAGCGATAGGTTTCGAGATCGACCGGTTCCTGGGCGACTCCGCTGCGCATGGCAGCTTCAGCGACCGCGGAAGCCTCCCACATCAGGACGCGAGGATCGAAGGGCTTGGGGATGAGATATTCGCGGCCAAATTGCAGGCGTGGCACACCATAGATGCGGCACACGGAATCCGGAACGTCTTCTTTCGTTAGATTGGCGAGGGCACGTGTGGCGGCCAGCTTCATTTCTTCGTTGATCGCCGTTGCGCGGACGTCAAGCGCACCACGGAAGATGAAGGGAAATCCAAGAACGTTGTTCACCTGGTTGGGATAGTCGGAGCGCCCGGTGGCGATGATGACATCGGGGCGGGATGCCTTGGCTTCTTCGTAGGTGATCTCGGGGTCGGGATTGGCCATGGCAAACACAATCGGATTGGCAGCCATGGAACGAATCATGTCGCCGTTGATGGCGCCCTTCACAGAGAGTCCGGCGAAGACATCGGCACCGACCAACGCTTCGGCAAGAGTGCGTAAATGAGTATCCTGGGCGAAGCCCTCCTTGTACTTGTTCATTCCCTCTTTGCGGCCTTTGTAGACGACTCCCTTGGTATCGCAAAGAAGGATGTTCTCGCGTTTCACTCCGAGGCGAATGTAGTGTTCGGCACAGGCGATGCCGGCGGCTCCAGCGCCGTTAAACACGACTCGCACTTTGTGGATGTCTTTGCCGACGATCTCAAGGGCGTTCAACAGTGCGGCGCCAGAGATGATGGCGGTTCCGTGCTGGTCGTCGTGGAAGACGGGAATCTTCATCGTCTTCTTGAGTTCCTCTTCTATCTGGAAACAATCGGGGGCCTTGATGTCCTCGAGATTGATGCCGCCGAAGGTGGGCTCCAGCAACTGACAAAGCTTGATGATCTCGTCGGGGTTGTGGCTGTTCACTTCAATATCGAAGACATCGACATCGGCAAAGCGTTTGAAGAGGACGGCTTTGCCCTCCATGACGGGCTTTCCGGCAAGCGCTCCGATGTCGCCGAGACCGAGGACCGCGGTTCCATTGCTCAACACGGCCACGAGATTTCCGCGCCCGGTGTACTTGAAGGCATCGTGCGGATTCTTGTTGATCTCAAGACAAGGCTCGGCCACCCCAGGCGTGTAGGCCATGCTGAGATCGCGCTGAGTACGGCAGGGCTTGGTGGGCGTAATCTCAATTTTTCCCGGGCGAGACCCACAGTGATAATCGAGGGCCTGCTGCTTACTGACTAGCATGATTTCCTCCGTCCTATAAATGACGCCGCGCTGTAAAAAAGTGGCAGCAGCGCTGCGGCTGTATGAAAACCTAAACTCGCATGGTCAGCACCGGGCACCGAGCCTGGCTGACGACCTCCGAAGCAATAGGCCACGGCAAATGTGCCGAAAGTGCGGAAACGCGCGACTTGTGCACGCTCATGACAATCAGGTCGACTTTGCGCTCCAAGGCTTCGCGCAGAATGGCCTCGGCGGGATGCTCCCATCGGACAACACACTGCGGTGTGCACCAACTTTTCGCCTGCTCGGGAATAAAACTTTCGAGGGCGCGGAAGGTTCGCTGCTCGACATCAGGCCGATGTTGCCAAGGCACCATCGGGACCGCCCCGAGCACGATGAACTCTGACTGGTTCTCTTCTGCCAGCGATAAGGCGTAGTGCAGGATCGGCTCGGGATCTTCACTGAGATCAACCGGACACAAGATGCGGCGCAGTTTCCAGTTCGTTCCGCAGTGCACGTGGGGACCGATGGTCAAAACCGGGCAACTGCAGCAACGATAGATTTTTTCTGCCGACGAACCAACGATCAGCTTGGTGACTCCGCGCCGGCCGTGGGTTCCAAGAACCACCAGATCTATATGGTTCTCGTCGATCATCGCAGGGATGATTTGGTCGACATCGCCACGATCCAGCAGAGGCTTGCAGGGGATGTGGTGCGCTTCCAATTTGTAGGTGAAGGAATCGAGCCTCTGCCGGGCATCCTCCCAGACAACATGATCCTGAGAAGGGACAGCATCAGTGACAACCTGCCGATGCGGTTCCGGCGGAATCGCGTGCGTGACCATTACGACGGAGCCATACATCTGGGCGATCGATTCCGCAAAGGGCAGCGCAGCAGCGGAGGCGGATGAGAAGTCGGTTGGAAACAAAACACTCTTGATCGCGAGACGAGAAACCGACGCGAACGTGGTAGGCATGGCACACCTCCGTGCAGCCTCCACAGCGGCTGCTAGAGAGAATCCATACACTTCGGTATATGCGGCTGCCCGATTTGGGGCAGTGATTGCCGTCACCGAGTCTGGTGAGCCCAGGTTCGTGCTATACCCCCACTCCCACGCGATGCTTGGTAAAGTCGGCAATCATGTGCGCCAGTCCAGGTTCGGTTCTATCTTCGATCTCGTAGCTCACCCGTAGGCTCGGCTTGTTCAATTTCACCGAGTGGGCCAAGTCAATCGGCGTGGCGATCAGCACAAGGTCGCAAGGCACGCGGTTGATGGTTTCTTCGAGTTCGTGCCGCTGCATGGCGCTGTACCCCATGGCGGGCAACAAGCCGGCCAGATGCGGATAGTGTTCGTAGGTCCAACGGATTGAGCCTACGGCGAAAGGCCGGGGATCAATCAGCTCGGCTGCGCCGCATTGCCGGGCTGCGACGACACCCGCGCCGTAGGGCATCTCACCGTGAGTAAGGGTCGGACCATCTTCGACCACGAGAACTTTGCGTCCCTTGACTCGTGCAGGATCTGGAACGGTGACGCGGCAAGCAGTCTCGACAATCTCCGCCTTCGGATTTACGGTGCGGATGTTCTTGCGGACGGTTTCGATGTCCTGACGAGCGGCGGTGTCGACTTTGTTGATGACGACGATGTGGGCGCGGCGGACGTTCACTTCGCCGGGATAGTAGGAAAGTTCATGTCCGGGACGATGGGGATCGGCAACGACGATTTCCAGATCGGACGCATAGAAAGGAGTGTCGTTGTTGCCGCCATCCCAGATGACGACGTCGGCTTCTTTCTCGGCCTGGCGCAGGATGCGTTCGTAATCGACGCCGGCATAGACGATGGTTCCCTCGCGAAGATGCGGCTCGTATTCTTCGCGCTCTTCTATGGTGCATTCGTGCTTGTCCATGTCGTCGACGGTGGCGAAGCGCTGCACGGCTTGGGCGGCGAGATCCCCGTAGGGCATGGGATGGCGAACGGCGACGAGTTTGAGGCCCTCGCGGCGCAGTTCGGAGGCGACGAAACGGCCGACGGGGCTCTTGCCGCATCCGGTGCGGACGGCGCAGATCGAAATGACGGGGACCTTGGATTTCAGTTGCGTGCGTTGCGAGCTCAACAGCCAGAAGTCGGCGCCGGTTGCGACCACGCGCGATCCCAAGTGCATGATGTTCTGGTACGAGATATCGCTGTACGAGAACACAGCGGCATCGACCGATTGATCGCCGATGAGGCGTTCCAGATCGTTCTCCTCAAAAATAGGAATGCCGTTGGGATAGAGCGAGCCGGCAAGTTCGGCAGGATATTTCCGGTTGGCAATGCCGGGGATCTGGGTCGCGGTGAATCCGACAACCTGGTACTCAGGGTTTCCGCGGAATACAACGTTGAAATTGTGGAAGTCTCTTCCTGCGGCACCGAGAATCAGGATTTTTTTTGCGCTCATGGGCTGACCTTTCGACCGGGGGTCTAGACGTGGCGTCCCGGCTGCTAGCTTCGTTAGCTTCTAGCTTCTAGCTTCGAGCGTCGAACCAAACCGACTTCTGGATTCGCTAGAAGCTAGTGCTGTGTTGTCATTCTTTCGGGCTGCGGCGCCACATCGGGACGCACGGATTCCAACTGTGAACGTCTTTCTGGAAGTCGTGTCCGGACTGCGTTGCACCGACTGTGCTCAAATCATCTACTGGCGATTTGAGGAGTTCAGCGATGTATTTCTCGATCTGCTCGCGGATGCGGGGCTGCTGCAGAGCCTCGAGCAATTCTTTGTGTTCGATGTGGGTGAATCCCCCACAAAGCGGGCACTTTACGACGTCGTCATTGATCATGGGCACCCTCGGGTCCAAGGGAATCGGGCACGAAGGGAACGCCGCTCAGCGCCGATTCGACCCGCTAGCTTCTATTTGAGGCTGGATGACGCTTATGAACAGTGACAAAGGTCGCGGGAGAGTGTGATGAGGCTCACAAAACTGGGTGGAACTGCAAGTCCTTTGCGCTCTTTCGGTTATGCATTTCAGAAAAGGAATCTATCTCAATGTTCAACAATGGACATATGATTTCGACATCGAACGCTGCGAGCTTAGGGAGCCGAAGGTAGCCCGCGGATTTCGAAGCAATTGCGCGTATCAAATGAAGACAGGCGAATTGCTGTCCTAAGAATGTTTATACCCTCTTGATCCTCTCTGACCGGAGGCTCCGATGGAAGGCTTACGCCACGACCTGCAGCAGAGTTTCCGCCGGCTGCACAAGAGGCCGGGCTTCACGGCCATTGCAGTCCTTACTCTCGCGCTCGGTATCGGGGCCACTACCGCGATATTCAGCATCCTGTACGCAGTAGTCCTGCGGCCGCTTCCGTTCGATCACCCGGAGCAGTTGGTCATGCTTTGGCGGAAGGACAAGCACTTCAACAGCGGGACAGTCTCCGGCCCTGAGTTTCTCGATTGGTCGAGGCAGGCGGATGTCTTTTCTGCGCTTGCGGCGGGAGCGATCTACGATCCGGCCCTCACGGCAACCGGAGGAGCTGAGCACCTCTACGGAATCCAGGTCACACCGGACTTTTTCAAGATCCTGGGAATCAAGGTCGCGAAGGGCCGCGCTTTTGTGCCCGGCGAGGACCAAGCTGGTAAGAACCACGTAGTGGTAGTTGGGAAGGGGTTCTGGACTTGGGGGCCGGGGGCGGATCTGACCAGTTTGGGGAAGACTCTGACTCTCGACGGGGAGAAATTCACGATCATCGGGATTATGCCCGAGGCGTTTCGCTTTCCTCAGATCTGGGGCATTACCAACCCCGAGATCTTTGCGCCGGTGCCGATGGAACAACTGCAGAACGATCGAGGAAACCAGCGGATGTGGGTCATCGGCAGACTCAAACCTAGGATTACGCCAGCGCAAGCGCAGGCACAGATGTCGACCATCGCGCGTCGACTAGCCGCGCAATATCCGGAAATCGAAGCTGGTACCGACATATTCGTGCAACCTCTGCATGAAGAGGTCGAGCACGGCGCACGGCCCGTGCTGCTCATCTTGCTTGGGGCGGTTGGATTCTTGCTGTTGATCGCGTGCGCGAACGTCGCCAACATGCTCTTGGCGCAGACTACTGGGCGCTACCGCGAGATTGCCATTCGACTGGCCCTCGGCGCAGGACGCAGGCGGGTGATTCGCCACTTGCTGACGGAGAGCATTTTGCTCGGGTTGGCGAGCGGTGTAGCTGGGATTGTGATGTCGATCTGGTTGAAGGATTTGCTGGTTTCGTTCAGCCCGCAAGGTGCTCTTCCGCAGACGAATCCGATTGCCATCAATCTCTGGGTTCTGGGCTTTGCCGCAACGATCTCGGTGGTTAGCGGGATTGTTTTCGGCGTCGCTCCCGCACTCCAAGCCACGACTACCAATGTCGATCAGGCACTGAAAGAAGGAACCAGAGGCGCCGGCGGAAGCGTAAGCGCGCGGCGGTTACGGGATGGTCTGGTGAGTTGCGAGGTGGCTTTGGCCCTCGTCCTACTTGTGGGCGGTGGGCTATTGATCCGAAGCCTGGTCACAATTCTCAGAGCTGATCGTGGTTTCAATCCGTCCAACGTGTTGACCATGCAGATGACGCTTGCGGATTCGAAATACCCGAAGCCGGAGGAGCGCGCCGAGTTTTATCAGCGCACGTTGGAACGGATTCAATCTCTGCCAGGGATAACAAGCGCTGCATTTTACGAGTGTTGTGATGGCAAGAAAGTGGTCCTTGAGGGCAAGCCTGTCACGGCCGCCGCGATGGCGGAGGCTTCGCTCGCACTACAACTTGCTGCGACTGCCGATCTTTTCCAGGTGTTGCAGGCTCCTTTGCTGCGCGGGAGGGGCTTCATTCCATCGGATTATTCAGGAGAACCCAGAGTCGCGATCATCAATAAGACGATGGCCCGGCGTCTCTGGCCGGGACAGGATGCAGTCGGACGGCGATTCACGGCAGCAGATCCGGCTAAGTCATTGGAGGTAATCGGCGTCATCGGTGACATCCGGTGGTGGAGTACAGACGACGATGTGTGGCCGCAGTTCTACGTTCCGCAAATCGACAAATGGATGAATTTCGTCGTTCGAGCTTCCGGGAATCCCACCAGTTCGATCAAGTCGATTCGGACGGAGGTGGCACAACTTGATCCGGACGTGCCGGTTTTCGAGATTCAAACCATGGAAGAGTCACGCGCGGCAGACTCGGCAAACCTGCGGGGCATCGCTGTCGTGTTGACCGCGTTCGCGCTGATCGCAGCTCTGCTGGCTGCCGTCGGGATTTATGCAGTTATCTCTTACTCCGTAAGTCAGCGCAACCACGAGATTGGCGTGCGATTGGCACTTGGGGCTGGACATGGCGATGTGTTTCGGCAGGTGGTCGGACAAGGAATGCGCCCCGTTTTTATCGGAATCGTCATCGGGATTGCGGCGGCTCTTCTGCTCGCCCGGCTGATCACAAGCTTCCTTTATGGCGTGAGACCGTCGGATCCTCTGACAATTGTAAGCGTGGCGCTTCTGCTCGTAGCCGTTGCGGCGGCCGCGAGTTTCGTGCCGGCGAGGCGGGCGACGCGTGTCGATCTGATGATCACGTTGCGTTACGAATGACATATTTACTGCGGCACGGACCACGTTCCTTGTGATTTGCGCAGAGACGCGAGACTAAAATCGGGGCCACCAAGCCCGATCGTCCAAAAGTTATGGCGTGAACGTGTTGTTGCAACGAGAAAATGTCGTATGAACTGCAACGAGACTTTGTCACCTCTTGTCGATTAAGTAACGGCCGCTAAAGCAGGGCGGCCGGAGAGATTGTAGATGCGGGGCGTTTTTCGTTTTTGCGCCGCGGTGATG
>DASYZA010000239.1:0-4787 GCA_035946775.1 Candidatus Sulfotelmatobacter sp. | reverse complement strand
TCCCACCCTGTGCACCATTGGCAAGAAGCCTATGCCGTCAAACTCTGCAAGGTCAAGAAGCGCGACCACAATGGCGGTGCTTCCTCCGTCAGTGCGGGGCGGGGAATTGGGTGGTGTGGTCGTTGATGATTTTCCAGCCTGCCGGGAATTTGCGGAAAATCAAGGTGAACACACCTTCGGGATGGTCTTTTTGCCCGTCCTTTTCCCCGTCGAGTTCCCTGTCGAGCCGGAAGTGGCCGACGACGAAGCCAGCGTCCGGGCAGAGCACATGAATCTCGACTCCCGAAAAGGTCAAATGACCCATGGCGGTGCGATCCGGATAGGAGTGCTGATAGCGTTTCAGCACATCTTGCCAGCCCTGAAAAATGCCAGACGCGTTCACGAATTCGAGATCGTCCGACTTCCAGTAACCGTCCATGAAAGCGGGAATGTCGCCGCGATTCCAGGCCGCCACTTGCTGTTCGAGGACGTTCTTGATCGCCTGAACGTTGGGCGATGAGATGATTTTCGGGGAAGACTGCGCTGCAGTGAAAGTTCCAGCGAACACAAAAAATAACATAAAAGTGAATAGGCCGAAAAGGCCTTCCCATCGTGTCGTTCTCATACCTAAGGTGCGCAAGCCCATGGTGTACTCCTCAAAGAATCAGAAAATCAAAATCAAAAAAAGGAAAGTCAAAAACCCCACCCTTCGCACACACCGCTCACTTCACTGACGGCGTTCAGTGCAGGCAGGATGGGGCACCCGCAACGGCCAAAAACCCATTCCTGTCTGTTGCAGTGACTCAAATCAAGCTCGGGGGCCTTCTGCCAACAGCCGCAGAATCTCGAAAAGCGAGACTCCGCGCTACCTGTTCAGACTCCCCTATGCCCCCGTGGAGCTGGACGGGGCGGAGGCCCATAAACGTGCCAACCCTGGTTCTACCAAAATGGTACTTCTGTTCCATTGGCCGGGACCGTCCCAGACGGCAGAATACCCGTGGAAGAAAACGCCAATGTTCGCAGCCCTCATTTTCGTGCTTTCCGGCGCCATGCTGGCCCAGTTCGTGGTGTTTTTCTGGCGCGCCAACATGCTGGCAATCGGCGCGCAGCCGGTTTCCGACCTGTTGCGCTCGGCGGAATTGAGCTTCTCTAACGCGTTGAATCAGAACGGGTTCTCGACCATTATGGCCATGAATCAAATCTGCCCCAACATGGGCTCTCACAGCCCCGCCAAGCTCTGGCAGGTACGCTCCTATCACCAAGCTATGCGCTCGGTGGCTTATCTGTGCAAGGCCGTGGTGCCGCAAGCGAGCGCGTGGGCTCGCCAGGAAATGGCGTCTTGCACCCAATACGTCGCCGTTTCGATGGACCTGCGCCTCAAGTCGAATCAGGACTTCGTCGCTGAACTCCGCTCGTATTAAACGCATATTCCCGGTAGTGCTGAGTTTCCGAAATACGGGATATATGAGCTAAGTGCAAAGCAGATTCCCTGCTTGCGGCGGCAGGCAGGCTCGTCGCGTGGCTCTCCCTTCGCCGAAAAGGCAAAGCAGATTCCACGTCGCGTGGCTCCTCGGAATGACAACCGTTAGGGTTACGCATGCCTCATGTCAGGCAGCGAAAAGCGCTGCCGGGACATAAGCTACAAAAGCAACGCCTACCCCGTGCCATCGCGACGGTCAGTAGGCCCAGCGCAGCAGCATACCGCCTGTCGTAAATCCAGCTCCCACGGAAACGATCATGACCAGGTCGCCCTTTTTCAGGCGTTTCTCGTTGACCGCATCGCGCAGCCCCAACGGAATCGTCGCCGCAGTCGTGTTGCCATAGCGATCGATGTTCATCATTACCTTGGAATCTTCAATTCCGAGCCTCTCCTGTGTCGCGCGAATAATGCGCAGATTCGCCTGATGCGGCACCAGCAGGGCCAAGTCGCGATTCGTAAATCCGTTGCGTTCCAGCAGTGTTGACGAGACTTCGCACATTCGCCGCACTGCGTATTTGAATACCTGCTGCCCTTCCTGATGGACGTAGTGCATGCGTTTATCGATCGTCTCGTGTGAAGACGGATGCAGCGACCCTCCGGCGGGCATATACAGACTGCACCCTCCGGAGCCGTCCACGTCGTTCATAAAGTCGATGATGCCTTCGGCTTCCGATTGCGCCGGCTCGAGCAGCACGGCCCCTGCGCCGTCGCCGAAAAGCACGCATGTGGCGCGATCCGTGAAATCCAGGATGGAAGTCATCACGTCAGAGCCGATCACCAGCACTTTCCGGTGCGTTCCGGCACCAACGAACTGCGCACCTACCGTGAGCGCGTAGACAAATCCGGAGCACGCCGCCGACAAATCAAATCCCCAAGCATTCTTGGCGCCGAGGCGGTCCTGTACCAGGCAGGCCGTTGCCGGGAACATCATGTCCGGCGTCACCGTCGCCACGATAATCATCTCGATTTCCGCGGGGTTGACGTTCTTGTTTTTCAGCAGCTCTGCCGCGGCTGCCGTAGCCATGTGCGATGCAGCCATGCCCGGATCGACATAATGACGCTCGCGAATCCCCGTGCGTGTCCGGATCCACTCATCGGATGTTTCCACAATCTTTTCGAGGTCCGCATTCGTCGCCACGCGTGGCGGCAAGAATCCTGTCACACCCGTAATTTTCGCCGCGATTCGCTTGGCCACGTTTATCTCCTCGTGTGAAACAGTCCGCGATTGTACGCAATCGCCGCAATCCATGACAAGGAAAACAGGCGGGTGATTCAAGACGGAAGAATAACGAGCGGGCGGCAACGCGAAACGCGCGGCTTGACTCAAGCGCGGCGAGGAACAGAGGGTTTACGCGGGAGAGTTGGCCGTCAAAAGATCCCGCACCGCTTGAATTAATGGCAGCCCGCTCGCTGTTTTCGGCAACACCCGCGACACTCCTGCTTCTCTTGCCGCGAGAGTCATTTCCGGGGAATCGTAAAGTGTGAACAGCAGAATCGGCACGGAAGGTAAAGTGCGCGTGATCTCTCGCGCGGCATCCAGCCCGTCCAGAAGAGGCATGGCGAAATCCAGAATCACGGCGTCGGGCTTTGATTCCTGCGCTTTCAGTATGGCTTCCGAGCCGTTGGTCGCCTCAGCACAAATCTGCCATCCTCTTTGGCCTTCGAGCATGATTCGTAATAGCTTTCGCACCAGCGCGTTATCATCAGCGATTAGGATTTTTTTCGACACGTCACTCCCAACTTAGAATTATTCCCCCGTGTTTTCAATGTTGGATAGGCTACCGAACGGACTCCGTGGTGTAAATACAGTATAATCCCTAGTGCCTTACTGCGACATCTCCTTCGCAGTCAGCGTTTTGCAACGCAGCTGTGCGTGGAATAATCCACACAAATAAGGTTTCTGCCCGACTACACTGGCGACGTGGTTAGCGTAGCATAGCGTCGGATGAGGGCCACGTACAATGGGACGTGGACAAATCGTATCCGGGTTCAAGTTCGTGGAGCATTCGCACAAGTGGAGGTCCCCGTGGCGACAAGAGAACTGCAGGTCGTTCAATCAGGTGAACGGACAAGTCCTGCCGGTAAAGCAGTAGGCAACAAAATCCTTCTGTCTATTCCGGATGGGGAATACTGTTCCCTCCGTCCGTACCTTGAGTTTATCGATTTGCCCAATCATTACAACCTGTATGAGCCGGGGCAGACATTGAAGTACGTGTATTTTCCCAACAGCGGGATGATTTCGCTGGTGGTTCCCACCGAAGACGGCAGGACCGTCGAAGCAGGCGTTGTAGGCAACGAGGGAATGACGGGAATGGCATCCACCGTCGGGCTCAGACGCAGTCCCTTGCGCGAAGTGGTCCAGATATCAGGCGACGGCTTTCGGGTGACGACCACGGCGTTTCAACGTACGCTGCGATCCGCTCCGGAACTCTCATCAGCTCTCAACCGCTATGCTGTGCTGCAAGGATTGCAAGTTGCGCAAACGGCGGCGTGCAATCGTCTGCACGAAATCGAGCAGCGTCTGGCGCGCTGGCTGCTGATGGTGCAAGACAGAATCGACGAAGGCATGCTGATGATCACCCACGATTTTTTGGCTACGATGCTTGGCACTGATCGCCCCAGCGTCACGGTGGCAGCCGGCACGTTGCAGAAGCGAAGTCTGATTGAGTACACGCGTGGCGCCGTGAAGATTGTCAACCGCAAGAAGCTCGAAGGCTTTGTCTGCGAGTGTTATGGAATCATCCAGCAATTTAACGGCGAACTCGGCCTAAGATAGCTATCCGCCAGCGTTCGACAGCCTACAGACATTCGTGCTCTGCCCAGCTACAGTCCCCGCTTTCCGCCAAGTGACAATGCGACGACTCGTGGATGTTAATGCTCGCGCTCAGGTCCTACGGCCCGGTGAACGAACCAACCCTTCCGTCAAACCGGTTGGCAGCCGCATCCTTTTGTCAATTCCTGACGCGGAATTTCACGCCATTCGGCCGTATCTCGAATTCTATATATTGGTGCACCATCGCATCCTTCACGAGCCCACCCAGAAATTGGAGTTTGCTTACTTTCCCAACAGCGGATTGGTTTCGCTCGTGGTCGCCACGGAAGATGGAAAGACCGTTGAAGCAGGGGTGGTCGGCAACGAAGGGATGACCGGAGTTCCGTCCGCGGTTGGGCTGCGGCGAAACCCTTTGCGCGAGGTAGTGCAAGTGAGCGGAGACAGCTTCCGCATCAAAGTCAGGAACTTGCAGGCTGTGCTGCAGAACGCCCCGCAGCTTCGGATGATTTTGAGCCGCTACGCGGTTCTACAGTGGATGCAAATCGCCCAGACAGC
>DASYZA010000238.1:0-5674 GCA_035946775.1 Candidatus Sulfotelmatobacter sp. | reverse complement strand
CGCCTATTGGATCACGGTGAATTACCGCGAAGCTTACGGCATCTTCGCTTGCAACGGTATCCTGTTCAATCACGAATCACCGAATCGCGGTGAGACGTTCGTAACGCGAAAGATCACGCGCGGTCTTGCGCGTATCAAAGTCGGATTGCAGGATCGCCTCTACCTTGGCAACCTCGATGCGTTTCGCGACTGGGGACATGCACGCGACTACGTCGAAATGCAATGGCGTATGCTCCAGCAGCATGAGCCCAAAGACTATGTGATTGCCACGGGAGAGCAGCATAGCGTTCGCGAGTTTGTAGAACTCGCCGCCGGCTATCTCGGTTTTGAGATCGCCTGGGAAGGCGCTGGAAAAGACGAGAAGGGAATTGATAAAGCAGGAAATGTCATAGTAGCTGTCGATCCCCGGTATTATCGGCCCACTGAGGTTGAGACCCTGCTTGGCGATGCTGGCAAAGCAGGTCGTGAATTGGGATGGAAGCCAAAGGTGACCTTCCGCGAACTCGTGAAGGAGATGGTCGAAGAAGATCTGAAAATAGCTGAGAAGGACGCTCTCATCAGAAAGCACGGCTATTCCGTTTTCAATTTTCACGAGAATTAGACAAGGAGATTGGACTCGCATGGAGAAGGATAGTCGGATCTTTGTCGCCGGACATCGCGGCTTGGTCGGTTCGGCGATCGGTCGGGAACTCGAACGACAAGGTTTCCACAATCTCGTCTTTCGCACACATGCAGAACTCGATCTGACCGATCGAGCCGCCGTCCATGCCTTCTTCGAGCTGAAACAGCCTCAGTATGTCTTTCTCGCTGCAGCCAAGGTTGGTGGAATTCTGGCGAACGACACGTACCCGGCCGATTTCATCCGCGAGAACCTTGAAATCCAGACCAACGTAATTGACAGCA
Source organism: Candidatus Sulfotelmatobacter sp. (assembly GCA_035946775.1). Taxonomy (GTDB): domain Bacteria; phylum Acidobacteriota; class Terriglobia; order Terriglobales; family Acidobacteriaceae; genus Sulfotelmatobacter. The sequence continues at coordinate 4,771 of DASYZA010000238.1, read as the reverse complement.
GTTATCGGACCGGCGTGAAGAGGCTCTTGTTCCTGGGCTCCAGCTGTATCTATCCCAGGCTCGCACCGCAGCCCCTCAAAGAAGAATACCTACTCACCGGCCCGCTCGAGCCCACAAACCGGGCCTATGCTCTTGCCAAGATCGCCGGAATCGAGATGTGCTGGTCCTATAATCGCCAGTACGGGACGAAGTACCTTGCTGCCATGCCGACCAATCTATACGGTCCGGGCGATAACTTCGACCTGAAAGGATCGCATGTCTTGCCGGCTCTCATGCGCAAAGTCGTGGAAGCCAGGCAATCGGGACAAGGAAAAATCGTCGTCTGGGGCACTGGCGCCCCACGCCGCGAATTCCTGTACAGCCAGGATCTTGGCGAAGCTTGTGTTCACCTTCTGAATTTGCCCGATGAAGTCTACGACTCTCTCCTTCGCAACAACGAGGCGCCCCTCATCAATATTGGAACTGGCGAAGATCTGACCATCCGAGAACTGGCCGAGCTGGTTGCTCGTGTCCTCGATTTCGACTGCGAGATCGTCTTCGACACCTCGCGACAAGATGGGACACCGCAGAAGCTGCTCGATGTGAACCGTATTCACGCACTTGGCTGGACCGCCAAGGTCACCCTGGAAGACGGAATCCGCCGCACCTACGAGTCTGCGCGATCTCAACTGGAACTTGCCGTCCACTGACGTAGGTGGTCCCGGTACTTCTTCCTCTGACCTTCGCATTCCAAATCACCAGCCAATAACAAACGACCTCGGAACATGACGTCTGTTCGTAAGCGTCCGAACTTTACCGTTTCGTTGGATAAGGCGCCAGTGAGTTGTGGCACAGATCTACCGCGGGATTGATGAAAATCGAATGAGCGGCGGATATGAAGCCTCAACCCTCAGTCCTCGGGGGGCAGGAGCATCTTCTGCAGGGCTGAGGGAGGCAATGATGTTTCCGGTTTTGATTTCTCTGAGGGTGAATCTGAATTCCGCTTCTCCGAGGTTTGCTTGGACGCTGAAATCAGGGAGCGAGACCTCAAAGCGGCCACTCTGATCTGGAATTGCGGTTGCGACGTGAAAGGTTGTCACAGGCCCATCAGCTATTCCAAAGAAGCGGTGATCCCACATCGCCACGTAAGCTACCTCAACTTCGCTGGGCTGCTGCATGATGGGTGTGGGCATGATTTGTCCACGCAGAATCGTCTGAGCGAGCGGGACGCACGATAGCTGTCGTGAAACTGTCTGGCTTTGCACCTGGATATCGAGGGTTTCTATCTGGCATCCAGGCGCATAGGCGATGAGCTTTACTCTCTCTGCGAGCTTCCCATCCACAGCTGCGATGATCTGATAAGAAAGCCGGTCGCGAGCCGGAGTAACGAAACCTCCATATCCGCCGAATGGGCCTGTCATGAAGTAGTTGATGTGAACGTCGTTTGGAGAAATGCCTGGCGGAAGATCAACGCGGACCGTGGGAGATTCTTGGGAATAGGTGTCCTGACTGGTCGCGAAAAGGCCAGTACTCAAGAAAAGCACGATGCCGAGCCCGTTTCGAACCATAAAAGCAGGATCCAGTATTCGCTTCAATTTTACAGACGTTGTAATGCACCTTAGGTGAGGCCGAAGTGTCCATTTCTTTCGCAGATGGACACTTGAGATCAGGCGAGTTCGATCATGGAACTCGTGAGATTCCAGGGAAGAAGCTCCTGAATGCGGTTGATCGGGTGATCGGCAATCCGTCCCAACACTTCGCGCAGGTAGAGTTCTGGATCGAGGCTGTTGAGCTTGGCTGTTCCGAGTATCGAATAGAGGCAAGCGGCACGTTCCCCACCTGAATCCGATCCGGCAAATAGGTAGTTTTTCCTTCCGAGAGCAACGGCTCGCAGAGCCCGTTCGGCTGCCGAGTTGTCTAGTTCAATACGCCCATCATCGAGATAGGTGCTGAGCGCACGCCAGCGCGACAGTGCATAGCGAATCGCTGCCGCCGTATCGGACTTGCGGGAGAGCTTAGCCAAGTTTTTGTTCAACCAGCCGTGGAGCTCTTCGAGCAGTGGGCGAGCTCGCGCCTGACGAACCTGGTGCCGCAGTTCAATCGGCTTACCGCGGATCTCCCGCTCGATATCGTAGAGTGCACCGATACGCTGTACTGCTTCAGCCGCGATCGGTGAACCGTTGGCCACTTGGATGTCGTAGAACTTGCGGCGAACGTGAGCCATACAGGCGGCTTCCTGAATGTGACCGGCCTGATAAAGGTGCCCGAAGCCAGCGTATGCATCCGCCTGAAGAACTCCGCGGAAGTCGTTCAGGTGCCGGCGCGGATGTTCGCCTTTACGATCGGGCGAATACGCGAACCAAACGGCTGGAGGCATATCTGAGCCCGCAGGGCGGTCATCCCGCACATATGTCCACAGCCTTGCGGTCTTCGTCTTGCCCATCCCTGGTGTAAGCACTGGAACCGGCGTATCGTCGGCGTGCAGCTTAGACGCCGCCATCACGTGCTTACGAATCTGATCTGCCAAGGGAGACAGCAGGTGGCAGGCGCTGCCGACCCAATCCGCGAGCGTCGAGCGATCCAGGTCGACACCGTCGCGAGCGAATATCTCCGACTGACGATACAAGGGGCAGTGATCCGCATACTTGGAAACGAGCACATGCGCCAACAGCGCTGGCCCCGCAAGACCGCGCTCAATCGGTCTTGATGGTGCCGGCGCCTGGACGATCACATCGCACTTCGCGCAGGCCATCTTGGGCCGAACATGCCGGATCACCTTATAGCTAGCGGGAATGCGCTCAAGAATCTCGGAGACATCTTCGCCCAGTTTGCGTAACTCGCCGCCACAATCGGGACATGCCTCTTCGGCGGGTAGATGGGTATGCACTTCTCGCGGCAGATGCGCAGGCAGAGGGCGCCGCGTTGGCTTGTTGCGTGGAGGCGAGTCTGGCTTGGCTGCTGCCAAGACGCGCTCTGCCTGGCCCGTCTCGAGTTCTTCAAGCTTCAGTTCCAACTGCTCGATCTCGCGCGTGACCTTCTCGCTCTTCGTGCCAAAAATCATCCGCTGCAGCTTGGCGATGACCAGCTTTAGATGTTCGATCTCGTTTTCGTGGCTGAGGCGCTTGTTTCGCTCAGCAGCGAGAGCCTCATCCTTCGCCCGCATCTGCTCTTGCTGCGCAACGAAGAGCGCTTCAAGAAGAGCTCGATCGAGTGTGCTCAGATCGCTGGGGACGATGGTGAGATCGGCCATCGCAGAGAGTATGCCATAGGTCGCGCACAAAGACAGATCAAAATCACTCAGCTATCCTGCCAACTGTGGTTCCCATGTTCTCTGCGGCTGGCGCCAGTCAATGCCTTCCAAAAGCATCGATAACTGCGCACGTGTCAACGACACTGTTCCGCTTGTTGCTTGCGGCCATATGAAGCGACCGCGCTCCAGTCTTTTCTGAAAGAGACACAGACCATCGCCATCAAACCATAAAAGCTTAATCAGGTCGCCCCGTTTTCCCCTGAACACAAATACATGTCCAGAAAATGGTGCCTGCTCAAGCACGGTCTCAACGATGGAAGAGAGTCCTTGGAAGCCGCGCCGCAGATCTGTGAACCCCGCGGCAATCCAGATGCGAATACCAGGCTTGAGGTCGATCAACGCAGAAGACTCCCAAGCACGGTGCGCACGAGTTCTGGATCAACACCGGCTTCCACACTCACCAGTGCTCGGCCTGGTAACTCAATATGGATCGACGCAGACGATGACACCGGCGGAGGCGTCGATACGACTTCCGGCACGACAACGCAGCTCGGTTCTGCCACAACAGTCACAGGCAGAAGCTTCGCCCGCGGTTGCTTCACCGCCCAGCCGACGCCGTTCTTATACTCATATCGCCACTGGAATACCTGGTTGGCGTTTACCCCGTTCTCCCGCGCAACTCGTGCTATCGACGCGCCGGAAACAAGTGTCGCTTCCACGATGCGGCGCTTCTCTGCCGGGGTGCGATGAACCCGTTTCGTAGAGCCACTGGTGGCACCTTCAATCGTCTCGCTCACAAGGTCATAGTCGGACTGATCACGCCTTCTGTCTACACGGCGAGAAGCGGACGCTTACCTGCCGCGTCTGTTGCTCGCGTTATCAAGGCACTGAACCCATCGGAGCCCGAGGCGGGACCAAAAGCACAGTCAATCAGGAATGCCGAAGGGCAAGACTTTCGCGATATCATACGTGCCTACGAATCGGAACACGGAGACAAGACAGACAAAGAGAGCGGGTGTTCAGGCCCTGATGAGTTCCTGTATGGAATATCGGACCTCCGCACGGCCGCAAGAGTAAGGGAGCTTCTCGCCGACTATAGGAGTTCGCAACGGCAAGTAAACATGCTCAAGAATCTCATCTCGCAGCTCTCCCCGGTTGAACTAGATTGTGATCGTTCTACAGATCGTCGCCCTTCGAATGAGCTCGCTGCGTCTAGCGATCCTTCGGAGTTCAGTCCGATGGAGATCAATTCGGTGGTAAGCTTTCTCAAGGAAATCGAAGAATCCGGCGAATGTCTTAGCATTCGGTTTGACTCATCTTCTGGCGCATTATTGTGGAAAGAAGGAGCTCTGGAGTTGGCTGCTCCCGGATTCTTCCACATTTTGACCAAGATCGCAGCGAAGGGGAAATGAGATGGCCTTTGATTCGTCGCGTCGGTCTGAATTCGGCGCTGTGATTGGATGCGATGAAGTCGGAAGAGGAAGTCTCTGCGGACCTGTTTTGGCGGCGGCCGTGTGGTTTGATCCTCTTTCGTTTCCAGCG
>DASYZA010000237.1:0-8299 GCA_035946775.1 Candidatus Sulfotelmatobacter sp. | reverse complement strand
CGATAGACGCCGTCAGCTCGGCGCAGCCGGTGATCAACATCGTACGGGGATGCCGTCTCGACCGAATGGACCCAAGCGGAAATCACGCCAGGAAGATCATCCGGGTGAACGGCGTTGCTGGTTGACCATCCTTTCATTTCTCCAACGGACCTGCCGAAATAGTCCAAGACCTGGCGATTCACGGCTTCGACTTCACCTGTCGTGCCCATGATTGCTACCAATCCTGCGATCCCATCGAGGATCAACCGCAAACTCTGCTCTCGGTCGCGGAGGGCTTCCTCTCCCCGCTTGCGATCCTCGATATCCGTACAGATTCCGTACCACTTGAGGATATTGCCAGCATCATCCTTCAGCGGGTTGGCGCGAATCAGGAACCATCGATAGGTGTTATCGAATCGGCGAATTCTGGCTTCCGCATCGATCGGGAGGCCCGCAGCCAGACACGATTGCCACTCTTCGACAAGTCTCTTTCGGTCTTCCGGATGGATCGCCTCAGCCCACCCCCAGCCTTGCGCCTGCTGTGCGGCCATGCCCGCATAATCGAGCCAGCCCTGATTGAGGAAGTCGCAGTAGCCGTCGCCGCGAGTAGTCCACGCCGTCGTGGGGATGGTGTTAATAATGCCAGCCAGATTACGCTCGCTGGCCCGCTGTGCCTCTTCAGCCCGCTTGCGATCCTCGATATCCGTGCTTGTGCCGTACCACCTGAGAATGTTGCCTGCCTCGTCTCGGAAGGCCTGAGCGCGGATGAGAAACCAGCGATATGCCCCATCATGGCGACGAAGGCGGGCCTCGATTTCGTCTGATTCTCCTGAAACCAACATCTTTCCCCACTTCTCCATTAATGGCGGCAAGTCGTCCGGGTGAAAGGCACCCTGCCAGCCCCAACCGTGCGACTCTTCAGGCGAGATACCCGTGTACTCATGCCAGCCTTTATTGAGGAATTCATTGGGTCCGTCGGGGAGATTGCACCAAGCAAGTGTGGGGATCGCATCGATTACCTGCCGGAGTTTGGCTTCCGACCCCTGCACTTCATCGAGCGCTTTCTGCAGAGACGCTCGCGCTTCGCGGAGTTCTTCATTTGCAGCGGCAAGTTCGGCGGTTCGTTGCACGACCCGCTGATCTAGTTCTTCGGCAATGCGCTTTTGTTGACTCCGGAAGCGTGCCTCCTGTAGCCCGATGGTCGCTTGATTTGCCGCTACGCTTAGAAGAAGGTTTTCAGTTTTCTGAGGAAAAACCACCCGGTCCGAACCTACTACGAGCACGCCGATTTCACCTTGAATTCCCAACGGCACGGGAAAGATCGACGTTTCCTCGTTTCCTAATCGGCTCCGTATTCGCGGGAGGGTATGAGCATCAGCCGAAAAAAAACTGCTGAGAATATTACGGAGTTCTTCGGGTGACAGGTTGTGTTTGCAGCCCTCGGCGATTCGGAGGATCTCCAATGGCATTGAGCCGAATGCTTCGTTCAACCGCCCATATGCGAAGTCCAGGCTGAGCATCCGGAGGAGTACATCGAGTAAGGTCTCAACTATTTGTGTCGGCTCACTGCCCCGCCAGATCGGAGAGAGAGAAAGCACGCTGACTAGATCATTAATGCAGCGCTGAAGGTGCCTCGCCTCCTGCGCCGGATCTTCCAGTTGCTCTTGCATGTGTCAGGCCGCCGCTAGAGGGCTGTTTCGACGTGACCGACGTTGGCGAAATTCACTCAGGAATTCGTCTGGCGGAATGAAGAAAGGATTTTCTTGCAGGATGCCGCCGATGATCACCATCGGATGGGTTCGCATGATATCGATCACCTCGTCACCACGGAATTGTCCGAGATGATAGGTGCAAATGACTGCGTCCTCGTGGCGACGCCAGACATCATTCACGCGCGCCTCGAACTCAATTACGTCGTCGACGTGTGATTGATCTTGGACTGTCCAGTCCATGCGGCAACAAATGCGACTAAGCGGATATTCCCCTCCGGAGTTGCCGCTGGCCAGCTGCTCAAACGACGAGATCATGCGGTCTGCATCAAAACGGCCATCTGGAAGATAGACGTCCTTATTAATGCGAACCTCCAGCTGTCCGTTCTGCTGCGTTGCCAAGTGGTCAATTCCTGCGGCACTCAAGCGTTGGAGATGGTCCTGACGCTGATCCGGATTCACAACATGGATTGCCTTGTGGCCACACTGGAACCCCTCTTTTATGAACGGGAGCAGGACTCGGTACTCTTCCTCATCATTGTTGAAGAAAGCACAGACGTGACGCGTTTGGTCGAGATGGGAACCAGCGAAAGGAATGGGAGCCGTGGTCTTTCTCATAGGATATCCCCCACAGAATATTGAAACGGCGCCCCAATAACGTTTGCCTAATGATGCATCACGTTACGACCAAATGTCCAATCCGCTACTTTGGTATTGATCGATACTTTCGTCCAATAGATTCGTCCGCCGCGACTCTGGCCTAATCCATAAGAAGTGAAAGGAGAAGTTCATGAAACGAGTTGCTCTCCTGCTGCTAGGCACGGCCGCGGCAACCGGTATCGTTGCCTCCATCCCTCGCGCATCGAGGGGTGCCGCGGGAGATGCGGCGGCGGTTTATCTACTCACGATTCCGGATGGCTACCGCGACTGGAGGTGGATTTCCTCAGCCCATGAAGAAGACAACCTCCACAGTATCGGTGCGGTCCTGGGCAACGATGTAGCGATCAACGCCTATCGGGAAGGAAAGCTGCCGTTCCCGGACGGCGCAATCATTGCCGCTCTGCACTATCGCTATGTCCGATCGGAGGAGAACAATAGGGTCTTTGGTCAAGCACAGTCGTTTGTCCCAGGCTCCCCCACGAATATTCAGGTTATGGTCAAGGACTCCACCAAGTACGCTGCAACCGGTGGCTGGGGATTCGGGCACTTCGGTACAGATGGCAAACCTGGGGCCGCGGCGTTTATGAAAACCTGTTTCCCCTGCCACGAGAAGGCCAAAGCGACGGACCTTGTCTTTACTCGCTACGCGCCCTGATGCCGAAAGAGCGGAGACATATGAGGTGCTGGTGCCAGCAATATGGGCGACAGCAGCGATCAATGGGCATGCCACGGCTCGTCGGCACGACTCATCGGAAAGGAAAATCTCATGAAATATCCGACGTACTATCGCACCGTAGAGGTCGATGGGCTGTCCATCTTCTACAGAGAGGCCGGACCGAAAGATGCGCCGACCCTGCTTCTACTGCATGGACTTCCATCATCGTCGCGGATGTTCGAGCCGATCTTCTCAAGAATGTCGGATCGTTACCATCTGGTCGCACCTGATTACCCTGGCTTCGGACATAGCGACTGGCCGGATCCGAAACAATTCACCTATACGTTCGATCACTATGCCGAGATCATGAATCATTTCACAGAGGCGCTCGGACTCTCACACTACACGCTCTACATGCAGGATTATGGAGCGCCGGTAGGTTTTCGCATGGTCCTGACACACCCGGAGCGCGTGGAAGCACTCATCGTTCAAGACGCGGTCGCGCACAACGAGGGCCTGGGTACGAATTGGAAGACGCGGCGAGCATTTTGGGCTGATCGAGCGACCAACGAAAGTGCGCTGCGCACGAACTTGCTCTCGTTGGCTGCAACACGCACTCGGCATGTTGGAAACGATCCGAATGTGGAACGTTACGACCCGGATCGCTGGACCGATGAATTCTATTTTCTAAACCAGCCCGGCCAAGGTGACATTCAAAGCGATTTGTTTTACGACTATCGAACCAACGTGGACGCCTACCCGAAGTGGCAAGCCTGGATGCGCGAGAAGCAGCCCCGACTGCTGGTGATTTGGGGCAAGTATGAGCTCTCGTTCGACCCCGGTGAGCCGGAACGTTATCGCACGGACGTGCCAGATGCCGAGGTTCACATCGTCGACGGCGGCCACTTCGCATTGGACACAGCCGCAGATCAGATCGCCGGGTTGATGCAAGGATTCCTCGGCTCTTCACGCGAGGGGGCCAAGGTCCTTCGGGCGGGATAAAGCCGGGTTGGGGCGTGGGTACAACGAGGAAAGTCCAAAATGCGTTCAGACATTGTGCCCGGAGGCATCTTCCCAAATTACGAACTGCCCGATCACACGGGCACCCTGTGCAGGCTCAGCGACCTTCAAGGCGAGGATCCGCTGATTCTCACGCTTGCGCGCGGCCATTATTGCCCAAAAGAGCATCAGCAGCACTTGGAACTCGCCGCTTTCTACCCAAAAATCGCGGTTGCCTACACTCAGATCGCGACGATCGCCACCGACGATCACCATACTCTGCAAGAATTTCGCGCGTCCGTCGGAGCTCAGTGGACCTTCCTTTCAGACCCCGACCGAACCGTTCAGAAAGATCTCGACATCCAGGAGTATACCGACCCCGAACACAATCCGATGATCCCGCACACGCTGGTGCTCAAGCCCGGCCGAGTCATTCATAGCATCTATAACGGTTATTGGTTCTGGGGACGTCCGTCAGTCGTCGATCTTTGGCACGATCTGCGCGTGGTAACGAGTGAAATCCGTCCAGACTGGGATCTGAGCGCTCCCGGCCTCCGCGAGGCATGGACTGCGGGTGACTTCTCGCGTTTTCACGGGTGGAATAAAAAGCCCAGCACGAAAGATGTTTCGGTATCACGGAAATAGGACAGCCACAAACCTGGTACCTGATGCTAGGAGACCTCGCAATGTTCCCGCAACTCGCGCGCTTCACCGATCTCGGCCTGCTGCTTCTGCGACTCATGGTGGGCCTTGTGTTCATCACTAGCGGCTATAGCCATTTGAGGGATCCGGAAGCGCGCTCGAAGAGCATCGGCATGTCGAAGAGCTTCACGATATTCCTCGGGATGGCCGAGGTCGCTGGCGCCTTGGGACTCGCCTTCGGGGTACTTACGCAACTCGCCGCTTTCGGACTCGTCCTGCTGATGCTGGGAGCGATCCAAAAGAAAATCTTCTCCTGGCATACCGGCTTCTGGGGGGACAAAACCTACGGCTGGCACTACGACCTGATGTTCGTCCTGATGAATCTACTGATCGTCTTCACCGACGGCGGGCACTATGTGCTGTTGAAGTAGCGCCCCGATGCCGATTCATGCGAAGGTATCGAGCCATACCATCGTCCAATAGATTCCTTTCGTTGGTTCTGGCCTAATCACACCTGCACCCGCACAACAATCGCAGGACTCTTCACGATTGCGCAATTCAAGAAAGAAGGACACGACCACAATGTCAGCGGCAACAAGCTACGTATTGTCCGATCCAGCGAGCATCGGCACCCCATCTATCACCGAGGAAGAGGCATCTCTCCTGGCATCCGCTCGAGCCGGTGACTCGGCGGCATTTGAGTGTCTCGTCAAGCCGCACTGGGACGCTCTGCTTCGTACTACCCAACGGATTCTTCGTAATCGAGAGGATGCGGAGGACGCCATGCAGACGGCATTGCTCGATGCTTTTCGCAATCTGAATGGCTTTCATGGGCGTTCTCGATTCTCCTCATGGCTCACTCGCATCGCAATGAATGCGGCTTTGCTGCGTTTGCGCGTGAGCCGGCGAAAAAGGGAAACATCGCTCGATGATGTAACTGAAGAAGGCAAGCCTCGTGCGAGCCTCCAGCTAGTGGAGACGCGGTTGAATCCCGAGCAGGAGTTCTTGTCGAAAGAACGTCGAGTTCTGGTCCGAAAAGGGCTCAAGAGGTTGAAGCCGCCCGATGTCAAAATCCTGCGCCTGCGTACCATGCAAGAGTTATCTGCCGAAGAAACAGCAAGGCTCCTGAAACTCCCGGTAAAAACACTGAAGTCGAGGCTGCACAGAGCGCGCACGAAGTTGGCACGACATGTGGAGTCGATTGTTGCACGCAAGCGGCATCGCAGAATTGGCAACTAAGATTTGTAAGCGCTGCGGTTAAGCACGGACCAATAACGACGACGCTTACATGCGTCTTTGGGCACTGTTTCCATTGATGCTTGCATCGGCTGACTCGCCGGATCTGACATCGGGGCCCGGTTCGAACTTCCGAACCACTCTCGTCTCGAATTCTTCGTCGATTTGAATCGTTAGAAGAAGACAGCAGGAGGAACACAGCCAGGCATATTCAATCTGCCCAGACTTGGCTGAGCATCTCGGCTTGTGCCCGGCCAGCGCCTCCTTCGGGCCAATGAGATACAGTTTTTCCTTCGTGAAGATAGCGGAATAAAGTCCGACAGGTTGGATTGGCGCATTTTGAGAGCATTCGATCTCCGAACGATTCCTCTGTGATTGGGTACCATCGTTGCAGCATGACGAGTGTGGCCTAGTCACAACCAGAGGCGATCCACTCGATTACGCCACAACAATCAGAGCGCGCCTATTGGACATAGGGGTTGACCGACACCTTTGGATTGGTCAGACTGGGCGGGGAACTACTTTTGCCGAAGGTCGGGCTAGGGCTGCGTCAACGAAAATCAGAATCTGTGAGGCTCGTTGGAGGAACTCGCTGATGCTCCCGCTACGCGTAGAGGAAGGGCCGGCTCTTGTGGCTTCTCCAGAAATAGCCGAGGATGATCACACTGGCAACTGCTGCGTACGCACACCACACCGAGGTAAACGCGTAGCGTTTCACGACCATCACAACCAGCAGGATCGCGAGGTTCACGGCGCCGAGGATAACCATCATCCTGATTTCCGAGAAAAACAGCGCGCCACATGTTGCAATCACGTAAAGCACTGCAACAGCTGTATTGTTGGTCGCCTGATTGATATAGACGATGCTATTTCCCCTGACATACAGCTGTAACGGGAATGCTGTCAACGCCCACAAGATATAGAGCGATATTCCTCCGCCGAGCACCAGGAACGGGAGCATACGCCTGCGGCCCTTCGGGGTTGGTTCGAACAGCAGCACGCTTAGCGGCAGCAAGAAAGGAAGGAGCCCCTGCGCATAAAGCATGAACGCCGCACCCATATCGTGCGCCACCTGCGGAGAGAGAACTCCATCCAACCCCAGCCAGACGAATCCTTCAGTGAACTGATGAATCGCGAATAGCAATGGTAGTGCGGCAAAAAGTAGTTCGCGTCGATGCTTCACTTTGGTAAACGTGACCACGCCAACGGCGCCTAGAACTCCGCTGCCCACAAAATTCGCTGTCGCTGAAAAGCACATGGTTTGTTTTCTCGGCTGCGAGGATTGCATCTATTCGCGCAGAATGCAAAGCAATCGCTCATCTGGGGGACAAACGGCGCCCTACGAGATTCCCTTCCGCACCAGCGCAAACGCCTCACCCTCAACTCTGGTTAGTTGGCTTCTGGCATCTGAGCACAAGGATTGGAGGTGAACAATTAGACGATAGTATCGCCAATACTTTCGGGCCATTGGGCGACGGCCGTTCGTCCGCGCGCTGCTGAAATCAGATTTCCGATACCAAAGTCCAATGGCGCTCGACCTGGTTCTGGTGCGAGTTTGGTAGAGGACAGGCACGGCTCGTCTGCGAGCATGAAATTGCTCAAGATGCGAAACGCATGCGTCCGCTGTTTCGAGAGTTCTCCATATATCTGTCGGTAGATGGGATCGGGACCGGTCGAATCGACCATACGCAAAGAAAGAAGAAATCAGAGAGAGGAAGCACATGGATCATGACGAAGCAACAAGGAGTTTAGGACGCCTGCTCGAAAGAGAAGCGAACCGGGCACAGGAGACAGTAACTGAACTTGAGGCTTTGGCGTTACACCTCCCCGAAGAACCCCGACAACTCGCGCAGTCCCAAATCAAGGCAAGTCACAAACTGGCGAAGGAGTTTCGCGAACTCGCGCTTCGAAGCAAGGAGAAGTAGTGCACAAGGCGCACGACCGTTCATTTGTGCGGTCTCACTTGGCGGTCTTGCTTTGCCTGATCAGAATTCGCGGAGAACTGATCATTGCTCGCCACGTGGCCGGACTCACGGCATCACAACGTAGTTAGCAGGAAGGATAGCCATGCCAACGGCGAGAACTTCGGAACAGATCCAGCAACCCTCAAAAGAGCCAGGAGCAGGGAAGAACGATTCACGTCGAGCGAGCTCATATACAGCAGCGGAGTCCCATGAGCCGATCTCTTTCGAGTTCGATGCTGCACTTTCGAGTACGGTGGAACGAAAGAGATCTAAGCCGGTCAAGCAAGTTGAGATCAAGGGGCCGCTTTCGCCGGAGATGCTCGACAAAATGCATCGCTACTGGCAAGCCGCAAATTATTTGACAGTCGGCCAGATCTATTTATCCGACAACCCTCTGCTTCAGGAGCCGCTCCGGCCTGAACACATCAAGCCTCGCTTGCTAGGACACTGGGGCA
>DASYZA010000236.1:0-3327 GCA_035946775.1 Candidatus Sulfotelmatobacter sp. | reverse complement strand
GCCGACGACATCCGATTCCGTTTGATAATCGCGGCCGACGACGGCCAGCTTCTTAATGTCAAATCCGCTGCCCTTCAATTCCTTGATGGCATTTTCTGCTGCGGAGTGTTGGCTGAAAGTTGCAACAACCGAGTTTTGATCTTGTCTTGGCGTAGTACTCATGATTTTTCTCCTCTTAATTCTGTCTGTGCATCCCGATCCGATTCGATTAGTTAAGGGTTTCGCCCCGTGTGAGAAAAGGGCATTCACCTTGACTTCTGGCGACAATCTGTCACACGCACAACCGTGGAAAGTCGGGCGCTACCGATTGCAGAATTGCCTCGTCACTTCAATCCTTGCGAGCGCTGGAACAATCGTGTTGTTTTCGTTTTTCCTTAGGAATAGGTCTACAGCATTATCCGTTTCACGATTAGGCCAGAAGCCGGCAACCGAGTCCATTGGACGAAGGTATTGGTGATACCAAAGTCCAATGGTGCTCTTCGCTCGTTCGTTACATGCTTGTGACGCTGCAGGGCGCGGACAGAGGACGCTCGTTCAGCAAATAGCGCAGGAGTTCGATGGCTGAATTGGTTTTCAAACGGAACGAATCTGACACGCTAGAGGCACCTTTTGAGGAGGGTGACGTCCAGGCGGGAAATCCACTGCCCATTGGCGGTGCACATCAACAGGGAGACGGAGTTAATTTCGTTTTGTTCAGCCGTCATGCGAACCATGTTCGCCTGGAGCTCTATCGAAATGCTGACGATTCGTTCCCAAGCAAGAGCATTGATTTGGATCCGGCGCGCCATCGAACCGGTGACGTCTGGCACGTGTGGCTGCGAGGCGTTCCCGCGGGTCAGCTCTATGGCTATCGCATCGAAGGGCCCTATCAACCGGAACAAGGTCATCGCTTCAACCCACACAAGTTGCTTCTGGATCCGTTTGCGAGAGGCATTGCCGGCGTCGAAGATTGGGATTTCTTAGCCGCCCGTGGCTACGATTCGACCAGCAGCCTAAGTGACTTAAGCATTTCGACGGTCGATAACGCCGGCACCACGCCGAAATGCATCTTCACCGACGACCATTTCGACTGGGAGAAGGATGCGCCTCCGAAGCATTCCGCCTCCGACATGGTGATCTACGAGACGCATGTACGCGGATTCACAATTCATCCCAGTTCGGAGGTGGCGCATCCCGGAACCTTTATTGGGTTGACTGAAAAAATCCCATATCTCCAGGACTTGGGGGTGACCGCAATCGAACTAATGCCTGTGATCGAATTTAACGAGAATGAATTGAACCGGATCAATCCAGTAACGAAGGAAAAACTAAGGAACTACTGGGGCTACAATCCGGTAGCCTTTTTTGCTCCGAAGCAAACATACAGCGTCGCCGCACCGCACCGGCGGCAGACCTTGGAATTCCGAGAAATGGTCAAGGCCTTTCACCGCGCCGGCATCGAAATCATTCTGGACATCGTGTTGAACCACACGGCCGAAGGAGATGAAACCGGACCCACAATCTCGCTGCGCGGCATTGAGAACTCGATCTTCTACATGCTGCAGGAGAACGGCCGCCGATACTACAAGGACTTTACCGGAGTAGGAAATACGCTCAACGCAAACCATCCTATCGTCAGAGAGTTCGTGAGACTTGTGCTTCGTTACTGGGTCATGCACATGCACGTCGATGGTTTTCGCTTCGACCTCGCATCCGTTCTGGGCCGAGACGAGCACGGGAACATCCTACGCAACGCTCCACTTCTCGAAAGCATTGCCGAGGATCCCATCCTGCGTGATGTAAAACTGATCGCGGAAGCTTGGGACGCAGGCGGCGCCTATCAAGTGGGAAGTTTTTCCACGCACCGCTGGACGGAATGGAATGGTCGTTTTCGTGATGATGTACGTCGCTTTTGGATTGGCGACGCGGGGATGATGGGATCGTTTGCCAGTCGAATCTGTGGAAGCTCGGATTTGTACCAAGGATCCGGCAAGGGACCTGACAGCAGCTTAAACTTTCTAACTTCCCATGACGGGTTCACACTCAATGATTTGGTCAGCTACAAGCAGAAGCACAATCATGAAAATGGCGAGAACAACCGCGATGGAAGCGATGCCAATTACAGCGACAATTGCGGGATGGAAGGACCTAGCGATGATCTCGCCATCGAGGGAATGCGGAACCGGCTAATTAAATCTTTCCTGTTGACCTTGTTTGTCTCTCGAGGGGTTCCGATGCTGCTGGGCGGCGATGAATTCCGCCGAACTCAGAGCGGCAACAATAACGCCTACTGCCAGGATAACGAGGGGAGCTGGTTTGACTGGAGCCTGGTGGAGAAGCACAAAGACATTCTTCGATTCACTCGCGGAATGATTGCGTTCCGCCGAGCCCATCCTGTACTCCGGAAAGAAGTTTTCTATAGCGACGCAGACATAAAATGGTTCGCACCAGACGGCGGCATTCCCCAGTGGACGGACGAGCGGCACAAATCCTTTGCATGTCTCATTCTGGGGCAGGCAGAACCGGACTTCTTCCTGATGTTTAACGCCGATACCAGATCCCTTGATTTCGCTATTCCCGCGTTGCCGGCAAGCAAGATCTGGCGTTTGGCCGTAGATACTTCTCGATCCGCTCCTGACGATCTTTACGAATCTGGGAGAGAGCCCTCCATGCAAGGCCAGATCAGCTTTCGGCTTGAACCTAGATCAAGTGCGATTCTTTTGACCGATAACGTCGAGGTGCCAGGTGAAAATTAGTTCCGCTGCTGGCAAACCAGCTGATCCTACGATCCTGGTGAATGTCCCGAAGCTCATTGCGGACTACTACGAGCTGCGGCCCGATCCGAGTGACCCGAGACAACGGGTTGTGTTTGGCACCTCGGGCCATCGCGGATCTGCTACAGACGTTGCCTTCAACGAATGGCACATTCTGGCGATCACGCAGGCAATTTGTGACTACCGGAGACTGCAGAGCATTGACGGGCCGCTCTTCCTTGGGATGGATACTCACGCTCTGTCCGAACCGGCGTTTCGAAGCGCCCTGGAAGTTCTCGCCGCAAACAACGTTGAAGTAATGCTCTCCGAGGGCACTCCGTACACCCCGACCCCAGCCGTGTCGCATTCGATTCTGCGTTACAACCGAGGCAAAGAGGCGGGTTTTGCCGACGGCATCGTAATCACGCCATCTCACAACCCTCCCGACGATGGTGGTTTTAAATACGATCCTCCACATGGTGGACCAGCCGACTCGAGCGTAACTTCCTGGATCGGATCGAAAGCCAATGAATACTTGCGGTGGGAGCTAGAGGGGCTTAAGAGAGTCTCCTTCCAGAAAGCGCTCCACGCTCCC
>DASYZA010000235.1:0-8812 GCA_035946775.1 Candidatus Sulfotelmatobacter sp. | reverse complement strand
AGCCATGAAGCAAACCGCTTCCACGGAAAAGCAGTCATCCGACCCTCTCGACTTCAGCGACCGTGAGGAAAAAATTACTAATTGGCTTGAGCGCCACAATATCGCCGAGCCCTACCAGATCGCCCCGCTTCTGGCGGATGCTTGTATAAGCCCCCAGAAACTGGACGCGCTTGCCGCCGCGACGGGAGAGGGTGCCGTGGGATACGTGCTGCGCCGCGTCGCTGCGCTGATCACCGTTTATGGGCTGGTTCAGGAAATCGACAACAGCACACGCCGCATCAGCGATCTGGTGACGGCCATCAAACGCTATTCCTATATGGATCAGGGCGCCCTTCAAGAAGTGAACCTTCAGGAAGATCTGGACAACACGCTAAAGATCTTTGGCCATCGCTTGAAAGATGGCATCACCGTCGTCCGCGATTACGATCCTGCACTGCCGCGGGTCTGTGCCTATGGTGGGGAACTCAATCAGGTGTGGACCAATCTCATTGATAACGCCCTTGACGCTATGAACGGCAATGGCGAGCTGCGTGTGCGCGCGCTTCGCGAGCCGGATTGCGCCGTCGTGGAAATCGGCGACAATGGCCCCGGCATTCTGCCGGAGGTGCAAGGGCGTGTCTTCGATCCCTTCTTCACTACCAAGAAAGTGGGAGAGGGCACGGGCCTTGGCCTCGATACGGTCGTGCGCATCGTGCGCAAACACCACGGTTCGATCGACCTCAAATCCCAGCCCGGCGACACGCGCTTTCGCGTTCGTCTACCCTTCAAGCAGCCAGCAGCTCTATCTCCGGGCGAGGGGCCGCACGAAGGGTCGGTTCAACCGGCAAGCACCAGCAATGAGCCAAGCGAGCCGTGAAAAGCGCATCAGCGGCGTCTGAGCGCTGTTCACATATTCCGACTCGCAGTATTCTGCCGGTCTCGCTATTGGTTGCGGAGAAATCGATGGATTTGAACATTACAACGCGTGCGAACGGAAGCGCCACCATCGTCGACGTTTGCTGCGATGTCACCTTGTATAACACTCCTGAGCTTCGCAGGGCGCTTATGAGTTTGCTGAAGGTGAAGAAAGCGCCGCGCGTAATCCTGAACATGACCACCGTACGTTATATCGACAGCGCGGGAGTGGCTTGCTTGGTCGAGGCTTTGAAAGTCGCTAAGGATTGGAAGCTCGGCTTTGCGTTCTTCGGGCTGAATCGCGTAGCGAAAGAAGTCCTCGAATTGACGCGTTTGATTCACGTCTTTGAAGTGTACGGCACGGAAGAAGAGGCCGTCCGTGGCGAGCGGCCGGCTCCTTCCAGCGCCGCGGTTTAAGACTCCACTATTCCGTCATCGGAGTCGGGCAGGCTCAGTCGACAAATCATCCTTCCACACCGTCGGCACGGTTTGAGAAATTCTCGCCTCAACGCATTTCAAGGTCCGAATACTCCGGGTGCTGCTCTACGTATCGCCGCACCGTCGGACAGATAATGTCGACCTTAAGGTTGTGCTCTCGTGCCCACTGGAGAGCGTACTCTGCCAAGGCCGATGCGAGACCCAAGCGTCGCAACCCTTTAGGAACTTCCGTGTGGGTCAACTCCAGAATGTCTCCCGCCAAACTATATTCCAGATAGGCAACTTGCCCGCTCTGCTCGATTTCGAACTGGCCAGTCGTTACTTTCTGCAAATGCAGAGGCTTCCGATGAAAGATATTCCACACAGCGAATAAGACCCTTCTTGGCGTGAATGCCTATTGATGGCGGTCCGCAGCCGCCCAATAGGCGTTATCCGTGACGATTAGATTAAGCGGAGCCTAGCCTAACCGGGTGGACTTTTATGCCGACGGCCAATCATTAGCGACGCGACCGCAGCACTTGCCAGCGACAAACCTGCACAGATCAACATTACGCATCGGAATCCAAAGACGAACGCATGGGAAATTGATACCTGGATCAGCGCTGTCTTATCGGCATCTAGGCCCGAGGGCAAGTCAAGGCCGGCGAGCTTGATTTCGTTCGCCTGAACGTACTGGAGAATGCGGGGCGGAAGCAGTCCGCCCGCGAGACTACGGTTCAAGCTGGAACTGAATGATTTCACCATCACGATCCCGAGGATCGCAATGGCAAGTACCCCCGCGACCCGGGCGACCGCATTGTTGATGCCTGATGCCGTGCCGCCACGGTCCTGGTCTACTGAACTCATAACCACAGTGGTGAGAGGAGCCACACTGACCGCCATTCCAAACCCGAGAACAACGAACGCAGGGAAGAATGTTTTCCAGTAGTTAGCCCCGACACCAGGTACGGCAAAGAGGACGAAACCCGCCGCCGCAATCAGCGGCCCGATGACCAGCGGTGGCCGCGGCCCATAACGCGTCACCAGTCCGCCAGACCAGCGCGAAAGAAAGAACATCAGCAGAATGAGCGGCAGGGCGGCGGCACCGGTCGCAGTCGTCGAATATCCCTGAACTTGGATTAGGTTCATCGGGAACAAGAAAAAGAAGATTCCAAGAGCGGCATAGAGAAACAAAGTGAGCAAGTTCGCGCCGCTAAAACTGCGTGACGCAAAAAGCGTCAACGGAACCATGGGTGAACTTATCCGGGCCTCGACGAAGACGAATCCAATCAGACAGATGAACCCGGCGATCAGGCTTCCGAAAACCAAAGGATGGCCCCAGCCTAGACTTATGGACTCGATCAGGCCATAGACCACGCCACCTAATCCGACCGTCGCGACCAGGGCTCCCAGCCAATCCGCATGCCTGGCAGTAGCGCTACGGCTTTCGGGAATACGGCATAGCGAAATTGCGATCACGGTGGCCGCAATAGGAACATTAATAAAGAATACCCATCGCCAAGACGCATGCTCAATCAGCCAGCCACCGAGAACAGGCCCTGACGCTGTTGTGATCGCCGTAAAGCCGGACCATGTACCGATCGCCTGACCGCGAGTTTTCTCGTCGAAAGATGCGCTGATGATCGAGAGGCTGCCAGGCACCAGGAAGGCAGCTCCCACACCCTGAATACTCCGTGCGAGCACTAACTGTTGAATGTTCGAGGCAAGACCACAGCCAATAGAAGCAGCCGTGAAAATTCCTACGCCGCACAGGAACATCAATCGGCGGCCGAACAAGTCGCCGAGGGAACCGCCGACGAGAATCAGAGCTCCCAAAAATAAGCCGTAAGACTCGACCACCCATTGCACACCGACCACAGTTGCGTGGAGATTTGCTTGGAGCGCGGGCAAAGCGACATTGACGACAGTGCTGTCGATAAAGGCCATGCTTGAACCGAGAATTGTCGCTGCCAGGATCCAACGTCCATTTTCCGCTGTGCATGGGGTGTCAGCATTTGTCGACCGGAGCACGGCTTCGTCGCATGGCGGTTTCATGACGGTTATGGATGCATGCTCATGTGGATGAGGCTCCGGCAGCTCCCCGGTTGTCTAGACTCATACACTTCAACAGGGGAAACTTTGCAGGAAAGGAGCTACAAAGTGAACAGAAAAAGAGGAGAACGATACGGCCGGAAATGTCGTTGTCAGACTGTTAGCGTATGGGCGTGGAGTGAACCCCTATTTTGAGACAGTTTTCGCGGCCAGGCATGCGAGTCCGACAATTACCTCCGAGCTGCCGACCATCCGGGAACCGCTCGATTTAGTAGGCTGCGAATGGTGCCAGCGTGGTCGCAGGATGTTCTCGCGCTAGGTCGACGGAAGAGCGAACTTCATCCCTGGCGCCAGCGCTGGGGAGAGTCGCCGGCGCCAGAGACACTCTTCTGTCATAGTCGAGAGTAGTTTCAAACTGCGCACTAATGGCCGCCATCTCCATCATGGTCACCATGCTGGAAGTTGAACAGGTCCATCAGATCGCTTATCGCGGGACTGTTCGTCGGTACGTACGGGTCGTTCTTATCCGCAATCGGGTTGGGCAAGTTATCCCGGCTGCGGCCTGTGATCGGCGGCAGGTTCCAGTTCGCCTCGATGAACTTCAAAATCGAAACGTGGTCCGCGTATTCGTGTGAGATATGTCCCGCTTTCGTGCGCGGCGAAACGACGATCAGCGGAATTCGCGTGCCGTCGCCAAAGAAATCCAGCGGCTGCACGTATCCCGAGTCGTAATATCCGCCGCCTTCGTCAAACGTGACGAAGATCGCTGTCTCCTGCCACAGCTTCGGGTTCGCTTGCACCATATCGACGATTTTCTTCACGAACCCTTCGAATAGGTCCAGCTTCGACGACGCGGGGTGTCCGTCCACCAAACCGCTCGGTTTAACGAACGACACCGCCGGCAGCGATCCATTTTGAATATCGCTGTACAAGTTCAAGGTATCCTGCACATGCGCCTTCCGAACGCTGGCATTCGTCATGATCGACGTAGAGTACTGCTCGAAGTTGCAGATGTTGCAGTACGTGTTGGTCGGGCTGGACGGGTTGGCCACATAATTGTTCCAGCCGTCCCCGTAATACTTCCAGGAAACATTCGCTGCGAGCAGCTCGTCTCCGATGGTCCGCAACGTTGATGGCGGAATCGTGAATGTACTTCCCTTTGGATCGCCAAATGCCACGGTTCCATCGCCATAGTATCCGGGGTTGTAATTGTTCAGCAGATAGTAGTGGCCGGTCTCGCAGTTCGCTTGAATCGGCCGTTCGAGCGATTGAAGGTAATCCACGACGGCCGACACGCCCGGCTGGCTGGGGTCCGCACATTCGCTATACGTTCCACCCGAGTAGCCATCCTGCGTGTAGAAGTTATTGGTGCCCCCTTGCGGGTCTGGGTTTTCAATTTCGTTCGATGGCGGCACGGCAGTATTGCCCGCGCCGTCGCTGAACCAGATCGCATCACCGGTGCCGAGCATCACGTGGTTTGCGCCCGTCCCGCCCATTACCGCCTGATGATAGTTGTCGCTCATGGAGTAATTGTCAGCAAGCTGCTTCAGATAGGGCGCGTCTCCCTGAGCCGTGTTGTAAAAGCCCATTGCCGTGGCGCCTTCGCCGCTCGGTGCGTCGTAGGCCGGGGAGCCCGGCGCCTTGCCATTGCTTCCCGCGCCCACGCTCACTTCGACCCACGGGAACAAATCAGACTCGCACCCGCTGGGATTCTGTGCCGTTGCGTACGCCCGGTTGCAATCCAGTTGCTGCCGCATTTGATAGAACCGGTGCACGGGGCTCGCCGCGTAACCGTCGTAGGGAATTCCGGGCGTTAGCTGAAAAGGTCCGTCCGGCAGTGACGCTGCTCCCTCTCCGTTATACGAGATCCGTGCATCCGGAACACTTCCCAGTTGTCCTGTTCCTCCCGTCGTCAGGAACTTATAGTAGCCAGACGCCAGTCCGTTTTCGGCCTTTTGCGCCTGCGCGACCGTTGAAAAAATCGGCGTGCTTGGGCCGCCGGTCAGCGGAACCGGAAGCACCGGAAATAGCGACTTCGACATCGGGCTTTCTTGGAAGGGATTCGGACTTGAATCCACCGCCGAGTCCTGTGCGGCAAGCGAGTAATTCACTCCGGGGGTCCCGTCTTCGTTGACGATTCCCTCGGAGAGTAAATTCCAGACCGTTTGCTTACCTTTCGGTTTGTAGGTCGCGAACACGTGATCGAACGTCCGGTTTTCGCCGATAATCACGATCACGTGTTTAATCGGTGTGCGCGTTTTACCATCTGCACTATTTCCGTTTCCTCTGTTTTCATTCCCGCTCGCGCGAACGGGAATCGGCGCTCCCAACGTCACCAACTGTAGCGCCATTATCAGGCACAGCATTTCCTTGACGCTCAGAGAGCGGACTTTCCGGGCAACTGATTTCATACTCATCGATGGCTCCTTCATGGGGAGAGTCGCGGAACCGCCAGCGGCTGGAACGCTTCGATCTCGCGCGCTCTTCTTCTAGCTCCGCACCGTGAAAGAGGCGCTAACGAACGGTTAATTGCGAAATAATTTGCGGTGAATTTTCCGACATAGTCCGCAAGGGGTGGGGGTGAAGCTGTCTTCGATCACTACGCTGGCGTAGGCGACGTGTTGGCGTACATAATCTTGATCGGGTGTTCAGACTACGCGCGGGAGTCAGTTCGCGCTCGACCACACGAACAACAGGGAATTTGTGTTCCCGCGGCGTATGGCCGACCAACCGTCCAGCAAAGGAACGCAATTCCGAATCCTCCCGTTGACAAGTTTCGGGGCTGGCAGGAGAACACAAACTCAATTCGCGCGCGCAAAAATCATGCGCCAAATGCGGAGGTGTGCGCATCGAATCACGCAGGGAGGAAGATATTATGCAAGCTGCAGTCGTACCCGCTGTGAGCAGTTCGTGGCAGATCAAAGACATTCCGCAACCTCAACCCGGGCCGAATCAAGTTCTCGTGAAGATGCATGCAAGCGGCATCTGCTATACCGACGTGCATGAAACCCTCGGACACATTCCCGGACAATTTCCCCGAATTCTGGGCCACGAGCCGGTCGGCGAGATCGTCGCCGCGGCTCCCGACGTCACAACGCGGAAAGTAGGCGACCGTGTGGGTACCGCATGGATTCAATCCACGTGCGGGCGCTGCGAATGGTGCCAGCGCGGCCGCAAGATGTTCTGTCCCTATCTGAAGAGTACGGGGCTCGATGTGCAAGGCGGTCACGCCGAATATATGTTGATGAATGCTGACGCCACCTACCTGATTCCGGAAAAGGTTTCCTATGAGCAAGCGGCCCCGATCTTCTGCGCCGGTTACACCGTCTATAGCGGGCTCCGCTGGGCCGATCCCAAACCGCATGAGCGCGTGGCCGTACTCGGAATAGGCGGGCTGGGGCACCTAGCGGTGCAATATGCAAAAGCTGCGGGCTTCGAGACCATCGCGATTTCGCACTCCCCCGATAAAGACAATATGATCCGCGATCTCGGCGCGGATGAAATTGTCCGCGACGGAAAGAGCCTTGCCGCAGCGGGAGGCGCTGATGTGATCCTTAGCACTTCCAATTCGACTAAATCGATGGTGGACAGCATTCAGGGACTGCGGCCGGACGGCCGGCTCGTCACGATGGGTGCCGACGCGGAGCCGCTTTCGATCTCACTGATGGACCTAATTTCGAAGCGCATTCGCATAATTGGCAGCCAGCAAAACGGCCCCGAATATCTCTACGAAGCCCTTGATTTTGTCGCGCAGGGAAAAGTTAAAACGATAGTCGAGACGTACCCGTTGGCCGAGGCTCCGAGGGCATATCAGCGCGTTGTGGAAGGCAAGGCCCGATTCCGCGCCGTACTCACCATGTAGCACCGAATATTTCGCCGAAGCAAGGAATTCGGCATCACACACGACGGCTTCGCGATCGACATGGCGGGCGTGCGCGTGCGCGAGCGCAAGCACAGAATGGCGCGTGGCTTGAACGACATGTATATGGAAAATTACAAAGTGGCCTTCGGCAGGGACTTACCTACCGAGACCCTCGTCCGAACCAGCGATATTCCTTGTATTTTTCCCAGTTAGCAGGGAATTTGAGCAAAGAAGAGTTCGCGCGAGACTGCATCCTCCGCTCTGGCTTCGGTGTGATCCGGGGTGAACTATGCCAATTCGTCCCATCGTCTCGTCCGTCTGAGAGCTGACACTGAAACATAACTGCCATGCGAAGCGAAAGGGTGGAGCGCCCGCAAAGGGCAATCTCCAACTCGGGCCACTCGTCCGAAAAGCGAAAGCGAACAAGCAGATTTCCTGCCTGCCCGTCTCGACGAGCAAGCGGCAGGCGCGCGCCTCGCTGTTGCTCGTGGAAATGACAGGGTTAGAGTTTCGTGACGGAAGGCTTGTGAGATAAGTCAATCCAAAGCATTCTGGCGATCAGGAGAGGCGTTCGCGCACTTTGTCGCTGAGAACTTTGCCGTCTACGGTCTTGCCTTCCAGACGCGCGCGCGCGGCTTTGATCACGGCTCCCATTTGCTTCAGCGAGTCTGCTTCGGTGTCCGCGACGGCTTCTTCGATGGCGCGGGAAATTTCCGCGTCGCTCGGAGCCGCCGGCAAATAGGTCTCGATGATCTTGATTTCCTGGGCTTCTTTTGCGGCAAGGTCGTCGCGTCCACCTTTGGTGAACTGCTCAACGGACTCGCGCCGCTGCTTCACCAGCGTCTGCAGAATTTGCAACGCTTCCAAGTCTTCCAACGGGCGCATCTTTTCGATTTCTTTGTTCTTCAGGGCGCTCTTCATCATGCGAAGAACGCTGAGGCGCAGCTCATCCTTCTCCTTCATCGCCGCCGTCAGCTCTTTTTGAATGCGCTCCGTCAGGCTCATGTTCTTGCGGGTGCTCGCTTGATTTGTCTTGGGATAAGTGGTCGGGGCGAAAGGATTTGAACCTTCGACCTCCTGGTCCCGAACCAGAAAGTCGAAAAATCTAAAGCCTTGCGGGTGTCGCACCTACAAGCCTCGCCACCCCAAGAATCCTGCCTCAATTGGTCCACAAAGTCCACATCGCAATAAAGAGTCTCTAAGATAGAGGAATTTGCTCTTGAGGCAGAAGTCAGCTCACGAAGGTAGCTCATACGGGCGAAGCTTCCACCCCCAGTTTCCTTAGTGAGCCTTCAGCTCGGGCGGTCGGTGTTTGGCGATGTAGATGCAAATATTCGTATCCAACATATAGCGGGGCTTCACAGCACCTCCCGTTTCTGAGGCGCCTCATCTCGCCGACCCTCAGCCATAAAGTCGTCCGGCATGGCCCCCAGCACCGCGAAGGCTTGCCCCAAATTGCGCTTTGGTTCCCTCAGGACAATTTCACCTCCGCGGCGCAAGATTTCAACCTCGTCGACGCGGAACCGAAATTCTTTCGGTAGACGTAGCGCCTGACTGTTGCCGGACTTAAAGATTCGGGCTTTGCTC
>DASYZA010000234.1:0-23473 GCA_035946775.1 Candidatus Sulfotelmatobacter sp. | reverse complement strand
CCGTCAGGACGGCGTCTTGTGTCAAAAAAAGTCGCGACCGCAAAGAAAAGCGATTTCAAACCCCACACCTTTTTGTCAACCAATGGCAAGGGAAGAGAAATGGTGTCGTTTGGAAAGAGAAGCACGATCTTCGCTCAAGGCGACGAGACGGATGGGTTGTTTTTCATCCAAGAGGGAAAGGTGCAACTCAGCGTTGTGTCGGAAGCTGGGAAGGAAGCAATTCTCGGCATCTTGAGCGAAGGAGACTTCTTTGGAGAAGGTGGCTTGGGTGGCCAGTTCACACGCATGTCATCTGCGATAGCACTAACGGACTGCGTCCTGCTGCATGTTGCGAAGAAGACAATGACGCACGCAATGAGCGTGGAGCCAAAATTGTCGGCCATGTTCATGAGGCTTTTGGTGAAGCGGAATATTCGGTACCAGGACGATTTGGTTGATCAACTTTTCAACTCTAGCGAAAAGCGACTGGCACGAGTTCTTCTACTGATGGCGCACTTCGGCAACGAGGGCGTGTCAGAAATGTCCATTCCGAGACTGAGTCAGGAGACTCTGGCAGAGATGGTCGGCACCACGCGTTCGCGAGTTTGTTTTTTCATGAACCGATTCAGAAAGCTGGGCTTCATTCATTACGATGTTGGCAATAATTTGCATGTTCGAAGTTCCCTACTGAACGTGGTTCTTCAAGATGAGGACGGAGAATCCACAGCTTTAGCAGCGAGAAGACCTACTTCACCTACAAAGAAGGGATCGGAACCGCCCCCAGAACACGGCCGGTTACTCGACCGGGATCGCGCCAAGAGACCCACCCTGCCCGGAGCCGAAGGCCACCGCAAATAGAGTGCTTCTTTCTATGCTTCTGCAACGCCAAGCCCCTCGGTGACGGTTTTGCGGACGCGCCTGTGCGCGAGACTTGTGGCCGCCGAACGTTATTCCAGAGGCTCTATTGGGGTTCGCTGCCGCTAATACCTGTGCGCTCGCACGACAAACCTCTTCGGTGCCGAACCGACGAAATAAAATGGATAGCAGGTGACGAGCGTGAGCGTTGATCCTAACGGCAAAGGCTCCAGAACGGTTGTGTCACTGGGCTCGACGACCTTCACCCAATCTACATCGTAGCGAAAGAGTCCAGTTGCCGTCTGAATCCGAATCTCGTCATTCTGGCGAATGTCCTTCAGTGCACGGAAGAAGGTGTCGCGGTGCCCGGCGATTCCGCTGTTGCCGAATTCCCCTGGAAGGGGGGTGCCTTCGATATGTCCCGCACCCAGGCGCAACATTCGCGAGGTGGTCCCTTGCAGGATTGCGACGGACATTCCGAGCCTGGGGATATCTACTCGACCCAGAACGTCGCCTGTTTTGACCGGTGGTTTAAGTTGGGGTTCGTGGTGTTCTTTTTCCACCTGGATCTGCTTTTGCAGGGACCGTTTCGCCGATGCCTGAAAGAGTCTTGCGTCGAGCAAAGTGAAGCCGACGTAACCGAGCGCAATAGCGCCAGTAATGACAAGCAGGCGTTGACTCCAGCGAACAAGCCTCCGCATTCGCGTGGGAAGCATCTCGCGTTCAGTCGTGAGCATCAATGATCGGTCGCCTTTGCCGCAGCTGATGGAGGTGCGGACGGTGCGAAATATCCGGTCCGAGTGCGCACCGACAAACGTCCGCGACCCGGCGCGCTGGCTCTTACTTCGATGATTCGATACGTTCCATCCCGCTTCCGGTTCGTAGGGGCATATGAGATCGTGTACTGATTGCGGATATCGTGTGCGATCTTTTCGCAGATGGGAGCAATGTCCCTTAACGATTCCGGCAAGAAGGCCTCGCCACCCGTGTCTTTGGCAAGCCGCTTGAGCATCACCGGGTTTCGATCGGGATCTTGCTCATCGAAGATGCCGATCGTGTAGATGATCGCGTCGGGCTGCCCAACCATTGTCACGATTTCGGTCAACTTATGTTTGCTGGCGTTGTCGCCGCCGTCGCTGATGATGATCAGCACCTTCTTGTCGCGATTGCCCATCCTTAGATGTTCGAGCGCGGCAGCGAGCGCATCGTACAGTGCAGTCTCGCCCTGGGCTCGTATTCTGGACAGCGCAACTTCCAACTGGGCTACCTGATCGGTGAACGGTGTGTTGTCGGGAAGACCGAACGAAACTCGTTCGTTGAAGTTGACGACGAATATCTGGTCCTGCGGGTTGCTGGACCGGGCAAACGCCAATGCAGCGGCAATCACGTCAGTGCGCTTCGGCCCCATGCTTCCACTGTTATCGATAACCAACCCGACTGTGACTGGGATATCTTCGTGGCTGAAATTCTTGATCGGTTGGAGCACTCCGTCTTCATAGACCTGGAAATTGTCTTTGTCGAGTCCGGAAACAAGGGCGTGTTTGTGATCCTGGGCCGTTGCGTGCAAGATCACCATCTCCACATCTACTCGAATGGTGTACTCGTCGCCCGGTCGACTTGGTGTCGGAGAGGGTTCTTGGGGTCGGACCGAGTTCGTTACGGCAATCACAACGAAAAGAACTCCGAGCCAAGTCGCGAAGTGCTCTCTGATTTGCAACTGTAATTTGCTTTCCAGACACGATGCGGATAAAGAAGACTCAGTCATTCGACAGCTTCTTTCCTGCAATCTGAGTCGTACGCGGAGATGCCGGACTGCGCAGCGCTTCTCGCCGTCCGGCAATCGTCCGGTTAACTCATGTGGATCAGTCCACGCCCTGATCCCATCTTTCTTACTTGGTTCTCACCACTCGCTTTGAAAAGGCCGACAGGCCAAACCCGGCGCCGACCGTCAACAGCCCAATCAATGCAATCAAGGGCAGCGGGCTGGCTGTTTTAGGTAATAGTTCGTTAGAGGCCACGGTAGCTGGTTGAGTAGCGACCACTGGGGGCGGTTCGACAACCTGAGCTAGTTCGATTGGTTCTCCGGTTGGGGCAACGGCCTCGACAGGCGCTGTCTTCAAAGCTTCGACCGGCGCCGTGGCCAGTTCCGTACGGGTCGCCAACACGGGCGTATTTGTTTCCTTCGCCAATTCGATTGCTCTCGATTTTGCGTATACAAATTCCTCGCCCCACTCACGTCCGGGGTAGAACCACGCTCTGAGAGCTTCTGGTTGTCCAGCGGGCCGTTCTCGGAACGTGATTACCGTTTTGTCAGTCGGCTTCAAGCGGTAGTTCGGAATTGCGAGGATCGTTGTCAGCACCTGGGTTTCGTCTTGATTGAAAATCTGAACGATGTGACGGTCGGATTGTGAATCCAGAATTTTGAAAACATACGTGCCGGCCGGCAAGGAATGTTGGCCCACACCCGGAACTTCGATAGGTCCACTGAAGGTAATAACGGTCTTCCGGTTCCAGTCATCCGCCCTTGCGGTGGACACGACGAGTAAACAGAGAACAGCGAGAGACAGTGCGATTCCTAGCCCTTTTAGCAGTTTCATAATTTCTCCTGTGGTTTTCTCCGACAAACTCGCCCGGTGGTCCTCGTGCAACAAGAACTCTCATGCGGTCGGCTTCACAAGAGATCTACATTCGGAGAATCCGGCTTGTTGTTCAGAACGGTGGAAATTTGTTCGACGCCCAGTATCGGGTGCTTGCATTTCGATTACTGATCAATATTGACCGCGATGTCGTTGCGACCTCGGCCGGCGACTCGTAAACTGCGTGACCTCCGCCTTGTTTGAGTTGCAATGAGCCCCCAGGCCCGACTTCTCTGCGTGTGAGCTATCTTGCTCAGACGCGAAAGCTACCACCTGTCATCCTTATTCTGTTGAGTGTGCAAACGGAGCTGCGGCGCTGATTCGCAGCTCTGGTTGGTCGCGGGAGTTGTCTCCTGACCAGGTCACGCAAAGCGCCCACATCCAGCAAATCAGCTCTGTCCGTGTGTGCGCCGAACAACCTAGCGGCAAACATAAGTCCACTCTAAGTGGTTCCCGAAAATCGATTCAGGGCAACGCCTACGGGCGGATGAGGGGCGTAGCCCGGGTAACAAGGAAGGTCAAAGATCATGCCTTTACTTCAAATTCTAGAAGTTCTCGTCGTGGTAGGCGTCCTGCTGTGGTTGGTGAATCGTTTCATCCCAATGCAGGGGGCCATCAAGTCAATTCTGAATGGCGTCGTCGTCATTGCCGTCGTTCTGTGGCTTCTGAACGCGTTCGGACTCTTTCACTCCCTCTCCCGAATTCACGTTGGCACATGAGCGTAGTGCAGGACGGTCGCAGCCGAAAAACGAGGCCCGAAACCCAAATCGAAATCTACAATACCGCAGCCGTCTTCAGAAGGAGACATTTTGAAAACTAGTCTTTTGTTAGCCGTCGGAATCACCCTCAGTCTAAGCGCTATGGCTCAGACCAGTCCTGAAAACAATTTAACCCTCGAACCGATGAGCACAACGCCGACCTTCCGGGTGACTGTTATCAGCCGCAGCGTGCAAGCTGTCAACTACAAGCATCGCGGCGGAGCTTCTAAGGTCGATTTCGCAGGCACCGACCTCATGCCTGCAGCGAACGGCCAGGCGAAGGTAGAAAGCAAAAAGGGCTACACAGAAATTGAAGTGGAGTTTGGTAACCTGCAAAAGCCTACGACCTTCGGGAATGAGTATCTGACCTACATCCTCTGGGCAATCTCGCCCGAGGGCCGGGCAGTAAACCTGGGGGAAGTGCTGGTCGGTGGCAACCATCGCAGCAAGCTGGACGTGACTACAGACCTTCAGGCCTTTGCATTGATTGTGACCGCGGAACCTTATTATGCGGTTCGGCAGCCCAGCAATGTCGTTGTGCTCGAAAATGTGGTTCGCACCGACACCAAGGGAACCACCGAGGCAGTGAATGCAAAGTATGAACTTATGGAACGGGGCGGTTATATTCCCACCGGTTACAAATTCGACCCTGTGGTTCTGAATGCAAAGTTGCCGTTGGAATTCTTCGAAGCGCGAAACGCTCTACGCATCGCCCAATCGGAGGGAGCCGAGCAATACGCTTCCGACAGCTACCAACATGCTGTCCAGTTGATGGATAGCGCGGATGGGTATGCCACAGAGAAGAACTCCCCGAAGAAACGATTGATCGCGGTTTCGCGCGAGGCGGTACAAACTGCCGAAGATGCACGTGCCATCGCCGTCAAGAAGATGGATGACGTGCGGCTCGCCAACGAACGTCAAGCGTCCGCGGATGCTCAAGCGAAGACGCAGGGCGAGGCGGATGACGCGATTCGGCAAAAAGAGCAAGCCCAGTACGACGAGGCGAAGGCCCGCACAGCAGTGGCCCAAGCTGAATCCGACGCGGCACGTGCACAAGCCGGGAAGGCACAAGCAGAATCTGACACCGTCAATGCGCAAGTTGCCACCGCGAAGGCCCAATCAGAAATGGCCGCCAACCAGGCTTCCTCAGCAACGGCTCTGTCAGCAGCACAGGCGGATGCTGAACAATCTCGCTTGGCCGCACAGCAGGCGCAGTTGAACGTCCAACAGGCGGAAACCGACAAAGCGGCTCTGCGCACAAAGTTGTCTGAGCAATTGAATTCCATTCTTCAGACTCGTGACAGCGCGCGCGGGCTGATCGTTAGCATGTCCGATGTCTTGTTTGACACCGGTAAGTATTCGCTGAAGCCGGGAGCACGGGAGAAGCTGGCGAAAGTCGCCGGAATTCTGCTCGCCTATCCCGGACTCAACATTGAAGTCGGCGGCTACACCGACAATGTGGGTAGCGATGCAATGAATCAAACCCTGTCCGAGAACCGCGCCGGCTCGGTGCGCGATTACCTGGTGCAACAGGGTGTTGCGCCGAATTCAGTTTCGGTTAGAGGCTTCGGTAACAGTCTGCCAGTCGCGTCCAACGATAACTCTTCTGGTCGGCAACAGAACCGCAGGGTGGAACTTCTTGTATCCGGCGAAGCCATCGGCAACCCCGCGAACGCGACAACCGGAAGCTTGCGCTAGATCAAGGGCAGGCACTTGGAAGAGGTAGAGGTCATACATATGAACGCAATCAGAATTATCAGCTCAGCAGCTCTGTCGTTGCTTCTCGGGATCGCTGCTCCTGCTTACGCACAGCACGAGCAGCAGGACCAAAAGCAGGACCATCCTCAGCACCAACAGAGCAAACATGAGCAAGCTAAACCCGAACATCCTCAGCAGCAACAGCACGCTCAGCAACAGCAGCGACAGGACCAGAACAAGCAGCAACAGCATGCTCAGCAACAGCGGCACGACCAGAACAGGCCGCAACAGCATGCTCAGCAACAGCAACGGCAGGAGCAGAACAAGCCGCACGCTGCTCAACAGCAGCAGCGGCAAGACCAAAACAATCGGCAGCAGCACGCTCAACGACGGGGCAACCACTATCCACAGCGCACTCAGGAACAGCAGCGCGTTCAGCACAGCGCGTGGCAAGAGCATCGCTCACAACGCTGGGACTCTGACCACCGTAACTGGCAACAGCGTGGCGGATATCACGGCTACCGCATCCCTGACGACCGTTACCGCGGATACTTTGGTCGTCACCACGAGTTCCGCATTTATGGCCTGCCCTTCCTGGTCGTGGGTGGGTACCCACGCTTCCAATATCAGGGCTATTGGATAAGTCTTGTTGACCCGTGGCCAGAATATTGGGGGAATGACTGGTATGACAATGACGACGTTTACGTCACCTACGTCGACAACGGCTATTACATGTACAACCGCCGTTATCCCAACGTCGGAATAGCGATCAGCATTTCGATGTAGCGTCGCACACTGTGCACTCTCGCGAGAGGGCGCACCCGGTGATGATGAAATATCCCGGTCTCAAGACAGGGAGAAGGAGCAAGGCATGCTTGGAACTATATTGATCGTGGTTTTGATTCTCGCGCTTCTCGGTGTGCTCCCTCGATGGTCGCATAGTAGGAGTTGGGGGTACGCGCCGACCGGAGGAGTGGGGTTAGTTCTCCTGGTTGTCGTTGTTCTTCTGGTTCTCGGACGCATCTGAGCCATGTGGGACAACTCCACGTCGAAAGGCGCCAACATCGGTAGTTGGCGTCATTTCGTCATGCAGGTAGGTACAGTTCTGCTTATCGTGCTCATGTCCTGCAGTAGCTCGTCCGCATATTCGGTGCTGACGCACGAGGAAATCGTGGACCTGCTCTGGAGCGACGAAATCCGCCCCCTACTTCTCAAGCGATATCCGGGATTGTCGGAGGACCAACTCAAGGAGGCACACGCCTACGCCTACGGGGGGGCCGTCATCCAGGATCTTGGATACTACCCGTTCGGCAGCAGAGAATTCAGTGACTTGGTGCACTACGTCCGCAGCGGAGACTTTGTTCGTGAATTGCTGATCGAGAGCCAGGATGTAAACGAATACGCTTTCGCCTTGGGAGCCCTATCGCACTATGCGTCCGACATTGCCGGCCACCCGGCCGTCAATCAGTCTGTCGCTATCCAATATCCAAAGCTGCGAGCGAAGTACGGCAAATCCGTTCGGTACGCGCAGGACAAGACGGCCCATCTGAAAACGGAGTTCGGCTTCGACACTGTGCAGGTTGCAAAGAATCGGTATGCGTCGCAGCAGTACCACGATTTCATCGGATTCCAGGTGTCCAAGTCTTTGCTGGAGCGAGTCTTTCCAGTTGTATACGGAGTGGAGTTGAAAGACGTCCTTACCCACGAGGACCTGGCGGTGGGTTCCTATCGCTTCGCAGTTAGCCGGCTGATTCCTCAAATGACGAAGGTCGCGCTGCAAACCCATAAGAAAGACCTGATGCGCGAGACGCCGAATTTTGCGAAGCGGAAGTTCCTGTACCGGCTTTCCCGATCCAACTATGAGAAAGAGTGGGGAAAAGACTACGTGAAGCCGGGTGTAGGCACGCGGATCTTGTCAACGCTCCTGCGCTATATGCCAAAAATCGGTCCCTTCAAGGGACTGGCTTTCAACAACCCGACTCCGCAAACAGAGGATCTGTATATCAAGAGCATCAATACTGCCGTCGATCAATATCGGCACCTTCTCGAAGAGGTTCGCATTGACACACTGGTGCTGGCCGACTGCGATTTTGACACTGGCCAACCGACCAGAGCCGCGGAATATTCGCTAACCGACGATACCTACGCCACGCTATTGGCCAGGCTGTCGGAGCGGAAGTTCGCACTAACGTCGCCGGAACTGCGCGCTAACATCCTGAAGTTTTATTCCGACCTCTCAGTGCCGATCGAAACGAAGAAGGACGGGGCTCGCTGGCAATCTGTGCTGACCGATCTGGACCAGTTGAAGGCCGCGGCACCGGTGCAGACTGTCGCGGGCAGCCCCGCTCGGTGATCTCCTGTGCGGCTAATCCACTTCAGGAACGCAGCGGTCAATGTGGTTCGCGATATGGAAAAGAACCACACAATGGCCTTTGCCGCGGCGCTAGCGTACTACTTCGTTTTGGCTCTGTTCCCATTTTTGATTTTTCTTTCCGTAGTCGTCGCCCGTTTGCCGCTTCCGGACTTCTTTGGCCAGGTCATGGGGCTGATTGCGCTGCTGGTTCCGTCCTCGAGTATGGGCCCACTCAAGAATCTGATCAGGGACACGATTTTATCGACGCACAGCCGTGTGCTGACTTTCGGCATTCTATTAACCCTGTGGTCGGCATCGAGCGGCTTTACTGCTCTCATCGATGCGCTCAACACTGCCTATCAAGTATCTGAGACCAGGCGCTATTGGAAGACACGTTGTCTGGCGATCGGCATGACGTTTTCGGTTGGATGTCTCCTCGTCGTCGCTCTCGCTTTACTACTTGTGGGCCCTATTCTAAACACCAGGCTGACGGAGGCATTCGGGCTCGGCACTCTCTGGCCGTATGTTCGATGGGCCGTAGCAATTGCATGCACAGTTCTGGCAGTGGAGCTTCTATACTTCGTTGCGCCGAATGTGAAAAACCGATTCGTGAGCACGCTGCCCGGTGCGTTAATTGCGGTCGGCGGCTGGATCGGATTGTCCTATCTGCTTGGAATCTACTTCCGCGACTTCTCCGCTTACAGCCGGGGCTATGGCAGCCTGGGAGTAGCGCTCGCCTTCAGCATTTGGCTCTACTGGACCGGATTCCTGGTCTTGATCGGTGCTCAGTTCAACGCAGAACTTCTACAGGAAGCTGGTGAAAGATCGGCCCCTGAAGCTAGACGACCTGGTAAGTCTGACTTGGCCGCGTAAGGGAGAAAATATGGCAATTCAAGAGTGGACAGTAAAGCAACTAATAGAGGCATTGCGAAAGTTCCCACCGGAGGCAAAAGTCTTCTATGAGATGGGACCAAGCGGCGCAGGAACAATTGGAAAAGCGCAATACGTGAGGGCCCGCGGCGAGGACGATGAGTTGGGAGTACTGCTGGACCGTTAGGTTCGCTCGATGAATGAGCAAACCTAGCTTATCGCTTGCCGGCTTTCGTTTCCACAGCCTCAGCTGCGGAGAGTTTCCGATCTCGGTGTGGTTCGGTGCGTGGGGCACCAGTATGAAGTTCACAAACTTCCCCGATCGCTGCACCACAAGTCGCACAAGGCACAGTCAGCAGTTGCTTCGGGGTAAGTTCCTTGGCTTTCACAATCACATATTGCAACACTCGGCCGCTGGAAGATGCTCAATAGTGCTCAGTTTTCAGCACGTTTCAGGACGCTGCAGAGGGATCAATGGGTTTACGCTACGTCTTTCGGCTGCGATCAAAATTGACCATCTTTAAGAGAAGGGTTCGGAGAGAATATTGAAGAGTGTAGCTCCACTCGGGAGAAGCCATTGACAGCATCAACCGCGCAAGCCAAGAGAAAGTCCGACTTTGACCCCCGCAAATTCCTTGCCACGATCGGCGAGGGCAGAAAAGTCGTAGCCTTTTCCAAGAAACAAACAATCTTTGCGCAAGGAGACGCGGCAGACGCCGTGTTCTATATCCAGGAGGGCAAGGTTCGACTCAGCGTCGTATCCAAGATTGGCAAGGAAGCAACTTTAGGCATCCTCAGCGAGGGGCAGTTTTTCGGAGAAGGTAGCCTCGCCGGACAGTCGATGCGCATGGGCTCCGCAACCGCGATGATTGATTGCGAACTTCTGCGCATCGACAAGAAAGCCATGATGCTTGCGCTTCGCCGCGAGCATGAGTTCTCAGACCTATTCATGGCCTATCTGCTGTCACGAAACATCCGTTACGAAGAAGATCTGGTTGATCAGCTCTTCAACTCAAGTGAAAAGAGGCTGGCGCGGCTTCTGTTGTTGCTAGCTCGCTTCGGCAAGGACGGAGTCCCAGAGACGGTGATTCCTAAGATTAGTCAAGAGACTCTCGCCGAAATGGTAGGCACCACCCGCTCCCGGGTCAGCTTCTTCATGAATAGGTTCCGAGAGCTAGGCTTCCTCGATTATGGGGAGAACGGACTGCAAGTTCATAGTTCACTTCTGAACATTGTTCTACACGATTAGTGTGCCCGCTACAAGCAACCTCAGACACCACAGAGCATATTCAGGCATCTGCCGGATCGAGTCCGGCCAAAGGCTCCATTCTAGTTGCCACCAGCACCTCTAACAGAGTTGCCGTGTTACGAACGCTGCCCGAGATCGTAATGAGTGCTTCTGACACAACGGGATGTTCTTCTGCCAGCACGTCAAGACGGTCACTCACGTTGTGGAGTTGCTGGGCTTCGTGCAGGATCGCATTCGAAGGCATGGGTACGCAGCTTTCTGGCGAGCCTAAGAAGAGAGAACTTCAGATGGGCTGACTTAGCTCAGGGAACCTGAAAGAGGAGAAGGTGGTAACCGCCTCACCTCTATCATATCACGCGAGGAGTCCCCGAATACTGCAGTTCGATAGCGAGTCCATTGTGACCGTGAGAGAGGTGAAAGCATTAGATCTGCACAGGCATTAGATCTGCACAGGCACTAGTTCAGGGCAGCACCGAGAATTCTGAATGGATTTTACAGCGTCTTCAGCCGTGAGCCTTCCCATCATAAGTGCCAGTTTACGGTTGGTTGTCATCTGGATTGGAGTCGGATCAATCCGCTTCACGTATTCGAGAGTCCGAGTAACGCCACGGTTTACTTTTACAACAAACTTCGTGTTCTTCATAATTTGTCCGTTCGCGGCGAGAAACAAACGGGAGGCGAGATAAACCGCCTCCCGCTTCATGCAATGACTACTGGCCTTACGCCGCCTTGGCGTGAACTTTGGCTTCGAGCACTTTTTCGGTGCCGACATTCACCTTAATCTGCTTCGGCTTGGCTTCGGCCTTCTTGGCAAGGCTGATCTTCAGGACGCCCTTGTCATAGTTAGCGCTCACTTGCCCCGTATCCACGGAACTGGGCAGCGTGAACGAGCGCGTGAAGCTTCCGTACTGCCGCTCGACGCGACGGAAGTTCTCCTCTTTCTCTTCCTTCTCAAACTTGCGCTCACCGTGGACGGTCAGGGTGGTGTTCTCGATGCGAACATCAATGTCTTTTTCGTCGATGCCCGGGACTTCCATCTTCAGAGTAATGTTGTGCTCGTCTTCATAGATGTCCACCGGCGGCGCGAAGTTGGTGGTGGTGGTTAACGCCTCTTCCGGGCCTTCCGGGCTATACGACTCCCGGACAAAGCGGTTGATGCGGTTTTGCATGGTGGCCAAGTCACGGAGAGGATCCCAACGGGTCAATAGTGTCATAACGCAGTCCTCCTTCGGGGGGGGAAGCTAAGAGGAAAAACTTCAGATGAGCTGACTTAGTTCAGAGGACCTGAAAGAGTAAGAAGAGGTAGCTCGCTCAATTACAATGTTAGACCTCTACGCAACCGTTGTCAAACTATGTGGCCAGGTTAACCAGCCTCCCTGGTCGAAACAACGGAACACCCAAGGACTGAGGAACTGGGGACCAGCGGGAGCGTCGAATGTCGCCAACCCGACCGACAGCAACCCATCCCTTCCCTTAGGGGGCTGTCCGCATTCTCGGTTAAACGGCCGTATTGATCCAGCCTGAAGCAATGGTTTCGCGACGGTCTGGCTGTTCGCGACTAAACACTCTCTAAAATCAAGAGGAGAGCTGCGCATATCGCGCCTTAAGATCAGGCTGCGGGCACACGAATACTGCGGAACGGCGGCAATCAGCACAGCCAGAGTGCGCGATTTTGACCATCTTTATTGGGTGTCTCCGTTCCATGATGGAAATTGCAAGCGACCGAGCGCTGCGGAGCCATAAAGTTCCGGGACTTTCGTAGCGTGCGCCTCAAGGGAGGAATAACGAGATGCACACGTGGTTCAAAACGTGCCGCACAGTGGCATCGCCTTTGGCTGTGAGAATGGCAAGCGGCCTCGCTGCCGTTATTCTGTTAGCCCCTAATGCACTCTCCCAATCTGGCTCCCCAGAGGGCGAGATGCAGGCCCTCGACCTGGCACGAAACGTTGTCACCAACGAATTGAGAGTCCAGAATGAGGAGCAAAGCCACTGGATGTACCAGCTCGAAAAGGCGGAGGACGGGACGAAACAGATTCAGGAAATCCTCGAGACGAAGAATGGTTCTCTCAGTCAACTCCTCTCGATTGATGGCCACCCACTTGACCCCAAACGACGGCGGAAAGAGAACGAGCGCATACAGAGGCTTGTCAGCCATCCAGATGAGCAGCGGAAATTACAGCAGGCGAGCAACAAGAAAGCAGAGCAAGGTGCGCGTTTGTTCAGGATACTGCCTGACGTATTTGCGTTCAGCTATGCCAGTCGCCAAGGCGATCTCGTGACACTCAACTTCAGACCCAACCCGACTTTTCAGCCTCCTTCGCTTGAAGCCCGGGTTTTTCACGGCATGGAAGGTGAGATGACGGTCGATGCTAGGCAAGAGAGGTTGGTAGTACTCAAAGGCCATCTCATGGAGGATGTGAAGTTCGGAGGCGGACTGCTAGGGCATGTCAACAGGGGGAGCACATTTGAGGTTGGGCAAACGGAAGTAATCCCGGGACAGTGGGAAATGACTACCCTGCATGTGGACATGAAGGGCAAAGCTCTGCTCTTCAAGACAATCGAAGTACAAGTGGCCGAGAACCACAGCGACTTCCATCGGGTGCCCGATGACCTAACACTTCAGGAAGCCGCGGACATCCTCGGGCTGCAGACCGTCGTAGCGGACAATCGCTAGAGCATCACAAAGGCTTTCTTCGGTCGCGTTCCTTCACTTGACGCCGAACACATTCCTGCGTTCGTCTTACACGAGGGGCGCCTGCCGATCAATCGATATTGGTACTGTCTGGCTATATCGTTGGGAAGGATCGTGGCAGCTACGCTGCCGCTGACGTCCTCATGGCGTTCATGTAGCTGTCCATCGATTGGGTCAACTGCGCATCCACTTCGTCCGCGATTGTCATGACATCGGGTAAGAGGACGCTGAAATCCAAAGAGCTCAGATTGCGCTGTAACATCCCGAACAATGTTACCTGCAGTATTCGTGATTCATGGACAAGCATTGCAGGCGTGTAGCCTTGTAGGTATCGCAGCTTGCCATGGGCTATGGCTGCGTCGGAAGAGACAGCATCACTGGCCTCAGTGATGACGCTGGGCCTGCTCAGGCGGTCCACGAGATCTTCAACTAGCTTGGGCAGATGTCCGGTACGCTCCTGATCGCTGAGCGCGACTTCTTTGAGTTCGCTGCTCTGTTTTGCCCGAGCCAACCAATCTTGAATGACGCCGGCAATGCAGCGTTGCAATATCGCGCCTACTCTTTCCTTTTCACGCCTCGCGGCAGGCCGGCGGTCAACCATCTTCTCCCGGATGAGATCGGCGAGCCTTCCAACATCGAACGGTTTTACGATGATTTCATCCGCTTCCAAAAGAATCGCGTCCATAGCGCTCTGCACGTCGGGGTGCCCGCTGACTAGCAGCGTAAGTGCATCCGGCTGGGAGTGGCGCATTGCGGTGACTACGGTGAAGCCGTCGCCGGGATTCGGCATGTGCAAATCCGTCAACAGCACGTCGAAGCTTTCTGTAGTGATGTGTTTCAGAGCTTCTGTCACATTGGCCGCAGAGACCACCCTAAACCCTTTGTGCTCAAGGGTCGCAGTCATCATGTCGCGAACCGCAGCATCGTCATCCACCAGCAATACTTTATGGCAGATAGAAGGCTCAGCCAGAATCATACGGCGTAGATCCTCGTCGGGATGCAATGACAGTGTGAATTAGGTTTATTCTGGAAAATGTATAAAAGTGAGCAGTTATCGGATCCGATAACCGGCACTATACCGTAAGTCAGAAAAGCTTCACCGCGCGGTCATGGGTTAGCGGCGGAACACCGACCATTCAGACCCTCACGACCGCGCATCACCATTCGCATTCAGTAATTTTTAGGCCGGACTCACGCGAGTCGGCCTTTTTTCTCGCATGGGTGTCAGGACGACACGCGAGGCCTGTTCGAGCCCTACCAATCCCGAACTGAGCTTTCTTGCTCAGACTTCAACACTCTGGAAATGAGACAGTTTCACCAGGACCATTTTCGGACAAGACAGAGTTTTCAGCCTGTATTGTCCAAGAGTCGTGCCGTTCAATCCACGCAACCCGCAGCAGCAGAGCATCATCGGGCACGCGAAGGATCATCGGGCAAGAGGAAGAACAATGCGCATCATGTCCTCCATTCGTTCGCCGCTGTTTGCACTCGTACTGCTCGCCATGTCGGCGGCGGCTTACGCGCAAATCAGCATATCGGTCTCATTCGCCCCGCCAGAGCTCCCCGTCTATGAGCAACCTCTTTGTCCGGGAGAAGGTTATCTCTGGACCCCCGGCTACTGGGCTTACGCCAACGATTACGACGATTACTACTGGGTGCCAGGTACGTGGGTGATGGCTCCGGAACCTGGACTGCTCTGGACTCCAGCCTATTGGGGTTGGGGTGGCAATAGCTACATCTTCTATCAAGGCTACTGGGGTCAGCAGGTCGGTTTCTATGGCGGAGTCAGTTATGGCTACGGATACTTTGGAGAAGGCTACCAAGGTGGACGTTGGCAAAACGGGCAGTTTTATTACAACCGTTCGGTGAACAATGTGAACGTCACCAACATTCACAACGTGTACAACACAACCATCATCAACAACACCACCACGGTGAACCGGGTCAGCTACAACGGTGGCAATGGTGGGATCACCGCGCGTCCGAGGCCCGAAGAGGAGGCCGCCGCTCGTGAGAGACATACCCCGCCCGTGGCTGCTCAAACGCAACACGAGCAGGCTGCCCGCGCACAACCAGAGCTTCGCGCTTCGGTGAACCATGGCACGCCCACGGTCGCGGCTACTCCCAGGCCAGGAGCTTTCAGTGACCGCGCCGTTGTGCATGCGAAACCAACAGGGACACCTTACAGCGCTCCGGTGAAACGCGCCGCAGTTCAACTACCGGCCAGTGGACCGGCTGTGCATCCAGAGGACGGAGCTACGCGCCCCGACCAGCCATCGCCGAATAATCGGCCGGACCCGAACCGAGCGGAACCGAATCGTGCGCCCACGGCACAGCCCAACGATCGGCCTGAGCCGAACCGTCCGCCGTCAGCCCAACCGACCAGCCGGCCTGACCCCAATCGGGCGGAGCCGGGACGGCCCGAATCGAATCGTCCACCAACAGCACAGCCGAACGATCGGCCCGAGCCCAACCGTCCACCCACGGCACAACCGAATAACCGTCCTGAGCCCAATCGTGCGGAACCGAGCCGGCCGGAATCGAATCGTCCTCCCATAGTGCAGCCGACCAGCCGGCCTGAGCCCGCCCGCAGTGAGCCTCAGCAGTCGCAAACTGCTCCGCCGAACGAGCGTTCTCAGTCCCAACACACTTCTCCTCCTGCTGCGGAACCGCGCTCTGCCCCACAACAACGGACACAGCCTGCTCCCGCGAAGGCGGAAGAGAAAAAACAGCAGAACGAACAACCGAAGCGAGATGAGAAGCCGCAATAATGGCAGGAGCTCAGACTGGGCCTGTTGCACATTTGCTCTCAGCCACAAGGAGGGAGTCATGCCCCAAGCAGTCTTGGACAGAACCGCTGAACACATCGCTGAATCAGCTCGCCAAGCTTCCCGCGCAACCAGCGGCGTGGCCGATGCAATCATAGAAGATGGTGTCGGAGTCGTGCGGCGTGCCGCTAAACAGGGCGGCGATGCTGGCTGAAGAATTTCTGAACGACACAGGTCAACGCATTCAGCGACATCCTGCACTAACTGTGGCGGTCACATTTGCCGTTGGCTTCACTGCGGGAGCGTTGGTCGGCTGGATTATCAAACGAAGATAGCGCAACACACGCGGAAGCCAAGATTGCTTCCGCGTGGGCGTGCCTGCCTGGCCCGCCAAATGGTAAGGGCTCCGACACGACCGCGTCTCCACGTCACGCGTCAAACAGGTGCGGAGGCACCGGGCCACGTTCTTGTAATTGCGCAATCGCGGGCAGTAGATGGCTGCTCAACCGATCTTTAGCCACAAACGCATCGACCCACTTCAAGACCTGCTCAGGAACATCCACCTCTCCCGACAACATGATGATCGGCGTTTCGGGCCTGAGCCGTCTCATTTCGAGTACGAACTCCTTCCCGCTCATCTCGGGCATGAGGTAGTCAACGATTACCACGTCAACTGGGTACACGCCTGCCAGCTCCAATCCCTTGCCTCCGCTTGGAGCGGTCAGAACGGTGTACCCGAAACTCTCCAAAAACAATTTCTCGCACTCCAGCACATCTTCGTTATCGTCGATGCAAAGAAGTACGCCGCCCAGCAGTTCCGCATAAGTGGATATGGGCATGGGTTTCACCTTCACGAACCAATTCTCAATACCCAGGTTGAAGAAACTGTTCAAAATTGCTCAAAGCATTGTCTTTTATGCGACGCTGGCGAATCACACTAACCGCACCCGCCGATGGATTGGCCGACGCCCACCTCGGCCCGAATACAATTGTCTTCGTTTCTTGACAAATTGCAGTGCGCAGTTCTGCCGGATGAAAAGCGGCTCGCAATGACCGAAAACGATGTTCAGGCCCAGATTGCTAGAGGTTCCGAAAGAAGGGACAGTCGGTGGCCTCCTCCCAGAGGTCATCGACCGTCCCAACGGCTAAGTCCCCTCCCCCGAGGGTCTGCCGAATTGGAACGGTCAGTATATTTTTCGCGCCGATTTGCGACTGTTCAGAATTGCTCACTTTTGACTTGGTCTCATATGGGATCTCCCTGGTGATCTGATCGGGGAATTTGCCCTGGAGCACGACGTGACGGAGGAAACTAGTCTTCGGAGGCTAGTCGTGGAGAACGACATTGAGCAGCGAGCTGTGAACTTGCAGCCCGCCGTTGTAGTGAATAAAACCGAGCTTTCTGAACCGGTTCATGAAGAAGCTGACCCGGGAGCGGGTTGTGCCGATCATTTCCGCCAGCGTTTCCTGACTGATCTTGGGCACTACAGTCTCGGGCGTCCCTTCCTTCCCGAAATGAGCGAGCAGCAAAAGGATCCGTGCCAGCCTCTTTTCACTGGAATTGAAAAGCTGATCAACCAGATCTTCTTCGTAACGGATATTTCGCGCCAACAAATAGGCGACGAACAGGTCGGAGAATTCGTGTTCCCGGTGAAGCGCTTCCATCATGGATTTCTTGTCGATTCGCAGAATCGCGCAATCCGTCATCGCGGTTGCGGAGCCCATGCGGAGCGGCTGGCCTGCGAGAGAACCTTCGCCGAAGAAGTCGCCATCCTTTAGTATCCCGATCGTCGCTTCCTTTCCAACCTTAGATACAACCGTGAGTCGAATCTTGCCCTCCTGGATATAGAACACAGCGTCAGCCGCGTCCCCTTGCGCGAAGATTGCTTGTTTCTTTGGAACCGTTAGAACTTTTCTACCCTTGCCGATGGTCGCGAGGAATGCATGGGGATCGAAGTCACGCTGCCTCTTGGCCTCCAGAGGTCGACTCGCAGCATTGCGAGTTGTTTGGGAGATGCGGTCGATTGAAGATGGGCGGCTAATTTTCCTTCCGCCTGGAGCGGTCTTGGGTTGGAGAGCAGGAGACATGGGCACCTCCTTGATGCACCCGTCTGCGCATACAACTCCTTTCAAATTTTATCACTCGGCCGAATCGCGTAAATCCCAAAAAACGACTACCCACTTGGCGTTTTCTTGAATGGCTTCCAAGTTTCCAAGGTCCCGGAATGGAGAGATTCGGTCCTGAAATCGACCACCTGAGCCGTTCGACACAGTATTTCCAGAGCTGGTGAGTGAATCTACTACCGGAGAACAAATTGAGGATGGGATGTGGCCCAAAGGTTCGGGCGTGCCCGCAAGGCACCACAGAAGCTAGTCAAGAAACCGCCCCCTCCCCAAAGCTGACTAGCGACCACGAGAAAGCACTTCACCCCCGAAGAACGAAAAGCACGGTAGTTCCAGATGAGCATATTTGATCAGACCTCCTCAGGCCTGATTTGCTAAGGTCGAAACTGTCTTGGTGCACCAAGCTATCTACGCGGATTTGCGTGCGAGTGTTAACACAGCACGACCGGGAAGCTGGCGCACTGGTAATCGAAAAGAGGGTTTTCAATGAAGAAAGTTATGTTCGTATTTGCGATGTTTGCTATTGGCACGCTGTGCTGGGCAGGATCAGGACGGGAAGACGCTACCGAACGGCTGGATAACGCCACCAATGTCTTACACGAAATCATGGGAATGCCTGATAAGGGGATTCCGGAAGAGGTACTGGAGCACGCAAAATGCGTGGCCGTCATACCGCACATGGTCAAAGGCGGTTTTGTCTTCGGAGGTAAGGGAGGCAAAGGCGTAGCCACTTGCCGCACCGCGAATGGCTGGAGTGCTCCAGCGTTCATCACAATTTCGGGTGGAAGCTGGGGTCTGCAGATCGGCGTCGAAGCTGTCGACGTCGTATTGATCATTCAGAATGAAAAAGGGATGCAAAAGCTGCTCGAGAGTAATTTCCATGTTGGAGCCGACGCTTCCGCGGCAGCGGGTCCAGTCGGACGGCATGCCGAGGCCGGCACCGATTGGAAGATGGATACGGAGATTTTGACCTACTCCCGCGCTAAGGGTGTTTTCGCAGGCCTAACGCTGGAAGGTGCGTCAGTCCGCCAGGACAACGATTCCCGGCGCGCGATTTATGGACGCAATGTCACAACTCGGGCTTTGTTGTTGGGCAAGGTCACAGCTCCAGCCGCAGCCCAGCCGTTCCTTGCGGAAGTTCGTGGAGCAAAAGCTCAAGCAGTAGCTGAAGGCAAAGCTGAAGCGAAAGCGGAAGCCAAAGAGAAAGATCAGAAATAAGCCTTCAGACTTTCTGCTGCCGCCACTCGATTCAGTCGACCTGGAATGTTCGAGTGGCGGCACAGTCTCGTTAGTCAGTCCCTTCGCTAGGGAAGGGAGATGTAGCGAACTCAACAGCGTAGATCTCTCGAAGGAGAGACGGTATGTCAAAGACTTGGGAGCACTACCATCACGCTGCCCATCACCATGAGCGGGCGGCCTACCATTACAAAGAAGCAGCGAAATACGACGAGGCGGAGGAACACGAAAAGGCTGCGCACCACGCATACGTTGCCCACGGACACAA
Source organism: Candidatus Sulfotelmatobacter sp. (assembly GCA_035946775.1). Taxonomy (GTDB): domain Bacteria; phylum Acidobacteriota; class Terriglobia; order Terriglobales; family Acidobacteriaceae; genus Sulfotelmatobacter. The sequence goes on along the minus strand of DASYZA010000234.1, from coordinate 3,990 downwards.
TCAACATGCAATTCATCACGACGCCGAGGCCGCGAAACTGCACGCCGAGCAGTGCGACAACCTGACGGCGACCGCTTCCGAGCAAGCACCCAAGAAGAGTGCGGCTTAGGAGAGGCTCATTGTGGTGTCCACGCCCGGCGTAATTGTTCTTGGCTAGAAACGTGTTGGCATGAATCATCCATTTAGGACCCTACTGCGTGAGTTATTCTTTGACCCAATCCTGAGGCTGCTGCGGATCCGGCCAAAGTGATTTGCTGACTCCCCAAAGGGGAAAATTCGTGACAACGCGGTCCAGGGGCCGATCGTTCTAGGCAATCCCCGCTGACGTGTGCACAGAGTCTGCTTGGATCTCTGCCGATTCGCAAACAAACATGAATGCTCTACTCCTATATCCGGAGTGGCCTGATACGTACTGGAGCTTCAGGCACGCTTTGCCGTTTCAGGGCAAGCGTTCTGCGTATCCACCTTTGGGATTGCTCACGATTGCTGCCCTGTTGCCACTCCACTGGTCAAAACGTCTGGTTGACACGAATGTGCGTGCGCTGACGGATTCAAACTTGGCGTGGGCTGACTTCGCACTGATCAGCGGAATGCTGGTGCAGAAGGACAGCCTACTCGCCATCCTGGCTCGATGCCGTGCTTACGGAATACGTACAGTTGTGGGTGGACCGATCGCTAGCGGGTTCCCGGACCTGCATCGTTACGCCGATCACGTCGTCATTGGGGAGGCCGAGGAACTGATCGCGCCACTTGCCGAAGACCTTGAACGGGGTGAGGCAAAGCCGCAGTACAAAGCTAGCGACATGCCGTCTCTGCAACGCAGCCCGTTGCCCGACCTGAGCTTGATCAACACCCGCCACTACTGCTCGATGGCAATCCAATACTCACGTGGATGCCCGTTCAACTGCGAGTTCTGCGACATCATTGAGATCTACGGGCGCAAGCCCAGGACGAAGTCCGTCGCTCAAGTCATTGCGGAGTTGGAGCAACTATATCAACGCAGGTGGCGAGGGGCGGTGTTTCTCGTGGACGACAACTTCATCGGAAACAAAAAGAACGTCAAGCAACTACTGCCAGTTCTGGCCGAATGGAACAATCGACATCGCCGGCCGTTTACCTTCTTCACAGAGGCGTCCATGAACTTGGCGGATGACCCTGAGCTTCTCGCGCTGATGAAAGCTGCAGGTTTCATCCGAGTGTTCTTAGGTATCGAGACGCCGGTGGAGGCGAGCCTCAAAGAAGCTAACAAACTGCAGAACACGCAGCGCAGTTTGCTCGATAGCGTACGCTGCATTCAGCAATACGGTATCGAGGTGATGGCCGGATTCATCGTGGGATTCGATAGTGACCCGGAAGATGTGTTCGACCGCCAGGTCGAGTTCATCCAGAAGAGCGCCATCCCGATCGCAATGGTAGGTCTTCTCCAGGCACTTCCCGGTACGCGGCTCTACCGGCGGCTAGAGCAAGAGGGGCGCCTTCTAGGCGAAGCAAATGGAAACAACATCGACTGCAACCTGAGTTTCATTCCGACAATGTCCGCGCAACGCTTGCTCGACGGGTATCGGTCAATCTTGAAACGAATCTACGCCCCGGACGCCTACTACGACCGGGTCCGGCATTTTCTAGAGCACTATCGGCCTACCCGTACGCGTCGCTCCCTATCGGAGTACGTCGCATTGTGCCGTTCCGTCGTGAAGCAAGGCATTCTCGGCAACGCACGAGCAAGCTACTGGAAGTTCCTCATGGATGCCGCCACCCGGTACCGCCATGCCTTCGGCACCGCAGTGACCTTGGCGATCTTGGGTTACCACTTCAGTGCGGCAACTGAGGAAACCTGCCGGACGGTCTAGCCGCCGTTTCCGTCTGTGCCCGGGGCCCAAGGGCGACCTTACGCGCTAGTCGCGTCCCACCTCCCCGCTCGGCGTTCGACTATCCAGGCTGCGAGAAGAACAGACTGTCTCATTTTGGGCGGAAGCGCATACCAGTTGGTGCTCTTCCAAATCGCTTTTGGCGCGTTCCTTATCGACGTTCTTATGGGCTGCGAACTCCGTGGTGACCTGATAATACGCAGAGGAACGGGCCTCGACGTACTCGCTACGCCTGGATTCAAGCGCTCGTTCGAGATTCTTGCAGGTTAAGCACTCCATGGCCTCATCCCTTCTGCCGGGTCCTCGCGGGTGCGGATGAGATTCTTTACAACCGCTGTTTGAGGATCTCCTGCTCGGCTTGGAGCCAATCCTGCTCGTCGTGGCCTGGTTTGCGACCGCCGACTTCATACAGCTCATAGGCCCGCTCCCTTATGCGGGTTGTCTCTTGTGATGGAAGAATATCCGGCATCTTTGCGGTTGCACTAAGGGAGGCCTGCGGGACGACAGCTATCTTTTGCTTCCCTTGTTTGGGAACGTTGGAAACAACCATTCGGAACACCTCGATTGCCGCGACTAAGAAGGAGAGTACTCCAGATGAACTGACTTAGTTCAGAGGACCTGAAAAGAGGAGAGGAACTGCTCCACTCACTATCTAAACAGTACGCTGAACTCCAACTTATGTCCAATCTGGAATATCATCGAGCCGGGCTGGAGACAACTTCTTTCAGGTTGTGGTTGCGGGCTATGTGCTCTTCCATTTTAAACGCGTCGGCCGGCTGTTTTCGTTCGATTGCCTGAAGCTGCATCATTGCTGATCTCCCACTCCAGTTTTGATGTGGGCATCCAGCGGTCAGTACATACAGGGGTGTAATAGTTTTGGATGCGGTGCGCATCGCATCTTCGAAAAACTGTGAAGAAAGAGCAGTATTGACCAAACGCGATGTGAGCATTCAGCCTGAAACGTGCACGTAGAAATTGTGGCTACCGAAGACAGAGCGGTCGCGAGGGTCCGAGAGGCAGTGCACTTTCGGGTGCTGGTTGAGCCCGGCTCAACACAAGGACCGCCATGCCAATATCGCTGGAGGCGAACCGCTCCTCGCTCAGGCGTCGTTGCGTTTCATTAGCGGTTCAATCTCGTGATTGATTTCGAATCTCACTGCCATGCCGCATGACTGGCAAGTGGTTTGGTGTAAGCCCCCGTTCAAGCTCATCGCTTCGAGTCTGTTGGGACGTAGGCAACTGGGACACGCAATCATCAGGTACCCTGCATTATCTCGTGGCACGAACAGAGGACCGATGTCACCCTTTTTTCCCTCCGAGCGAAGGGGAGAAGCAGCCAGAAGCTTGCCGACCTCGTGGGACAGCTCCTGGACCGTGTAATTTCCTTTTCGCAAGAAAGCGTCTGCCATAATGCCGGATGGCATTTCCCCCGAACTGTAACCGCCACTCATTGCAATCGTGGCGAGATGCGGAAAACGCTGGCGCACCACAGCCAGAAATTCAAAACCCGTCATGCGAGGCATATTCAAATCGGAGATGATTAAGTCAGGCAGGGATTTGGCGAGCGAGTGTATGCCCTCCAGACCGTCCGCGGCCGTCAGAACCTCGTAGCCCTCGCGCTCCAAAATCATCCTTGCCGTGTCACGTATCACCGGTTCATCATCAACCACCAGGATACGAAAACGGAATTGCGCGGCTACGTGTGCTGCGGCCGACAACTTGCTCTCATGGAAGGGAGCTCCATCTTTGCCAGGGACTAGGTGTGTATCAATTTTCGGGGTCGTAGCTGCAAACGAGATGGGACGATCCTTATCTTTCTTCTGGCCAGACATGGGCGCCTCCTTTCATTGATGACACTTCAGAGACCCAATGGTAATGGGCCGGAAACGAAATATCTGCTCAATGTTGATCAGGGTGAAAAAGCCTCAGGTTGAGCTAGCGTGATACGACGACAAGAGGGCGACAGTCGACCGTGTGCCCAGTTTTCCTAGTACGAATTTCCCATGCCGCCATGGCCGCCCGCGACAGCGCCTTGATTCTCTTCCGTAATCTCGGCGACGAGGGCCTCGGTGGTGAGCATCAGTGCAGCGATGGAGCCAGCATTGGTCAGAGCCGTACGCAC
>DASYZA010000233.1:0-3133 GCA_035946775.1 Candidatus Sulfotelmatobacter sp. | reverse complement strand
CGAGGTCTATCCGATGAACAACTACGGCGCGCTCGAGACCGGCGTGCACCGCTTCAGCCATCCCGGGATCGACAACGACCAGGGCGACGCCAAGTTCGTGCAACTCTGGAAGTACGACGCCGGACGCTGGTGGCTCACCGTCGTGATCAGCTACGACCACAACGAACCAGTGAGCGGAAAACGCTGAGAGCGAAAAGCCGTCTCGCCAACTTGCCAGGTCCGTCGGCGCCAATGGAGTTGGCTACTGGACCGGACCTTCTTCTTCGCGCTCAAAACTGCGGCCGTCGGGTCCTTGCGCTTTTGCGGGGAGGGAGGAGCCTTCGCGAGCGATCCTCGCACTCTCATTCAAAACAATTTTCCTGTGGCTCACTTGTGTAATGGCCTGGTTTCGTCAGCCATAGTGGATAGAGATTTACTTCGACGGTGTTTTCGCCACTACATGAACAACGATGTCTGTGACGGACTCACCCTCTCCAACGTGAATTCTGGTCGCGTGGTCAACATCAGGAGAGGATGGGTAGAAAGTCCTCGGAAACTTCCGGTGTCCATCGGTCGTGTTGGAAGCGTTGTAAACAAGGATGTAATCACCCGGAGCCACGTGGTCAAAGAAAAAGTAGCCGCCATCTTTTGGGAAATTCCGCCAACCGGTATCACCCCATCCTGTTGGCTTCTCGGTGTATCTGTCAGCGCGAAAAAGCTGAATGTCCGTTGCATCCCAACCACTCACACCGGTTTCATCCTGCGCTCTGACTTGTCCGCTGATCCGTCCCGTGGGGAGCGCCTTAATGTCATATTCACCGCAGGCATCTGCCGCAACGACTAGCGAGGGCACTGGGCCGTCTAGGATGTATTCACCTAAGACCAGTTTGGGCGGAAGATCGGCCCAGACACTGTATTTCCCCGGCGGAAGCTCCCGAAAAATATATCTACCATCAACGTCACTCGTGGCGTGAAATTCCTGAACTCCCAATCGGAGCGTGATTGCGCGATCGCCAAGAGGTTGGTTGTAGCCGGGGTCGGATGCTCCACCCCACGGCTCTTGCGTTCGCCTTAACACTCCAAATAAGGAGTCCGGTTTTTTCCCATCTCTGATAAAACGCAATTCAGCAAGCAGAGGATCGGAGTCACGAAAGAAGCGAGTCTTGGAGCAAATGGACACCGAGATTGATCCGGTGCTTCCTCGCCAACCATCCACCAAGTACTTCTCCCCAGCGCGAAAGTGAAAACTGCAATCGGCACCGCCGCGTCCTGAATACACATCAATTTCCTTCGGTATACCACTGGAAAAGGCTTCTTCAACTCGAAATGTGTACCGCGCCTGTCCGTCTTGCCCCTCAAGTGTGCCCGACTCAGGCGGATTCTCAGCGGCGAGGACCGTGCCCGAAAAAATTACTTCCTTGGCCTCCTTCATTAGAGGGCACGCTCCTCGTGCAGCCAAATCGCCGCATGAGCAGCCGAACACAAGAGCAGGAGTGCTCCAGATGACAAGCGCCGCAGCCCACCGTATAGAGCATCGCATTTCGAGCGCCTCCATTGGTCCAGAGGATGCTAAATGACCTTTCGGCGTTGCTCAACTGGCGTATCATCGCGGTTACACTCAAAATCCCACTTTGCGGCTCAAAGCGTGAAATCGCCTGTTAACGACAGTTGACCGCACATCATGCTCAGAGCGTGCCTACTCGCAGCCTTCGATGTATTGGATTGCGTCAAAACGACCAGCGTAGAACGTTGTGATCTTCCCGTTGTCCGTCTCGAACCTGATACCGTAGCGGCCATCAGCGGACCGAATCGTCAAGTAATGACCCTGCGGTCCCGTGTAAGCGTGCGGCTTGACCTTTAGGCTTGAGCCGTAGGCTTGCTTAGCACGTTCTTCCGAGTCGCCCACCTGAATACCAGCCTCGGTCGAAACACCGGGACGGTCCACTTCGATTCGTGCCAAGCGACCCTTCAGGATCATGAAGGAAACCTGCGGATGCGCGGCGGGACCGTCAATGTAGCAATCCTGCTCGTCCTTGTCTTTGGGGGGAGTGAATTTCTCGTGCAGAACCGTGTTCAGCTGTACGAGGTTCATTCCAATTTTGACTGGGCCGATTCCGTCCTGACGCACAACCCACGGACGAGAGGCTTGAGAAGTGCAGATAGCCGCAACACCCAAAATTCCCAACAGTTTAAGAGTTCGTGAAATCACGAGCGGATTATACGCTGTGGGATTCCTCCCTTGCTCTGGCGATGGTTGGCGTAACATCGCCATTACACTCAAATTGATGCCGAAAAAGCTTATTGCCGACGCAGGTAGGAAGAGGCTGAAACACCCGTATGCGCGTATCAGTGCCCTGATGTGCATCGCAGGGCTTGTCCTTGAACTGGGTCTGCTCCTCAAGCATCATTTCTGGGGAGGTTATCCGCCCGACACACGGCTTACTCTGGGACTGGCGGGGGCTTTGCTCGTTAATCTCTACCTGATGCGCGAAAACCAAGCCGCTTCAAAGTAGCCAATGCCAGCGTTGGGTTTCTCGCAGCAGGTTAACTGTCGATCATCCCGATTACACTCAGCGCAGTTCATTCACCCCCTAAAACGACTGCTATCATCTGTTGCCTGGACGTACAACGCCTCATTCTGACAGGAGGTTGCTGAGTTGGGCGGCCTTGTCATAGATATTCTGATCGCCTTCTTGATAAAGTCGCGATGCGATTGCGTCGTGCTTGGGGAAGCGACAAATGGCAACGCGTGAAGGCCAGAGTGGATTCGTCTTGTCTGGCAGGCGGCTGGGTCTGGAACTGTCCTACAACCGAGATTGCCTACACATACGAATTTGCAGGTGAGACGTACAGCGTGATCGACAGCAATCCCTTCCTCTCTGAAACTTCGGCTAAAGTTGAAGTCGAACGCTTCAAACCCGGGGAATATGCGGTTGTGAGAGTTAACCCAATGCCGCCGCAAAGGTCGGTAATAGAATGGGCGGATCAACAGAATTCGAATCTTTGGCGAAACATCCTGATAGCGCTCAGAATACCCCGGTAAGGAACTTGACGCGCGTCTACGCAACGGAAGAAACGGTGCGCCTCGTATAATTCACTCGTTTATGGAAACTCGCGACACTTTTGGATATTTCGCTGGGCTGCAAATCATTAG
>DASYZA010000232.1:0-20511 GCA_035946775.1 Candidatus Sulfotelmatobacter sp. | reverse complement strand
ATGTACTTTTCCGGAGGAGGCTATCTGCGATTGTTTCCATATCGGGTGATCTCGCGGATGGCGGCGCGAATCGAATCGGCCGGGCGTCCCGTGATTTTTTACATTCATCCGCGGGAAATTGATCCGCGGCATCCGCGATTGCAGATGAGCGCATATCGTCGATTTAAATCGTATGTGAATTTGGAAAGCACGCTCGGCAAAGTGCGCCGTATCCTCGAGGAATTTTCGTGCGGCACGTTTGCGGAGTACATGGATTCTCACGGTCTCCCCCGCCGGCTTGCGGCGGAATCGCAGTTTTTCAAATCCCCCAGCCAGGAGGCAACGAGCTCGGGCGGCGAATTCGTTTCGCCGCGAGGCGTGGCCCCCGAAGGAAAAACCCAGCCATGCGATTAGGTGAAGGTAAGAAATATGTCGAGAAAGACTGGAAGAAACGAGCAGCTTACACGCTGTTAGGCGAACCTCACGTTCCCGGCTGGATTCGGCTCCAGCATGTCCTGCGTTCGATAGGGAATCTGCCCTTGAACGGCAGACCCGTGAAGCTTCTCGACGCCGGATGCAGCCGCGGTGACTTATTGACCTATCTGGCTGAACGGCATCCCCGATGGAGCTTGGTTGGTTTGGAATTGGAGGGAGACCGTATCGAAATGGCGGAATCAATCCGTCGCCGAGTAAACGCACAAAATGTGTCTTACCTTCGTGCGGACATATGCCATTTGCCCTTTCGGAACGAATTCGACGTGGTGATTTGCTCGGACGTGATGGAGCACATTCCGGACGATCAGGCGGCCTTTTTAAATCTGACGCAGGCACTGAAGCCAGGTGGGTATCTGTTGGTGACATCTCCTTCCGTTCCGCAGCCGCGGCATCTCCGCTCTGTTGCCTGGCGGGAACAGCGCGTCGGTTTCGAGCGTTCGGAATACGGGCATGTAAGAGACGGGTATTCGACAGATGGCCTGAAGACTTTGTTCGAAGAAGCGGGCGCGGACCCGATTGAAATCCGATATACGTATGGCCGATGGGGCACGTTGTCGTTCGACTTGTTCTTCTCCATCGGCGACAACCATCCGAATCCGATCGTCTTTGCGGGTGCTTATCCTTTACTGAAGACCCTGGCTTATATGGACCTCTACAACGAACCTGCGCATGGAGCCGCTGTTCTTGGAATTGCTCAAAAACGGCTTAACGGTAACGGAGCGAAGTAAATGATCGCTGTTTTCACGCTGATTGATGCGCTGGGGTGGACGTACATTAAAGATCGCCCGCTCCTGCCCGATATTTTGACGTATCGCAGGGAAGTGAGAACGGTTTTGGGATTCAGTTCAGGGGCGATCCCGACGCTGTTGAGTGGAAAGCTGCCGAGGGAGTCGGGCCACTGGAATCTTTTCTATTACGATCCCGAGCGGTCGCCTTTTCGATGGGTTCGCTGGTTTCGTTTCTTGCCGTCGTCGATCTTGAATCATAGGGTGGTGCGGCGAGGGATTCGATTTATCTCCCAGCGGATGAGTCGGTTCGGCGGATATTTTCAGCTTTATGGAGTTCCGGTTGAACTGCTCCCGTACTTCGACATCTGTGAAAAGAAAGATATCTACCGCCCCGGCGGCGTTCCTTCGTCATTGTTTGACCGGCTGGAGGAACTGGGCGTTCGCTACCGGACTTATTCCTACCATCAGTTTTCGGACGAGGAAATCGTTCAAACAGCGCAGCGAGATATGAACGAGCGCAAATATGATTTTTACTTCCTCTATCTTTCCGAGCTGGACGCTTATTTGCACAACGCTTGCCAGGACGCGGAGGGAGTGGAGCGCCAGCTGAGCCGCTACGAGAAATGGCTGAACGAGGTTTACGAAACGGCGCGGAAAGCGGACGAGGAAGTGGCGTTCTACGTTCTTTCCGATCACGGCATGACTCCGAAGCGCTCGGGATACGATCTGGTTGGCAAAATACGCGAGCTCAATCTGGCAATGCCGCGCGACTACCTAGCTCTTTACGACTCAACAATGGCGCGCTTCTGGTTCTTCAACGAACGGGCGGAAAAGCAAATCACGTCGCGGCTCACGGAGCTGGATTGCGGGCATATCTTGAGTCAAAAGGAAAAAAGGGATTTAGGGATCGACTTTCCGGATGATCGGCAGGGTAAAACCGTTTTCCTGATGAATCCAGGTGTTCTGATCGAGCCGAGTTTCTTCGGCAAAACCGCGCCCGAGGGAATGCACGGATTTCATCCGGACGATCCGTATTCGTCGGCTGTTTTTTTGAGTAATGCAAAGCCAGAAAGGGAGATTCGGACGTTGGTAGATGTCCACCAAGTGATGGCCGAATGTGCGGACACGCTGCGGGATGGAGTGCATGCCGAAAGATAACCGGATTCGGGCTCTGCAGTTTCTTGTTTCCGAAGTGCGTTCGGGCGCGGAGGAAGTCGCTCTGGAGCTTGTCCGTGGGCTCGACCGCCAGCAGTTCCGAAATTATCTAGTGTGTCCCCAGCCTTTGCTGAACGCATTCGGTGATGACTGGAAAGTTGGAGACGCTTCGGCTCTGGCGCTGGAACTGAACGCTCCATGGCAATTGGATTCCGTGCGCCGCTTCGTTACCCATTTGCGAAGCGAGAAAATCGATGTTGTGCACGCGCACATGATCCGGGCAGCGGCAATTGCCGTGCCTTTGGCGCGGCTCGCCGGAGTCCCGGTTGTTATTCACACATGCCACGGGCGCGAGGCATGGCGGCAGGCGTGGCTTAGCCGGCGGTACTGGCTTGATCGGAGAATTACAGAATGGTCGGACGCGACGATAGCCGTTTCGGAATCGACGCGGGAATTCCTGCTGAAGGAAAAGCACCTTGATCCGGAGAAGGTCTTTGTGGTTCGGAATGGGCGGCACTTAAACGGATTCACGCCAGACTTGACGCGAAGGCAGAGCCTCCGTCGCGAACTGGGGATTGGGCCGGATGATCCTGTCGTGGGTGTCTTTGGCCGACTGGAAGAACAGAAAGGCCACCGGTACCTTCTCGAAGCACTTCCGGAAGTTCTTGCGCGCATCCCGGCCGTGCAAGTGCTATTTGTGGGAGAGGGCTCGTTGCGCGACCAACTGGAAGGGATGGTGCGGTCTTTGGGATTGGATTCGTCCGTGCACTTCCTGGGTTACCGCCGGGATTGGATGAACTGGATGGACCTGACGGACATCGTCGCTCTTCCTTCTTTGTACGAGGGAATGCCTCTGGTGCCGATCGAGGCGGCGGCGATGGCGAAGCCGGTGGTGGCGACTGCTGTTGACGGGACCTGTGAAGTCATCGTGGATGGAGAGACCGGATTGCTTGTGCCTCCTGCTCAGGCAAAACCGCTGGCGGAGGCTTTGATTCGACTGCTGGGAGACTCCGAACGGCAGCGGTTGCTGGGCGGGGCGGCGCGACGACGAGCGCGCGAAGTGTTCTCGCTGGAGCAGCAAATTCGGGATACCGCCGCGCTTTATCAAAGCTTACTCGAGGACAAGCAGACGCAAAAAACGGAAGGGACCGCGGCCGTCTTATGATTCTGTTTTACCTGCTCATGTTCACTTCGCCGTTTTATCACCACCCCTTTTTTGACCGAGGCTTTGGATCCTTTACTCTGGTCAAAGGAATCGGATTACTGTGCGCGCTGTACGCTATTTTCTATTTGTTTTCACAGAAAAAAGCGCCGAGATACTTGGGCACCGTGCGCGCTCGCCTGTTTCTGGTGCTTTGTATCTGGGCGCTGATTTCGTACGCGCTGGCGGGATCGATGCGGGATTGGGCTTCCGATCCGGCTTTCAGTTACTTCTCGTTTTTGGTGCTTTTTTTCGTCACCGTTACGGTGATTGACACACCAAAGAAAATCTGGTGGTCGCTGATGGCAGCTCTGGCAGGCGTGGCATTTGGCGCGTTGTATATGCTGCGGGAATTTCAAAAATACCACGGATTGTATGCAGATCTGCGTCCGGGCGCGGTGGTGGGGGATCCAAACTACTACACATTGGCGGCACTACTGATTCTTCCCGTGGCCTACTTCTGGCTTCGCGGATTGCGCGAACAATTCTTCCGGCTCTCGGTCATTGGCATGTTCATTCTGGTATCCGCCGCGGTGGCGTTGGCTTCTTCGCGAGGCGGGCTTGTGGGTCTCATCGCCGGCGTTGGCTATCTTGTGTGGGATTCCCGCAATCGCATGCGAAACTTTGCGGTGCTGTTCGTTCTGCTTGCGATACCCATGGTTTTGGTCCCCCGGAGCCCGCTGAAGCGATTGCTAAACCCGACTTCCGCAGACGAGATAGGATCCCAAACACGGGAAAAGGCTTGGCGGGCGGGCTTGAAGATGGTGGAAGCCAAACCTCTTACCGGGGTTGGTCTCGGCCTGTTCAAGCCCATGCTGGGCTTTTACTCCGGCGACCCAAGTTTCCAGCAGATTGCCCACAATTCCTATCTGGAATTTGCGGCGGAACTTGGAATACCCGCTCTACTTCTGTTTCTGTGGCTGTTATGGGAGACGTTTCGGAGCCTTGGAAAAACAAAAAAGCTCACGTTACGCGGAGGCGATCACTTTCTGTATCCCATGGCAGCGGGGCTGCAATGCGGAATCGTTGGGTGTGCGGTGGGGGATTTTTTTCTCTCTGCCGAATATCTCAAATTGTTTTGGATAGTTGTTTTTCTTTCGATTCCGCTCGAACAGCTTGCCCGGTCGCGGGCCCGGTCGAGAGTAGAGAAAACACAAGAGGAACCAGTCGCCATTCCAGCCTGATATCGATGTCTTTCCCAACTAGTCCGGAAGGCACACGTGGAACCATGTTAAAGGCAAGAACTGAATCGATGATTCAAGAGGTTTGTGAATCGCTGACGAGCCGGCTTTCGGTGCGGCCAGAGGCAATTGTGCTTACCGGCAGCTTCGCGCGGAACGAGGGTTCCGTACTAATGGCTGGAGAGCGTCTTCGGGTGCTGGGGGACATGGAGTACATGGTTGTTTTTTCGCCGGGCGCGGACCGTCGCGCGTTGCAGAGATTCCTGGATGAACAGGCGGCACAACTGCGGACGGAATTGTTCTCCCGTGGGATGTATTGCGATCTGGAGTTCCGCGCCATATCTCCGGAATATTTTCATAAACTTTCACCTCAAATTTTTGGATATGAGCTTCTGTCGCGTGGCCGTATCGTTTGGGGTGATTCTTCTGTTCTTGCAACTGCTCCCAGATTCCCGGTGGAGTCGATTCCGCAATGGGATGCTTGGCGCATGCTCAACAATCGCATTGTGGAGCAGCTTTATTGGGTGGACCGAATCACCAGCAGCGATCGCGATGAACTGCTTCGTTTGTACTATCAGCTTGTGAAGTGTCACATCGATCTGTGCACGACACTGCTCGTTTTTGCAGGGAAATATGAAGATACCTACGCGGGCCGCTCCGCCGCTCTCAGTCGCTGGGCTTCGGGCCTGTCCGCAGGCCCGGCGGTCGAATTTCTGCCGGACTTGGCGAAGGAAGTCGCTGCTTGCACGGCGTTCAAGCTCGATCCGAATGGAGCCGTGCCTCCCTTGGGAGTGCGGATGCATTCCGATGACACCGAAGCATTCCGCGATGATCTGCGGCGAGCCCTGATTCATTTAACGCCTCTGGTCGAAAAAATTTGGTGTTGGGAAGCTGCGGAATTCGCGCGCAAGGCTGAGGGGCTGCAACCGCCACCTCACGAACTGCAACTCGCGGTCCTCCGAAAACAGCCCATCACCGAAAAGCTGCGCGGCTGGGCGAAATTGGTGACGATGTCAAATGTGCGAAGGGAAAGAAAGTTTGTGAATCGCCTAAGCAGGCTGCTGCTGAAGGGCAGCCCGCGTTACTTGGTTTATGGTGTCGCCGCCGATCTCTATTTTCAGGTGCCTGCGGTGCTCTCAGGAAGGGTCGACGAGCAATCGCTTGGAATCAGCCAGTCTTTGCTACCGGTCACGTTTGCCGCGAATCAAGCGGAGACTCGGTTGTGGTGGCGCCTGCGAGGCGACGTGCTCGATAGTTGGCATATTTTTCTGAGGACGCATTGGGCGTGAGATGAACAATGCCTTGATCAGCGTCGTGATTTTGAACTACCGGCGGCGGTCAAACCTGATTCGCGCGTTGGAATCGGTGCGCGAACAGTCGTACACGCCGCGCGAAGTGATCGTCGTCGATAATGGCTCGGGGGACGATCTCGCAGATTTCCTGGTGCGGGAATTCCCGAAGGTCCGCCTGGTAGGCCTGCCGGAAAATATCGGCTGCGCAGGGCGCAATCGTGGCGTTGCTGCGGCGTGTGGCGAAATCGTCGTAACGATCGACAATGATGTTTGTTTCGACTCGCCCTTCGAGCTGCAGAAGATTCACGCTGCTTTTCAGAGCTCGCCTGAGGCGAGTTGTATCGTGTTCAAAGTGCTGGAAGGTGAGACGGGTAGAGTTCACTTGCGCGACTGGTGTCATCCGCGAAGTTACTGGGATTTTTCGGACTCTCAATTTGAGACCTGCTTCATTCCGGAGGGAGCGTCGGCATTTCGGCGGACGGATTTCCACAAGATGAGCGGCTACTACGAACCGCTGTGGATCGGTTGCGAAGGCTGGGATTTGGCGCTGCGCATGGTTGATGCGGGCATGAAGATTGTCTACTGCCCGGAAGTTCGCGTCCGGCACGCCATGTCCAATGAGACGCGTTCGGACGGGCGCAATTTTTACTTTTATACGCGAAATTATCTTTGGATCGCGTTCAAAGATTACTCGGGCTGGCGCCGCTGGACCTACCTCGGATATCACTGGCTTATGATGGCGGTGTTCAGCTTGCGTGCCGGCCATTTCGGAAAGTTTCTTCGCGGGATCAAGGACGGGCTGATGGGACTTTCGAAATTGCAGCGGACGCGAATCTCTGGCGCCGGCTGGCGGCGATTGAAAACGATCACGTCGGAGCGTCCAGGGCTTTTGCTCAGACTGAAAAAGCACCGCGAGCGGCCGCTGGTTTAGATTCGCTTTGTTTTGGGTTCCGGATAACGGTCGCGCAAAGCGACAAGCAAAGGACCGTTCAGTTTGCCAACCACGAGGATGGATTGAAGGAAGACCGACCCATTCGCACGGGGCACAATACCGTTATGGCGGAGCCAACTATCGCGCAACCTCAGCTTTTGTCCAGCGCCTCTCCCGAGATGCGCCGGTCGATCGTCTCTGGAATGCGATGGACGTTTTGGCTCTCCGCGTTGTCGGTACCATTCAGCTTTGGCACCAGCATAATTCTGGCGCGCGTTGCTCCCGAGGCGATTGGAACATTCGGCCTGTTGCAGATATACATAGCAGCGGTTTCCGTTTTCTTTTTCATCGGCGGCAATGCGGTTTTGATCAAATTCATTCCAGAACTGGATGCCACCGGGCGAATTTCTTTCTTCCTGTCCTATTTCGTGGTGAATTGTGTCGCGCTGATACCCTGGTTGGTGGCGGCTACGTTATGGCCTGGAGGCTTGCGCTATCTTTTCGGAGAGGGACATACGGGGCCCTTCTGGATTTTCCTCCTGTATCTTTCTCCAATCTACATCGTCTATTCGGCATCGCTTGCCGCCTTGAAGGGAATGCTTCAGCTGAAATGGGCGCAAGCTTTGGACCGAATCGTGACGATTGGCTCATTCGTGATTTATGTCCTGCTGTTTGTAGCGGCGCGCCCAGTGTTGGCAAGACACTATACAGCCGTCATTTGGGGAGCGTATCTGGGCCTGGTTCTGGTGGTCGCGTACGGCGCGATGCGCCGCTTTCTGCATCTGAATCCTGAATTCAATTGGTCTCGTTTTCACTTTCTTCTTCCAGCGGGTTTTTGGCGTTATACGTTGAGCTTGCAAGGCAATAGCATGCTCGGTTTTTTCACTAGCCGTCTCGACTATCTTTTGCTTTTGTATCTTGGCGGCCTGGTTCTGCTTGGGAAGTACGTCGCACTGATGGCATTGCTGCTTCCGATCTCCAAGGTCACTTCATTTTTTCTCGATAGCCTTCTTCCTTCGCTGACGAACACACTGGCGCGGCACGATCTGGCGTCCTCTCGTGAATTGGTCGAAATTTGTATCCGAATTGTTGTTCCGGCGTCGTTGTGCATGGCCGGGCTACTGGTGTTCTTCGCGCATCCCGCAATTCTCCTCCTAGGGAGCAAGTACGAGGGCTTGGAACACTTGCTATGGATTGCTGCACCGTTTGCGGTTGTCCAGGCAGTGAATTCCATTACAGCGACGGTTCTCAGCGCATGCGGACGTCCAGACTACGACACTCTTTCCAAGCTGCTGCGCATCGGACTGTTCGTTCTTTTGTTTTTTCCGCTTTGGCACCGTTACCAACTGCTAGGCGCAGTGCTTAGCTGGGGGACGTGTGAAGTATTTTACCATTGCGTGGGCTTGTACTTTGCTCAGCGAGCGGCGACGTTTCACTTTCGGTTTCTTCGAACCTATCTCCCTGCCATACTGGTGCTGGTCAGTTTGCCGTTGCTGACAGAACGCCTGGTCCAGTCGTTGCCCCTGCTGGTTTGCTGTGGCATTTTTCTGGGAATCGTTGCGGTTTACTTTTTTCTAGCAGGCTACACGATCGGCGAGATTCGTGTTTTGACGCGATTCTTTCTACCGGCGTCAATGAATTTTTCACAGGGGTCTCAAGAATGAAGTTTCCTTTATCGGAACTGTGCAGACTGACACGGCGTCTTGGTGTTTCGATGACTGCGAACGAATAACAAGGCTGCTTCAAGGGATGGGTCTTACGCGATATGGAAAACGCGGCGATTATTCTTGCGGCGGGTAGAGGCAATCGGCTCAGACCACTTACTGAGAAGATTCCGAAATGCATGGTCACCTCCCCCGACGGCGTTCCCCTGCTACATCGAGCCGCCAGGAAGCTCCAAGAAGCCGGGGTCGCTCACCTCATCGTAGGTGTCGGCTTCCAGAAAGATTCTGTCACGCTTCCGCCTCTTGAGGGGATGACTGTACACCGCGTGGAAAATTGCGAATGGGAAAAGACCAATAACATCTATACGCTGAATCTTTGTTTTGACTACGCTAAAAACAAGCATTTGGAGTTTGACGCTTTATTGTTGATCGAAGGTGACGTCTACCTTGGCGACAAGATTATCCAGCGACTACTCATGGAAGCAGAATCCGGTGCAGCGGTATTGCCCGCCTCCTATACCAAAAGAGGTTCCTGTGTTTCTGTCGATGATCAAGGCTACGTGAGGATCCTGAGAGATAACCGGGACTGGAATGATCCGAGCATATTCAAATTGGCGAACCTCTATAAATTGACGCGTTCGGACTTCTTTGAACTTGGCCGCCAGTTACCCAGGCGGAACAAATCCCAGTACTATGAAACTATAATGGGGGAGCTCGTCGGCAGGGTGAGGCTCAAAGCCATCATCGATGGAGAGTGCCGAGAGATCGACAACGCTTACGACCGATTCTGCTTAGCGGACTCTCTAAATCTCGACTACGAAACAATTCGATCGAATTGGGGAGGGCTCTGGCGGCGCTCGGTTCAAGATCATTTTTTTATCTCCAATCCGTTTTACCCAACCCCATTTATCCGAGATCGCCTAAAGTACAGCTTCGACGCCTTAATCGACAATTATCCCAGTGGCCGGACGCGACTAAACGCCATGCTGAAAGCGTTTTGCAGCGTCGATACGGAGTTTCCTCTATTTGCTTTAAATGGAGCATCGGAAGGGATTCGCACTCTGGAGAACTACTTTCGTGAAAAGAAGACTAAATTTTGCCTGCGATTTTCGCCGACGTTTGGCGAGTACCTGAGATTTGATTTAGTGGACGACCCGGAACAGGGCCAGGGCGTAATCATAGTCTCACCCAATAATCCAACCGCGGAACGTGTAGAAATGGGCGAGTTAATCCAATTGCTCGACAAATATGAATATGTTTTGCTCGACCTTTCACTCAGCACCGACAAGGACCGCCCATATTTGGAACTCATTCTTAAGCATCCCAACCTCATCGTAGTGAAAAGTCTCAGCAAGTTATTTGGGATCCCCGGCATCCGACTTGGATATGTCGCAGTGGATGCCCGCGTTTTCAAGGATTTCGAAGCAACATTGCCCATATGGAATGTGAATTCTATCGCGGAGGGTTTCTTAGAGTTGCATCTGGACTCACTCTCCGATTATGAACACGCCATTGAACAGTGGCAAAATGAGTCTCTTCGATTGCAAGACGAACTAGAGGGTATGTTCTCTCCTGACGATCTCGCTGCGACCACGGGATTCATTGCGGTGACAACTGACTTGGACTTAGTGAGGCCTCTTTATCGGGATTATGGGATCTTCGTGGCAGATACGACGAGTAAGTATGCCGAAGAACGATTTCATATGCGAATCGGTGTTAAGAATCGAGAACAGAATGATTATTTGAAATACGCATTGAGATCATCCATGCGCAAAAATTCCGATCGATAACCACTTTGTTTGAACGCCATCTGTTTAGGGAGAAAGATGGGCGGAGATCGACACGAAAACGGGTTTAAGCCGAACGCGGACGTCATTCGGGGACTGAAGGAAGCTCGTCAGATCGCTCAACCTCCCGGATCCAGTCCGAGTAATACGGACATTCCGTATCGTAAGATGTCCATTTACCTGAGTGTTCCACTGGCGAAGCTGAGCGTCACACCCAACCAAATCACCTTAGCGTGGATTTTCTTGGGATTGGCGGCAGATATCGGCGTTGGATTCTCCCAATATTGGATTCGCGTAGCGGCTGCGGCGACATTTCAACTTTCATATATCTTGGATTATGTGGATGGTGAGGTAGCGCGGCTCCAGCGGCGGACGTCGAAGAGGGGACTCTTCCTCGACCTTAGCGGACACAGCCTGATTAAAACTGGCGTTTTTCTCGGCATAGGGTATCAGGTTGTCTTTTCGACAGGGTCGCTTGAGTATCTGATTCTGGCTTTTCTTGCCTGCGTAAGCGTTTCGAATTTAAGTTCGTTGTATACATTTGCGAGTTATGCAGGCATTTCGGCATGGAAGAAATCGAATTCCCAGGACCCGACTCAGCGACCACGCGTATCGCTGTTCAGACGACTACTGGGGTTTGTCGACATCCTCCTCGAGTCGCCCGGAGTGTATGCATTGGTATTCGTCGCGGTCATTCTTAAGAAAACTGAGTGGTTACTTCTATTTTATGGCGTCTGTGGGCCGCTTTGGTTCGTGTTTCGTATCCAGGAGTACCGCTATGAATGAACTGCTTGTACCGCCATGGTTACCGGCGCATCGCTCGACTGGTGAAATTCGCGGGTTGTCGCACTTCATTCTGCCGGATCTACGCAACTTCCCGGCGCTGCGCTCGAGAAAAGCATGAGCGCCGGGGCGGAGCGGGATTTGGGTTTGGGATGAGGATTTTGCACGTAGAAGTCGGTGGCAGTTACGGTGGTTCGCTTGGCGCACTCGAAGTTTACTTGGCGCACAGCAACCGGAAGGAGTTGGTTCACGATTTGCTGTTTTACTATCCGACGCCGAACGCGGAAAAACTGTCGCCGCACGTTGGGAAGCTTTCGACATTGTATTCAGCAATTCCCGCATGGCTCAGCGAAGGTTCGAGATCTGAGCATGATGGGGAACGCAGGCAGGGGCGCCTCGCGCGCCTTCGCGGTGTAAGCGCACTGCGAGGCTGGGCATCCGTGATCAAGCAGCTGCCGACGGCGGTTCGCTTGGCGCGAGTCATTCGCCGTGGCAACTATGACGTCGTTCACGTCAACAACACATTTACGTATCAGGTTCCCACGCTCGTTGCAGCAAGATTTGCCGGTGTTCCGGTCGTCGCTCACGTTCGCAATCCAGTGCTGGAGGGCCCAGGCGTGCGCTTTTTCGCTCGGCGAGCAAATTGTCTGGTCTCCGTGGCCGAAGTGCATTCGGAAAATCTTCGGAAGATGGATGGCTCACTGCGCGTCATCACGTGCCACGATGGGGTCGAAAGCATTTTCCCGCGTGCAGAATCGGTCGAAGCGTTGCGTCACTCACTGGTGAACGACGGGGACATCCTTGTCGGTTCTTTGGGCAGGCTCGACCCACAGAAGGGTTTCGAATTTCTGATTGAGGCGGCGGCGCGCGTCGTCACGGAAGTACCGAATGTCCGGTTCGCGATTGCTGGTGAGGGCTCGCAGAGAAAACAACTCCAGGAGCTGATAGACTCCTTGGGCTTGCAAGAAAATTTCCGTCTCATCGGTTTCCGCACCGACTTTGCCGATTTTCTGGCCGCGCTGGACATTTTTGCCGTCTCGTCGTTGTGGGAGGGCTTGCCGCTGGCTCTGCTTGAGGCCATGCAATTGCGCAAGCCCGCCGTAGCAACGGTTGTTGGCGGGATTCCGGAAGTTATTCAGGACCGTGTGAGTGGACTTTTGGTGCCTCCGCGAGACGCCGGAAAGTTGGCCACCGCGATTTTGGAACTGGTTCGCGATCCCGGACTCGGATCGCGCCTCGGCAGTGCCGGCCCCCAGACAGCGGAGCCATTTTGCGATTTGGAAGCGCGCGCCAGGGAACTGGATTCCATATTTCTTTCAGCGTCAGAGTTTGCGACTCAAAATTGAATGTGAGTTTTCGCTCTGGGCCAGGTTGCGCTTCCAGCTTAAGCACGATTCCTTGGTCCAGTTCTAACGTTCGGCGAGGCAGAGTGAAGGGCAAGCTTCAATGAAGATTGGCTTGATTGAAAACAAGAACGAGTGGAACGACGCCGTTTTGTCGTTGGGCGGCACATTGTATCACTCATGGGAATGGGGAGAGACTCGCGCGCACGTGGGCTGGCATCCATGGCGAGTGATGCTTCAGGAGGGTCACACTCCGTGCGCGGCGGCACAGATATTCGAGCGCCGAGTACCGCTCCTTGATTCTTCCCTGCTTTACGCCGCGTGCGGCGTTGTGGGAAACGATTCGGATCCTGAGATCGTGAGTACTCTGGCTGGATGGATGCGGAGCTTTGCGGCCAAGCGAAGCGCAATTCTACTGCGGATCCAGACGCGATTCGACGAGCGCGACGCGGCGCGAAAGTCGCTGCTTTGCTCCGCCGGATTCCGACCGCTCGAGGATCAGTGGTCTTTGTGGAATCCGCCCCGCGCAAACATGGTCATCGACATCAGCGGGCCGGAAGAACAATTGCTCAAGAAAATGCGCAAAAAGCACCAGGAGCACATCAAGAGGGCTCCCAGAAGCGGTCTTAAAATCACCGCGACCGACGGAATTGATGAGCTTCGGGTGTTTTATGGCCTGCTTCTCAAAAGCAGCGAACGACAGGGATTCGCCGTACGCGATTTTGACTATTTCCTGCAGATTCGCGAACAGCTTCTAACTGCCAGCCGTGGTTCGCTTTTTCTGGCGCTAATGGAGGAACACGCTGTGGCGGGAATTCTCTGCGCGCGCTTTGGTTCCACCTGCCACTTCTTGTACGGGGGTTTCGACTGGCAGACTCGCCAAGTTCATGCGAATGAAGCCTTGCACTGGGACGCAATCCGATGGGCTCGAAATTTAGGGTGTGTTAGCTACGACATGCTCGGAGCAGGCACGTTCTATCCCCCTGCAGAGGGCAATCCCGGCTATGGCTTGTACAACTTCAAAAAAGGCCTTGGCGCGGATTTAATTTACTCGGCTGGCTATTTTGACTTGGTCAGCAAACCCGTTCGTTATTCGGCGCTGCGATTTGTTGAGCGCCATACCGGGTGGGTTAATGCCGTGCGAGGAGTGCGTTCTGCGATGCGACGGCTTTCAAGCGCGCCGAATGCCTCGCGGAATACGTCGGATGGAAAGAGCAAGAGCTTCGCGATCATGCGAAGTCTAAGAATCAGAATTAAGCGTGGAGGGTTCTGGCGGGCAACCAGAGACGCTGCGGGTACCCTTCTGCCTTCAACGTTCCAGGTTTGGTCGCTCACTATTGAAAAGGTACCGGGTGAGGCTCCCGCCAGGGATGGTGTAAAGCTCCTGTGCGGTGCAGAGGCAACGAGTGTTTTGAAGAAACTTCGCACTTATGCGACAGCCTTGCCCGTCGAGTTTTATCGCGACGAAATCGACAACATACAAAGCTGCTTTCTTGCGTGCCTTGGCGACCGGCCAGCGGCGATCGCCTGGTCGTACGACCATACGAAACGGGCGCATTTCCTGCGCATGAGTCCCGGCGACACGGAGATTCGAAGCGTTTATTCGCTTGCCGAGTTTCGCGGACGCGGATTGGCGAAGACCGTCATCGCGACGGCTTGCGAATCTCTGGGACGAGAAGGTTATCGCCGCATCTATGCGGTGATTCATTTCCGCAATGAAGCTTCCCAGAAAGCGTTTCAATCCATCGGATTTTCAAAGGTCACCGAACTCAGACGCCCGCCGATCTTCGGTCCGCGATACGTCACCGAAACGGGACAGACCGAAAGCTGGCCTGACGCCATTGCGCGCGCCTTTCGCCTCTGACGATTCCTCTCCTCAATTGCTGCTGGCCATTTCGCATGGAATCCAAACATCTGTTAACTATTAGGACAACTAAACTGACATGTCAGTCTAGTATAAGCCCTTTTTAGAGATACCCATTTTCTGGCATTATTTCAGTTTCACAACATAAACATGCGCTTCGTAGGGGTTGAAAGAATCGGTGAAGCTTCCGTTCGCATCCATCTGTAGGGTTCGTTTCTCGGAATAGACTTCCACTGAATGCTGTCCCGCGGCAGCCCCAGAAAGCACAAAGTGGACACTCTTGGCCGCATCGGGAGAGAGGCTGTCGGAAAAAATAACGACTTGCGAGGAATCCGCCTTCACCAGCGTCTCGATCTTTGAATCGGAGACGGATTTAAGAAAGTGCGGCTGAGGCGGCGCGATGAGATAAGGTTCCAGAGGCGTCACTTCGTCGGAGAGACGCTTGAAATCGTAGTACGGCTGTTGATTGTGGTCCGTGTACCATTCTCCCTCCAGGCCCTGTGCGCTCACAAATCCCCACCATAGAACTCCGTTCGCTCCGTTAACGATGGCACTGTAGGCGGCAGATTTCATCTGGTCGTATGTCGGAAACTTTCCCCATTGGCGGAAGAGTTGCAGAACCATCCAGACCGGACGGCTGTGGTCCACTTGCCGTTCCGTTTCCCGGGTCCACAGCGGCACGCGAAGCAACGGCGGTTCGTAGAACGGCAGCGCGGGCATCCTAAGTTTCAATCCCAGCGAATACTCATCGGCAGTAATGGGGACGCCCACGGGGTAGGGGTCACACCCGATGACGTCTGCCGCATCGCGCCAGCGAAAAATCTGAACCGAATTGATGAGCGCTCCATAGGCGACAGATCCCGGATTGCCGTCACGCAGGACTTTATACTGGTCGAACACCACCGAAAGTTCATCGAGTTTCGGCTCGTCGAATGTGTAATAACCCAGTGCTCCCCGTTTGCCGCGCAGCATTTTCGCGGCGGTCTCCCAGAGCTTCTGATCGTTCAGCGGCGTCGCCCAGAACGGACGATAGCGATTCTTCTTCACCCAATTGTTGACGGTTTGTAGATAGCCGACGCCGCGCGCTTGCAGCGCTTCGAGCGCTGGGTCGAGTTGATCGTAGAGCGCGGGTGGTCCGGGCGCGATGGCGGACCACGGCGAAAAGTTGATCAGGGCATTTAGATGCGTGTCCTGATAGTTTTCCAGCGTGCTCTTGCCGTCAAAACCCTTGATTGCTTTCTGGTATTCCTGAGCCGTGCGATACATGCAGCCGTAGCAGCGAGCCACGCTCTGACGATCGTATGCGCCCCAGACGAATTCCTTCCTTCCGTTGTGGACGAGAAAATTGTCGGCGTCGATATAGTTGACGAGGCCGCTTTTGAATGCGGCCCCGACCTTCGTGATGCGATAGTCCGGATAGGTTGCAAGAATTTTCCCGCTGGGGTCCAGCAGATTTTCGTGCAACAGATACGAACCGAGCGCCAGTTTCGAACCGTCGATTGCGATTTCCTGCTCTCCGGCTGCCGCCGGCTTCGTTACCGTGGTAACGATCGGCCCTCCTTCTTGCTGAACAACAATCTGCGCTTGAGCTCCCGTCGGGGCGTTCGGCGTGGACATATGCAAACGAATCTGTTGCGGGCCGTCCTGCCAGAGGTAGCCGCGAAAGTTTGGGTACAGCAAAAAAGATGAAATCGGCAAGGGAAGCTCAGGTTGTGCTGTGACGTCGTCGAACCAGAGGGTGCCGGTCGGGGTTTGGCCAGTGGGCGCGGAAACCACAAGGCGCGTGCGAAGCGCATCGCCCTTGTGCAAAGGCAGGAGGTCAACGTGGGGAAGAATGATGTGGGTCCAATCGGAACCGATCGCGGTTGGATCCGAGCTGGCGATGGGCAGCGTTCCGGCGGTGTCGTCGAATACATACAGCCTCGCTTGGAGATTGCTGCCACTGCTCGCCTTCACCCACGCACTGAGCGTGTAAGAAACATTCGCCGTGTAACTGAACGTGGGTGCATATACGGACGTAACGCAAAGGAGGCCGGCATCGAAGCGCAAGGATTTGGTGCCGGAATGAGCAACGGAAGAGTCAATGCTCCAACATCTGGGGATATACCAGCCCGTGGCTCCCGCTTCGAAACTTCCGCTTAACACACTAGGGCCAAGCTCTGGTTCAGGCGGCAACGCCAAGAGTCCTCCGGGAACTGTAGATCCCAGCCCGAGCTTATTATGCTGCTTGGCATCGACAGAGCCTGGGACGAATAGACATGCGATCAATAGGAGCGCGCAACCGATATCAAATACCCGACAAAGCTCCACCTTATGAGAGGCGCTCATTCGCCATTTTCCTCAATCCAATGATACCTCAGGGGCTGAATAAATCGCAGGAAGAGCGGGTATGATCCGTGAAAACTTTATCGGGCGATTCCAAACCTTATGTGTTATTTGCTTTTAGTATGTGTAGGGAGTACATATACCGGGCATGCCTACGGAAACCACGATTAGGTCATTCTGGAACCGAGCGGCCGAGGAGAATCCGCACTGGTATGTTTCATCCTATGGCCGTTACGATGCTGATCGTAACCTAGACGAGTTCTGGGCCAGCGGCCGCACGATCTGGAGTGACATAAAACGGGTCATTGGCTACACGCCAGAATCGAGCGACACGGTAGTTGAGATTGGGTGCGGCGTCGGTAGACTGACCCGTGTGATCGCGCCCGAAGTTGGACGTGTGATGGCTCTGGACATTTCAGAGAAAATGCTGGCAATCGCCCGGCAAGCCAATCTGCCGAATGTCGATTTCCGCGTAGCACAGGGCTTTGCTCTTCCTGGCATTCCAGATAGATCGGTCAATCTCTCTCTGGGCTACTGTGTTTTCCAGCACCTGCCGTCCCTCACCGCGCTGAAGTCCTATCTGTCAGAGATGCACCGTGTCACTAAACCAGGAGGGACGATTGCGTTTACTCTGACACCGCGGAATTGGAAAACTTGGCTGCTGCCCGTTTTGCGCCTGAGAGCGTACCTGCGAGAACACTTATCAAGCGGAGGCCCAAAAGGTGTTTACCGAAAAGAATGGGTGGGCATCCGGCCGAGTACTTCCGCCGTATCAGGGATAAGTCCGATTCAGCTTCAACGCCGAGCGCTCGACCCTGGCCGCATTCTTTACTTTGGGCGAACGTAAGCGATGAGAAAGACCGCTTTGCCGAAGGGCAAAGCAGCTCTCGTGCAACGGTATGGCTAAGGCAGGGTGATGATGTAAACGTGCGCTTCGTAAGGTGCGAAAGAATCCGTGAAAGTATTGCCGCTGAACGATAATTTGCGGCCTTCGCTGTACACGGTCACGGAAGTGGCCGAGGACTGGACGAGCGAAGAAAGGTTGAATGTAACGTTACTGACGGAGGAAGCGGAATCGCTGGTGGCGAAGATGACGACCTGCTTCGAGTCCGCTTTCACCAGAGTCTCGATCTTTGGGTTGGACACGGAGGAGAGCATCTGCGGCTGGGGCGTCGCAATGAGGTACGGCTGCAGCGCCTGTACTTCCGTCGATATGCGCTTGAAGTCCGTATAGGCTGCAAGATTGCCTCTGGTATCCACTTCTTCTTCCATGCCAACGGCGCTGACGAATCCCCACCACATGATGCCATTTGCACCGCCGATGATGGCCTTGTACGCCGACTCCTTCATTTGCTCATAAATCGGGAACTGTCCCCACTGGCGCCACAGTTGAAGCACCATCCAGACGGGGCGGCTGTTATAAACCTGCTGCTCAGTCCCCTGGGTCCACTCGGTGATGCGCACAGTTGGCGCGATATAGGAAGTTGAAGACGCAGCGACCTCGGGGCTTCCCACGGCATATTCATCGATTCCGACGGGAATGCCGACCGGATAAGGGTCGGCTCCGATAACATCGCCGGCGTCGCGCCAACGGTAAATTTGATCCGCGGTAATCAGTGCGCCCCAAGTTACGGAGCCCGGATTACCTTCGCGCAACGTCTGATTCTGAGCAAACACGCCAGGGAGCAAATTGAGTGGCGGCTCATCGTAAGTGTAATAGCCGAGGCCGCCGGATTTCCCCGCCATCATCGTTGCCGCGAGCTGCCACAACTGTGGATCCGTAAGTGACGTCGCCCAATTCGGACGGTATTGATTGCCTGAAATCCAATTATTGACGGTCTGTATGTAGCCGACGCCGCGGGCCTGAAGAGCCTGCATCGCCGGATCGAGCTGATCATAGACGGCTGGCGGTCCGGGCGACATGGCTGACCAGGGCGCAAAGTTCGTCATGGCGTTTAATTCGGTGTCCTGATAATTCGCCAGCGTGCCCATACCATTGAAGCCGGCGATGTTGCTTTCATATTGCGCGGCGGTCGTGTACATACATCCGCTGCAGCGAATGCTGCTGGT
This sequence comes from Candidatus Sulfotelmatobacter sp., assembly GCA_035946775.1. Classification (GTDB taxonomy): domain Bacteria; phylum Acidobacteriota; class Terriglobia; order Terriglobales; family Acidobacteriaceae; genus Sulfotelmatobacter. Next base: position 1,713 of record DASYZA010000232.1, on the reverse strand, counting down.
GCGGTCGTAGACACCCCAAACGAATTCTTTCTGGCCGTTGTGCACCAGGAAATTGTCGGTGTCGACGTAGTTCACAAGACTGCCCTTGAAAATATCGCTGACTTTGGTGATGCGATAGTCGGGATAGGTTGTCGTTTGGCCGTTGCTGTCGACCACGGCGGTGTGAAGAAGGTACGAACCGAGAGCGAGCTGCGAGCCGTCGATATCAATTTCCTGCGAGGCCTGAGCGGCTTGTTGGACGGTATTGACTGTGGCGCCGCCTTCCAGTTGTAGGGCGATCTGTACGGATGCGCCGGACGGATTAGCAACGTCGACGTGAAGGCGAATCTGCTGAGGTCCTGACTGCCAGAGATATCCGCGGAAGTTGGGATAAAGCAAGAATGACGAGACCGGCAATGGTGTTTCGGGTTGCGACGTGACGTCATCAAACCATAGTTTGCCCGTCGGGATCTGCCCAGTGGGCGCAGAGACGACCAACCGGGTGCGGATCTGGTCGCCATTGTGGAGTGCGAGGAGATCAAAATCCGGAACGGAGATGAACGTCCAGTTCGTGCCAACCGCCACGGCTTTATTGCCGCCCGCGGACAAACCGCTGTCCGTGTCATCTGCCATATCTATTTGCGCCAGCAGGTTGCTGCCAGCTGAGGCTTTCACCCAAGCGCCTATTGTGTATGACGTATTTGCCTGGAACGCGAACGCCGGGGCATACGCCGGCGTGCAGGTGCCTCCGGCGGTGAAGCGAAGGGAGTTTGTGCCCGAGTGCGCGACTGTGCTGTCAACGGCCCAGCATGCGGGAATATACCAGCCGGTTATTCCCGATTCCAAGCCGCCATTCGGCAGCACGTTCGTTCCGAGTTGACGGTTCGGCGGCAATGCCATGAGGCCGCCTGCGATTGTTGATCCGAGTCCAACGTTGGTTTTCGATGCGGTCGCAATGGCGATGCTAATCGATTGTGACGCCGTCTGCGCTGGATTGCTTGAATCGCTGACCTGCGCCACGAAAGTATACTGGCCTGCCACCGTCGGAACACCGCCGATCGCCCCGCTCGTGCTGTCAAATTGCAATCCCGGCGGGAAATTTCCCGAGGCAATGCTCCAGCTATACCCTGGAGTTCCACCGGTGGCTTGGATAGTGGTTGAATAACCCTGGCCGACCGCGCCCGCGAGGAGGGAGGTAGTGGTAATTTTCAGCGTAGACGAAGGCGGCGTTGTGGAACCGATTTGAATGCTCAGAGACTGCTGTGCCCAATTGCCTGCTGCATCCGACACCTTGATCATGAAGGACGACGAACCGGCCACCGATGGCTTTCCAGAAATCGCTCCGGAAGACGCCGATAGCGCGAGTCCCACGGGAAGCGCGCCAGACGTGATGCTCCAAGTGTATGGCGATGTCCCTCCGCTTGCAGTATTCGACGTTTGATATGCGACCCCAACCTGCCCGGCGGGCAAACTTGTGTTCACGATTTTCAGTGAAGAAGTCGCGCTGGACACATTGAGCGTCAAAGAGGCGTTGGCTGTCTGGAGCGGAGACGAAGAATCTTGCACTTGAACGCCAAAGGAAAAAGCTCCCGTCTGCGACGGTGTGCCTGAAATGGTTCCGGTGGCGCTCGTCAAGGCGAGGCCAGCGGGCAGTGCGCCCGAAGTCACGTTCCATGTATAAGGAGCTTTTCCGCCCGACGCGGCCAATGAAGCCTGGTAAGAACCCTGAGTCTG
>DASYZA010000231.1:0-2277 GCA_035946775.1 Candidatus Sulfotelmatobacter sp. | reverse complement strand
AGCAAAAGCTCGAGCACGTCGTTGCCGAACGTACCCAGCAGCTTTCGCTAACTTTGCGCGACCTTGAGCAATCTTATGACTACACCCTCGAAGCGCTTGGCGGAGCGCTCGACGCGAAAGACGCCGAAACAGAGGGCCATTGCCAGCGTGTCACGGCGATCACGATCCTCATTGCGAAAATTATGAAAGTCGAGAGCGACCAATTGCGACACATCGCTCGAGGCGCTTTTCTCCACGACATCGGAAAAATGGGAATCCCGGACCAAGTCCTGCGAAAGCCTGGCCCGCTCACGGATGAAGAACGTCTGCTCATGCGGCGTCACTGCGATATCGGCTACACTGTGCTGAACAAGATTCCCTTTCTAAGAGACGCCGCCGAAATTGTCCTCGCGCACCAGGAATGCTACAACGGCACTGGTTACCCGCGTGGTTTGAAGGGCGAAGAAATTCCCCTCGGAGCTAGAATATTTGCCGTGGCTGACACGCTTGATGCCATGTGTTCGGACCGGCCATACCGCAAGGCTTTGCCGATTTCGGCGGCGCGCGACGAAATCAAAAAATTCTCGGGAACGCAATTTGATCCTCGCGTGGTATTCGCGTTTCTTTCCAAACCGGACGAATTCTGGATCGAGCTACGCAGGAACATCGGCGACCCCTTCAGATACTTGACGATCGATGAAGGCTAGGAGTCTCGCGCTTCACAACTTCCGGGGACGCCAGTTGAGATTCGCGCCACGGCAATCCGATTGCGCCTTCCTGCGCGTACTTCTGTTATTATATGGCCTCGTTTGAGGTAATTTTGTTCAAGGAGAGGCGAATGAAGCGAATCGTTACGATGGCTGCCCTACTGCTCCTGGCGATTTCCGTTTTGTCGTTTGCGACGCAAGCGCAGGACCAGCAAGCCGCCATCACCACGACGAACCTGAAAGTCGGCGACGTTGCTCCGGATTTCACCCTGCCGAGCGATCAACATACATCCGTGTCGCTCAGCAGTTTCCGTGGCAAGAAAACGGTAATTGTGGCCTTCTATGTTCTCGCATTCACCGGTGGTTGAACGAAGGAACTCCAGGCCTATCAGGCTGATTTGGCCAAGATTGAAGCGAGCGATTCTGTAATATTCGGCGTGAGTATTGACAGCCCTCCAGCCAATGCAGCATTCGCAAAGCAGATCGGCGTCACGTTTCCTTTGTTGAGCGACATGAACCGCACTGTCCTGAAGCAATACGGAATTGTGCAACCTTTTCCCATGGGAACAGACAAAGTGGAATTTGCGCGACGCACAACCTTTGTGATTGCCAAAGATGGCGTGATCAAGCACATCGATTTCGACTCAACCGCCATCGACCCCACATCCGCCGTAACAATTTGCACAGGTCTTCACGAAAAACACGGAACGTAATTCAGCTGGGTCACGCACGGGCTCGAGAAACTCTTCAGCCCGTGCGTGAATTCCCAAACTGTCCTCAGATTCCACCCATGCTCGCCTCTTCGAATTTGTCGATCGACACGCAGGATCTTAGGTGCTCTTGCTTGGCGGCGGAGTGGCGGAGCTGTTTTTCGACGGGCTAACTGAGGTGAAGAATAACTTCGGAAACGGGACTGGCATCGCGAGAGGGCATTTCACCCACTCCTTCGACCGATTCCCGATAGAGGTTGCGGCGTCGATAAAGAGTTGTAAGCATCGTCACAAAAATGAGCGTGGGAGGAATTATCAGAACGAGGATGCCATGCCTCAACGCCGCCAAGGCGCTCGGTCCTGTAGCCGCGGCGTCGTTATAGCAAAGTGCACAGCCCTGGGCAAAAGTCGCTGAAGCACAGAGCGTCGCAGGAACTCCCGCGACGAGCATCTTAAAGACCATTCGCATCTTCACAACCTCTCCGCTCGCTACCGCTTCAATTTTCCACCAATTCTCGCTTAAAACCAATACTTCATGGGTGTAAACGCACAATTCGCAGGCTATCGGGAAACACAAAAATCAAAATCATAACCAAGCAGAAAACCAGAGAAGGAACAATGATCAGGAAGAGACCAATCTTCTCGAATCGCAAATGCATGAAATACGCCACGATCAAGGCCGATTTAATCAGCGAAAGTCCGATGAGGAGTATAAGCATCAGATGCGGTTCGAGTCTCATGTACGCGAGCAGAACCTCGACACCCGTCAAAATAAGCAGCCAAAACCACACCCACATAAACAGTTTTTTTGTTCCGGGCTGGTGCGTTTCCACGGCAGTCGTATCATGCGCGCTCATCGCTCGATTTGCTCCTCAGCCTTT
>DASYZA010000230.1:0-2603 GCA_035946775.1 Candidatus Sulfotelmatobacter sp. | reverse complement strand
ATCATTGGTGCCATGCTCCCCCCTTCGTACTGCTGTGCAGCCGCCTTGCACTGAATGTCCCGATAAGAAATCCAAGTGCGCTCAGCTTCTTTCAGACTAGCTATGGCTGTTTCCTCGTACTTTACCTGTTTCTGGTCGCCCACCTTTTGGGCACGTGCCCGATCGTCGGTCATGTACTCCACCGCTTTGCGATAGACCTTGTTCAGATGCGCATCTGCTTGTTTGTACTCGAAGGCGGCACAGTCATCCATTTGACGTTGGCTGATCGGCTTCTCGTCGCACGGGTTTTCGTTTGGCACAGGCTGTTGCGCGACGACTAGGCGTGGAAGGAATGGAAACAGCAGAACCAAGGCCACAATTTTCATGACTCAAGGATAACTGTTGAACAGCTATCAACTCGCAAAACTCTTGCCGGGGAGCATATTGAGTGCAATGGGGAGATTTATCAACAACCATTGTCGAGGCTTTTGGGTCTCTCTTAACTCAGCAGCCAAATCGGCGCTTCACCCAACTCTCTGGAATAGACAAGCCCGCCGAGAACCCTAGTATGATTACCCCGTAAACAGGAAAAACGTTGCGGGCAAGAGAGGTGAGGAACAGAGCGGTCCCGCATCCCCAACCCACCCAACGCAGAATCTTCAGCCACGGCAATATCGGACGCCAGTTGACAGACCGCCAACGAGTAGCCAGATACATCGCAAGCCAGGAAATAAGAGGTAAGGCGAAGAACGCCAATGTGAATTTAATTCCGGCTATCTTGGAAGCGTCGATGCTCATGGATGCGCTCTCCGTGGGCACGAACAGTCTACCGCAACAGTCAGACAAACCAGCGTTAACACTCAAAATCTCCAGACCAAGGATGATGAGTGAAATGGCGATTTTGCAACAACTAGTCCGATCCGGGGAGACCTTTGTCGAGTTTCCAGTTTCCAGATGAGTCCCTCACCATGTAAGGCAGCACCGATCCATCCTTGAGCATCTGCGAAAAGTGACCAGATTCGCTTAGGTACTGATCTCCGCATTTGCAGCGAAAAACTGCCTGTTTGGTGGTGGCCGACACGAGAGTATATTGCCGCCTTCCGCATTTGTCGTTGCGACACCGTGGCCGTCGAGTCAAGCTCTGCTTAGTCTCTACGATTGATGCGCGGAGGTTGAAGAACATCACCACAACCCAGAACGTACCGACTGGAACGCCTGTGACCAAAAGTCCGTAAATGCCCCACTTGAATGAGAGTAGCCAGCCCAATCCCAGCAACATCGCTGAGAACAGCATAAAGGCAAGCATTTCAAACAAGTTCATAAATGCCACCCTGCGATAGGGTACATGCAATCAGCGCAAAGTGTCGCCAACGGGCCTTCTCACTCAAATTTCGACCTCTTTCGGTTCCGCCAAACTGAAACGGATCGGAATTTGAGGGAAATGGGAATGTTTCGCCAATCTATGACGCACCGGGGCAAGTGTCGACGGCAACCTCTTTCCACTTGCCACGGACCTTCTCAAGGAGATGGAACCGGAAACTCCCACACAGTCCTCCGCATGTCTCTTGTACAAAAACAATGGCCTGCGTTCTTGCGCGGTTGAATCCCACAGGCGACAAGCTGAAGTATCGAAGCTCAGGGAGCGTCGAAATGATCTTCGTGTCTACAATTCTATAAGTCTCTGGAAGCCGGAACCGCCGCTGCAAGAGCAAGCGTTTTTCGTAGATGCGGTAGTAGCCCATGACAGCGCCTCTGAATTTATCGGCGTCTGCCCGGGACAGGCACCCTTGTACGCTAAGAACTGCGGGGACGGTGTTTTCTTGGATCGTTAATAGGTCGTACTTCGGAAGAAGCAGAGCGTAAATCTCATACGCATCAGTATCCTCGTAAGGCTGCGCTGCTGGAATATCCTGAGCTATCGCAGCCATGGCGCCAAGAGCCATAACCATCAGAACTGGTTTAAGACTTCGCATCTGGATCCCCGCTCTACTGATATTCCCCTAACATTAGACACCGGAAGAAAGAGGTTCTCGCGGTCAATTCCTGCAATCAGCCTTTACACTCAAATTTCAATTCCTTTCAACCCCTTTCGGTTCACTTCCAATCCGCTCCCTCCAGTAATCCCATCCAGCTCTTTCGATCTACCCACGCCATCCTGTGATTCTGATCACTCCCATTTTGGTACTTTTCCACAGATTTATTTCTTCCAATGTTCACATAACCTTTACCCTAACTTTTCCTTTCTGCACACTGCCATCATGAGCGCAATCACTCGCGGAGCAATTCTCGATTTTCAAAGTTTCGAAACTTCGACACTGAGAAGGTCTCGAAACTCGAAACCTGACACTCGAAACTGCTTCTTTTCAATATTTTGCCCGCATCTCATTGCAGCCCATAGATTAATTCCAAAATTTCCCCTAACCCGATGATTCCACAAGACCACCAGGGGGAGGGGTACGAGGTCTCATGGCAGATTTTCCATCTCGTTGTCAGCACATCAAAGTCAATGGAACCCAGTGCGGATCGCCCGCACTTCGCCGCAACCGCTTCTGTTTTTTCCACAAGCGCTTTCAGGACGAGCGCATCCGCCTCGCCGCCGACCGCAAACGTCGCGGCCCAGCCAC
>DASYZA010000229.1:0-193044 GCA_035946775.1 Candidatus Sulfotelmatobacter sp. | reverse complement strand
TGGCGCCCGCGGCAGTATTCACAGTCTGCAAAATGGTTTTCGTAGTCCCCGCGCATCTCCGGCGCCAGCCCGGAAATGTCATATCTCCAGCCCGCCAGAATTTTGCCTACGATTGGATCAATGCACTGCTGACTCATGGGGGTACGAAATCAGCCAATCACTCGAGCCCCGACTACAGGCGAATCGGTTCCAGCGCTTCGGTCTGGGACGCCAACAGCACTCGATTACAAAACAACCCGCCACGCGTTGCCAACGCTCGTTCTGCCTCTCTCCGCGCAATTTCCGGATGATTGTTCTGCTCAGACAGATGCGCCAGCACCACAAACGTTGCACTATTATCATAGTCGTTAGCAAAGAAATCCGCGAGAGCCACGTTCGACAGGTGCCCGACCCGGCTCATCACGCGCTGCTTTACCGACCACGGATACGGCCCCACGCGCAGCATTTCCAGATCGTGGTTCGATTCCATCACCAGCACATCGCAGCCCCGCAGATGATCGCGCACGCTGAGCGGGACGTACCCCAGATCCGTCGCAATCCCCACCTTGATCCCTTCTGCCCGAAACGTGAAGCCCACCGGATCGGCAGCGTCGTGAGGAATCGTAAACGGCTTGACCGCAATATCTCCCACTTGGAAACCATGTCCTGATTCAAACCGCTCAAATCGCTCCAGTCGCGGTTTCACTCCATTCTCATCGCGCATCGCGCGCCCCCATGCCTGGTGCGTGGCGCCGGTCATGAAGATCGGGATGTGCAACTTCTTCGCCAGCGTTGCCAGCCCGTAGATGTGGTCTGAGTGCTCGTGGGTGATGAGAATCGCCGAAAGCGCCTGTGGATCATCGCCCAGCGCCTTCATTCGTTTGAATGTCTCGCGGCAGGAGATGCCGGCATCCACGAGGATCCTGGTGGTCGAACTTGCGACGATCGCGCAATTCCCCCGGCTCCCCGAAGCCAGCATGGAGACACTTACACCCATGCCCGCCAGCATACTCGTAGATCCTGTGGATTCGGGAGTTACTTTTTGGTTAGCCGGTACCTTCGTGCGCTGCCTGAAAGCTACGGCGCTAGATCCGGCAGCACCTGCACCGTGTGCAGCCAGACTTCCACCAGTTGCGGCCATGAGGTCACTGGAAGATCGGTGTGGCGCAGGCCGTATCCATGGCCCCCTTGGGCGTACAGATGCATCTCCGCTGGCACTTTCGCCTGTTTCAGCTGCAGGAAGTAGACCGTGGAATTTTCCACATGCACCGGATCGTCTTCCGCCTGCACAAGGAAGGTCGGCGGATTCTGCTCCGCGACTTTGATCTCCGGATTCGGAGCAAAATTCTGTTCCGCCAGCGCGAGATACCCCGGATAAACGATCACTGCGAAATCCGGCCTGCAACTCATCTGATCGGCCGCATCTACCGGATCATAGATCCGTTTGTCGAAGTGCGTATCCAGCGCAGCTGCCAAATGCGCGCCCGCTGAGAATCCCAGCACTCCAATGCGCTGCGGATCAATGTGCCACTCGGCCGCATGTGCCCGCACCATTCCCACCGCTCGCTGCGCATCTTCCAGCGCCGCCGACGATTTCGGAAACGGCCCCGTGTTCGGCACACGATACTTCAGCAACACGCACGACACCCCGATCGAATTCAGCCAGTCGCACACTTCCGTTCCTTCCAGATCAATCGCCAGAACCTGGTATCCGCCTCCCGGAAATACCACGATGGCCGCGCCCGTATTTTGGTTTGCCGGCGAGTACAGCGTGATCGTGGGATTCGATACGTTGCTCAGCCGGATCACAGGCTTTCCCGCAATCAGCGGATCTTTCGCCGTTGTCTTGTCGACTTCAGCACCCGCGTTTGCCGCTGCATGCGGCCATAGCGGAAGCGTGACGTGTCCCGCCGCAGGCTCCCACGCCGGTTTCTGCGTAAACAAAGATCCGATACAAGACAGAAGGGTTAATAGAAGAGCCGCAGCACGCATACGATCTCCTGAACTGAAACTGGTCAGAATGATAACTGTACGGGGAACCGATGCGCGCGGATTTCTGTTTCAAAGACGGCGTAAAGCTCCGCCCTGAGCCGCAGGCCGAAAGCCTGAGCCGAAAGCCAGAAGCCCTACGCCGTTATTTCAATTCAATTCCATGAAGGAGATCGTCGGCAAGAAAGAAGGGAACGTGAGTGAAACGGAAGACGACGACTGACGGAAGTAACAACCGTAGCGCCGGCGTCTCGCCGGCTGTCGCGGGGAGTCTCGTCCCCACACCCCTATGAAGGTAGCCGCGAAGCGGCGAAAGAATGCAGCCCACGGCGCAAGCCGTGGGAGTTAGAACGAGGTATAACCGAGCCCCGAAGGGGCGAAATAAACGACGTGATCACTTCCCCGGCCTCAAATTTTCCACTACTCCCCGCATCAGCGATCCGCCATAAGCCCCTGCAAATCCGGGAAGAAACGCCAGAAAAGACCCATACACCTGCGCCCGAGTCGGTTTCACCGTCATGACAAGATAAGCCGCAAGCTCCGTCAGCGGAATAAATACGCCGACAGTCAACACCCAACGCCAGGGCCAGCGCGGCCGCAAGAGCCCAAGCAGAATGCAGGAAGCAACCACGAGCAGCGCAGTAAACAGCAGATCATCGACCACCACATCGGCCCATCCAGTCCCAATCCCGCAAGCCGCCCCCAGCAGGTAAAATGGCCAATCCGTTTGCACTGAGTCGGGCACGGTCATTTATTACCCTCAACGGTTCTCGGTTAAGAGGCGAATGAGCATGAGAACGAAAAGGAGATACAAGAATGCTCCTATCTTGCCCATTCGCGTGATTGGCTTTTCGAGCCACCACAGAGAAGGCGGGGTGCCATAGTTCTCTCTCGATTCTTGCGATTCTGAAACGACCCGCCGAACGTCATCCAACCGGAAACCGGCTTCGCGCAGTGACTTTGCGCCTGCGCACGAGCTCTCGGAAAGAATCGCCAGCATCAAGTGATGCGTGTCAATCCAATACTCTGCGAGGAGGTCGGCTTCACTCGCCGCTCCCGCAACAATACTCTTACCCTCGCGTGAGAGGGGTAGGTCCCTCTGATTGGGGAATCTCTTGAGACCTTTCAAGCGTGCAGTTTCTTCAGGAAATCGGGAACTGAGCTGTAGAACCTTGTTAACCTGCGTGGACTGTTCAATAAGCAAACCGGAAAGTAAATGAGTGGAATCGATCTCATTCGATGCGGCATGTAGTGCGATCTCACGGGCGAAGAAGATTACCCGCCGCGCCGGATTCGAATATCTCCTGAACATCGATCCACCCATGGGCCTCCGCATTGATATCTAATATTTGTAAAATCCTCTCCCACTCTTCCGCCCCAACCACCCCGCGTCCACCATTTTGATCAGCAGCGGACAAGGCCGATACTTCGGATCCCCCAGCCCCGCCTGCAGCACCCGCATGATGTCCAGGCACACGTCGAGCCCAATGAAATCCGCCAGCGTCAGCGGCCCCATCGGATGCGCCATTCCCAGCTTGAACACTTCGTCCACTGCCTCGGGAGTAGCCACTCCCTCCATGACCGCGTACATCGCTTCATTCAGCAGCGGCATCAGCACGCGGTTCGAAACGAATCCCGGTGCGTCGTTCACCTCCACCGGAGTCTTCTCCAGCTTCACCGAGAGATCACGCACCGCCTCAAACGTCTCCTGCGACGTCGCCAGCCCGCGGATCACCTCCACCAGTTTCATCACCGGCACAGGATTGAAGAAATGCATCCCGATCACTTTTTCCGGACGCTTCGTCAACGCCGCCAGCTTGGTAATCGAAATCGAAGACGTGTTCGAGGCCAGAATGATCTCCGGCCGCATCAGCCGGTCGAGATCGCGAAAAATCTCTGTCTTGATTTCGAATTTCTCAGTCGCCGCTTCAACCACAAAGTCGCAATCGGCCAACTTACCGCGATCGGTGACCGGCCGAATCCGCCCCAGCGCCGCGTCTTTGTCGCCCCCCGTGATCTTGCTTTTCGCAACTTCGCGATCCAGATTCTTACCGATGGTTCCCAGCGCTTTATCCAGGAACCGCTGCTCCACATCGCACAACACGACATCGAATCCGCCGCGCGCAAACACGTGCGCGATGCCGTTCCCCATCGTTCCAGCGCCTACCACTCCCACCCGCTGAATATTCATAAATTCGCCTCGTCCAAAACGTTCGAGTGTACCACTCCTGAATGCGCAAGAACTGCAGCCCCGAAGGGGCGGAATGCGTTAGCCGGGATGAAAGTGTTGGGTGCCCCATTTCTCGCGCGGTCTGTGCGCGAGAAGTGGGGATTTTCTTGCCTCACACTCATGTGATCTCAATCACAGCGTCGCTTCTCACCCCAGATAGCATGGAGCCAGAAAGGCCTCCATGCCCGTCAAGACCATCATCGAACCCTTCCGCATCAAGAGCGTCGAACCCATCCGCTGGACCACCCGTAAGGAACGGGAGCAGCTTCTCGAGGCTGCGCATTACAACCTCTTCCTGCTCCCCGCGGACGATGTCCTCATCGATCTCCTCACCGATTCCGGCACCGGAGCCATGTCGACGCATCAGTGGGCCGCCATTATGGAAGGCGACGAGAGTTACGCAGGAAGCCGCAGCTTCGATCGCTTCAAAAGTTCCATCCAGGAGATCTTCGGCTACAAGCACGTCATCCCCACGCACCAGGGACGCGCCGCCGAGCGCATCCTCTTCGGCGTTGCCTGCAAAAAGGGAGACGTTGTTCCCAACAACACGCACTTCGACACGACCCGCGCCAACGTCGAATTCGTCGGAGCCGAAGCCGTCGATCTCGTGATTGACGAAGGCAAGCATCCCGCCTCAACCCATCCCTTTAAAGGCAACATGGACGTCGCCGCTCTCGAGTCGCTAATCCAGCACGTAGGCCGCGAACGCATCCCCCTCGTTATGCTCACCGTCACCAATAACTCCGGAGGAGGCCAGCCGGTCTCGATGCAGAACGTCCAGGAAGTCCACGCCGTCTGCAAGCGTCACTCGATCCCACTCTATTTCGACGCCTGCCGTTTCGCCGAAAACGCCTGGTTCATCAAGCTGCGCGAGAAGGGCTATGAGAACAAGACTCCCAAAGAAATCGCCCAGGAAATGTTCAGCTTCGGTGACGGATGCACCATGTCCGCGAAGAAAGACGGCATGGCCAACATCGGCGGCTTCCTCTGCACCAACAACGACCTGCTCGCCCAGCAGGAAAAGGATCTCCTCATCCTTACTGAGGGATACCCCACCTACGGCGGCCTCGCCGGACGCGATCTCGAAGCCATCGCCGTCGGCGTCGAGGAAGCACTTGAAGAAGACTATCTTCGCTACCGCATCGCCTCGACCGCTTATCTCGGGAATCACATCGCCAGCCAGGGAGTGCCGATCGTCCAGCCACCCGGCGGACACGCCATCTATCTCGATGCCCGCGCCTTCTTGCCGCACATCCCGCCAGATCAGTTTCCGGGAGTAGCGCTAGCCTGCGAACTTTATCTGGAAGGCGGAATCCGCTCCGTGGAAATCGGCACGCTCATGTTCGCCGGTGCAGCGAAAATGGACCTGGTCCGCCTGGCCATCCCACGCCGCGTTTACACCCAAAGCCACATCGACTACGTCGTCGAAGTCATTCTCGAAGTCTGGAAGAATCGCGAAAGAATTCAAGGCATGCGCCTCAGTTACGAGGCTCCATTCCTCCGCCACTTCACCGCTCATCTGGAACCTCTAAAAGTTCTGACAACCATCTGACGAACCAAGCACCCCACGGTGTCCCGGCTTGTGTCGCATGGCAAAACCCACCAGTGCCAGAAAGGTGTAATCTGTCTGCAATTCTCAAGGAAACTGGGCCCCTCGGGGTTCGTAGCGGCAACATCCATTCGACAATTAGAGGAGGCTCCTCATGCCGAAGTTCCTGTTCGCAATAGCACTCCTGACCGCCGCGCTACCACTCGCTGCTCAGACTGTATCCCCGAGTGCCGGCCTGCTCGAGTTGACTTATCTCGGTGCCGCCGGGTGGCAGATCAGTGACAGCAAAACCGTCGTTTTGCTGGACCCCTACATCTCTCGTATCAACGGCCCCGCTCCTCCAAGCGGCGGATCGTCGCATGTCGTTGCGGGTGACACTCGCCATTCCTACGGATGGAACGACATCGCCCCACCGGACGAGGCAGCCATCGACGCCCACATCAAAAGAGCGGATTACATCCTCGTCTCCCACACCCATTACGACCACATCCTTGATGTCCCGCACATCGCATTAAAGACCGGAGCCACGGTGATCGGGACTGAGAGCACCGCAAATGTGGTCCGCGCTTATGGCGTCCCGGAACAGCAGATCATCACGGTCCGTGGCGGAGAAGACTACCAATTTTCGACGTTCTCTCTGAAAGTAATTCCCAGCCTCCACAGCGCGCTCGATCACAAGCACTATTTCAGCTCAACTACCGCGTCGGCCACGATGAAAGCTCCTCTGACGCTGGAGCAAATGCATCCCGAAGGCGGCACGCTGGCCTATCTGATCCGGTTCAACGGACATCAGATCCTGGCATTCGGTGGGAATAACTACATCGAGCGCGAAATTACCGGCCTCGAGCCCGATGTGGTGATAGTCGGAGCAGGAGGCTCCCGAAATGAAATCTATGACTATGCCGGACGCCTCATGCGTGCCCTTCACAATCCCCCACTCGTCCTTCCCACGCATTGGGACAATTTTCTCGTCCCTTACGGCGCGAGTCAGCAGCCCGCGCTCGATGCGTTGCAGTACTTTGTAAAGGAAATTGAGGCAGCTTCGCCTCGCAAGAAGGTCATCGTTCCGAAGTTTTTTGAGCCAATCCGATTGGACGCCCCAAATCAAAATGGAACATCTTACTGAGTGTCAGGAATTGTTTTTCGCCACCGATAGAAGAATGGAATCCCGAGCAGAATCACGCCCAGACCGATGGTCGACCGTACCGGCCGCACCATCCACAGATTGACCGTCAAGGCGATTGCGGCCGCCGTAAAAATCAATGGCGTCCACGGATATCCCCATGCTCGATAAGGCCGCACCAACTTCGGTTCCACACGCCGCAACCGCAGCAGCGCAATTCCAGTCAGAGCAAAGAAGATCCAGACGGCGAATATGAAAAGCGAATACAGTTCCTCAAATGTTCCGGTGAGTGCGAGCACGGTAGCAACCGTCCCGAGAAACAGCAGCGCACCCGTCGGCGTGTTGAACCGCGGATGCACGCGTTCCGCAAATTGGAAGAACACTCGGTCGCGAGCCATGGCGTAGGGAATCCGTGCGCCTGTCATGATCACCACATGCAGCGCCCCAAATGCCGAGCACGCCATCGCCAGCGTCAGCCATGCCGCACCCCGCGTGCCGGCAAGGGCTTGCACCACATCGGACGCAATGTGTTGCGAGCTGGCAGCAGCTGCAAACGGCAACACATGGAAGTACACAATATTTGCTGCCAGGTAAAGCCCTCCGATGGTGAACAATCCCAGCAAGATCGCTCGCGGAATGTTCTTCTCCGGATTCCTGATCTCCTCCCCCAGATCTCCCAGATCGTTGAACCCGTTGTAAGCCCACATCGCGGGAACGAGCGCCGTGAGCAGTGCTCCAATCGTACCCAGCCCGAGCGGTACCGGTGTTGGAGCAAGCACAGCCCCGCCGCCATGTCCCAATAACAATCCCCCAAGCACGATGAGGGCAATCGTTCCAATCTTCATCGACGTCACCGCCACCTGGATCGCCCCGCTCATCTTCACGCTGAAATAATTCAGCGCCGTCACCAAGATCACCACCAGCGCAGCCAGCGGCTGTGCCACGGTGAATGTGAACTCCTGATGCGCAATCCGGCCGCTGAATAATGGTGTCGCCAGAGCGGGGAAGAAGAACCTCATGAACCGAATGATCCCCGCACCAAGGCCGGCCATGGCAACCGGCCGATCCAGAAACGAACTCATCCAACCAAACAGAAATCCCCACATCGGTCCGAGGCCGCGTCCCAGATAGACGTACGGACCTCCTGCCTTGGGAAACGCTGCGCCAAGCTCCGCATAGCACAACGCACCCAGCAGCACGATGAATCCGCCCAGAACCCACGCAACCAAAACCAGTCCGGCCGATCCGACCGCGCGCGCCATGTCGCTCGAAACCAGAAATATGCCGGTCCCGATCGTATCTCCAATCACGATCGCCGTAGCCGACCATACCCCCAGCCCGCGCACCAGGTGCGAAGCGGCAAAATGAGAAGTTTGAGGTTGAACGGGAGTGTCGGCGCCCATCACGGATTCAGAGAGCCTACTATCGCCATCCAGCACGGTCAATCAAAGAAGGGAAGAGGGCCTTCCTTTGTGAACCTTCGTGAAACCTTGGTGTCCTTGGTGGTGAGGGTTTTCTCTGAGACCTCGGCGAAACCTCAGCGCCCTCGGCGGTTAGAATGTTTAAAAGGTGTGAACCCGCGCAGCCAATTCCCAACCGCGCTATCATCAAAGGGCTATGGCAGCGCAGAAATTCCTCTTGACCAACTTCCCCTGGGACGACCGCTATCGCATCGTCGATCCCGAAAACGTTCTGACTCCAGCCCTCCTCATCTACCCGGACGCTGTTGCCAGCAACATACAGTGCACGCTCAATCTGCTCGACGGAAAGCCTGATCGCTGGCGCGCGCACATCAAGACTGCCAAGCTGAATTACACCTTGCGCATGCTGATCCAACGAGGCGTCCGTCATTTCAAATGTGCGACGACTCTTGAACTCCTGCAGGCCTGTCAGGCCGGCGCAACGGACGTGCTCGTTGCCTATCCGATGATGGGAGCGAATGCCCGCCGCCTGCGCGAGATCAGCGCCCAATTTCCAAAAGTGCAGATCGCCGTGCTCGCCGAGAACGACGAGCAAATAAAACAATGGCGCGGAACGAACATCGGGATCTTCCTCGATATCAATCCCGGCATGAACCGCACCGGCGTCGAGCAGACTTCAACGCAACGCGTCGTGGAACTGGCGCAGGCAGCCAGGAACGCGGGACTCGAATTCCGAGGGCTCCACTATTACGACGGCCAATTCGGCTCCGTCGCGGAACCCGAACTCACCCAGCTCGCGCACCAAGGCTATGCCAAGCTCTTAGGACTTGTTCGCGACCTGACGCGTGCGGGAATGCGTACGCCCGAGGTCATCACCGCAGGCACACCGGCATTTCCAGCATCTCTGGCGTACGCCGGGTTTCAATCTGCGGATTTTGTACACCGTGTCTCGCCCGGGACCGTCGTCTACAACGACGCGACCAGCCTCGCGCAGCTTCCGCCGTCGTACGGGTACGCACCGGCAGCGCTGGTCCTGGCGCTGGTCGTCAGCCATCCACATACGGGAATCGTCACCTGCGACGCCGGACACAAAGCGGTCTCTGCCGATGCGGGCGTCCCGACCTGCGTCGTCATGGGACATCCCGAACTTACGCCGCAATCGCCCAGCGAAGAGCACTTGCCATTCGCGGTAAGCGCGGGTGCCGCCGCGCCGCGCGTAGGAGACCTTCTCTACCTCATCCCGCGCCACGTCTGCCCTACGGTCAACAACTTCGACGATGCATTGATCGTCCGAAACGGTCAGATCGAGTCGGTGGAAAGAGTCTCGGCCCGAGGCCATGAAGGGCCGCTACTCGAGCATGATGTTCGCACGAGAGCGACTGCCGAATCACTGGTCGTGTAGGGACGGACGCCTCGTTCGCCCCGCTCGCGAAGCGAGCGTCCTCACGGCCGAAGCGAAATCAACCTTTGGCGCTACGTGATTTCCCTGTGGCCCTCTGTGTTCCCTGTGGTGAAAGCTTTTGGCGCTACTTCCGCCGCCGCGCCTTCTTCACTGCGGATTTGCGACCGGACTGCTTGGCCTGCAAATAAGCGATGCAATCAATCTCAATCAGCATCCCCGGCGAATGTCCCAGATCGCTGCCGACGGTGGTCCGGACCGGATAGGGTCTGGTGAACTTCTTCGCGTAAACCGCGTTGTACCGCGCAAACAGGCTTGTGTCGCTCAGATGCACATTCACCTTCACCACTTCATTGAGTGACGCCCCCTCCGCCGCCAGGATCGCAGCAATGTTGTCGATCGTTTGCTCGGTCTGCCGCTCAATGTCGCTGCCGACAAGCTCTCCCGTGACGGGATCGAGTGGTCCCGTACCGGTCACAAAGATGAAATCTCCAGCGCGCCACCCCTGCGAATAAGCTCCCTTTGGGGGCGCACCCTTCGTCGTCTGAATCACATGCTTGCTCATAATCTTCACCTGAATGGAATCTGGCCAGCATGCTACCACGCCAGATCTGGGGACAGCTGCCTCGATTGTCCGGTCGAGCAAAGCGCGAGGGTTTTGATTCGCCGAGAAACACCCGACGCGCGGGGATGTTTATTTTCGAAAAATCCGCTTGACATCTACTACACATGTAGTAGTATGACAAACATCGATAGGAGATTCGATGCGGAGCCCCAAGCTCACCAAGCTGGAAATGCAGATCATGGAAGCTCTTTGGACGAGCGGCAAGGCTTCCATCCGTGAGATCCAGGAAAGCTTCCCTGAGGCCGATCGTCCCGCGTACACCACCATCCAGACCACGGTGTATCGGCTCGAGGGCAAGAAGGCAGTCCGGCGCGTCAAAAAAGTCGGCAATTTTCACGTGTTCGAAGCCGCTGTCTCCCGTGACGCCGCGCAACGAAAGCTCGTCGACGAACTCATTGCGCTGTTCGGCGGACGCACGCAGCCTGTCATGGCGCATCTCATCGAAACCGGCAAGCTCACGCTCGCCGACGTGAAGGAAGCCGAACAGACTCTCCGCAGGCTCGAGAAAAAGGAGAAGCCGTCATGATCGAGCAATCCTTGTCCGCGATCTGGAGTGCCGTCGTGCCCGGCTTCGCCAATCATCTCTGGCAGTCGACCGTAGTTGCGCTGGCCGCTGCGGTTCTTACCTCTGCTCTGCGTCGTCACAGTGCTCGCATTCGATACATCATCTGGCTCGCGGCATCAGCAAAATTCCTGCTTCCTTTCTCGCTCTTAGTCGGGCTCGGCAACTTGCTGGCGTGGAGATCGGCACCCGCATCCCGAAGTGACACCGTGTTCTACGCGATGGAGCAGATCGGTCAGCCGTTCACGCGCGTCGCACCTCACGTTGCAAGTCAACCCAATATTTCCGCGGCTTCCGCGAGTCCATCGCACTGGCTTTCGTGGATCGTTGCTGTTTGGCTGACGGGATTCATGGCCGTCGTGCTCCTGTGGATCTATCGCTGGTTCCACATCTCCACGCAAATGAAGTCCGCCGAACTGTCCTCTCGCGGACGCGAGTTGGAGATCCTCCGCCGCGCCGAGCGTATCGGTGGCCTGAGTAGTCCGATTGCGCTGCTGCTCTCGCGCGCTTCACTCGAGCCGGGAATTTTCGGCATAGCGCGCCCCGTCCTGCTCTGGCCGGAAGCAATCTCGAAGCATCTCGACGACGCGCAACTCGAAGCGATTCTCGCCCACGAAGTCTGGCACGTGCGCCGCCGCGACAATCTCTACGCCGCGCTTCACATGCTGGTGGAAGCTGTGTTCTGGTTCTACCCCCTGGTTTGGTGGCTTGGATCGCGTCTCGTGGAAGAGCGCGAGCGCGCCTGCGACGAGCAGGTCGTCGCGTCCGGCAGCGACCGCCATGTCTACGCCGAAAGCATTTTGAAAGTTTGCGAATTCTGTCTGGGCTCGCCGTTGCCCTGCGTTGCAGGAGTCACTGGCGCTGATTTGAAGAAAAGGATGGTTCACATCATGTCCGACCGCATCTTGCACAAACTCGATTTCGCCCGAAAGCTGCTGATCACCGCAGCCGCATTTCTGGCGATTGCAATTCCCATAACTTTTGGCCTGTTTCATGCCACGCCTGGCCGGGCGCAATCACCGGCCACAGCCTCGACCGTTCCGGCAACCGTGTTCTCTTCCGTTTCGGTCAAACCTTCGCAGCCGATCGCAGATGGGATGCGCAAAGTGAGGTTCAACCTGAAAGATGGAAGCGCCCTGGACGTTCACGGTGCGAACTTGCAGCACCTGATTCAAATGGCGTACCGGCTCCAGGATGCCCAGATCTCCGGCCCCTCCGACGTGTTGAGCAAACCGAGGTTCGACATCGACGCGAAACTCGATCCTTCTTTCGCAGCGGCCATGAGCCAACGACCGCCGGAACAGAGCGAATTTGAGCGGCAAGCTTTGCTCAAGTCGCTTCTTGCGACTCAATTTAAGTTGGCGGCGCATTTCGAGACCCGCAATCTTCCTGTCTACGAATTGCTGGTCGATGAAGATGGCTCGAAGCTACAGGAAGCCAGCGGCATGCAGATGATGCACATGGAACGCGGGGAACTCAACTCTACGGGAGCCCCTATAGCGTTCCTGGCACAGCAACTATCCTCAAGAGTGGGCAGCATGGTCGTCGACAAGACGGGGTTGAAGGGCGACTACGCTTTCGATCTCCGCTGGACGCCGGACGCGAGCGAAGATCAGCGGTTTGGGCAATCAAGGGAAGAGGTTGGAGTTGTCATGAAAGTTCGTGGGCCGGATCCCAACTCCAGCCCCAGCCAAGCCGAGAAGTTGGAAGCCGAACAGGCTGCGAGAGCACATCAGCCCGATCCCAATGCTCCGTCGCTATTCGTGGCACTCCAGCAGCAACTTGGTCTGAAGCTGGAACCCCAAACCGAGCCGGTCCAGGTTCTTGTGATCGATCACGTTGAAGTGCCGTCAGGAAACTAGATCGATTCTTCAATCTCAGACAGAGAAGCCCCGCTTTGCCGCCCGGTTGGCGACAGGCGGGGTTTTTAGTTTGTTGTCCACTGGCGCCTTTATCTCCCGTACCTGCGATTTTTTTTGGGGTGATTCTCCCAAAATATTGGAAGCAAAGCACTTGTGCCTTGTCTATTTCGAAATTGGTCTCTAAAATCTAGAAAACAGGCTACTTAAATGTAAAATATTCAAAACAAACGACTTATATCGAGAACACGCAGAAGGGCGCCACGTGTTTTCAATGACTTACGGGTAAAATCTTGATGTCAAAGAACTTACAGAAATGCGGGAGAACTGATTCTCCCGGGCAGCCGAAGTGACTTCTTACGGCACTACCGGCGGCCTCGACATGGTTGCAGAGTGCGAATTGCAGGCGCAAGGTCAGATGTCACAAGAGGACTCGACATGGCTGTGGAAAAGTTTCGGCGCAGAGGCATGAAACATGACTTTGTCCGGCGGGATTGGCCGGCATTCCTGGATCTAGGTGACGGCTGCGTCTCGTACTTTCCGCGTCTTTATGGGGTGTAAACTAATCAAAGTCTTATACCGCTTTTATCAGATTCTGAAAGGACTACTCTCCCATGGCAACTCTGGAAGCCCCCGTCCGGCCAGCGCGCACCAGCCTGCATTCCGGACCATTCGTCACCGAAACATTTTTTGATTTCAGCAAAGAAGAAAGCGCGCGCCGCATGCGGGCCGCAATCGAGAAAGTTCGCGGCCAGCTTGGCCGCGAGTACGACCTCATCATCGGCGGCAAACGCGTCAAGACCACCGACAAGATCAAATCCCTCAACCCCGCGAAACCTTCCCAGATCGTTGGAACCCACCAGAAAGCCGGCAAAGAGCACGTTGAGCCCGCGATGAATGCGGCGCTGAAGGCATTCGAATCGTGGAGTCACACCACTGTCGAAGAGCGCGCGGGCCTTCTCTTCCGCGTAGGCGATGCCCTCCGCCAGCACAAGATGGAATATATGGCCTGGCTGGTCTTCGAAGTTTCCAAGAACTGGGCCGAGGCCGATGCCGACATCTCTGAAACCATCGACTTCTGCGAGTTCTATGCCCGCGAAGCCCTGCGCTTCGCCAAGGCGCAAACGCCGATCCAGCTTCCGGGCGAGCACGACACGCTGCACTACATTCCGCTCGGCGTGGGCGCTGTGATTCCACCCTGGAATTTCCCTTGCGCCATCATGGCCGGGATGACGCTGGCCTCGATCGTCTGCGGCAACACTGTCATCCTGAAACCGTCGAGCGATTCGCCCACGATCGCGGCCAAGTTCGTTGAGCTGCTGGAAGAGTGTGGCATGCCCGAGGGCGTAGTGAACTTCTGCCCCGGATCGGGCGCCACCTTCGGCGATGCCGTTGTCGCGCATCCAAAAACTCGCTACATCGCCTTCACCGGATCGCGCGAAGTCGGACTGCAGATCAACAAAGCCGCGGCCACTCAGGCGTCCGGCCAGGTCTGGATCAAGCGCACCATCCTCGAAATGGGCGGCAAAGACGCGATCATCGTCGACGCCGACGCCGACATCGACTCCGCCGTCGAAGGCGTGGCGCAGGCCGCGTTCGGATTCCAGGGACAGAAATGTTCAGCGTGCTCCCGAGCGATCGTCGACGAGCGCGTCTACGACAAGTTCCTTCAGATGCTGAAGTCGCGCGTCGAGAAGATTCGCGTCGGAGATCCTGCCGAGAACGCCAACATGGCCGCCGTCATCAACGAAGGTTCCATGAAGACGATCCTCGGCTATATCGAGCAGGGCAAAAAAGACGGACGCCTCATCACCGGTGGCGAACGCGCCACTCAGGCGGGCGAAGGATACTTCATTCAGCCGACGGTGATCGCTGACATTCAGCCCAAGTCGAAGCTTGAGCAGGAAGAGATTTTCGGGCCTGTGCTGGTGGTCATCAGGTCGCGCGGATTCGATCATGCTCTCGAGATCGCCAACGACACCGAGTTCGGCTTGACCGGCGCAGTCTACACCAGCTCGCGGGAAAAGATCGACCGTGCCATCCGCGACTTCCACGTGGGCAACCTGTACATCAATCGCAAGTGCACGGGAGCGATGGTCGGCGCCCATCCCTTCGGCGGCTTCAACATGTCGGGAACAGACTCAAAGTCCGGCGGCCCGGATTATCTGTACCTGTTCACGCAAGCGAAAGCCGTCGGCGAGAAAATCGTCTAGAAATGCTCGTGTAGGGGCGGACGCCTCGTCCGCCCCGAGTCGCGCCAGCGACGAGTGTGAGGCAGCGTATCCCTGATCCACCGTGCGCGACGAGTATCCACCGCGAACATCGCGCTTCGCGTAACCCCGGACGAGGCGTCCGGGGCTACACAAAGCTGGGGCTACAAGCTGGCTGGCAAGAAGGTTCTCGTGTCCGCTTCCGGACGTTAAAGATCGTAACGGGACACTTTCGCGGCTGACCCGTCCATCCAACTAGCAGATCAGCAAGGAATTCATCCGTGGGTAGAGTGGCACCTGATCTGCTCTTACCCTGGCCCAAAGGGGAAAACTGTGCTTTCGACACTACTGCAGGACCTTCGGTTCGCTCTTCGCCAGCTGCGCAAAACCCCCGGGTTCACGGCAACGGCTGTGCTCACGCTCGCCTTGGGGATCGGAGCTAACGCCGCAGTGTTCACGCTCGTGCACGCAATCCTGCTGAAGAATCTGCCGGTAGCCAAGCCCGAGAACCTGGTGAAGCTGGGCGACATAACTATGTGCTGCGTCGGCTTCGGCGCCCGCGACGATGGCGACAACGCTCTGTTTTCCACGGCTGTGTATGAGCATTTGAAGAAGAACGCCCCGGAGTTCGAAGAACTGGCAGCCATGCAGGCCGGATTCACCTACCGCCCCGTCGTCGTCCGCCGTGCGGCAACGCAGGAGAATGCCCGGTCGGTTATGGGTGAATTCGTTTCGGGCAATTACTTCCGAACTTTCGGGTTGAACGCTGAGGCCGGCCGCTTGTTCTCAGATGCGGACGATGACAAGGGCGCTCCCTTCACCGCCGTGATGAGCTATGAGACGTGGAAGAACAACTACGGCGGCGATCGTTCGGTTGTAGGCGGCACGTTCTACGTCAATACGAAGCCTGTTACGGTCGTGGGCATTGCGCCCGAACATTTCTATGGCGACCGCCTTACCAGCACGCCTCCGGATTTCTATTTGCCGATCCAGACAATGCCTCCGCTAGCGAATGTTCAGTATGTGAACGATCCCGATGGCAACTGGCTTTACATGATTGGCCGGCTGAAGCCTGGCGTGTCGAGGCCGCAACTTCAGGCAAAGCTCAGCGGACTGCTGCGGCAAGTACTCGCTACAACGAAAACGTATTCGAAGAAAGAAGATCAACCGGCGCTGGCCCGTGCGCACCTCGTGCTGACTCCCGGAGGCGAAGGCATTCAGACCATGCAGGAAGGGTACTCGTCGCAGTTGCAGCTTCTGATGTGGACATCCGGCCTGGTTCTGCTGATCGCATGCGCTAACATCGCGAATCTGCTGCTCGCGCGCGGCATGGCGCGCAAAGCGGAGATTTCCGTGCGGACTGCGCTCGGTGCCGCCCGCATCCGCATCGTTCGTCAGTTACTGACGGAAAGTGTGCTTCTTGCAGGCCTAGGCGGACTAGCGGGAATCGCGGTGGCGTACGCGGGAACGCAAATGTTGTTGTCCCTCGCATTCACGGACGCAACGAGCCTGCCGATTCACGCGAGCCCATCTCCGGCGGTACTGGCGTTTGCCTGCGGTTTGTCCCTGCTTACCGGAGTTCTTTTTGGTGTCGCGCCCGCTTGGATCTCCGCGCAAGCCGAGCCGGTTGAGGCGCTACGCAGCGGCACTCGCGCCACGGGAGGCGCCAGCCTGCTGCAGCGCGGACTGGTCGTTTTGCAGGCGGGCCTGTCGTTGGTGCTGCTGGTTGGCGCCGGGTTGTTTTCTCAAAGTCTGAGCAAGCTTCAGCATAGTGATCTCGAATTGGATTCCACCAACCGGTATATCGTGCACATCAACCCGCAAGCCGCGGGCATCTCGCAGCGGGATTTTGGCAGCCTCTATCGCGCGATTGAGGATCAGTTCCACGCCATACCAGGTGTTGAGAAGGTCGGCATCGCCTCGTACACGCCGATGGAAGACAACAACAATGGCTGGGATATGCAAGTGGAAGGAAAGCCGAACCTTAGCCTCCAGACCACAAATCTCAGAGTAGGTCCCGAGTACTTTGATTCGGTTGGAACCCGCGTGCTCATGGGACGCGGCATTGGTATCCAGGACACTCCGACCTCGCCTGTGGTCGCCGTCGTGAATGAGACGTTCGTAAAGAAATTCTTCGAGCCTGGCGAAAACCCAATTGGCCGTCACTTTGGCAGCGGTGATCCACACGATTTTGAGATTGTTGGAGTTGTCGCCGATACGGTTTACCAGGATGTCCGCTGGAAAGATCACCTGATGTTTTTCGTTCCTCTCTTGCAAAGAAGAGCGAGGGATACTGGTCCGATTGAACAAGACGAAGGGATGTACATTGGCGCCTTCGTTCTGAAGACCTCTCACCCGATCCCTGAGATGGAATCGCTCACGCGCCGCACGCTCTCTGAAATCAATCCCAATCTGGCGGTCGTGAAGTTCCAGACCTTTGATCAGCAAATCGCGGATCAATTCACTCAAGACCGCATGCTGGCGCGGCTTACGATGCTGTTCGGCGGATTGGCCCTGCTCTTGGCGATGATCGGCCTCTATGGCGTCAACGCGTATTCGGTCGCGCGCCGCACTTCGGAGATCGGCATTCGTATGGCCCTTGGAGCCGAGCGCGGCAAGGTTGCGCTGATGATCGTTCGCGGAGCACTGATTCAGGCCGGCATTGGCCTCCTGATCGGGATTCCGATCGCATTCCTGTGCGTGCGCTTTGTGAAGTCCCAACTTTACGAGGTAACTGGTGTCGGCGGCGCCTTGCTGGTCACGGCTGTGCTGACGCTGGTTTTTTCCGCCTCGATTGCGGGATGGATTCCGGCGCGCCGGGCCGCTTCCATTGAACCGGCCGTGGCGTTGAGAAACGAATGACGACACTTAGGCGGTAAGAGGAGTCGCTGCTCACGATTTGGCGCCCAGGTATCTCGATCTCTTCATTTTCATCCTCTGAAACAAGCGGAACTCCAAACCTCCCAGCGGTGTAATGTAGGTTGATCGTGACTCGTATCGGGGGGAGTCTTTCGCAGTGCGTTGCCGCCTGAATTACCCGCCACGCGGAATGACATAGGAGAAATTCATGTTGAGAGCGGATGTAAATCGTCGCGAATTCGTGAAGATTACTGCTGGGGCCGGAGCCGCTCTGGCTATGCCAATCTCTGCACAGGGCGCCGCCTCTTCCAAAATGGTTGGCATACAGGTGGGAGCTGTTTCGTTCGTCGATGAAGGCACAGAGAAAGTGCTCGACGTGCTTCAGGAGCGTGGCGGTGTGAACACGCTGTTTCTTGCGGTGTTCACCTATGGCCGCGGCATCGCCGGGCGGCAGATTCCCGGACAGCCGCTGCCTGATCATGGAAAGCAGGAATACGATCTCAATTTTCACGGCGGAAATTTCGCGACGCCGCATCCCGAGTACTACAAGAACACGGTCCTCAAAAACCTGCGAGCGCCGGACCACGGGAATCTCGATATTCTCGCGGAGGTCGTGCCCGCCGCGCACCGGCGAGGCATGAAGGTCATCTGCTGGCTCGAAGACGTGTTCCGCACAGACCTGCCGAACATCGAGAAAGTGCAAGAGCGCGATCTCTACGGGCGCAATGCCGAAACGCTCTGCGTCAACAATCCGAATTACCGAAATTTCCTCACGGGTCTGGTGGAAGACTACGCGCGCTCCTACGACATCGACGGAATCATGTGGGGATCGGAGCGGCAGGGAGCTCTCTGCGACGGCCTGGAACTTACGCATGATATGCCTCCGGTCGATCCCGGACACGTGACCTGCTTCTGCGAATTCTGTCAGCGGAAAGCGAAAGAGCGCGGCGTCAATCCCGATCGCGCGCGGCAGGGCTTTCTTGAACTGGAAAAGTTCGTCCGCTCCTCCCGAAGTGGCAAGCGACCGGTCGATGGCTACTACGTTCAATTCTGGCGGATCCTGCTGCGCTATCCGGAACTCGCCGCCTGGGAAATGCTCTGGACCGACAGTCTGCGAGAGACCTATGCCGCCATCTACAAGACCGTTAAGACCGCCAAGCCGACGGTCCCGGTGGGCTGGCACATCTGGCACAACAATTCTTTCAATCCGATCTATCGCGCGGAACAGGACTTGAATGAACTCTCGAACTACTCCGATTTCATCAAAGTCGTGATGTACAACAACTGCGGAGGCGAGCGGATGGCGCTCTACGTCGACAACGCCGGATCGACGATGTACGCCGACCTCACTAAGCAGGGCTTGCTTGATTTCAACTACGCGGTGATGAACTTCAAGGAAGGCAGCTACGAGCAGATTCCGCACATTGGGCTTTCACCGGATTATGTCTATCGCGAAACGAAGCGTGCGCTGGATGGCGTCGCGGGCACGAAGACGCTGATCTGGCCTGGTATTGATATCGATATTCCAACCGAACCCAGTAACAGCAAGTGCACTCCACAGAGCGTGAAGCAGGCAGTGGCGGGGGCTTTCCGGGCAGGAGCACCGGGCGTGATTCTTTCGCGCAAGTATTCGGAAATGCGGCTTGCGGATTTGAGCGGCGCCGGAGACGCGGTGCGCGAGTTATCCAGCTGAGTCCGCACCAAAAACTAAGGCCGCCATTTCTCGCGGCCTTGATTCTCAGTGCACATTCGGGGTGTGGCGGCGAGACGCCGCCAGCGGCGCTACTTGGTTTCTTACGGTGCCACGCCCGCAGGCGGCTGCGGGGCTGCTCCAGCCGTAGTTGCAGCTGCAGCTTCGTTCAGAATCCGGTGATGAATCGTGAACAGCGCCAGCTCCAGCCGGTCCGACACTCCGATCTTGTCGTACACGTTGCGCAGGTAGTTTTTGATGACCTGCTCGGTCGTGCCGAGTTGCGACGCGATCTCTTTGTTCTTGTATCCTTGAACGATCAGAGCGACGATGCGCAGCTCTTTCGCCGTGAGGCGATCGCGCACGCGCAATCCGACCATATCGTTTTCGGTGAGCTCGCTGGGGACGGCAACGTCTTGTACCCAAGTCTCTCCACGCGCAACCTTGCGAACACAGTCGACCAAGGCAGCGCTGGTGACGTTGCGATAAACCACGCCGTGAGCACCATTCGACATGTGTTTCTGGGCGCTTTCGCCGGTGTCAGCCAAAACGATGACGCCAGTCTTCGCCTTGTTCGCAGCCTGCACGATCGCGGCAAAATCGTTGTGAAAGCCTGCGGCGACCACGAGCACGGCGGCGCGAAACTTGTCGAGCGCCATGAACATCTGTTCGGGCGTCTGCGCCTGGGCCACGATGCGCATTTCGTCTTCGACTGCAAGCACTTTGGCGATTCCGGCTCGGAAGATCGCCTGGTTATCTGCCAGAATCAGTTTGAGCATAGTGTCAACGCTCCCAAAAATCTCTGGTTCACAAAAAGTTAAGAGTTGCGAACGAACTCGTACGAGTCGATCACGCATGCCACACCGCGGCCTTCGCCGCTTTCTCCAGTTTCATCGGCGCGCACTACGCGTCCTTTGCACTGGATGGTGACGTTTTCCTGCCCGCCCGTCATCTCCGGCGGCAGCGTGATTTCAAATTCAACGGGCGAACCGATCTCCATGGCAGCGTCGGCGCGGATATACACGCCCGCCGCGCTCAGATTTCCGGTTACACCTTTGGCGTCTGCGCCGTCCTCGCCTTTATGAATCTTGATCGGCAATTCCAGCGGAAATCTTTTTCCGGTCCGTGCTTCTTCCCCCACGGTGCCTCCTCTATGTTGACCTGTCAGTTTGTCGTCTGTGAGTGAGGCCAACGTCGTCAAAACAAGCTCCTGGCGGGCTGGGGCCCGCTTTTGTGCTCACGGGCGGTTATATCACGGAAAGTTACCCGTGTAAAAGCCTGATAACCCGTTAGTTAACTGTAACAACTAGGTTCCCCCTTTCACCGGATGGGCGGTTGCGCGACCGATCGGATAACGTTGACACAGCATGGCCCACTGCGTTACATGCACCATATGCGTTCATAGCTGAAGCGTAAGAAAAGAGGAAAGTTATCGTATGGCGCACTCCCCACGAAGCAGACGGTCTCTGTGCACATTCATTTGCTTATTCGTCTTTATGAGTTGCCTGGCTTCGGCTCAGACGGCTAGCCAGAAGCCTGCGAGCAAGAATTCTTCGACAAAGGTGCAAACACAACAGGCTACCCCTTCCGCTGAGACGCAAAGTGGAGAGGCTCCCAGCGTCCTCGTCCAACTGAACTCGGCTTTGGAAGAACTCGCCGCCAAGGTAGCGCCTGCGGTTGTGCAGATCCTGGTCACAGGATTTGGCCCGGTTCACGAGGAAGACCGATCCCAGACAGCGTTGATCGTGCGCCAGCATGCGGTCGGATCGGGGGTGATCGTCGATTCGAACGGCTACATCATGACCAATGCGCATGTGGTCGAGGGAGCACAACAGATACGGGTCGCTTTGCCCCTCGCTGGAGGCGCCGACTCCTCCGGACTGGTGCCCATCGGCAAGCGCCGCATCGTGGATGCCAAGCTCGTTGGAGTCCACAAGGAAAGCGATCTTGCACTGCTCAAGATTGACGAAAGGGGCCTGCCCACGCTTCCGCTGGTGAGCCAGGAGCGGCCGCACGTCGGTCAACTCGTGTTTGCCATTGGCAGTCCCGAAGGTTTGCAAAACTCGGTGACCATGGGTGTGGTCAGCGCGCTCGCGCGGCAGCCCGATCCAACCAAGGCGATGACCTACATACAGACCGATGCTCCCATCAATC
This sequence comes from Candidatus Sulfotelmatobacter sp., assembly GCA_035946775.1. Lineage (GTDB taxonomy): Bacteria > Acidobacteriota > Terriglobia > Terriglobales > Acidobacteriaceae > Sulfotelmatobacter. The sequence continues at coordinate 171,395 of DASYZA010000229.1, read as the reverse complement.
CCGGAAACAGCGGTGGTCCGCTGGTCGATATGAACGGATTCGTGGTGGGAATCAACACCTTCATTCTCTCCACAGGCGGGGGCAGTGAAGGCCTGGGTTTCGCGATTCCGGCCCGGGTCGTGGAGTTCGTCTATCGCAGCCTGCGGAAATACGGGCATGTGCATCGGGTTGAGATCGGAGCGGTCGCCCAGGACATCACGCCCACGCTCGCCGATGGATTGAAGCTTCCACAAAAATGGGGGGTTGTGGTGGTGGACGTGAAGCCTGATGGTCCAGCCGCCGCGGCGGGATTGCAGATTAACGACATCATTCTCAGCGCCGACGATCGCCGCATCGAGACCTTGCCATCATTGTCGGCGGCGTTATATCTCCATCGCCTGGATCAAGTCGTAAAAATGGTAGTCCTTCGCGGAAACGACAAGGTGACACTCTACATTCCCGCCATCGAGCACCGCGATCGAATGGACCAACTGCTCGATACCGTGAACCCGGAGAACAGCCTTGTTCCCAAGCTGGGCGTTCTTGCCATCGACATTACGGGCGACGTGGGAGCGAAGCTGGCGTCGCAGCTGCGAATTCCCTCCGGAGTGATTGTTGTCGGACTAGCTGCCGACTTGATTACGCCCGAGACCGGCCTGCTGGCGGGAGATGTGATTCACCAGCTGAACACAACGAAGATTGATTCCATGGCGACGTTGCGGCAGGCCATCAACGGTCTGAAGATAGGGGATCCAGTCGTTCTCCAGATCGAGCGTGAGGATGGATTGATGTACGTGAGCTTCGAGATGGAGTAGTGACTGGATCTTCCACGTTTACCACCAAGAGAGAACTTAGTGCCGTAGCTATTTTGCCGCAACCGCTCCGGCTGCTCGTGCGGCTTTTGTTTGAATTTGCAGGCGTCCGCCTATCAATTCAAGAATCCTTAAATCGTCGGCCGTGAACGCGTCCTGACCCGCGCGATAAAGTGCGAGCACCGCGATTACGTTCGAACCTTCTTCAATCGGTACTGCCAACGCCGACCGTAGCGTGCTGTATTTGGTTGGATCGTTCAGATATCCGGGCTCGACCGAGGGATTTCCGTTCAGAATCGCCTTGTGATTTTGAGCGACCCACCCGGACAAGCCTTCTCCCAGTGGAATTCTGAGCGAGGCGAAAAGCCGGTAATTTTCTCCGGTCACAAACTTCGTGGAGAGTACATCGCTTTCCATCCCGTATACGGCCATCGCGTCGAAAGGTACAAGGTCTTTCAATCGAACCGAGAGCAACGCGAAGATATCTTCCATCCGGTGGGCAGCGCCAGCATGGCGGCTCAGTTCTGCAATCTCATGCGCAGCGCGAGTCGCATGGGCGAGGATCGCTTCGAAATTCGGCCTTGACCCGGTTCGGGGCACTTCAGCCGACTCGGCGAAACCGGCGGCTGGCGCGGATCCCCGCACCACCTTCACATCGGTCGATAGCTTCGGCGGCGCTTGCAACGGCTGCTCCGTCGCGAGCTTTTCCAGCTCAATGTAGCGCCGCTGCAGGATCGCAACCACCTTCGGATCGAAACTGCTGCCCGCCTCCGACGCAACTTTCGCCATCGCCTCGTTCAGCGGCAGAGCCTTGCGATATTGCCGGTCCGACGCCAGAGCATCGAGACAATCGACCGCCGCCAGGATACGGGCTCCGATCGGAATGTCTTCTCTCGAAAGTCCGAGCGGATACCCGCTGCCATCCCATTTCTCATGATGGGCACGAACAATCGGCACGACCGGATAAGGAAAATCGACCTGTTCCAGAATCTCAGCGCCCACGATCGGATGTATTTTCATCTTTTCGAATTCTTCGGGCGTCAGCTTTCCGGGCTTCGAAATGATGTGCTCGGGAACAGCAAGCTTCCCGATGTCGTGGAGCACAGCCGCCGCCTGCAGCGCATCTTTTTCGTCTTCGCTGAGACCCAGTTCCCGCGCCAATTCCATGGCGTACACGCGGACGCGTTGCAGATGTTCTCCTGTAGTTTCGTCTTTTGCTTCAATCGCGAGCGCAAGCGCCTCGATGGTGCGCAAGTGAAGTCGTGAAACTTTTTCTGCATGCTTCTTCTCGGTTTCGAGCTTGCCCAGGTACAGGCGATAAGAGCGATACAGGAGATAAATCGGCGGAAGCACGAGCAGCGACGACTGCCATCCGATACGACCGTTCAGGAAGTGCACCAGGCCGGCCGCGGCTGCTCCGACCATGTAATAAGGAAGAAGCCACAAATGGCTCTCGCCCCACACTTTTCGGATGGGCTTGTCCTCAGTCAGGCCGATGATCGTGGAAAGTGCCGTAGTGTTGCACGCGAAATGAGTCATCGCCGCAGCCACGAGCGCAAGGGGGCCCGGCGCATGCAAGACTCTTGTGGCCACAAGTTGATAGGCGCCGTAGGCTGCGGCACTGGAAACGGTCACCTGCGACACGTTGAAGATCAGCTGTACCGGTTTTAGTTGCCGCGCTGGGCGCCAATAGAACTGTCCCACTGTTCCGGCCAAGCCGATCAGAAGCGTCTCGGGGAGGCTGAGTTCCAGAATTCCGAGTTGCGTGAAAATGAAATTGACTGAAAGCGTGCCCTCGATCCCGGGCAGGCCGACCTTGAGTGCAGACGCCAGAAGGGCTGCAATCAAGTACGAGACGAATTTTACGGAATCCGTACTCTGCCAATGCGCGAATGCGTAGGCAAAGACAATAAGTCCCGCCAGAGCCATCCCAGCGATGAACGCACGCGTAGCAATGGAGCGACCCCACGACATGACAAGTGATTAAATTTTCAACGAATTACAGCGGCAAGTCGCCCGAAAACGCAAGGCACTCATTACTAACGTTACCCTTTACAAATCAGCAACTTACATTCGAGAAGAGAGCTTCAGGGGCGACCCGTGGCACCCCGAAACGCGACATTCTGTCCCATGTCACTTCTCGTGGGACAAAACGCCCGCTGAGATTCGCAACACGTCCCCGTAAGTCGTTCAGGACAAAGGCGAGACTTCGGTCACCGTGGACTCAAGCGTGCAGTTACTGCTGGCAGCAAGGTTTCGGAACGAGTACGTGGGCGAACCTGGGGGATTTGTGAAGAGATTTTTTGTCGTCATACTGGTTATCGCGCTGGCCGGTGTTTGCTTCGCCGATAACAGCAAGCTCTCGCCGGATTTGCAGAAATCGACAGCTTCGAGCGCAAGGGTTGTCGTTCAATACAACAATCCGCCGAGCCTGCTGGATCTGAATTTACTCGGATTGCTGGGCTCGATTATCAGCCAACTGCCGATCGTCAACGCAGTCGTGGCTGATCTGCCGCTCTCCAACATCCTGTCGCTGTCGAATCAGTCGAATGTGAAATACATCAGTCTCGATCGCACGCTGACGCCAACGCTCAGCAACGCAGCGCCGGCGGTGAATGCGTTTGCGGCCTGGCAGTCCGGTTACACCGGAGCTGGCATCGGCGTCGCTGTCATCGATAGCGGTGTGAGTGCTCATCCCGACCTCAACGGCGGCCTCGTGGGACTGTCGCGTGTGGTGTGGAACCAGAGTTTTGTTTCCGGCAATGCCAGCGCCAGCGATCAATTCGGGCACGGCACACATGTGGCCGGCCTGATCGCCGGTAATGGCGCCAGTTCCACCGGGTCGCAATATTCGCAAACATTCAAGGGTATCGCTCCCCAGGCCATGATCCTGAACCTGCGGGTTCTTGATCAGAACGGAGCGGGCACCGACAGCGCGGTCATTGCAGCCATCAACCAGGCGATCAATCTCAAGCTGCTTTTCAACGTGCGGGTCATCAATCTATCGCTCGGCCGCGCCGTGTACGAAAGCTATAAACTGGATCCGCTGTGCCAGGCGGTCGAAGCAGCGTGGAAAAAAGGCATCGTGGTCGTCGTTGCTGCCGGAAACAACGGACGCTATCAGCAGACCAACGGATACGGAACGATCACCGCTCCCGGCAACGATCCTTATGTGATCACCGTCGGCGCGATGAAGCCGATGGGAACGCCGACTCGCGTCGACGATCTCATCGCCAGCTACAGCTCGAAAGGCCCGACTGCGGTGGACGCGATTGTGAAGCCTGACATCGTCGCGCCGGGCAACCTCCTGATATCGCTCGAGGCTCCCGGATCGACACTATATAACAGCTATCCCGGCAACCGCGTACCGCAGAGCTTCTACATCAAGGGAGGAACGAGTGCTCCGTCCTCTCGTTACTTCACGCTGAGCGGCACCAGCATGGCCACCGGCGTTGTCAGCGGTGTAGTTGCCGACCTGCTGCAGAAGAGCCCGGGACTCAATCCCGATCAGGTCAAGGCCCGCTTGATGAAGACGGCGTGGAAATCGTTCCCGGCCTTTAGCAGCACTACTGATCCGACGACCGGCATCACGTATACCGACCAGTACGATGTATTCACGATCGGCGCCGGGTATGTCGACGTCGAAGCTGCACTCAGCAGCACGGATGTCGCCAAGGCCACGGCAATGTCGCCTGTGGCTTCCTATAACTCGACCAACGGATACGTTTATCTGAACGGCGATCCCAGTGCGATCTGGAACACGTCTTCGGCCTGGTCGAACTCAGCCGTTTGGGGCAGTTCTCAATTCGTCGTCGGTGCTCCGGTCTCTGCCATGTCCGGCCAACCGCTTTGGGGAAGCAATGATGAACCCTGGGGATCCAACGTCCTCTGGGGATCGAATGTCCTCTGGGGCAGCAACGTACTGTGGGGAAGCAACGTACTCTGGGGCAGCAATGTGCTCTGGGGTAGCAACGTAACCGGAGGCGAGCAATAAGACTTCTCACCCGTAAAAACTGACAAGGGCCGCGACTTGTTCGCGGCCCAATTTTATTGCAGACAAAAAATGAGGCCTTCCGTACCTGCTCGAAATCCAACGCGCAGGAGGTCTTCATGCAACGCTTCGATTACGCCAAAGTGGCTCCCGGCACGTACCACGCCATGCTGGGTCTGGAACGCTACCTTCACGAGTGCGGCTTGGAAGAGGCTTTGTTACACATGATCAAGCTGCGAGCTTCGCAGCTGAATGGTTGTGCCTACTGTCTCGATATGCACTGGAAGGATCTCAAAGCGATCGGCGAGTCCGACCAGAGGCTCTATGAACTCGATGCATGGGAAGAAAGCCCTTTTTATAGCGATCGCGAGCGAGCGGCACTTGCCTGGACAGAAGCGGTGACGAACGTCAGCGAGAGCCGCGTTCCCGACGAACTCTATCAAAACGTTCGCCAGCATTTCACCGAAAAGGAAATCGCCGACCTGACCTTCGCAATCGCAACGATCAACGCTTGGAACCGGCTGGCAATTTCCGCCAGGGCGACTCCGGGAACATACGAGCCTGCAAAGCGGCCGGAAAAGCAGGCTGCCTAGCGACGGTTGAGGAGAGTGAGAAGCGGAATGCAGCCTGGCTAAGTGCTGAATGCTGAGTGCTACTGCTGTGGCGCGAAGTAACCCTTGCGGGCGCGAACACCCACGTCCTTCTTCAGCGATGAAATCTGGATCGTGCGGTAGCGGCCATCGGCATCAAAATCGGCGGGCTTGTAGGAAACTACGTACTGGCTGCGCAGTTCGTCTTCGATCGCGGCGAACGAGCGCGTGATGTCTTTCATCTTGAACGGGAAGAAGGCGCGTCCGCCGGTCGCTTCCGCCAGTTGCTCGAGCACCCGGTCTCCACGCATGACAAGTCCGCTGTCATCGGTCGAGATCGCGTAAATGATCACTTCGGCACGTTGCGCCATCTCGATCGCCTGGGCCTTCGAAACTTCGCTCTGGTTGTCTTCGCCATCGCTTACCACGATGATGGCTTTGCGCACCGGCCGCTCGCTGTGATCTTTCAGCAGCTTCTCTTTACAAGCTCGATAAACTGCGTCGTAGAGCGCCGTGCCGCCACCGTTGTGCAGTTTGTGCACAGCCCAGTACAGCCGCGGATACTCATCGGTGAAATCCTGCGCCATCTGGGTGTGGCTGTTAAATCCCATCACGAAAGCTTTATCGAATCCGGTACGGATGGTGTGCTGCAGAAAGCTGGTGGCGGCCTCTTGCTCGAAATTGAAACGGCTGCCGACCGATCCGCTGACATCGACCAGTAATCCGAGATGAAGAGGAAGATCGGTCTCGCGGCGGAAGTTCAGAATTGCCTGCGGCGGCTTGTGATCGTCGAGAATGCTGAAATCTTTTTCGTTCAGGTCCCGGACGAACTTGCCGTGCTTATCGGTGGCAATGAAGAGGACGTTGACTTCGTTGACGCGCGCGTGAAGGGTAATCAGGCCTTGGTCGTCGGAACTGTTGGTGTCTGAAGTCGCGCTGGAAGCGCTATAGGTAGGCGCCCCCGAGACATACCCGGATTGGGCTCGCAACTGGCTGATTCCTAAAAAGGTTGCCAGCGAAACGGCGACCACCGCGAATATCGACTTCGTGTACTTCATGCCCGGCGCATCCAATTTTTTCACTGTAAACCGCTTAACAGCACACTCCCAAGATAATTGATGCACGCCAGGGGCCGAAATCAGGAGGATGCTGCAGCGCGTCCACATTGACTTTAGGGGGCAGGCAGGGGAGTGCCAAGTTACAAAAGGAGCACACGTTTGGTCATGGCACAAAACGTGCAATCTAAAGGGGTTGCGCTGCTACCATGCCAGAAGTGCTGTATGGCATTAGCAAGTCGCATTCGGGCACGAACATAACTTGCTTCAGCTTTCGTTTTATTCCTTAAAATTCTTGCGGAGGGTGCATGAAGAGATTCATCGTGTGTCTCGTGGTCGCGCTGCTTTCCAGTATCACAGTTTTCGCCGCTGCGAATGATGAGCGCGAAACAGAACGCGTGAAAGACGCGGGTGAAGTACTGAAGGAGATTCTCAACATTCCCGACGACATTCCCCAGGATCTGCTCGACAAGGCGGAGTGCGTCGTGGTGCTGCCATCGGTAAAAAAAGGCGCCTTCGGGATCGGCGGAAGCTATGGCCGCGGCGTGATGGTTTGCCGTAGCGGCTCGCATTATAAAGGCAAGTGGGGCGCGCCCGCTCTGTATGCGCTGGAAGGCGTGAGCATCGGATTCCAGCTCGGCGGCCAGGCAACGGATTTCGTGCTGCTGGTCATGAATCCCAAGGGAGCGAGATCTCTGCTGAGCAGCAAAGTGAAACTCGGAGCGGACGCCTCCGCGGCCGCTGGACCGAAGGGTCGAACCGCCGAAGGTGCGACCGACATCGTGATGAACGCCGAGATCCTGTCGTACTCGCGCAACAAAGGACTGTTCGCAGGCGTCTCACTGGAAGGATCGACGCTGCGCTCCGACGGCAGCGCCAACCAGAAGCTCTATGGCAGAAAGCTGAGCGCGAAGGAGATTATCGCCGAAGGAAAAGTTGGCGTTCCGCCATCGGCCCGAGAGCTTGTGTCGTTGCTCGACCGCAAGTCACCAGTAAACAAGTCGGATCCGAAGTCGTTGCAATAGATTTCCCTGTGATCCTCTGTGCCCTCTGTGGTGAAAGACTTTCACCGCAGAGGGCATTGCCGTTTCGGTATGATCGAGATCCATGGCTCCCAGGGAACGAATCCGCTGTGCATGGGCAACTAACGACCTGTCGATCCGCTATCACGATGAGGAGTGGGGCGTGCCGGTGCACGACGACCGCGTGCTGTTCGAATTCCTCATCCTCGAAGGCGCGCAGGCCGGACTCAGCTGGAACACGATCCTCAATAAACGCGAGAACTATCGGCGTGCGTTCGATGGCTTCGACGCCAAGCGCATCGCGAAATACGACAGGCGCAAGGTCGCCCAGTTGCTGGCTGATGCGGGAATCGTCCGCAACAAGCTCAAGATCGCCGCTGCCATTCACAATGCAAAGGCTTTTCTCCAGGTTCAGGAAGAATTCGGCAGCTTCGACCGCTATATCTGGCAGTTCGTTGGCGGAAAGCCACGAGTGAACAAATGGCGCTCACTGAAGCAGGTACCGGCGCGCACTCCGGAATCGGACGCCATGAGCAAAGACCTGTTACGTCGCGGCTTCAAGTTCGTCGGGTCGACGATCTGTTATGCATTCATGCAGGCGGTGGGGATGGTGAACGATCACGCGGCCGATTGCTTTCGATACAAGAACGCAAGTGGCCAGTGATCAGTGATCAGCAAAACCAAAATCGGGCCAGTCCACAAAGGTCACTAAGCAACACGAATTGTTTTTCCTTCGTGATCCTTCGTGTCCTTTGTGGTTTCACGAATCACTGATCACTGACCACTACTCTTCACCTTTGAGCGAGTGCGCTTGCAGTCACATAAACCACAACCAGCCCCAACAGGAGCACCGCTCCTTCCACACGGGTAGACCAGACGTGCAGGGCATCGAACTGTACGCGTGCCGGATCGGTGAGTGGGATCTGGGCGAAATGGCCGGCCTGGGCGCGAAGCGTATCCATGCGCGGGATGATCCAGAACTGAGAGAAGAGCGTCAGTGCGAGCATCGCACAGATGAGCACATGCCGGATGGCAAAGACGTGAGCGGTCCCTTGTACGAGGTAGCTGTAGAGCAGGGAAGTGATCAGGAAGACGATGCCTGAGATGATCGCCATCCAATGCAGCTTGCCGAGCGCCCGACCAACTACGTTTCCGGCGAGATGAGTGTTGGGAAGCACGGTGAATGCGGTCGGCGCCAGCACAAAGGCGAAAAAGATGAGACCGCCAATCCAGACGACCAGCGAGAGAACCATCAGATAGCGGAGGAAGGACATGACGGGAATTATAGTCGTCGCAATGCAAGGAGGCCTTCACCCATTGCCGAGCCCCCGTCAGTGTGCCACTCTGCGCAACAGAATCCTCCAAGCAATCAGGGGCAGATGCAAAAGCAGTTTGACGGATATCGACATCCAGAATACGAAATATTCCGGAACCAGAGGAATTAGCACTCGCCAGGGAATCGGCGATTCTGGCTGTTTGTGTGAGTAATACCTCAATGTCTCTCCATCCCAGGAAATGCTTACTTTTGGCGCGTATTTCAGGGTGGACAGACGAGGCAGGGTTTCTCCGAGCAGCCGGTTTAGGGGTTCTAGAAGAAAACACTTGCCGTCTTGAAAGTACTCGACCCATGCATGTCCGGAGCCATAACGGCCGGCAGATCCGCCGACAAACCGCGCGTCATATCCCATGCTCAGCAACTGCCGCCACGTCCAGAAAGCAAAGTCCTCGCAATCGCCTCTCTTTCTTTTTTCAAACTCCTCCGGAGGCTGCCAGTAGTCACGTTTGCCGAAAAGCTCCTTGTCGGAAACATATTTGCAAGTGGCGAGAAACTGGCGCACTTCGTGCATGGTTTTGCATTCAACAGTGAGCGGCTGGCTTACGTAACGGCCGATTGGGAATGTTGGACGCGGCAATTTGCGACCGTGAAAGGGCTGGGAAACCTGATGTCCGTCCGCGTCGTAGGCTTCTGGGATGATTTCCGCGATCATGGAGCGACCAAATTCTCTCACGGAAAATGGAGAATTGAGAGATTGGCCCTGGTCACTGGCCACTGACCACTGGGTGTTACACCGGCACTGCTACATTCTCCACAATCTCTTTCAGCACCTGATCGGATTGCTCCGACTTCTTCAGCGTCGAGGCGTAGAGATTGTTCACGACCACGCGATGGGCGAACACCGGGACGACCAGCGGCTTGAAGTCTTCTGGCGTGCAGAAGGTTCGGCCTTCCAGGAAGGCCATCGCCTGCGCGGCGCGGTAAAGCGCTTGTGATCCGCGTGGGGAAACCCCCAACGACAGGTATTCGGATTCACGCGTGCGGCGGACGATCTCCAGCGCGTAATTGACCAGCGAATCGTCAACGCGAATGTTCTTCACCGCCTGCTGCATTTCAAGCACATCGTCTCCGCTGAGCACAGGACGGAGTTCGTCAAGCTGCGCGACTCCTGCTTCCGAGCGCAAAATCTGGCGCTCGGCCTGGGCATCGGGATATCCCATGCGCACGCGCATCAGAAAGCGATCCAGTTGCGACTCGGGTAGGGGATAGGTTCCGTGATGTTCCACCGGATTCTGCGTCGCGATCACCAGGAACGGCTGAGGCAATTCATAAGAATGCGCGTCGACCGTGACCTGTCCTTCGTTCATCGCTTCCAGCAGTGCTGACTGGGTTTTGGGTGTGGTGCGATTGATTTCGTCGGCCAGCAGAACGTTGGTGAAGACCGGCCCGCGCTTGAACTCAAACTCCTGCTCGGCCGCCGAATAGACGGAGATGCCGAGCACGTCGGACGGAAGCATGTCGCTGGTGAACTGGACGCGTTGAAAGGTGCAGTCGATGGCGCGGGCGAGGGCCTGCCCCAGGGTGGTCTTGCCGACTCCCGGAACGCCTTCAATGAGCAGGTGTCCGTGGGCAAAGATGCTGACCAGCGCCAGGCGGACCACGTCGTCTTTGCCGCGAATCACGCGACGGAGAGCCTTTTCCAGTTCAGCAGCCTTGGTGGACACAGCGATAGCAATCTCGGGCGACATTGGTTTGGATTCTAATTTATCGAGCGAAGATGGACGGAGTTACGTACGTCATGGACCCAGTTCTCAGCTTTCAGCCGTCAGCTTTCAGCAAACCCTTCGACTCTCGGAAACGTTCTTAGCTGAACTTAGGAACGGTCATCCCTGGCAGCCTTGCGCGATTCTCCTGAGAGCTAAAGGTCTGAGAGCTGACAGCTAAGAGCTGATAGCTTCACTCGATATTCTCCTCAGCGTTCGACGCACATTGCGCTGTGACCCCGTTCCTTGACGTCCACAGCCCGCAAACGAGATGATGCGACGTGAGCCGGGTACTCGGAAAGGGCGCTAATTCCTTATTCCGGAATATTTTGCCCGTAAGTGATTGAGCGCCATAGATTATTTCGCAATTTTCCGCTAACTGCATGATTCCAATAGATCGATGGGGGAGGGGCACCCCACTCGCAGCCCCCGGAATTCCCAAAATGGGACGATTGCATCGCGCCTCCACGCGTAACATCCAATGAGATAGAAAGAAGAAGGTTATGGGTAACACTTTCAAAACTGCGTTTCTACTGACCGCGCTCACGCTGCTTCTGATGTTCTTTGGACGTGTCTTCGGCGGCCAGAACGGGATGTTTTTGGCTCTGGCTTTTGCGGCCGTCATGAACTTCGTCTCCTATTTCTATTCCGACAAGATCGCTCTGGCCATGTATCACGCCCAGCCGGTCTCGCGCGAAGAACTGCCCCGCGCCTACGCGGCCGTGGAACGCCTCACGCAGAAGATCGGCATTCCGATGCCGAAGATGTATGTGATCCCCACGGACTCGCCCAACGCGTTCGCGACCGGACGCAATCCGCAACATGCTTCCGTAGCCGTGACCCGAGGCATTCTCGATCTGCTCACCGACGAAGAACTCGAAGGCGTGCTCGCGCACGAACTCGGACATGTCAACAACCGCGACATCCTGATCAGCTCTGTGGCAGCGACGATCGCCGGCGCAATCACGATGCTCGCCAGCATGGGACGCTGGGCCATGCTTTTCGGTGGTTTCGGCGGACGCGATCGAGATGACCGCGGCGGTGGCGGACTCGCTGCTCTGTTCATGCTGATCGTCGCCCCGATCGCGGCGACTTTGATTCAGCTCGCAGTGTCGCGCTCGCGCGAATACCAGGCCGACGCCACCGGCGCGCACTTCACCGGCAATCCGTACGCGCTGGCCAGTGCTCTACAGAAGATCGATGCCTACTCCAAGCGACTGCCGCTGCAAGCGAGCCCCTCGACAGCTCACCTGTTCATCATTCAGCCATTTCTTGGAATGAACGCGGGCATGTTCGCGAACCTGTTCTCGACGCACCCGCCAATCGCGAAGCGCATCGAGCGACTCACAGGAAGGCCAGCGGACTACATGCAGTAAGGCGCAAGGCTCCGCGATGAGCTCTTGTTGGGTTGCTTTTCCGCCTAAGCTTTTTGGCTCTCGCGTTTTAGTGCGCGCTGTAGCGTCTGGTCCAGCGCTGCTTTAGTCTTTTCGTATTCTTGCTGGCTGATCCGGCCTTGCTTGTGTTCGACTTCCAGTTCGAATAACTCTTCTTTCAATCCTTCCAGCAGCTTCGAACTGGCTTGCGTGCGGAGGCGAGGCGCTTCCGCGACAGCCTGCGCGGCGCCGGCGCTGCGGACCGGGATCTCGAAGTCTTCGGCTTCTTCCATTGTTGACAAGCCGGGTTTGGTGCGGGCCGCGCGATGGGCTGCCTGCTGCCGCGAAGCGACGATGACTCCGCCGATGATCAGGACCGCGGCGAAGCCGCCGATGATCCACCATTGATATTTCTGCAGCGGTGGAGGAGCGTCGGTCGGCGGACCGAGGCCGCCTCCGGGACGATTGTCGGCCTGCTGTCCCCCACCACCCTGACTCTGACCGTTCTCATCAGCGGGAGCGGCGAGTTCACCTTCACCCGTCAGTTTGAAAGCCATCGGCTGTCCGACCTGAACGTTGGAGGCGACTTCGACGTTGGCGTCAGGCTGTCCGGGGAACGGAGTCGATTTATAGGAGTCCGCGTTGGCCGGAGCGAATTGCATGGCCTTGGGAGCGATCGCGACGAAGTGTTCCAACGGATAGACGAGCTTGGGATCGATGTTGATGCTGCCGGTGTAGGGAATGGTGTAGACGACTTCGAACCGGCTCTCTCCCGGACGCAGCGGAAACAGGAACGAATAGCGATTCTTGGCGTTGTCGCCATTGGGAACCGGAGCGGATTTCACCGGCTGTCCCCCCGCGGTCATAGCTTGGGCTTCTTCGATCTTCGCCCCGTCGGGGACGTAGAACTCGAGGTTGTGCTCGCTGTTTTGCGTCCGCGGCGGCTTGGAATTGTTCTGGACGGCGAAGGTGCGCTCGATCTGCATGGTTCCGTTGCCGGCCTGGAAACGCATGATGTCAGCAATGACTTCAATGCCGTCGACTTTCTTGCTGGCGTCGTAAACTTCGACCTCGACCGACGTGGTTCCGGGAGGTGCCATGCGGTGATAGGTGACGTCCTCATGGATCACACGGATGAGATGAGGACCTTGATTGTCGAGCTTGAATGAGAAGTTGCCCTTGGCGTCGGCCTTGGTACGTCCGGCTTCTTCCATTCCCTGTCCGAGCGTGATTAGGATGACCTCATCTCCTGCACCGGGCTTGCCGGTGGTGGCGTTCTTGACTGTGCCGGTGAGGGTTTGGGCAGAGGCGAAAACACTCGAAATTGTTAACAACACACCGATAAGGAAGGTCGCCTCGCGCTTATTGCGTCGCAAAAAGCGCGACGCGGCGCGGTGGCTCCCCCATGTCCTTCGGCGCGCAAAAAGCGCGCGCCTCAGGATGACAATTCTTCTTGCAGCTTCTTGATATTGGTTCATGATCTCGCTTTTCTTGGGCCGGAGGGTTGGGATTCGAGGCGCGCGATTTCTGCCAGCAGCGTGGCGGCTTCGTCTTCGAGGGACGCCTTCAGAGTCTGATAATCAACGTCGGGGACTTTTCCCGCCTTGTATTCAAAGTTCAGGTCGCGCAGGTTTTCGTAGACCGCTTCTTTGCGTTCGCGCAGGTAAGAAGCGCGGGTCTTCTCAGGTCCGAGATAGAGATTGCCGGGAATATAGAAGATGTAAACGAGCGCCGCAGCGGCGGTGAGGAGGCAGCAGATGAGTTCCACGGTCATAGATCGGTCTCCTTGCGAGCCTGTTCGCGGAACTGGTCGAGGTCCGGACTATGGCTGGGAGTGAGTCCACCGGCGATTGCGGGAGCGGGACGATTCTTCCATGCGCGGATGATGTAGACCAGAAGCACGATGCCCGCGAGCAGAGCGGCGAAGGGCATGATCCACGCGGTGCGATCGAAGCCGCTGGTCATGGGCGCGGCTAAGACCGTGGGGCCATATTTCTGGACGAAGGCTTGCTCCACGAGGCTGTCGCTGTCGCCGCGGGAGACTGCGGCCATGAGTTCGTTGCGCATGCCGTCGGAATCGGGGCAGCCGACGTGGTTGCATTCGAGCAGGATCTGGCCGCATCCGCAGATGCACATGAGTTGATGGCCGAGTTGTCCGAAGCGAGTGCTCGGGTCGGATGCGCCGGAGAAGGCAAACACCGCGACGGCGAGCACAGCACAGTGCAGTGTGCGGCGGAGGGTCGGATTGAGATTGGTCAGCATTTCGTTGATTTCAGATTTTCATTTCAGATTGCAGATTTAGGTTCCGCGTGCAATCCCAATCGCGTTTTCGTTTTGACGGTTCAGGCGTCCCTCCGGGACGCGTGCATTTTTGTTACAGCTTCCCCGCCAGTGAACTGGCGGGCTATTGTCAGTCGTGCCTCTGGCACGCAGTTCCTTAGATGATCCAATGCCGTGCCCGCTCAAAATGCGAAGCTTCGCGACGTTCTTAGTCTCCGGCGGCTACTGGAGTGGCGTGTTCCACCCTCCTCGGCAACGCCACTCGTACCGGGGCTGGAGCATTTGGCACCAGGGCCAGGATTGTGCCGGCGATGATGATCCAGACTCCGAGCCAGATCCACATGACCAGCGGGTTCAGGTGCGCTTTTAAAATCGGGTGGCCGTTATCCTGGTTCAGCCCTTCAAAGACGACATAGAGATCTTCATTCAACGTCGACCGGATAAACGGCATGGTCGATGTCTGCTGGCTGGCCTTGTAGAAGCGGCGCTCGGGAGTCAGGGTATCGATTTGTTTGCCGCCTTTGTAGACATCGAGCACGGCCCATTCGGCCATGTAGTTGGGGAACTCTTCATCGGTGTAAGAGCGGCAGACCAGGGTATAAGGGCCGATAGCCATTTTGTCGCCATAGCCCATTTCCTGTTCTCTATCCTGATTGAAGGCGGCTCCGGCGATGCCGATGATGACGACCACGACACCGAAGTGGACGATGTAGCCTCCGTAGCGGCGCGTGTTGCGATGCGTGAGCTGGACCATGGAGGCGAACATGCCCTGGCCGGATTTTTCAGAGATGACGCGTCCACCGCGATAAAACTCGCTGACGATGGTAAGCGTGCACATCACCGCAAGACTGATCGCCATTAAAGAATAGAAATAAGAGACGTCCTGCCAGGGACGAAGGCCGAAGGCGCCTCCCCAGCTGGGAGGCGTGGCCATCAGGAAAACTGCGGTAACGACAGCTCCGACGGCCGGCCAAAAGAAATTACGTTTCAGGCTTTCAAAGGATGTCTTGCCCCAAGCGAGCAGTGGGCCCAGCGCCGTGAGAACAATCAGCAGCAGCGCCACTGGAATGGCTACGCGATTATAAAACGGCGCGCTGACCGTGACTTTGTTGCCCTGGATGAGTTCGGAGATCTTCGGGAACCATGTGCCCCAGAGCACGGTGAAGCAGAGTGCGCAGAAGAGCAGGTTGTTGAACATGAAGCTGGACTCGCGCGAGACGATCGCTTCAAGTTTGTGCTCGCTGCGCAGGTGCTGCCTGTTCTTCACGAAGAAATAAACGAACACTGCGAAGGTGATTGCCAGGAACCAGGCGAACCATGTGCCGATGGAGGACTGTGCGAAGGCGTGGACCGAGCTGATGATTCCGCTGCGGGTCAGGAAGGTTCCGAGAATCGCGAGCCAGAATGTGGCAAAGACAAGCCACATGTTCCAGACCTTCAGCATGCCGCGTTTTTCCTGCATCATGACCGAGTGCAGGAAGGCGGTGCCGACGAGCCAGGGCATCAGCGAGGCATTTTCGACGGGATCCCAGCCCCAGTAGCCTCCCCAGCCGAGGACGGCGTAAGCCCAATGCGCTCCGAGAAAAATTCCGACGGTAAGAAATCCCCAGGTCACCATGGTCCAGCGGCGAGTAATGTGGATCCATTTCTCGCCCGGATATTTCATGATCAGCGCGCCGAGGGCGAAGGCGAAGGGAATGGTGAAGCCGACGTATCCGAGATAGAGCATGGGCGGATGGATGACCATCTCGGGATATTGCAAAAGCGGGTTAAGGCCGCTGCCATCGGGGCGCAGAGGTCCTTCGAGCAGGCCGAACGGATTGGCGGCGAAATTTACGAGAGCCAGGAAAAAGATCTGAACGCCCGCAACGATGACCGAAGCGTAGGAGAAGAGGCGCGGGTCGCTCTTGTAGCGAAGGCGAAGGACGAAGCCGTATCCGGCGAGGAGGAGTGACCAGAAGAGAAGGGAGCCTTCTTGTCCGGACCAAAGAGTTGCGAACTTGTAGGGCGCGGGAAGATCACGATTACTGTGATGAAAAATGTACGCGATCGTGAAATCGTCGCGGAAGGCGGAGACGACGAGGGCCACCGCGGCGAGGAACACGGCTGCGAATACGACGACTCCGGCACGGCGCGCGGTTTCGCCGACGCGACTCCAGAAACGGTCGTCCTTATAAAGGAGTGCGAGCAGGCCACCGACAAAGCAGTAGAGGCTCAGCGCGAACGCGAGCAGCAGTGCAAAACTACCTATAAGCGCCATGTTGGAGAGAACCCCACGTTATTTTTTCAGAAAGGCGCGGCCGAGGCAACCGGAACGGGATTGGAGATCAGTCACGGTAGGCCATGCGAGCAGAAAAAAGGACTACGTGCGTCCAGAACTTGAACGGTCTGCGTTAACGTTTCCGCCGCAAAGGGGCGGCCGGGGCTCGGCCGCCAGGCGGATGAGTGGAGCGCGTTATGCGCTCTGTGGTTGATAGCGCTGGAGAACTTCGCGTTCTGCAGCGATCCAGTCGTCGGCTTCGTGGCCTGGTTCAAATCCGCGGCGCTCGGACATGAGATAGGCGAGGCGGCGAATTTCGTCCTCAAGGTTAATGGGGACGAGGTTGGGTCTGGAATCGGCCTTTACGATCGCAGGTTTTCTGGTGGTTTGCCTGGGAACGTCGGCTTCGATGGCTGCTCCGTTGCCATTGGCGGCGGACACCGTGGTCGAGGTGACTTCCGCCGTGGGTGCGCCATTTCCTGGGGTGCTCTTTTTGGGAACTCTGGGTTTTGCCATATTGCTTACTCCTTAAGGACTCCTAGTGGAGGATTCAGTTGGATTTGGTTGATGAGCGGATGACATACATGTCACCTTTCGTGAGGATGACTATTGATGCATGTAAGCTCGAGTATGTCTTAACTATATCTCGGTTGGGGCTGTGAAAGGCGTGAGGTTGTACAAAAAATTTGGATCGTTGCGTGCAGGAATCCCAAAAGGAAACAGACCCAGGAAGAAAAGCAGGCGCGAGGATTTTGTTGCGCAAGCACGGAGCAGGAGAGGGCGACGGTCGGAAATGCTTTGTTATAATCGAGGACGTCTCCGTGGCGCTATCGTCTAGGGGTTAGGACGTGAGATTCTCAATCTTAAAACCCGGGTTCGATTCCCGGTAGCGCTACCAACTTTCCTAAGCTGTTTCTTTTTAAGCCTATCCCGCTAATTGAAGTGAAGAAAGCTTTAACCACGAAGGGCACGAAGGAACACAAAGGAATTCGCATCGAACCCTCTCGCTTGAAACGATCAGGTGCCTGCTCGTTTTCCTGATAGCATGATCCCGAGAGCGCGAACGCCATCGCAAATCTCTTTTGTGGTGGTGGCACCGAAGCCGAGGATCAGTCCCTGACGCGTGCCGGTCACGTACGAGGGGGAAAGCGGCCAAAGGGAGAGGTTGTGGGCGAGGGCTTGGTGCGCAAGTTCGCGATCGCGGTGCCGGGTACGAAGCAAAAGTGTGAGATGCATGCCGGCTTCGTCGCCAGCGATCTCGGCGCTATCTCCCAGAAGGCGGGTCACATTGTCGAACAACACGCGCCGGAGGCCTCCGTAATATACGCGCATCCGGCGGAGATGGCGGGCGAAGTGGCCTTCTTCGATGAAGTCTGCGAGCACCTGCTGATACAAGGTTGGCGGCCCGAGATCCATGGTCCGACGCATGATGACAAAGCGGTCGATCAGATCTGGTGGCACCACGATATAGCCGAGACGCAACGATGGAAAGAGGACCTTGCTGAAAGTCCCGATGTAGATCACCCGAGAGTTGGGATCGAGACCCTGCAGCGACGCGATCGGCAGGCTTTCGTAGCGATATTCACTGTCATAATCGTCTTCGATGATCCAGGCGCCGGCGTGCTGTGCCCAATCGATGAGTTGCAGGCGGCGGGAGGCGCTCAAGGTGACTCCCAGGGGAAACTGATGGGACGGGGTCACGAATGCGGCGCGTGCCTTGCCGCACCTTTGAATTCCGGCGGGGACGTTTAATCCTTCTATGTCCACAGGCACCGGAACGAGATCACATCCGTTCAGAGTGAATACTTCGCGCGCGAGATGGTAACTCGGATTTTCCACCCAGACGCGATCACCAGGGTTGAGCAAGACGCGAGTCGTGATCTCCAGGGCTTGCTGGGATCCGTTGACGATAAGCACCTGATCGGGCTCGCAACGAACCGAGCGGGAAGTCTTCAGATAATTCGCGATCGCGCGGCGGAGGGACTCGTGACCCATGAGATCGCCATAGTGCGCAGACTTGATATTGAGGCTGCGAGAGTGACGGGCCACCAAGGCCGACCAGATCTGCAAAGGGAACTGATCCATAGCCACCTGCCCGACGCGAAAGGCTCCGAGATGTGCGAACCACGGTAAAAACTCTCTGCGCGGAAGCTGTGAGCATCGCAGGGAGACATGGCGAGTACCGCGTCGGGGACTCGGTTTTTTCGCGCCCGCCGGTGCGCTGGTCGTCAGTTGCTCCGGAAGTGAATCAGAAACCACGGTGCCTGCGCCCACGCGAGCCTCGAGATAGCCTTCCGCCAGAAGCTGGGCGTAGGCGTTCAGAACCGGGAAGCGCGAGACTGCGATTTCCGTAGCGAGGATGCGGGTGGAAGGAACGCGCTGTCCGGGACGAAGGCGTCCGTCGACGATTGCCGAGCGGAAGGCGTTGTAGATCTGGCGGTGCAGAGGCTCGGTGAGACTGCGATCTACGTGGATCATTGGCAGCAATCCGGAGGGCGCACGCTTCATGGGCGGCGATCATAGTGGTCATGGCAGAAAGGCGTCAAGTGGGTATTGAGGCTAACCACTGGGGATGGGATGCTGCTGGCAACGCTTCAGTTCGCCCGCGGTGCGGTCATACCCATGTCACGGATTCGCCATTGTCTGGAGTGTCCCTGGTGCAGGCTGAGGTATGTGATCTCACTAAGTCCCTACAAAAATGGTTCGTGTATCGTTGCCGCGGTGAATGGTCGAACCGAGGAATACATTCTTTATTGCGCGTGCAGGCGAGGGGGAATCCTCTGGAACCGGAGGGATGTCCTGATCTGCGATGTCTCGAAGAGGGCGTATGAGCGCGGTTACGGGACGAGAGACGAGATATCGTCGCTCGGGCGTGGACGAGAAGTGTAGTCTTTGCCATCATGCTGATTTTTACTCTCGTCACTCGGAGAATGCGGCTGCGACCCATACCGCGGATAAGTTCCAGGCAGAAAGCAGATTCCTCCCTACGGTTGGAATGACAGCACAAAAGGGCGCAGGTCCGGAATAACTGAGCGTCCGGAATTAGATACCTGCTCTACGCCTATTGGTCTCCGAAATCAGGGCTTAGCTGGAATTGCTACTCTCGCGATGTTGGAGTAGGCAGACTGGCCGGCATCGTTGACGGCACGTACGCGGTATCCGGCGTGCTGACCTTTTTTCAAGGTCGTGTCGCTGTACTCGGTCGCGTTCGCGGCCAGTTTTGTGAGTTGAGTCCACTTTCCTTTCGCGCCACTCGCTTCTTCGACCTGGCGCTCTACGACTACGCCGGTAGGATCCCCGCCATGAACTTCCCAGGTGAGTTTTGCGGCTGTGCCCGTGAGGGCGACATTCAAAGAACTCGGCGTCTCGGGAAGGAATGGCCAGTCAAAGTAATCGGCGTCGGCAATGGCCATGATGCTGTCGGTGACTGGAAGCGATTCGAGCGTGTCGGTGGTGCCTTCTTTCCATTTCAAGGCCCGGATGTCACCGGTTACGACATCGATCAGCACGGGGTTCTGGATGCCCGTGTTTTTCAGCGTGAAGCTTGAGTAGAACTTCGGGAAGACATTTCCGGGCAGGCTGTGAGCTGCGAGCCAATAAGCCACGATGGCTTTGCCGCTTTTCGAGCGGAAACCGTAGCTGAGGAAGGGGAACTCGCTGCGGCGGCGAAGGGCGGGGATATCGCTGCCGGTGATTTCAACGGATGCATCGAACTTTGTATCGGCGAAAAGAGCGTTCGTGTTCTGCAGGGCGTAGAAAACTGGACGGGGGGTGAAGTCGTAGTCGTGATTGGTGAGGCCGTGGATGAGTCCGAAGTCGTCGTACTCATTTCCATCCACGCCGGCGGTGAGCAGCCACACGAACGTTTTGACTCCGGCGGCGTGATTGTAGATGAGGCCGCGGGGAACGTACTTGGCTTGCACCGATTCATCGGAGCCGATCCAGGACGGGATGGAGTTGAATTCGTCGTCGAAGTAGGGAATGCCTTGCTTAATCCCCGGATAGTGGTTCACCAGATCGCGCAACTTCTGCGGTGATTCGTTGAGGTAGGCGCCGTAATCCATGGTTTCGGGATTCATGTTTTGCCCGTAGCCGGGATACGTGTGATAGGCGTAGACATCGATGCCTGAGGCGCACTTGCAGGTGTCGAGGGCAACCTGCGTGAACTCGCGGGACGGATCGGCCTGGCCTCCGTAGATGACTTTGGCGCCGGGAGTTTTATGGACGGTCTCGACAAAGGAGGACAGCAGTTGGCCGTACTGGGCAGGATTGCCCCAGGGATTCCAGTAGCCGATGTCTTGCTCGTTCCACAGTGCCCAGTAATGAATGCGATCATTAAAGTGGTCGACCGTCCAGCCGACGTATTTATTGAAGGCCGTCTGTTGTTCGGGTGTGATAGGCGGCCAGAAAACGGAGTAGATGCTGCGGTCATCGTTGTGGAACGTGCCGGGCTCGGGGACGCCGACGTCGGGAAGCTTGCCGCTGCGCGCCGTGTACATCTGGTTGCCGTACATCAGTTGGACCTGGACGTTCATGCCGTTGTCGATCAAAGAATCCACTGAATCCTCAAGGATCTGTGAGGCTGCGTAAACTCCGCGCTTTTGCTCGATCCAATCCCAACTGGTGTAGTCCGAGCTATTCTCATACTGGCCAATGCGGATCCATTTGAAACCGGCGTCGAACATGCGCGTCCACCACCAGCGGTTCCAAGGAAGATAGGGATCGCGCGGCATGTCGGAGTTGATGCCGAAGCCGTCTTCAATTTGCGAGGTACGTTTGGGAGGAACTTTTTCAGGAACCTTCTTTGATTGAGCCGATGATGGCTGGAGGAAAAGGACGGTTGCGCACAGTAATAAGAGGAGCGAGGAATACTGGGTACGACTGTCGCGAGTCATAGAAATAGTCTCCGAGAAAAATTTCACGACAGACTTCTACGTTCGAAAGCTCTGTTTACAAAAGGCTTTGCTCACAAGATGAGAGGCAGAGCTGATGCACTCTGCCTCGTTCAGGTGAATCAATCTTTAACGCGCAACCTTCTCGGGTGTGGCCTGGGACGCGTTGGCCGCAAGTTCGTTGGCGTTGCGCTGAATCTTTTTGATGGCTGCGGCGATCTCGTGCATATCCTCGTCATCGCCCAGCAAGGCGAACTGCGGGATCCAGACTGTTTCCCATGCCGCCCGCTCGGTGTGCGGGAACTTCTGATTCAGGAAGTCGTGTTTCTCGGTCGCCTGCGATCCGGCCAGGCACTTGCGATAGTCGCCATTCCGGAAGCAGTCGAGTTCGTGCAGCGGCGGATAGCTGGCCTGCGTGGGAATGCCCTCGGCATTCAGCGCGGCAATGAAGTTCTCGGTCGAGATCCCGCCGAACTCTTTTCCGTTCACATGAAAGATGTACGCGTACTGGCCATTGCGCGTGCAGCGCGGATCGCATTTCTGCGCCGTAATTCCGGGGATTTCAGCGAAAAGCTTGTCCAGCAGTCGTCCTTGACGATGCCGATGGAGAGTTTGGGGCTCGAGGCGCTGGAGTTGGACGTTCAAGACGGCGCCCTGCCATTCGCTGAGGCGATAGTTCGAGCCATAGATGAAATGGCTGTAGAACCATTCGCCAGGCATGCGGCCGCAATCGTGCACGGAGCGGGCTTGGCGCTCGAAATGGTCGTCGTTGGAGATGATCATGCCGCCTTCTCCGGCGGTCATTAGTTTGCTCGCCTGGAAGCTGAAGGTGGCAGCGGTGCCGAATGTGCCGATCTTTTTTCCGCGCCACTCGCTGCCATGAGCGTGTGCGGAATCTTCGACGAGCGCGAGGCCGTGCTTCCTGGCGATTTCCTGCAGGCGATCGAGGTCGGCAGGATGTCCGCCCATGTGCACTGCGATGATTGCCTTGGTGCGCGGAGTGATGGCGGCTTCGGTCAGGTGTGGATCGAGGCAATGCGTTTCAGGGTCGACATCGACCAGCACGGGCAAGGCGTTGGCGAACAGGACCGCGCTGGCGGTTGCCACGAAGGTGAAATTCGGGACGATGACTTCGTCGCCGTGATTGATGCCCAATCCTGCCATGGCGACTTCAAGCGCAGCGGTGCCGTTGGTGACCGCGATCCCGTGCTTGGCGCCGTGATATTTCGCGAAATTCTGTTCGAATTCCAGCGTCTTGGTGCCCGGAGTGCGCCACCATATGCGGCTCTCGAGAACCTCCTGCAGCGCGCGGCGTTCGTTGTCGTCGTATTGCGGCCAGACGGGAAATGGCTTCTGTTTTGCTTTCTTCCCACCAAAAAGGGCTAGATCAGACATAAGTTCTCCTTAGGCTCTGCACGACCTTTATCAGTATTGGTTGAATTCTGTGGCGTAGCGAAACGCCTCGACGTAGTGGCCATCTTTTTTGGGTTGCTCGTCGCGCATTTCCTTCTTGGCCTTCTCGAGATCGGCAGGCTCCCAATCGGGGCGATACTTGGTGATGGCCGGTTCGAATTGGCTGACTTGTTTGGCGGCGGCTTCGAGTTTCAGGTCCGCGACGCTCTCAATGTTAACGAAGTAGTTGGCTTCCTGCGGTGACGGGTAAAAGAAATACATCTCAGGAACTCGGTAGGGCTTCAGCCCCTGCTGCAGTTTCTGGTTGGGAAAATAGAGCCAGAACTCCGCGGCGCGAACGGCGTCGATGGTGTTGAATGCTGCCATGCGGTGATCGCTCTTGTGCCAGCGTTCGTACCACTGGCCGGGATCGACGCTCAACAAAATGTCGGGCCGGATCCGGCGGATGATAGCAGTCGCTTCTTCCGTCAGCTTGGGTTGGGCCGCGTACTCGAGCATGCCATCGTCGTAGCCCAGCCACATGATGTTTTCTTTGGGCGTGCCTAGCAGGCCTTCGGAGACTTCTTCCTCTGCGCGGCGAATGCGGGCGAGTCTCTGCGAGTTCATGTCTTCATCGTAGGAGCCCTTGTCGTCGTTGGTGTAAATCGCGATGAAGACCTTGTTGTGATTGCGGTTGAGCAGGGCGATGGTGCCTCCGGCGCCGAAGACGTCGTCATCGGGATGAGGAGTGAAGACGAGGATGGTCTTGTTCTGGACTTGTTCGAGGCGAGTTGTTTGCCCAAGGGAACCGATGGCGAGACATATGACTGCGGGAATGCAGAGCAGCGCGGATCTCATTGGCATGGTCTCCGGAAAAGTGCACACAACAGTACCGCACAGCAACGAATGAAAACAATCCTTCCAACATTGGGACGAAGCGAGCGATTGAGGGCGCCCTCATTGTGATGGAGCGGGACTTTTGCTGAATGTGATTTCAATCACAGACGGCGCTTGAGGCCTACTGCACCCTTGCGCATAGTACGTCGCGTACGGCTCGATTGGAAAGTGGGATGTATATACCGTATATGTTTCGCGCTTGACAGTCGAGATCGTTACGCTTTACAAGCCTAGTCACCGTTTCTCCGTCTGAGTATTGCAAACTCATGGAGGCGCTCATGTTGCATCGATACGATGTGCATGCAGTCCTGTGCTCGCTCGTTGCTGTTTTCCTCTTCTCAATTGCCGCGTCTGCGCAGGTAGATCGCGGCGCCATTGTAGGTACCGTCACCGACCAGGCTGGAGCTCGCATTGCCGGGGCGGAAGTCACCGTCACCAATGTGAGCACGAACCAAGCCACAAAGTTCAGCACCAATGAGGAAGGGGCATTCTCGGCAAATCTCTTGCGGATTGGCACCTACTCGGTGACCGCAGAGAGAAAGGGATTCCAGAAAACCCGTCAGGAAAACGTGGAAGTGGGTGTGAACCAGTCCATCAAGGTGGAGTTGGTCCTGAAGATTGGGTCGGCAAATGAAACCGTGGAGGTGAGTGCCGCGCCAGCGCTGCTGCAGACCGAGCAGTCTTCGCTGGGGACGATTGAGACGGAGCGGCGGATTTCAGAATTGCCGTTGAATGGGCGCAACTTTATACAGCTTGCTTATCTTGGGCCTGGCGCCAACGCGGGCCAAACGGGAACGAACGTCAGCGGGGGAGTATTTGAGAATGAGCGCGCCAATGAGGCGATCTCAGTCAACGGGCTGCGTGTATCGAACAACAACTTCCTTTTGAATGGAGTCGACAACAACGAGTTCGGACTGGGCGGCGTTGTGGTGCTTCCTCCGCCGGACGCGATCCAGGAGTTCAAGACCGAAGAGAACTCGATGAGCGCGGAGTTTGGACGCGGTGGCGCTGCGGTGAACGTGGTGCTGAAGTCAGGAACGAACAAGGTTCATGGCGGCGTCTATGAATTCATCCGGAACGACAAGCTTGACGCGGTGAACTATTTCAACGTGGGCCAGCAGCCGTTCAAGCGCAATCAGTTTGGAGCGTTTCTGGGCGGTCCACTGAAAAAGGATAAGACGTTCATCTTCGGCGACTACGAGGGATCGAGGCTGAGAAATAGTCAGCCTTATGTGTCAACGGTGCCGCTTGCGGCGGAGCGCAACGGCGACTTCAGAGATCGGCTGACCCAAACCTACTTTACGCCCTGTCCCGATGGCTCCGGGCCATCCTACGATAATGGAACAATTTTCGACCCCCTGTTGGCCTCGAATCACACCTGTGCCAACGGCCAGACGATCCTGCTGCGACAGGCGATTCCCAACAACATCATCCCGCCGTGTGTGGGGAACACTGGAAGAAGCGCAGCTGGCGGGGGGTGCCTCGATCCAGTGGGTCTGAATGTGGCCAATTTCTATCCGCAGCCGACGGACCCGAATTCGATCTCGCAAAATTATCTTGCCAACCAGAACGTCATTAACGATCAGGACTCGTTCGATGTTCGCGTTGATCATCGGTTCCGGGAAACTGACCAGATGTTCGTTTCCTACAGCTTCGGCGATGTCCGCAGTTCTAATCCGGGGCCGCTGGGCGTTCCATGGGGCGGAAATGACTGCTGCCCAAGCATCAGCAATTCACGCTCGCAGCATCTGGGGCTTGGGTATACACACACATTCACGCCATTGCTGTTGAACGATTTGCATGGCGGTTATTTCCGATATGCGGTCAACGCGCTGCCATTTAATTTCGGCAAGGATCTGGCTACGCAACTTGGGATTCCGAATGCAAACCGTCCGGGATATCCGAATTCCACCGGATTGACGAACATCGATGTTGCAGGCATTACATCGCTGGGGGACTCGCAGTGGCTGCCGGAGCATGTCTTCGAGAATATCGTGCAGGTCGCGGATGCGGCGACTTGGATGCATGGGAAGCACACACTCAAATTTGGTGTCGATTTCCGACGGCAGCAACGCAACTTCTTCCAGCTTTCGAGCCCGCGGGGCTGGTTCGTATTTGGAGGCGCCTACAGCGCGGATCCGAGCACAACCCTGGGCGGCAACGGAATCGCCGACCTTCTGTTTGGGTACGCGGTGTCGAACGAGCAGGATTTCCTCGCGGGTTTGTATCCGACGAGGTACTGGGACCTGGCCGAGTTCGTACAAGACGACTATCACGTTACATCGAACTTCACCTTGAATATCGGACTGCGCTACGAAATCGCGTCGCCTGCGAATGGACGTGTGGGCAACTTCGATTTCAACAAGGGGATCGTCGTTACCTCGTATGGGCCGGGTGCGGTTTCGCATGCAGGCGTGCAATTTGATAAGAGCGACTGGGCACCGCGCGTGGGATTCGCGTGGTCGCTGCCGCACAATACGGTTGTCCATAGCGCATTTGGAGTTTTCTATTCGTCGGAAGGAAACATCTTCGACGATCTTGGACTGAATCCTCCGCAACTCTCGTTTTGGGCAAACAACTATCCCAGTGGTGTTGCTCCCAGTGCGCAACAACTCATCTCGAGCGGCTTTCCGGCGGCGCTTCCAACGGGGTCTGCGACAAACATTCTTGGGCCGGTCAAGACGACGGGGCCGAAGCGGATCATGCCGCGCATTATGGAATGGAATCTCTCGATTCAGCACCAGTTTGCTTCGAACTGGATGGGGCAGGTCGGATACGTCGGCACTCGCGCTTATCACTTGTGGAATCACGAGGCCAGCGACCTGAATCAGGCGACCCAGCCGCTCGACACGAACTTTTGTGGACCCGATCTGTCGAATTGTGATCAGCCGAACTACGGGCGTCCGTATGCGCAGCAACAGCCGAATATGACGCAGATTTTGCCGTTGGATTATCCGCAGTTCGAAATGCTGTATAACGCGTTTCAAGCGTCGCTAAACAAGCGGTTTGCCAATGGATTCAATTTCCTTGCGGCGTACACGTTCGCGAAAAATCTGGGTAATGCCGATGGAAACGTCGGCGGATTCATCCAGGACAGTTTCCGCGCCAACCTCGAACATGGGCCGGTCACTCCTGATCTGCGGCACAGGTTCACGATCAGCTACCTATATGAGCTTCCGGTTGGACACGGCCGTCACTTCGGCGCAGATATGAAGGGAGTAACCGATGCGGTGCTCGGCGGATGGCAGCTCGCGGGCATTACGAGTGCGCAAACCGGCGAGGCAATCACCGCTGTGATGTCCACGGACTACAGCAATACGGGAAGCTTCAGCTATCGTCCGGACCAGGTTGCGAACCCAAACAACTTCTCGTTTAACACCGCCTCGCAGGGAACCGATTACCAGTGCTCGAATCCCGGGCACCAGACGCTGGATTGCTGGTTCAACCAGGCGGCGTTTGTGACTCCTGGGTTAGCGTCTGGCCAGCAGTCCGCTCACATGTATGGAGATTCGAAGATTGGGAATCTGCGCGGACCACATCTAGTGGATTTCGACTTCGTGCTGCAGAAGAATTTCAAGATCGTGGAACTGCAGCAACTGCAATTTAGGGCCGAATTCTTCAACTTATTCAACCACCCGAACTTCGGATTGCCGGGAGGCGGTTCAGGGCAGATTCCGGTGGACTTCCCGGGTGCGGCGGCCATCACCAGCACGGCCACGGATAATCGGCAGATCGAATTCGCGCTGAAGTATACGTTCTAGGGAAGGACAATCTTGTAGCGGCAGGGCTGGCTTTCCAGTCGGCCCTCTCTTCTTTTTTAACTTAACGGTGTGGAACGAAGAGCGTACAGGTTTTCCTGTACTCGCGTCTCACATTGCTTTTCACGTGGTGAGATTTTGCTGGATCGCAGATTGTCTCGCATGTTGTGGCATAGGCATAATGGAACTCAAGAATTCAGTGTGAGGATACCTATGATTCTCAGCGCCCCTGCGATTCGTTGGGCAGTTTTGATTCCCGTTCTCGCCGTTGCGAGCCTTCAGGCTGCGGACAAACCATTTCACGATGCTCCTGCTTCTGCCAAGGACATGAAAAATCCGTATGCCGGACAGCAGACCGCCATTGATGCCGGACGTACCGTGTATACGAGGAATTGCCTGTCGTGCCACGGGAAGACCCTGCAAGGTACGGGGAATGTCCCGTCACTAGTTGGCGGCAGTTTGAAAGGCGTCACGGCCGGCGAGGTGTTCTGGTTTGTCACGAAGGGTGATAAGGACAACGGGATGCCATCGTGGAGCTTCCTGCCGGAAGAGAAGCGCTGGCAAGTCGTCAGCTACGTTGAGGGGGTTGCGTCCGGCAAAGTGAGCCCCGCTTCCGCGGCGGCCGCACCTGCGAGCGCGGCTAACAGTGGAAACGCGAGCTTGAAAGCTGCGGCCCCGCATCCGCCATTCACGGATTTCCGTTACGAGAAGCCAGGAACAGTCCGAAAGATCATGGTGAAAGATCTGCCGGCTCCTTACGCGACCAAGTCTGCCGAGAATGGAGCGGAAGTGGTCGCGCGTCCGGAGAATGCCTTTCCCGTCACGCTGCCGGGTTTCAAGGTGGACCTTTTTGCAACGGGTCTGGAGAATCCGCGGTTCATGCGGACAGCTCCCAATGGAGACATCTTCCTGGCGGAGAGCGAGCCGGGGCGCATTATGGTGTTTCGCGGGATGACGTCGGACGGCAAGCCTGAGCAGTCGGCGATTTTTGCCAGCGGGCTGAAGCGGCCGTATGGGATCGCCTTCTATCCCCCGGGTCCGGATCCGCAGTGGGTCTACATCGGAAGCACGAATGAAGTGGTGCGGTTTCCGTATCACAAGGGTGACGTGAAGGCGAGCGGGGAGGCGCAGCATGTTGTGGATCTGCCCGATGGCGGCGGCCACTGGACTCGCGCTCTGGACTTTTCAAAAGACGGAAAGACGCTGTATGTGGCGGTAGGGTCGGCGTCGAACGTGGATGATCCCGACACCACGCCAGCGGAAAAGGATCGGGCGGACATTCTGTATTGCGATCCGAACAATTGCCAACTCAAGGTCTATGCGTATGGCATTCGCAACGCGGGCGGCGGCATTCGGGTGAACCCGAAGACAGACGAATTGTGGTGCTCGGTGAACGAGCGTGATGCGCTGGGCGACAATCTCGTCCCGGACTACATCACGCATGTGCAAGAGGGCGGCTTTTACGGGTGGCCGTGGTGGTACATGGGAGCGCACCAGGATCCGCGGCTCCAGGGGAAACATCCGGAATTGAAGAACAAAGCGATTGTGCCCGACGTACTCTTGCAGCCGCACAATGCGTCTCTGGAAATCACTTTCTATGAAGGCGACAAGTTTCCCGCGGAGTACAAGGGAGATATCTTCGCCGCGGAGCACGGATCGTGGAATAAGGCGACAAGGGTAGGCTATGAAGTGATTCGGGTACCTCTCCATCAGAGCGGCCATGCCAATGGCGAGTATGAGGATTTCCTGACAGGATTTGTGCTGCCGAACGGCGAAGTCTGGGGACGGCCGGTGGGGATCACGGTGGCACCCGATGGCTCGCTGCTGGTGAGTGACGACGGCTCGAACTCCATATGGAGGGTCAGCTACACGGGAAAGTGAACGGGTAACGATATGACCGGTCCTGAATCTGGCTCGGATTAAACCGTTAACAACCGGCGGGTCGAAGGTCCACATCCAAGGTGGGTGCCAAAAGCCCCTAACCCGCCACAGCCTCCAAATGCGGATACGGTGCCGAAGACTTCGTCTCAGCCTGGGGACGAACCGGCTGAGCAAGTTCGATTATTCCGCGATGTCTTGCAAGCACTAGCGAGCGCTGGCATACCGTATGCGGTCGCGGGGGCCTTCGCTTTGCGCCAACATACTGGCATCTGCCGATACACCAAGGATCTGGATTTGTTTCTGACGGCTAAGTATTCGCCCTTGGCGTTGGAGTGCCTGCGCAGGACCGGATTCGAATGCGAAGTAACCGACCCGGTCTGGCTCTCGAAAGCTTGGCGCGATGGATACTTCGTCGACTTGATTACCGGGATGAGCAACGGGTTGATCACCGTTGAGGAATCCTGGATTCAACGGGCGCGGCCGGCCGTAATCTATGGTCTCGAAAGTCGGGTGCTGGCTCCGGAAGAGTTGGTGGCATCGAAGATCTTCATCGGCAAACGGGAACGATTCGATGGCGCGGATATCGCTCATGTCATCTATGGGACCTATCCTGATTTTGACTGGAAGCGCGAGATGGAGTTGGTGGGCGAGCACTGGGAGATGCTGCTGTGGTCGCTCATTCTTTTCCGGTACGTATATCCGGCGCAAAGTAATTATGTGCCGATCGACATTTGGTGCGAACTGCTAACGCGGTTCACGCACGAGGTAAAGAATCGAGATCCGCACGCGCTGTTCCGCGGAAGCTTGGTCGATGAAAACATGTTTGCGATCGATATCGATGAATGGGAGCTTCCGAACTTGTTGGAGGAGACACGCAGGGTTCGTTTGGCGAAGATCGAGCAAGAGCTGGGGCGTGACACGAACGCTGCAAACCTGAGGAAGCCCGCATGAGAATTGCCGCGAGCGCCGATTTGCACTTCAGTCCGCAGAGTTATGCGAAATTGAAGGACCAGTTCGAGCGAGTGCGCGATGAAGCGGATGTTCTGGTGCTTGCGGGAGACCTGACCAACTACGGGCAGCCCGAGGAGATGGAGCCTCTGATCAATGTGCTCGTACGGCTACGCCTGCCAACTGTGGTTGTGCTTGGGAATCACGATTACGAGAGCGGGAAAGAAGAAGAACTGAAGAAAATGCTGGTCGGCGGCGGCATGAAGGTTCTGGATGGCAGCGGATACGAGCGCGACGGCGTGGGCTTCGCCGGAGCGAAAGGGTTCGTGGGTGGTTTCGGCCGTGGCGTTCTGACCGCGTTCGGTGAGCGCGAGATTAAAGAATTCGTTCGGGCATCTATCGATGAAACTATGAAGCTTGAACGAGGCATCTCACAACTTCGCGCACCGAAGCGCGTGGTGGTGGTTCACTATTCGCCCATTGCGGAAACAGTGCAAGGGGAGGCCCCAGAGATTTTTCCGTTCCTCGGAACGTCGCGCATGGCGGAAGTCATCGATCGGCACGGTGCGGATCTGGTTCTTCATGGCCATGCGCATCATGGCAAGCCGGATGGCCAGACTCGCGGCGGAGTTCCGGTGCACAATGTCGCGATCTCATTGTTGCAGGCGCAGACGCCCTCGCGAGTCTACCGCATATTCGATATGTAAAACGAGCTGTGTCTCAGCGGTGAAGTGCTGCGAATGAGGGGCTGTTCTCTTCTTGATTAGTTCATTCCGAGGGTGGACGCCTGAGGCGGATGGCAAACCACACCACCGCCGCGCCGAGCGAGATGATGATCGCTGTCCAAACCCAGTAAGCGATCATTGCACCGAAAAGAGTCAGAATCATCAAAGGAACCTGGACAAAGGCGAAGACGAATGAGTCATATAACGAAAACTGCAGCCGGAATACGTTGTAGCCGACGCAGTATCCATAGAGGGCTAGAAATACTGCAGCCAACAAAGAGCCGGCCACTTTGAGAACTAATTTCACAGTCTACATTGTGACATGTCTATCTCATTCGATGAAATGGCAAGAGGGTTGAACTTAAGCCGTGCAGTGCTCCGTGTCTCTGTGACTCCGTGGTGGAAGGTCTCAGTGAAAGTCGTGGGAACTGGTTTCGGCTTGGGTGACAAAAAGCGGTTGCACGCGTTCGGCCTTCACTGAGATTACGTTGTCCTGATTCTGCAGAATTCCTTCTACAGCTAAAAATCGCTCGCTGGTGAGCAGTAGCCGATTTTGATGAAACAGATCCGGATGAACGATTGCATTCGCCACTCCGGTCTCATCTTCCAGGCTTAAAAAGACAAATCCCTTCGCAGTGCCGGGGCGCTGGCGTGTGATGACGCATCCGCCGATGCGAATACGCTTGCCTGTGGTCAGATCGCGCAATTCGTTGGCGCGGCGGATTCCCATGGCATTGAGCCACGCACGTTTGTAAGACATAGGATGAGGTCCGACGGTGAGTCCGGTGCCGTGAAAGTCAGCGACCAGCCGCTCTTCGTGATTCATTGGGGTGAGCGGAGAGGGTGCGTCGTGTTCGTCGTGTTGTTCGAGCAGAGGGCCGGATGTCCGAACCGCGCGTTCGACCTGCCAGAGGGCATCGCGACGGTGCAGCGAC
Source organism: Candidatus Sulfotelmatobacter sp. (assembly GCA_035946775.1). Lineage (GTDB taxonomy): Bacteria > Acidobacteriota > Terriglobia > Terriglobales > Acidobacteriaceae > Sulfotelmatobacter. The sequence goes on along the minus strand of DASYZA010000229.1, from coordinate 139,566 downwards.
TTTTCACCACGGAGGCACTGAGGCACGGAGAAATTGTTGATTGTTGATTTTTGATTGTTGAATGAATTCGGTGTGACTCCCAAAGCGTTTAAATTTTCTTCTTTGTTGTTCTCCGTGTCTCCGTGCTTCCGTGGTGGATTTCCGATTGAATTCAATGCTCCGATTTCTGCCAAGGTGGTGAGTTCGTCTTTGCGGAGTTCGGGCACGCGGCGAGTCAGATCGTGGATGGAGATGAAGGGAGCGAGCATACGTTCGCGAAGGAGTGAGCGTGCCACCTCCTCTCGCAGACCACGGACATAGCGCAACCCCATGCGAAGGGCGATCTGTTGCTGATTACCACGGAGGCACGGAGTCACGGAGAAATCATGGAGTTCTGATTCTTTATCTTTGATGGAATCCATGGAAAGCCGTGGAGATCCGTGGCCAATTGTTTTGAATTTCTCTGTGTCTCTGTGTCTCTGTGGTAGATTTATCACTCGCTCCAGCGTGCAATTCCAATCGGATTTCGTGACATCGATCGGCAGCAGTTTCAGCCCGTGGCGTTGTGCGTCTTTCACGATCGTCGCGGGAGAATAGAAACCCATCGGCTGATTGTTGAGCAGCGCGGCCGTGAAGGCGGCGAGGTAGTGGCACTTCAGATAGGCACTCGCATAGGCAATCAGCGCAAAGCTGGCGGCGTGGGATTCGGGGAATCCGTAGAGCGCGAATGACGTGATGGAGAGAATGATTTCTTCCTGCGCCTTCGGAGAAATTCCGTTAGCGGTCATTCCAGCGCGCAGTTTGGCTTCGATCTCGCGCATGCGGGCTTGTGAGCGCTTGAATCCCATGGCGCGACGCAGGTCTTCGGCCTCACCTCCGGTGAAGTTGGCGGCGATCATCGCGATGCGCAAGAGTTGTTCCTGAAACAATGGAACGCCTAATGTACGCTCGAGGATTGGCTTGAGCGATGGATGCGCGTAGGTGACTTCCTGCCGTCCTTGACGCCGCTCTAAAAATGGATTCACCATCTGCCCAACGATTGGACCCGGGCGGATGATCGCGACTTGCACGACGACATCATAGAAGCGCACAGGTCTGAGGCGCGGGAGACATGACATCTGCGCGCGGCTTTCCACTTGGAACATTCCGACCGTATCAGCTTGCTGCAGCGTGGAGTAGACGTGCTTGTCGTCTGCCGGAATATGCGCGAGATCGACTTCGTCGTGATAGTGATCACGAATGAGTTCGATGGAATCTTTGAGCACCGCCATCATGCCGAGCCCGAGCAGATCGACTTTGATGATGCCCATATCGGCACAGTCTTCTTTGTCCCATTGAACTACGACGCGGCCAGGCATGGACGCGGGCTCGAGCGGTACGACGGAATCGAGTTGTCCCTGGCAAATCACCATGCCGCCGGAATGTTGACCAAGGTGGCGCGGCAGGTCCTGTACGGCAAGGCAGAGTTCGTAGTATTTGCGCAGACGCGGATGTGAGAGATCCAGTCCGGCGACGCGAAAGCGGCGATCGAGCGCGTCGTTTTCGTCGCGGAATTCCCATGTAGCAACCGCGGCGGCGATTTTGGCGAGTGTTTCGGGATCGAATCCCAGAGCCTTTCCCATTTCACGGGCGGCCATGCGGTTGCGATAGGTGATGACGTTAGCTGTCATGGCGGCGCCGCGCTCGCCATATTTCTTGTAGAGGTACTGGATGACTTTTTCGCGCTCGTCGCCACTGGGCAGGTCGAGATCGATGTCGGGCCACTCGCCGCGTTCTTCAGATAGAAATCGCTCGAATAGAAGTTCCATACCGACGGCATCGACAGCCGTGATACCGAGCGAGTAGCAAACGGCACTGTTCGCGGCGGATCCACGGCCTTGCACCAGAATGTTCTGCTCGCGGCAGTAGCGGACGAGGTCCCAGACGATGAGGAAGTATCCGGCAAGTTTCAACTTCTCGATGAGCGCCAGCTCTTTTTCGATCTGGCGGCGGGCTTTGGCCTGCATGTCTTGCGAGGTGCGTCCGTAGCGGGTGCGAAAGCCGATCCAGGCCTGCCCGCGAAGATAGGAATCCATCGTCTCGCCTGCGGGCACCGGATAGCGCGGGAATTCATAGCCGAGATCGTTGAGCGTGAATTCAAGCCGGTTCGAAAGGTCCAGTGTGTTGCTGATCGCTTCAGGCAAGTCGGCGAAAAGTTGCTGCATCTCCTGCGGAGTTTTCAGATGACGTTCGGAGTTACGGGCGAGCAGGCGCCCGGCGGTGGAGAGAGTCTGGTGATGGCGGATCGCAGTGAAAGCATCGCAGAGTTCGCGGGCTTTCGGAATAGCGTAGTTCACGCCGTTGGTTGCGAGAAGCGGAAGATTGTAGGTGCGGGCGAGATCGATCAAGGTGCGATTGCGGGATTCTTCTTCACGATGAAAATGACGTTGCAGTTCGACGTAGACATTTCTGTGGCCGAAGATGCTGATGAGTTGATCGAGTTGCTTTCGCGCTTCTTCTGCGCCGTTTTGCTTTAAGGCTTCGGCGATTGGACCTTCGTGGCCGCCAGTGAGGCAGATGATGCCTTCCGAGTGTTCTTCAAGTTCCTGCTTCGTGACGGCGCCTTCGCATTTTTTGGCGCGCAGCTTCATCTTTGTGATCAGGCGGCAGAGGTTCTGGTAGCCTGCGCGGGTGGCGACGAGGAGAGGAAGACGAAATCCACCACGGGGGCACGGAGTCACAGAGGAACTTAATTTCTGATTGTTGAGTTTTGATTGTTGAATTTTCTCCGTGACTCCGTGACTCTGTGGTGAAAATAAATTTGCTGAGACCTCGGCTCCGATATGGGCCTTGATCTTGGCTTTGTTTGCCGCCAGGTGAAATCGCGGGGAGCCGTAGACGCCGTCGGTATCGAGCAGAGCCATGGCAGGCATGCCGAAATGCGAGCACACTCCAACGAGTTCCTCGGGAAGGGAAGAGCCTTCCAGGAAACTGAATGCAGAGCGCGCGTGAAGTTCAACGTACATTGAGTGATTGAGCAATTGAGTCATTGGGCGATTGGCTGGCCAAGTGAATAAATCGCACAATCACCCAATCGCTCAATGGCACAATTCCTTCAGTCATACGTGCCCTCGACAAACCATCCTGCTCCGAGCAAGTCGTGCACTAGCCGGTAAAACGAGATGGCTTCTCCATGGCGCAGGGCCAGGTCCCATTCATCACGCGACCACGCATCGCGCTCCCACCAGTCTCCGGAGAAGCGCCAGGGGCCGGCTTTCCAGAGCACTTCTCCCTGCACATCTTTCTTCTTGGGACAATACAGCCGTACTGGCTGTCCGCTTTCGAGTGTGACGTTGGCGCGCAACGCCGGACGGAACCGACGTAGGGCTGTGATTGCGGCCTGTGCCTTATTGGAATCATGCGTGGTCTTTTGTGGAGTCTTGCGTGCAACTTCAGCGACAAAACGGCGCATGCGGAATCCTTCGGGATGATGCGTATCGAGCAACTCGATGGCTCCGACCTTGTGCACGCCAACAATTCCTGCGATCCGCGCGAGGGTAAGTTCCAGTTTCTCTGGTTCAGGAGCGGGAGGCAAAAACAGTCCTCCTTGCGCCGAACGCGGACGCGCAGGTTCTGCCGAAAGATGAATTTTCACGATCGGTGCTCCCGGAGGGTGCGCGTTTAAATCGAGCTGCAGCAGTTTCAGAAATACTTTGGGATCGAGCATGGGAATCGGGAGAGAGAGCTTGCGGACAAAATGAGTTTGCCGGTGCGAACTTTTTTCGAGGGCCCCTCCGACTTTATTTGCAGGGGACAGGAATTCGAAATCCCCACCCTGTCGCACAAAACACGACAAGGATGGGGCACCCTCAGGTTTTTCTCTAGGATCGTCGCTCTCGCTTGGGATACCGAGGTTTTCGTAGTCATCATCCACTCCGGTGAGATTCGACAATTCGAGCGCCAGGCGAAGTTCCTGGGTGGCGAGAGCGCGCGATCCCAGCCGTGCACAAATTTGTTCGAGCAGCCGGTTCAGCAAAAAGGCCAGGGGTTCGAGCAAAACAATGGGATGATCGAGTTCGACTGCTTCTTCGAAGACCGAGGGTGCTTCGATCGGTACAAGCGTTCGCATCGCAGCCCCTCGCGCCAATTGCTGTAAGTGAAGTCCTTTTTGTCCGAGTCGCTCGCTCAGCGCGACATCCGGGAGAGCGGCGAGTGCGCGCAGGTTCCGGATGCCCCAGCGTTCGAGCGTTTCGAGCAGACGGTTGGCATCCTCTTGTTCTGTTGCGTCCAGACGATCGGCAAACAAAACCGCAACCGGCAACGGGCCGAGTTGTTCCGCTTCTTTATCGGCAGGAATGACCGTGATGCCGGCAAATCCGCGGGCAGCCAGCTGAGCGGCATCAGGATTGGAGGCAATGGCAACATTTGCTGTCAGCCCCAGGGCAGCAGCGCGTTCGAAAATCGCACGTGCGATTTTAGGCAGTGGACCGAGGAGCGACTCCATCCCCATGAGATCCAGCAGAACGGTGTCGTTCGCCGAATCTTCTACACACGGAGAGAAGGATTGGGCACAGTCGAGCAAGGCAGCATGCGCCGAAGATTCATGGAGAGCAGAGCCTGCGCGTAACACCAGTTCGGAGCAGAGTTCTCCTTGTGCTTCGCTCATCCCCGGCGCAATGCCGAGCTGACTGGCTTTTTCGTTGACCGCAATAATTTTTTCAAGTGGAGGCTTGCCTTCAAAGATGGCGATGGCACACGTTCCAAGTTCCGGTTCAGCACGAAGTGCGGCTGCGACAGGAAAATTCGGAACGTAGATGCAGGCGAACGGCATAAGGCATTGAGTGATTTCGTGATTTAGTCATTGAGTCATTTGAGTTCATCCCACCCATGCAGTTTTTGCCGCGAACCTGACCGAGCGTGCTGGCTTGCGATCGAGGCGCGAGCGGATCAGGTCGACCTTAATTTTGAGTTCGGTGAACAATTGCGCATGAGAAGGACTGCTTAGGTCCGAACTGAGAACTGATAACTGAGAACTGGTAGCTCCGAGTTGCAGCAGGAGCGACGAGCAGCTTCCCGCAATCGGCTGCTGCTCGATGGCGAGCAGGACCGTGGGCTTGTGTTCGACGGAGCGGCGGAAGCGGAACCAGGTTGTCATCGGAATGCGTCGCGCGGCTTGCGGGGGAATGTCCCCGAGATCGAGAACGATCAGTCCGAAGCCTCCGCTTTCGAGCAGCAGGTCGGTGGCGCGGAGAACTTGCTCGAGGCGATGTTCCGAGTGTTCTCGGTTTCGTAAGTTTTTTCCCCCACTGGTTTTCTCCGTGTCTCGGTGTCTCCGTGGTGGATTTTCGTTGCACCGCACCCACAGCAAACGATCCAGATCCACTCCAGCGGCTGCGACCGAGTGAGGATCGAGCGCATCGCTGGCATCAATCAGGGCGCAGTATTCGCCGCGTCTGGTGGCGGCAGCCAGAGCAGCCAGCATCACGCTGGTTCGTCCCGAAGAGGCCGAGCCGCAGATCTCGGTGAGGGATCCGCGGGGTAGGCCGCCGGTGAGCGCATCGAACTCTGCAATGCCGCTCGGAACCATTTCGGGCAAGGGACGGATTCCGAGTTGTGACGCGGGAGTGACGTAGGGGATTGTTGATTGCTGATTTTTGATTGTTGATTGAAGAACCTGTGCGGCCACGCTTTGTTGCCCAGCAGAGGGCTTCTTGTCAGTGCCGAGGCGCACGTCGGCCTCGGATTCGGCGTCAAAAAGAAAAGGGCGGCCCAAGGCCGCCGAAGTGGGAACCACTGCGGAAGACATAAAATCCTCAAGAATTTTCAGGGAACGCCGCGGGTAGAGCTGCGGAGGCGGATCTTTTGACTTTCGCTTTTTATTCGCCTAAAAAGAATTCTGCGCCTGGGCGGGCAGAATGTCAAGTGGGGGCAGCAATCGCATATCTTCAGCAACCTCCACATCCTCAGCCACATCCTTCTGCGATGAATTCCTATCCAGAGTGGCTGCACGTTCTTGCCTGGATCTACATAGCCATCTGTGCTGTCTGCGCCATATTGATTGTCATCGACTTCTTGCGTGGAAATCGGCAGAAAATGTGGATCATGCATCTGGTCTGGCCGATTACCGCCCTGTACTTCGGCCCACTTGCCGTCTGGATGTATATGCGCACTCGGCCGGTTAGCCTCGCAGACAGCCCTGATCCCACTGGCGACGTAAAGGAAAGGATGATGAACGTGGATCCCACGCGGGAGCAGGTTGCGGTTTCCGTGTTCCATTGCGGCGCGGGCTGCACGATAGGCGACATTCTCGGCGAGGCGGGACTGTTCGTGATTGGCGGATCCGTCGCGACTTTCGTGGCCGGGGCGGAGTTTGACACGAAGTTGGTTGCCGACTTCTTTCTTGCCTACGTTCTCGGGATTTTCTTTCAGTACTTCACGATTGTGCCCATGCGCGGACTCTCGCCTGGAAAAGGAATTCTGGCCGCCATGCGAGCCGACACGATCTCAATCGGGGCTTTTGAAATCGGCATGTTCGGGTGGATGGCACTGACGCGTTTCGTCCTTTTTCCTGAACCCAACCGCATTTATCCCAACGCAGCCGTCTTCTGGTTCATGATGCAGATTGCGATGATCGTCGGGTGGACGACGTCCTACCCGGCGAACGTGTGGCTGATCCGCAGAGGATGGAAAGAGAAGATGCCGATGTATCCCAGCCGGAAAGTGATGCAGATGCATCGCATTCCCCCGAAAGCCGCATGAGGAGTGTTCTTCTTACTCGGGCATTCCGCGCAGCCCAGTCACCGAGTTGACTCGGATGCGGAAGAATACCGGCGTAATTTCCTGGTCGCGCATTTGAATGCGGCGCTCCGCTAATGCATTGAGCCACCAATGATGGTGTTTTTGCAGAAGGGCGCGGGCGTGCTCGCGTTCTTTGGCAAACTGCGGATCGGGCAATTCCTCGTACTCCCCATTGGCGATTACGCTGGCCCAATCCGCTTCGCTCCTGATTTCATCCACCTGCACGCATACCTTGGGATTGGTGCGCATCCATTCGATCTTCTTGCCGAGCGTTGCAAAGACGTAGATGTAGTCCGATTCGTACGCCATGCCAACTGGAACTATGTAGGGCTGATCGTTGAGGGAACAAGCAAGTCGTGCGGCCGATGTGCGCGATAAAATCTCACGACATTCAATGTCATTCAACTCATCAATTCGCATGATCTTTCTTCGTCCTTAGCTTCCATCTTAATCTGGCGGGCTCCTCATCTGCGAATGTCAAGATGAGGCCGGCAGAAAGCTTTACCGCTAACGATGCGAAGAAATCGCTAAGGACGCGAAAAAGCAGCGACGGTGGTGCAGAAGATTCCTCTTCCCCTGTGCCGCTCCGAATGACGATAAAAAGAGATAGGGATACCCCGCCCCTTACGGGGAGCGGGGCATGACTCGTTCCAAACTACTGGTGGGTTGAGGAGGAAATCGAAAGATTGCTCGCCTGCAGGAAAACGCCAGATGAGCTTTCTGCGTCCTGCATCGATCCTTTTCGTGTGCCAGTCTCCTTCGCCTCATACTTGCTGGCAGGCTGGACTGTGCCGGTGACGGTCACGATGTCGCCTTTATGAACCTGCAGCGCCTTTGCATTCGGGTTGTCTTCCGGCTTCACTACCAAAATACGGTGGTGCCCGTTTTGTCCGACCCAGAAGTTTCCGCCTTTGTTCGTGTCCTGCACCATCACGTTCTTCAGGGTGACAGTTTTTCCGACCCAACTCCCAGGATTCTTATCGTTGTAGATCAGCGCGGGGTCGATCAGTTGCTGCGGCTCACCGTTGTTCTCCATGGTCTGTTGGCCGTTGTTGCCCATATTGCTTTGGCCATTGGGCGCGTTGTTCTGCCGGCCATAGTTGCTCATATCGCCTTGACCATTGTTGGGCGAGTTTTGCGGCGTGTTCTGATTGTCCTGTGATGTGGGCGTGTTCTGCGCCAGCAAACCCACCGGCAGCATCAAGAGCAGCCCCGCAAATAGCACCAATAATCTCTGACTTCGCATAAATGTCCCTCCCGCTTTTAAGATGTACCCCGTCGGTTGGCGGTTGGTGACGATCCAAAGCATCCCCGCTACCGGAAAAACCTACTGGATTCACTTCAGGCTGGCTTCGCTTCTCCGCTCACCTTGGGCATTGGAGGGAGTCTAAGGACAGGACACCGGACAGGTGCGTCCGACTCGGGAACCCCAACAGATTGAAACTGTGCCGCCATTCAAGACAGGTGGCGAGGAGGCATTTCCATGCTTAAAGGTCGTGCGTTTACGTTGTATGCTGCCGTTCTGCTTTTGAGCAGCGTGGTGCAGGCACAAACTGCCACGGGCGAAACCGTGATGCTCAAACTGCCGCGTGCCAGCCAGCACGCGCTTATCTCTCAACGGATTGGGATCACCGATATCACCATCAACTATCACCGGCCGCTCGCGAATGGGAGGCAGATCTGGGGTAAGGTCGTTCCTTACGGCCAGGTATGGCGGGCCGGAGCGAACGAGAATACAACCATCACTTTCACCGATCCGGTCTCGATTGAAGGCCAGGCGCTTGAGAAGGGGACTTACGGGCTGCATATGATCCCCGGAGAAAAGGAATGGACTGTGATCTTCTCGAAGAACTCGAGTGCATGGGGCAGCTTCAGTTACAAGCAGGACGAAGACGCCTTGCGCGTGACGGTGAAGCCCCAGGCTGCCGAACTGCATGATGCTCTGACCTATGACTTCGGCGATGTGAAGCCCGACTCTGCGGTGGTCATCATGCAGTGGGAGAAAGTCGCTGTGCCCTTTAGGGTACACGTCGACGTCAATGACATCGTGACCGCGAGCATCCGCCAGCAGATTCGTGGCCTGAACCAGTACTACAGGGAAGGATGGGACGACGCGGCGGGATACTTCCTTGCGAACAAGATCGATCTTGACGAGGCGCTGAAAGATGAGGACCTCTCGATCCAGGCGGAAGAGCGCTACGACAACCTCATGCACAAGTCGCAGATTCTGGAAGCGATGGGACGCAAGCAGGACGCAGAAGGGGTACGCACAATGGCGCTCGATAAAGCCAGCGCGCTGCAGCTTTATTTCTACGCCCGTCAGTTGCAGGCAGAGAAGAAGCAGGATGAGGCGCTGGCGGTTTTCCGCTCGACCGCCAAGAAGTTCCCAGACTATTGGACTTCACACATGGGGTTGGCACGGGTCTATAGCTCGCAGGGAGACTTTGAGAGTGCGGTGAAGGAAGTGAAGCTGTCGCTGACGGGCGCTCCTGATTCGAACAAATCGAATCTGGAAAATTATGTGAAGCGCTTGCAGAACAAGGAGGACATTAACCGTTAAGCGGGTGCCTGACTACTCATACGCGTTGTCAACGGGGAGATCGCAACGCGATCTCCCCGTGAAGTCGAAGCATCCCTACCGGAAGAGCAGCGGCTAAGTAGGGATGCTTCGACTCCGAACGAGCAGATTGTGGCTGCTCGTTCTCCGCTCAGCAGGACATTAATTCACTGGCGTTCCTACCACACCCGGCAAGCGTTTTCCCGGACCATCTTCTGCCCGGCCTTGCATCCGAAGGCCTGCTGGAAATCCGGCATATTCGACATCACGTTGTCGATGCGGAATTTCGGCAACGAGTGTGGATCCGTTGTGACCAGCATGCGCGCGATTTCCGGACGCACGTTGGCGCACCAGGAGTAAGCGTTCGAGAGGAAGAATCGCTGGCGATAGGTCCAGCCGTCGTCCCCTTTGTCGTCGAGCGACTTGCCCTGCTGCTTCAAGTCAATTCCCAGCGCAGCCAGTGCGAGATGAAGCCCGCCATTGTCAGCCGTGTCTTCTCCCTGGGTGAGCAGGCCATTTTGCTTCACGCCATCGCCAGCTTCGGGCACTTCCTGCGTGTACTCGTCGGAGATGCACTTACCCCGCTCGTCATACTTCTTTGCGTCTTCGTCGGTCCACCAATCGCGGAGATTGCCTTTCGCGTCGAACTTCCGGCCTTCGTCGTCGAATCCGTGGATGATCTCGTGTCCGATCACCATGCCGATGCCGCCGAAGTTCACCGCGTCATCCTTCGATGGATCGAAAAATGGAGGCTGCAGGATCCCGGCAGGGAAGTTGATGGTATTGAGTTGGGGGTCGTAATAGGCGTTGATGGTCGGAGGAGTCATCGTCCATTCGGAACGGTCAACCGGCTTGCCGATTTTCGCAACCCAGCGCTCGAACTCGAATGATGAAGCCTGCGCTACATTTTGCATGTAGCTGCCGCGCACGATCTTGACGCTGGAATAGTCGCGCCAGTGCGACGGATAGCCGATCTTGTCTTCAATCCCCTTCAGCTTGACGATGGCTTGTTCCTTTGTTGCGGGCGACATCCACGAAAGGCCGTCGATATCGGAATGAAGAGCCGTTTCAATGGCATGGACCATCTGGAGCGTACGAGCCTTGCTCTCGGGTGGGAAGGCACGATCGACGTATGCCTGGCCGAGGGCCTCGCCCAGGTCGCGGTCTGCATTGTGTACGCAACGACGCCAGCGCGGCTGAATCTGTTCCTGACCGGTCAGCGTGTGGGCAAAGAAATTCCAGTTTTCATCGACGAAGGCTTTGCCCAGGAACGGCGCGGAGTGATGAATTACCTGCCAGCGCAGATACGCCTGCCAGTGATCGAGCGGGTGATCGGCAATCAACTTGTCTTCTGCGCGGAAGAAGTCCGGCGAACTGACAATGTAGTGATCGCTGACCGGAGCCTTTACCAATTTCAAATACGAGTCCCAGTCAATCGAGGGCATGAGCTGCCGGACTTGCGCGAGACTCATCTTGTTGTTGATGTTCTTGGGGTCGCGGCGCTTCACGTTGTCCATCTGCACCTGCGCGAGTGCCGTTTCCAACTCGAGGACGGTACCCGCGTCGGCGGCAGCCTGGGACTGCGGCTCTCCCGCGAGAACGAGCATCTTTTCGATATGCGCGCGGTATTTAGCCAGCACTTCCTTCGACTTGTCGTCGGTTTTCAGGTAGTAGTCGCGATTGGGCAGACTCAATCCGCCCTGGTCGATTTGAGCGACGACCATGGCGGCGTTGTCATAATCCTGCTGCCCGGTGAAGCCGAACAGTGCCGAACCGGTCTGGTTGTCGCCGGGGGCCCACGCACCGGGATAAACGTGATGCAGGTGGGCGATCTCGGCGGTCAAATCCTTCTTCGATTTCATCGCCGAGATGCGCGCGAGTTCTGGTTGGAGCGGCGCCAGGCCGGCTGACTCAATACCACTTTCGTCCATGCATGCGGCCCAGTAGTCGCCAATTTTCTGCTGTACCGGAGTACGGTTCGGATCGTTCTTGCTGGCGGCCTCGAGCGTATCGCGAAGCACGCCTTCATTCCATAGTTCGAGCCCGCTGCCGGTAGTCCAGAAAACCTGGTCGGCCGGGATGGGGTTGGCAGCGTTCCATTTGCTGCACGAATACTTGTAAAAATCATCGCAGGGGTCGAGCGTCTTGTCGGCCATGTTCGGGTCAAAGTGCTCGAGCTTTGGTTCTTTGGATTCGTCGGCCGCGCTGGCCGCAGCTCCGCTATGTACGCTCTGGGCAGGAATGTTCTGGGCAAAGGCTGCTGACACCAAGAAAGCAAACGCCAGGCCAGCAGCGAATCGGGAAATAGGCATAGATCCTCTATTGATAGAAATTGAACGATCGGCTCACTTGAACGTACGAACAGGAACTGTTGCGAGTTCCGTTGAAATACGGCCGGACACACCACGACCGCTCGATCACGATACTACAGACGGACAGGGGGTGAAGAGGTTAGCGGAATCAGCCGGTATTGTGCAGGCCGGCAGCAATTCCATTGATGGTTGCTCCCATCGGATATTCCAGGTCGGAGCTTTGTTCGCCTTCGTGCTTGCGCCGCAGCAGCTCTACCTGGATCAGGCTCATAGGATCGACGTAGGGATTCCGTAGGCGTATGGAGCGTGCCAGTACGCGATTTCGCGCCAGCAGTTCGCGCTGCCCGGTGACGCGCAGAATCATCTGCCGCGAGCGGATAAATTCTGCTTCCAGCATTGAAAACACACGCTTGCGAACCTGGGCATTCTTAACGAGGCTCGAATATACCCGCGCGATCCCGAGATCGGCCTTCGCCATTCCTAATTCGACGTTACGGAGCATGTCCGCGAACATCGGGAACCCACGAGCAATCTGCCGCAGCAGTTGTTCGTGAGTCGATCCTTTTTTCGCGAAGAGCTCAAGCGCATGTCCGACACCGAACCAGGCGGGTACCGCATGGCGGCTCTGCATCCAGCCAAACACCCAAGGGATTGCCCGTAGATCTTCAAGGCGCCTGCCTTTGCTGCGGCGCGCCGGGCGAGAGCCGATGCGTGCGGAATCGAGTTCATTCACCGGAGTCGCCTGTTCGAAGTATTCCAGCACATCCGGGTTCTCGGCGATCTCACCGCGATACACCCGGTACGCCTCAGCGGACATTTCTTCGATTGCTTCTTCCCACTGCGCCGGGTATGCAGCCTGAAGACTCCCGGGGCGTGTGAATGCCTCGAGGCTCGCGGCAATCATCAGCTCGAGGTTCCACTCCGCCAGGACCGGGTCGGCATACTTCCAGTTCAGAACTTCGCCTTGTTCGGTGACGCGAATCTGTCCGGAAAAGCATCCCGGAGGCTGGGCAAGAATGGCCGAATGCGTGGGGCCGCCGCCACGGCCGACGGTGCCTCCCCGGCCGTGGAACAGGCGCAACTTGACGTCAAATTCTTTTGCAGCGCGATGCAGTTCGCGGTGCGCTTTGTAGAGTTCCCAGGTGCTGGTGAGCATACCTCCGTCTTTGTTGGAATCGGAGTAGCCCAGCATCACTTCCTGCCACCGTCCCCAGGAATCGAGCAGTGGCTGGTATTCGGGATCGCTCCATAATCGGCGCATGACGTCTGCCGCTGCCCTCAGCGACTCGATGGATTCAAACAACGGGACCGGCATCAAACCGGGATCGCTCTGCCTGCCCGCTACGGAGACACCCCCTACTTTTGCGAGATGAACGACAGCCATGACATCTGCTTCTGTTTCGGCGCCGCTGATGACGTACTGACGAATGGAGCCGGCGGGATAGGTGTGCTTCAATTCCGCAATCGTGCGAAATGTTTCGAGCAATTCCTTTGCCAGTTCGGACTCGGGTTCACGTCTAAGGTCCGGTCCCAGCTCACCGATCACCTGAGCGTGCACTCGCGCGTGCTGGCGAACATCAAGCGTGTGCATGTGGAATCCGAATTTTCGCACCTTGCGCAACAAAGAGCTCAAATACGTGTGAGCCAACCGGGCTGCGCGATTGTCTTTGAGGCTTTCTTGTATCAATACAAGGTCATGCTCGAATTCGGCTGCGCTGTGATACGCAACTGCATCATCTCCGACTTTCAAACTGTGTTGCAGCTTGTGAAAGATGTACGACAGAAACCGGCGATAGTTCTCAACTTCATTGTTAGGGCCCCATGCAAGATGCACGCCAGGAATCGTGCGTTCGTAACAGGCGAGTTGTGCAAGAAGTTCTTTGGAGATGACGGTCTGGCGTAATGAGGCACTGAGGCGATCGCTCAGCGCCTCCACGTCATTGAGGTATTCGCGAAAGATCAGGGCTCGCGCCATTTTCAGCGCATTGCGCGTACTCTCCGGTTTGACCAACGGATTGCCGTCGCGATCGCCGCCAATCCAGCTGCCGAAGTGAATGATGTTGGGAACGGAGGACTCATCCAGTTCCAACCCATAGACGTCGCGGAATGACTCCACGATCTCGTCATAGATCTTCGGAAGTGTGGCGAACAAGGTCAGCCGGAAAGGCCGCAGGCCCATGCGGATTTCATCATCCACCGTGGGCTTTTTCAGGCGTACTTCATCCGTTTGCCACAGAGAGGTCACTTCGGCGCGAATCTCTTCTTCGGCATCTTTGGCATCTTCTGGGGTGAGCGGAAGCTGGTCCAGCCGTTCCAGTTGCTGCCCGATACGGCGCCGCTTCAAGAGCACAGTTTGCCGTGCAACTTCGGTGGGATGCGCGGTGAAGACCGGAGTGATCCGAATCTCTTCTAGTGCCGCCAGCGCTTGTTCGCCGGAGATTCCCGCCTCCTTCATGCGAAGAAGTGTTCCACGAAACGATCCGGGCAGTACCGCGTTTTCGCGATCGAGCTTTCCGGCGCGGCGTCTACGTTTACGATGATTGGTTTCGGCGAGGTTCGTCAGTTCGAAGTAGGTCGCGAAAGCCTTGGTAACGTGATAAGCGCGCGACAAATTCATCTTCGAGACAATCTCCTGCGCCTTACTTAAAAGATCGTGCGATGCGGTCTGTGCAGAATTGCGTCGGACGCTTTCGCGATGTTCGATCATCAAGTGCCGGAGTTCCTCGACGGAGTCAAACAACTCCTGCCCACCCTGGTCGATCAGTACCTGCCCCAGAATTGATCCCAGCGAACGCACATCACGGCGCAGGGGATTATCCTTCGCGGCCTCATCCGAGGAAGCTGTCAACTCGGCGAGGCGCGCCTGCTGGTCCTCAACCTTCCAAAGTGGTTTGACTTTGTTGCCCATGACAGGAAGTAAACAGAATAAACGGGAAGGCCCGCAAAGCCCAAGGCAGGCGAAAGAGAAGAGGTCTACTTGGGCACTTCGAAGCGATATCCGATGCCGCGAAGGGTCTTCAGGTACTGCGGATGCCGGGGATCGGCTTCGATTTTCTCGCGCAGGCGGCGAATATAGACATCAATGGAACGAGGAGTGACAAAAGGCGTTTCCTTCCACACCGCATCGAGCAATTGATCGCGGGTCAGGACGCGTCCGCGGTGGGCGGCCAAATACTCGAGCAACCGGAATTCGCGGACCGTCGTAAGAACGTTGCGTCCACTGACCTGGACCGTCATGGACGATCCATCGATTTCCAATTCGCCCAGCCGTAACACCTCAGTTGGCATCGTGGCGTGCCCCAACCCTCTCAATACGGTACGGATGCGGGCGACGAGTTCGCGCGGGCTGAACGGCTTGGTGATGTAATCATCCCCTCCAAGTTCCAGACCTTTGACGCGGTCCGACTCGGAGGTCTTCGCGGTAAGAAAGATGATGGGCGTAGCTGAGAGGGCCGGGTTCTGCCGAATCTGGCGGCAGAGTTCGAAGCCGTCGGTTCCCGGTAACATTACATCAAGCAGGAACAGCGCCGGCATTTCCCGGATGGCCTCGCTCAACACAGACGCGCTACTCATAAAACTCAGTACTTCAAAGCCTGCGGCGCGAAGATTGTGGGAAATGAGCCGGGCGATGTCCCCCTCGTCCTCGACCACGAAGATAAGAGGATGCAGGGACACATCTAGGCCCGAATTCACCATTCGTCCAATGGGCTGAGCCGGTAAATGCATTTGGGGGAACGAATGCTCCATCACTCAACTTCGGATTGAGTCCTGAAGCAATATCAGAAGACTTTATGGGGAGAATGTTGCGCGAGTGTTGCTTGATTGTTAATGAACGATGAATTTGTAGAGTAGGCGGTGAGTACGCCGGTACTTTCGTGTCGTTTTACGGCGCTGCTTTCTTCTTGGGCGCATGACGGAGGCTTCGCCCTTCGATCAGACTGTAGAGATCCTCAGCGAGATTGGTCGTATGATCGCCGGCGCGCTCCAATGCTTGGGCCATCAGCAGGATCTCAAACCCGGACGTATCTCCCTGCGGGACGGTCTCTGCCAGGTGCTTCTGGAACAAGCTGTGGCAAATCCGGTCGATGTCCTTGTCCATCTGCAGCACCTTGCGGGCGCAATCGAGGTCGAGGTTCAGGAATCCGGTGTGGATCAGGTCAAGCATGTCCCGCAAAACGGACGACATCTCTACAAGTTGGCGGACGTCTGAAGCCGGTATTTTTGCGGTACGCGCTTGGACACGCAACGCTACACTCATCACGAGGTCGCCGATGCGTTCGAGATCGGTAACTGATTTCAAGGTGGACAATAATTGACGGGCTCGAGTTTCGTTAACCTTCGTAATGGCCGTAGGCAGCCGCTCGTCGATGTGCCGCTCGATCAGGTCGAGTTCTTTTTCGCACTCTTTGATTGCCAGGAAGGCCATACGGGAGGAATGGGTTAGAAGGTCGCGTACGTTGAAAGCCGCATCCCGAGCGATCAGGCATGCTTTTAAGGACAGACGGGCAAGGTCATCCGGAGCGCCGGTCTTTGATTCCGGCTTGGCACCGTCGGAACTGGCTGGACGGGCGCCGTTTTCTTCCGTCGAAGCGTCGGGCTTGCGAGTCTGGGAGGCTTTGCGTGGCATCGAAAGCAATGAGGCCGAGGGTCCGGAACCTCGTGAGTATATTCTCGCAATGTGAAAGGATCGTTACAACTGGGCCCGGGCTAGCCGAAACTCGGGAAAGAAGAAGCGGATTCACTTCGGAGAAAGAGACAAGGTATGAACGTTGCCGACTATTTGCGCCGGGAGTTTTCCTACAACGCGTGGGCCAATCAGGAGACACTCAATGCGATCGAAGCCGCGGGAGACCGGGATACCCGTTCCTTGCAGCTCATGTCGCATATCTTTGCGGCCGAGCGACTCTGGCTCGAGAGATTGAAGCAACAGCCACAAAGCGTCCCCGTTTGGCCACAGATGGCCTTGCAACAATGCCGCGAGGAAGCCGCCGATCTCGAACACCTGTGGCATGAATACCTCGAACTGGCTACTGCCGGCGATATTTCGCAGACTATCGCTTACAAGAACAGCAAAGGCGAGGCCTATAACGGTGCGATCATAGATATCCTGACGCATGTAGTCATGCACTCGTCGTACCATCGGGGCCAAGTTGCCAGTCATATGCGGGAGTCTGGTCATATCCCCGCTTATACCGATTACATTCATGCGATCCGGCAGGGAACCGTAAAGTGACTGGCGAGTACCCCAAACGGGATCCTCCTTTGCTCGTCCGTGCTCAAAGACGTAATATCTCACCGATGAAAATACGCCTCTTTTTCGTACCGTTCTTGCTGGTCGTTTTTCTTCAGGCGGCCGATCAATCCAAGATTCCGGCAATGCCAACGGCGGTGACCAGCAATTCCGTGACGTCGCTGAAAAATGGATTAGAAGTCTACTCAATCATGGGCATTGGTACGAAAAGAACGTGGCAGGAGGTCAGCAACAAGATGGTCATGCTGAGTCTTAAGTCCGGGAAGTGGAGTCAGGCTCCACCGCCCGTTCCGGGGGTTGCCGGGCGCCTGGCGTCGTCCGCAATTGGAGCCCGAGGACAGATTTTTGTTTTTGGCGGATATACAGTGGATGGGCAGGGGAATGAACTCATTGTCAGCGACGTAAATTCCTATCTGCCTGAGGCTCACCGATGGTACAGGGCGGAGGACCTGCCGGTCGCAGTTGAGGGTGCTGTTATCGGAGTCGTGCACGACCGCTTTATCTACATTATCGGGGGACGCTCCAGGAGCGGGCCCGTGAGTCACGTGCAGGTGTACGACTCGGAGAGGAACATTTGGAGCCAGGCCACGCCCATGCCTGGGACTCCTGTTTTCGGACATGCGGGCGGAATCGCGGACGAGACCATCGTCTATGTGGATGGGGCGAAGAAAGATCCGGCCAGCGGACAATACGTCAACTCGGATGAGTGCTGGATGGGCAAGATCGACCGTAAGGATCCCAATGCTATTACATGGAGCAAATTGCCCGCACACCCGGGCCCCGGACGTTTTGGCATTGTTGCCGGAGGCTCCGACCATGAGCACCGCATCGTGTTTTCCGGCGGAACCGTTGCGCCGCACAACTTAAAAGGCCTGGCAGACGACGGCACAGCTCCCGATCTATCGCCTGTGACATTCTCCTTCGAATTGCATGGCAACCGCTGGGAGACCATCACGGAAGACACCTCCGACGTTCGTGCGGATGAACGAGGGATTGCCTTTACCCCCCTGGGGCCGCTGATTGTGGGAGGAACCCTGAAAAACTCCGCCGTTTCAGGACGGGTATTGGTGCTGCCGAAAAAGTAGTGAGCGTGCGCAACCTTCCTGGGAGCCGCCCAGTTCCATGCTCTGGGGAGAGAATCTCGCGGGAAAGTTTGTAGATTCTAATGACTTTTTGCTCCGTGGCCCCACACCTTGGTGACCTTTTCCTGGAAACCTTCTGGGTCTACGATGTTCTTGTTCCAGAGAGCGAACATCACTCATTACCTCCTGAGGAAGCGGCAAATGGACCTCCGACCATTTGCCGCTTTTCTTTTTGGAAGTCTTTGGGCGGAATCTATCGAGCCCTGGCCAGAACCAGAGTCACGTCGTCGGGCTGCTCTTTATCGCCAATCCAGTTGTCTACGGCTGTCGTGACAGCCTGGCTAATTTCCGTAAGACGGAGATTCCGATTGTCGCGTACCAGGTCGATCAGTCGTTGCTCGCCGAATTCCCCGAATTCATTCTCTGGTTCGGTGACGCCATCACTATAGGCGACGAAGATTTCCCCAGGATGCATTTCGACCGAGCCTTCATCGTAGGTCATTCCATCGAACAGGCCGACAACCGTTCCACCGGCTTCGAGGCGGCGGATGCTCCCATCTTGCCCGATCAGAATCGGCGGCAGATGTCCTCCGTTGCTGTACGTCAGACGGCGGTTGCGGCCGTCATAGATTCCAAGAAAAAGCGTCGCGTATTTTTCCGCCGGCGTGCTCTCATACAGCTGATGATTCAGCAGCCCGAGTAGCGCGCCAGGAGACACTTCGATCCCCTCCGGCCAGGTCGCCATCATCCCCGAGCCAGAGACGGCACCCACGGCCACAGGCTCCCGGAGTTGAGGCAAACTTTCAAGGCTGTAGGCGCGAACAGCAGAGTGGATGGTTGCCATCAATAGTGCGGCTGAAATTCCTTTGCCACTAATATCACCGACCGCGAGGATCAGTTTGTGAGAGCTTGCGGACAAGAAATCGTAGTAGTCGCCGCTGACGGTGCGCGCCGGACGGCAGAAGCCATAAAAATCCAGCGATTCCATCTCTGAGACTTTCCGCGGAAACAGCTGGTCCTGCACTTCTTTCGCGATCTCCAGTTCGTTCTCGAGCCGCTGCTTTTCCTTCTGCTCCAGGATGAGCTTCTCAATGGAGGCTGTCATCGAGTTAAAGGAGCGCGCGAGGTCCGAAAGCTGATCGGTCGATCGTACGGGAATGCGGTGACTGAAGTCGCCACGATCGACGTGCCGTGTTGCATCGTGGAGCTGCGCAACAGCGGCTGTGACAGTCCGAGTCATACGCGTGCCGATGATCAATGCGACCAGTTCGATGAGCGCAAAGAAAATCGCCACGCCCGCGAGGATGTAAGTCACGCCGCGGACGAACTCGCCCAGAGCCGCAAACAAGTGGCTGTAAAGGACAGTCGGGCGGGTGGTCACCTGGAGTAGCGGCCCGAACTTGGCGCGTTCGCCGGAGGGCCAGTCGATGACGGTGAGTGGCGTTGCGAAGGTGATCTCGCGATCGAAGCTGCTGCCGGGATCAGGAACCGTCCCTACAGTGAAAGCGGGGTGCATTTCTGCATCCTGCTGCTTCTGTCCGCCCGGCTGATTCTGGGTGATAACAAATCCGCTCCCGGATTTCTTTGTAGCGGTCTTCTGCCCCGCTGCTGCTCCCCCTGAAGTTCCTTCCGCCTGAATGACGGGAGCATAGAGTCTGATCTCGCCCAAGCCAACCGCAATCTTTCCGACGAGATTCTTGTCGAAGGGCTCGCTGGTCACGACCGTCAACTTGTTTCGTCCCACTTCCATGGAAGCGCTGACACGGAGATTGAGCTGGTCGTGGTCCTGAACGATGTCTTCGAACTTGGCCTTGGAAAAGCCCGGCGGCGACAGTGCGCCGCCCTGGAATTCGTTGCAGAGAGGCAGGGGATTGTCACCGTACCACGCGCACACCTGACGGGTGTTCCAGACCGGATCGCGTTTTCGGAGTCCGGTTAACGATTCGGGGGTAGATTTGTCTCCGCGCTCAAGATGGGCAGCCAGTTCGTTTGTGACGGCACCATTAACCGCTTCAAGGCTGCGCAACTGTGCATCGATTTCGGACGTAACGACGAAAACGGCAAATTGCCCGCCCAATCCGTAGAGCGTGATCAGTCCCATGGCCACCAGCAGTACAGCTGGAATCACGCCGATGAACATGTAGGTGACGATCAGGCGATTACGTAGCCGCCAAAGGATCCTTCGCCGCACCCATCGGAACCCAAGGATAAAGAACAGAACGCAGGCCAGAAAGGTGAGAAAGGTCACCCAGCCGCCAAGGTATTCTCCCCAGGAGAGCCGGAACAGGCCGAGCAGTTTCTCCAGTCCGAACAGGAAGGCGGCCAATGCGGCGAGATAGCAGGCGAGGCGCGCCATGCGGCCTTGCGGCCATAACTCCGCCTGCATCAACCGCTGTCGCAACTCTGGGTAAGACCATTCCATGTTCAGTCGACTGCAATCAAAGATGAGGAATTATAAGGCCAGGTGAATACGGATCATTGCTGGGGAGAACGCCATCATCTAGGATGGGTGTTTCTGTCCCGTTTGGCGAAACCGCTAGTCGGAACCCCGGAATAACGGGCCCTTTTAGCCCCTTCCAAACACGTCCTGCGGCGCCCTGGCCTAGATCTCGGGATACAAATCAAAGAAAGCCTCCAGACTCGTGCGCAACTGGTGCTCAATTTCCTCTTTGCTGCCTTCGAGCACGTGCATGGTGACATGTGCCTCGCGCCCATTCGTGAGTTTTACCGGAGCCTGCCCTACCTCGGTCACTTCTTCCGAGGGCAGCAACCTCATGCCATAGACTAGCGTCAGATTTGCCATAAGACGATTCTACGACTTTCGCAGGACCTGGCCAGCACCGACCGTTTTGAGATTTAGAATTTCACAGGTTCTCATTTAGAATTCCGGCGTGCCCAGATTCCTGGTTTTCTGCCTCAGCATCATCTTTTTAGGATTGCCCTGTGTGGGGCAAACGTCGGTGGCCTTGGTCTCGCCGCCCTTGCGGGACGGTAGCGGGATTCCACAACAGCCGTCGAGTGAGCCCTCGTCGCAGCAGCCGCAAGTGAAAGTGAATATGTTGAACGTTTGTTCGCCGTCGGCAGAGGAGCAAAAAGAAATCGCCTCGGCGTTGGCGCGAATTCCGAAGCAGCCGCTATTCAGCACCGACTTCGAAGTCTCCCGGGGCCGCTCCACGCTGACTGATATGCCCGCCATGCTCGAGGCTGGGCAGACCGGGCACGTTGCCGGAGAGCCATCGATCTCCAGCTACGTTCGCATCCGCCGCGAGTTTTCTGTGCAGGCGATGTTTTCGAGCGTGCAGTATTCGTTCAGCAACGATGGCGTCAACATGATTGAAACGCTGGTTCTTCATGTGCGCGATCCCAAAGACTTGATTGAGGTTTCACTGGAAGACAGCGCCTCGGCCGTTACCAGTTCACAAGTCATGCTGACCGCCAATACGCCAGTCAGCCGCGTGCGCCTTGAACGCTTTGGAAAACCTTCGGTCGCTCTGGCGCGCTGTGCCGGCATGGCAGGAGCCCCAGCACCGGACCAAAGCGCGTACGAGCCTCTGTTCCGAAGCGCTTCCGATGTCATGAAGGATTACCGGAACGTCCTCGGCGTCAAGAGAGTTGTCCTGGAGGAGTTGGCGAAGACTAGCGGGCAATCAAAACCAAAGCCCGCGCCAACTTCGAAGATGAGAAAGCCGGTCGAAAAGCAGAAGTGAGCGGCGTCCTGCTGGCTGACGGTATGCCAGTTGCATCGAAATTCGAACTCTGCCATCCAATCAACGTACGAAAACATTCATGAGCGAAACCAGAAACGTAGTCATCATCGGCTCCGGATGCTCCGGACACACTGCAGCTCTTTATACCGCCCGCGCGAACCTGAAACCGCTTGTCATCGAAGGCCATGAGCCGGGAGGCCAGCTTTCCATGACAACGCTGGTTGAGAACTTCCCGGGATTCCCCGAAGGAATCATGGGACCGCAGTTGGTCGAGAACATGCGCAAGCAGGCGGAGCGTTTTGGCGCCGAGTACCAGATGGCGCATCTGACCAGTGCTGATTTGAGCCAACGGCCATTCCTATTGCATCTCAGCCATCACGTGGTGCATGCGCAGACGCTGATTATCGCCAGTGGAGCGTCTGCGCGATGGCTTGGACTTCCGCACGAACAGCAGTTGATCGGACACGGCGTTTCCTCCTGCGCCACATGTGATGGGTTTTTCTTCTCCGGGAAAGAAATTGTTGTCGTCGGCGGAGGCGATTCCGCCATGGAAGAAGCGCTCTTCCTTACGCGCTTCGCTACGAAGGTCACGATCATTCATCGGCGAGATAGTTTCCGCGCATCGAAGATCATGCTGGAACGTGCGCAGAAGCACGAAAAGATTAAATTCCTGCTCGACACCGTAGTTGAAGATGTCTATGACACGAATAAACAGGAAGTCACCGGCCTTAAGCTGAAGAATCTGAAGACCAACGAAGTTTTCGATTTCCCCACGAGCGCTCTCTTTCTTGGTATTGGCCACGAGCCGAACGCCAAAATGTTCGCCGGCCAACTCGACATGGACGCCGACGGCTATCTGAAGACACACAATTACGTTTTCACCAAGGTGCACGGTGTGTTCGCCTGCGGTGACGTGCAGGATCGTCGCTACCGTCAGGCCATCACGGCCGCGGGTAGCGGATGCATGGCCGCTATGGAAGTGGAGAAATTCCTTGAAGAGCACGGGAAATAGCAGTCTGCGGTAAGTTGCTGAATAGACATCGAAATACGCTCGCCATTACTCTCGTCATCTTCCTTGTAATTCAAAGCACGCCTTAGAATCCTCTCACCATGAAAGCCCTGATGCGGCAGGGTGCGGTGAGAGTCTTATTCCTCGCTGCGCTCTCTTTTCTAATTCCCAGCGCAAACATCGCCCAGGAATCCAACGACGGTGCACGTAAGGTTGTGGTGAAGACTGCAGCCGTGTACCCAACCCTGGCCCGTTCCATGAACATCCACGGAGTAGTCAAACTCGAAGCCGTGGTTGAACCGAACGGCACGGTGAAGAATGTCGAAGTGAAGGGCGGCCATCCGTTGCTCACGCAGAGCGCCGTGACAGCCGTGGGTCACTGGAGGTTTGAACCTACGGCTCACGAAACCAGGGAAGCCATCGAAATAAAGTTCGCCGAATGACCCCACGGAATGCAGCTGACAACTGTTTCGCCTTTATTGTTGTTCTATTGACGGTTTTTGGATTTACAGCATTCTCTCCGTTGATCTCTCGCGCACAGCAGCCCGACTCTGCACGCAAAGTGATTGAGAGGACCGCGACGCCATACCCGCCCTTGGCTCGCAATATGGGCCTGCAGGGTACGGTGAAGCTCGAGGTGATTGTTGCCCCTGACGGGACTGTGAAGGAAGCTCAAATTAAAGGAGGCCATCCTGTCCTGGCGCAGGCCGCAGCCAATGCGGTTCGGCGCTGGAAGTGGGAGCCCGCCACTCACGAGTCTCGCGAGACGGTTGAAATCAAATTTTCCCCTGAGTAACCAACAGTAACCTGCCACGCAGTTACCGAAATCCGCAAAGCATGCCCCGCAAGAGTCACTCCCCGTGACGTTCTATCGCAGGTAGGCTGGGGCTGGCGCGCAGCCAGCGCATTTTGAAACTCAGAGGATCACTCTCAGGAAACGTCCAGGAGGGATGCCTTCATGTTCGCTCGCTTCGTCACCATATTTGCATTTTGTACGGCACTTTTCGCGCAGCAGGGGTCGCAACCTTCGCTGACCATCTACAACCAGGATTTCGCGGTCATACGGCAGGAAGTTCCTCTCGACCTGAAATCAGGTACGAATCAGCTCAACTTCAGTGAGATCACCATGCATCTCGAGCCCGACTCGGTGATCCTGCGCGATCCCTCCGGCAAGCACACCATTAATATCCTCGAGCAAAACTATCGAGCTGATCCGGTGAATCAAATGTCGCTGCTCTCCTTATATGAAGGACGCACGATTGATTTCGAGCAGCCGGACCACAGCATGGTGAAAGGCAAGGTCATTCGCAGCGGATACGTCCGGCCTGACACTTTCAATATGAACGGCTACAACCAGGGATATCCCGGGCAAGAAGAGCCGATTATCGAAGTCGGAGGCCAACTACGCTTCGGATTGCCTGGAACGCCGGTCTTTCCTGACCTGACGTCCGAGACCATCCTGAAGCCGCGTCTCGAATGGATGATTGCAACCGACAAAGGCGGAAAGTTCCCAGCAGAATTCTCCTACGTTACTGGCGGCATGAGCTGGCAAGCCGATTACAACATTGTTGCCCCGGAAAAAGGTGATCTCGTCGATATCGTTGGTTGGGTCACCATGGACAACCGCACAGGCCGGACGTTCGAGAATGCCCGGATTAAGCTGATGGCGGGAGACGTGAACAAAATCCAGCCTGGTCAACTGATGGCCAAGGCCGCCCAGATGGAAGCCGGAGGCATGGGAGGAGGCGTCTTTAGGCCTCCCGTCACCGAAAAGTCTTTCGACGAATACCACCTCTACACGCTCGAGCACCCCACCACTCTGCGCGATCGCGAGACCAAGCAGGTCGAATTCATTCACGCGGCAAGCGTCGCCACGAAACAGCTCTATATCTACGACGGAAGCAAGATTGACTCCAACCGCTACTACGGATGGAACTGGGAAAACATTCGCAACGATCACTCTTACGGCACCGAATCGAATCCGAAAGTCTGGGTGATGCGTGAATTTGTAAACTCCGACGCGAACCACCTCGGCATGCCACTGCCGAAAGGCCGCGTACGTTTCTATCGGCGCAACGATGATGGCCAGGTCGAGTTCACCGGTGAGAACATGATCGACCATACGCCTCACGACGAGACCATCCGCATCTATACCGGGAACGCTTTTGATCTCACGGGCGAGCGTCGGCGCACCAACTACACCGTCGAGATGAACAAGAGCACGGCCACCGAATCCTTCGAAATCAAAGTCCGCAACCACAAGAAGGAACCGGTCGAAGTCCGCGTCGTGGAACATCTTTATCGTGCCCTGAACTGGGAAATCACCACGAAATCCGACGATTTCAAAAAGAAAGACAGCCAGACCATCGAGTTCCCCGTCTCGGTTCCTCCCGACGGCGAAAAAGTCATCACGTATACCGCGCACTACACCTGGTAGAGGCGCCGGCGGGCGGTACTTCCTGAACTGGTACCGCCCGGCAGTCAGCTTATAAGCGCAATCACACGCGACAGTGCCCACTTGTGATACAAAATCCTGTGGTCTTTCAAGTTCTATCCACCACGTTTTTTCATCCGCTTCAAACCAAATTCCTTCTGGAGGTCGCAGGTACTCCATGTTGAGGGCCTTCTTCGTCCATCTTTCTGAAAACCGTTCTTTGCGCAACTTCGCCGAACGTTCTGCCATTGGACAGCGTGTCTCCGGCCGCTTCGTCGCCGGAACGGAAATCGCTGATGCCGTCCGGGTAACTCAAACCGTGAATCGCTCAGGAATGAGCGTCAGCATCGACAACCTTGGCGAGAACGTCACCAATCCCGATGAAGCTCGACAGAGCGCACAGCTTTACAACCAGATTCTGGATGCCATCTCAGCTAACCAGTTGAATGCCAATATCAGTCTCAAGCTGACGCACATGGGACTCGACGTCGACGAGTCTCTGGCCCGCGATCTGGTCAGCGGGCTTGTGGCCAAGGCCTCCTCCATGAATCCGCCCGGATTCGTTCGCGTCGACATGGAGGGCTCTCCGTACACTCAGCGCACGCTCGACTTCGTTCACGAACTGCACCGGCGCCAGGGACACCAGAACAGCGTCGGCACCGTCATACAGGCCTACTTGAAACGATCGGAAGCCGATGTCGAAAAGCTGCTTTCAGAAGGGATTCGCATTCGCCTGTGCAAGGGCGCATATAAAGAGCCAGCCAGCATTGCTTACGAGCACATGAATGACGTCAATGCGAATTACGTCAAATTGATGAAGACTCTGATGAAGAGCGGTATCTATCACGGCCTGGCCACGCACGACGAGGCGATCATTCGCGAAGCCCAGGCATTCGCGAACCAGGAAAAGATCTCCCGCGACTCTTTTGAGTTCCAGATGCTCTATGGCATCCGCCGCGATCTGCAGCAGGCATTGGTGCGCGACGGATGGAGGATGCGCGTCTACGTTCCCTTCGGCACGGAATGGTATCCGTACTTCATGCGCCGCTTGGGCGAGCGCCCAGCCAATGTGTTCTTTATTGCCAAAAATATGTTGCGCGCGTGAAGCAAATCGGAGAGCGTTCGCGAGACCTGAGAACTTGACCTACTCCTGCGGCCCCGACTCGCCCTCTTCCGCCGGAGCCAGCGGAAGGCGAGTGACTCCCCGCATCATCTCGCGCTCTTGATCCGAGAACATTCCCTTGAATCGGTCGGAATTGATCACACGCTCGCGTTGATCAGCAGGCATGGCGCGCAGGTCCTGAATCGCCGTTCGCATCATTCGCTGCCGATCGGGCGGAAGCTGCCGGAATTGCCCGTAGATCTCCTTTGCCTGCTGTTTCTGTTCCGGAGTCAGGTGCTCCCACGTATCCATGCGGTTCAGCATGCGCAGCTGTTGCTGGGGAGGAAGATTCGAAAAATGCTGCAACCGCTGGCGCAATATCTCCTGCCGTGCTGGCGGAAGACTGCGAAACGCAGGGTCGTTCTGCAGCGCGCGTTCCTGTTCCGCTGGAGGTAGATCCTTGTAACGCCGCAGCCAGTCTCCCACGTGTGCTCGCTGCTGTGGCATCGCCGGCTGCTGTTGCGGCCGCTGTACGTGCTGCTGCGGGGCCGGAGTACGTGGTGCTGGGGCAGGGGCATGCTGAACGGGCGGAGGCGCAGCATGCCGCTGCGCTGAACAGGGAAGCGACATCACGGCTGCCGTGACGGCGAGCGTCAGGCTTCTCGAAATGTACTCCCCCGCTTTCATCTTCCCGTGCCCGCTAAGTGTTAATCGGAATTTTGCGGATTCGCCACTACATTCTGCTGCAAATCAAGATCATCGAGCAGTTCGAAATCCGCATACATATCGTGATTCTTGTCGAGTGCTCTCAAATCGCCGACTGGAGTTCCCGGACCCACATCGGCGATGGGAGCCTGAGGCGCGCGCACTCGTGTGCTGTGCGTGAAGAAGATCCCTACTCCAACTCCCATGATTACGGTCAGCGCCGCCGCCAATACGGGATGCCGCAACCAATGCATCCACCCGGCCGCCTGCGGCTTGGCCATCTCTTCACGCAACCGAGCCTGAAGACGCACATCGAAATAAGGCGTGGGCTCGGGCGCTTGCCACTCATCGAGCAGCGCCATCGTCTCGCGCATCGCTTTCAGTTGCTCCGCACATCCAGTGCAGCTAGCCAGATGATTGCTTTCGCCCGCTGTGATCTCGCTGAAACCAGCCGCGAGGTCGGGCATCCGTTCACGAATTTCTTCGCATTTCATAACCACTTCCCCTTCACGCTTCGCCACTGCCATATCACCTGAGTCGTCTATACGAATTCTTTTAACTGTTCCCGCAAAGTCTCATACGCCCGGAAGAGCAGCGATTTGGTCGCGGATTCACTCTTCTTCAATACGTCGGCAATCTGTTTGTAATCCATCTGCTGGTACTTGTGCATGATCACCGCCAGTTTTTGCTGCTCCGGCAGTGCTTCCACCTTCTTGCGGATGGCCAACATCCTCTCCCGCCGAACGATCTGCTGCTCGGCGTTCAGGGTTCCATCCGGCACTTCCACCGTTGAGCCAGTTTCCTCGTCGGGTTCGTCCAAACTGACTTGTACTTCAGGACGTTCATGCCGTGTATCGCGGGCATGATTGACCGCCAGATTGGTTGCGATCCGGTAAAGCCACGTCGTAAATTTCGCGCTCGCCTCATAGGTTTCTCGCGAGCGGTACACACGCAGGAAAACTTCCTGGGCCAGGTCCTCGGCGGCGGCCGCATTCCGCGCCATCCGGTACATGAAACTGATCATCGGACGCCGGTATTTCTGTACAAGATAGTCAAAGGCGGCCTGGTCGCCAGTCTTGACTCGCAGCATGACCTCGGCGTCAGAGCCGGAATCTGCCCCGTCTGCGGCAGCAAACACGGCCGGCATCGAGCCTGATGCCCCCATCAGCATGCGAGGATCAAGTGCAGCTGTGCTCACATCAGTTTCAACCCCATCTGGGCCTGAAAGTTGCGCCTCACTGGAATCCAAAGGCAGTTCGGAACCCTCTGATTTGGAAAGGGTTGCTGCAGTCCGTTTCAGTTTCGGATCAGGCGTCATAACACTGCGGGCAAATGCTGACGCGGAGCACAGATTTCGCTCCGCAGGGCATAGGCTACCACGCCTGACCTCGCTTCGGAACCACACGAGGGCGTAAGCCTCATGGCATTACCACTTTCAGTACAACCTCATTGGCGTGGGTCGGACCAAGCTTCCGGTTGTGCCGTTGGAAGCATGTATAATGAATGACTTACCGCACAAAGGCTGGGCGCTTAACTCAGCGGTAGAGTGCCATCTTCACACGGTGGAAGTCATAGGTTCGAATCCTATAGCGCCCACCATCTTTTCAATCACTTCCGGCCCCTTGTAATCCCGACTTTTGGCTTGGGAGTGCATCTCCCCGGTCTGCGATGGCCGGCTAGCGGACCTCCAGTTCTTTCTTCAAAACGATGTCTTCCGCAGATCTGCCGATCATCACATCGAATGTGCCCGGCACCACGACCCAACGCATATCCTCGTTCAGCAGTTGCAGATCCTCAGGGCCAATCGTAAAGCTCACGGTTTTCTTCTGTCCTGGATCGAGTGCAACCCGTGCAAACCCGCGCAGTTGTTCCACGGGGGTGGCTACAGGGGTGAAGCGCTCATGCAGGTAGAGTTGCGGGGTCTCGATTCCTGGCCGTTGGCCGGTGTTTTCGACGTCGACGGTTACCCGCGCGCTACCGTCAGGATGAACTAAGGAGTGGTCGACCTGAAGATTGCTGTACCTGAACTGCGTGTAGCTCAGGCCGTGGCCAAACGGGTACAGAGGCGACGCTGGCATGTCGACGTACCCTCTGGTGCGGGTCCAGTTTTCTTTGACCCAATAGGCCTTTGAAGGCGGGTAGTTGTAATACGCCGGCATTTGTCCGGCGCTGCGCGGGATTGTAATCGGCAACCGCCCGCTCGGGTTGTAATCGCCGAAAAGTACGTCGGCCACAGCAGCCGCTCCCTTTTCCCCGGGTTCCCATGCTTCCACGATCGCGGGGACGTGTTCAGCTTCCCAGCGGGTCGACAAAGGCCGTCCGTTCACCAGCAGCAATACCACGGGAGTGCCCGTTGCTTGAATGGCTTTGATCAAATCTTCCTGCACTCCGGTGAGATCCAGGCTGGCCACGTCGTAGCCTTCTCCGTCGGTCGGCGGAGGTTGATCTTCTGCTCCTTCTCGTCTGGCCTGTTCGCCAACGACTACGATTGCGATATCAGCATTCTTCGCGGCCGCAACGGCCGCTTGAAGTCCAGATTTGTCCTGATCATTGACAGCACACCCTTTGGCATACGCGACGCGCGTTTTCGGAGACACCTCCGCCTTGATCCCATCAAGAATGGTCGATACATGCTGAGTGACAACTTGCGGCGAGTAGTCTCCAAGCAGGTTCAATGCGTTGTCAGCATTGGGACCGATAACTGCAATCGAACCCAGGTCTTTTTTCAGAGGCAGAAGATTGTTTTCGTTTTTCAGAAGGACGATACCCTCACGTGCACTATCGAGAGCCAGGTTCTGATGCTCCACCGAATGCACAACCTGCTTGGCGCGATTGACGTCAACGTACGGCTTCTCGAAAAGTCCCAGCCGGAATTTCAGTTCCAGTACCCGCCGCACCGCGCGATCCACCAACGAAATTGGAATCTCACCTTTTTCCACGCTCTCGATCAGGGGTGCCATGTATGCGGGCTCGTACGTGATATTCAAATCGACACCTGCCCGGAGCGCCATCGCTCCAGCTTCCTTCTGAGTTGGAACGATGCCTTCGTAGATGAGCGATTCGAAACCTCCGCCTTCGCTGGTCACAATGCCCTTGAAGCCAAGTTCGTCGCGCAACACATGGTCCATCCACTTCTCCGAGCCGTGTGCCGGAATGTCTTCGATGTCGGGATATCCGGCCATCACGCCCAAAGCTCCGTTCTTCGTAATAGCCGCGCTCCATGGAGGCAGAACGTCGCGCCGCAATGTCCGCTCAGACAGGCCAACAGCCCCACGTTCCAGGCCTCCGAAAGGCTCGCTCTGCGTCGGAAAATCCGTCATCAGTGCGACGACCTTGTCGGGTGCGTCGATGTTCGTGCCTTGCGCACCGCGCACAATCGCCTCAGCAATTCGCGAACCGAGATAGGGGTCTTCCGTGTAAGCTTCTTCATTTCTCCCCATCCTCGGGTCACGGTCGAGTTCCAGCACCAAGGTCGAAAGAACGTGGATTCCAACCGCGCGCGCCTCTTGCGCTGAAGCGGAGTAAATGGATTCAACCAAAGGCATATCGAAGCTGCTGCCAAGTGCAAGTCCCTCGGGAAATACCGTAGCGCCGGGGAACATCGCACCGTGTGTGCCTTCTTCGTCTTCAAGCAGCGGGATCTTCAGCCTCGTTTGTGTCAGCGCGATCTTCTGCAGTTCATTGAAGTAGGTCGCCTGCTGCTCCGCGCCTTCGTGCAGGATTGTGTCCGCGAGCGTGAAGAATCCACTGCCGGGGCCAATCTCAGACGTGTAGGTTCCCGCGGCAAACTTTCTGCAGGCCTGCAGCTTTTCCGGGATACTCTTCCCCAGTTGGTCCACATATACGCAAGGCAGATTGAGTTGACCGACTTTTTCCTTGAGGGTCATTCGGCTCATCAGATCGTCAACCCGCGCTTCGATCGGCTGCTTGGGATCGAGATAAGTAGGAGGGGTGACCGTTTGCGCAAACAAGATGGACGACAATAAGAGAAGAAGAAACGATAGCGTGCGTGAAACTGCTAAAAACCTTAGTGTGCTCATTTCGGCACGAATGTTAGGTCTGGGAAACGTGTAAGTCAATGAAGACTTCGGCAGGATTATTTCTGATAGACCGTTGCTCCGCCAGTCACCGTTTGCACAATTTCGATGTCCTTGATGCGGCTCTGATCGACGGTGTGAGGATCATCTGCCAGGACTACGAAATCTGCCATCTTGCCCGGCGTAATTGATCCCTTGATCGCTTCTTCGTGGGAGTTGTAGGCACCGTTGATCGTGTTGACTTCGAGTGCCTCATCGATGCTGATTCGCTGGTTGGCTCCCCACCTCTCTTTATTCCATCCTGTACGCGTCACCATGCCCTGTATGCCCATCAGAGGTGCGAATGGTCCCGGACTGAAATCGGAACCAGCAGCGGCCCGAATTCCGTTGTCGAAGAACGAACGGTAGGCCATGCAATGCTTCATCCGCTCCTCGCCGTAGAAGTGAAATTTGTCGGAGTTGTAGTACGCATACGTGGTGAACGGGGCCGGAACCACTCCAAGAGACTTCATTCGACGCAAGATGTCATCATTGATCAGAGTGCAATGTGTAATCTTCGGACGCACGTCGGATCGAGGCGCGACCTGTTGAGCATGTTCGTATGCATTTAGCACCATGTCGATCGCGACGTCGCCGTTGGCATGGCAGTTGGGCTGGATGCCTGCGCGCTGCACACGCTCGGCCCAGGAGTTCAGATCATCCTGTGTCTCGGTGATATTGCCGCTATAGGGAGGATTCGTCCCTTCATACGGCCGGCTGAGCGCCATTGTGCGCTCGGAAAAAGATCCATCAGCCGTGTGCTCCGATGTCGCTCCGAACCGAATCCACTCGTCCCCGAAGCCGCTGTTGATTCCGTTCTTGATCATTGCCTCCAGCATCTCACCGCTTGTCTCGTAGCTGACCCGGTGCAGCAGTTCGCCGCGCCTGTGTATCTGTTGCAGCGCGAACAAATCGCCGCCTTCGTGGTGCACGCTGGTCAGGCCGTACCGCACAAATTGCTTAGAGATGTAGGCCAACCCATCGCGGTCCCGTTGCTCCTTCTGCTCTGCAGTGAACGTCTCCCGCTGGCCGACTTTGGTGAAAACATCGCGGGCACGGTCGGTGACTCGCCCGTTGAGTTCGCCATTTGAATCGCGGTCGTAGGTGCCGCCCATGCGATTGGGAGTGTTCTTGTCGACGCCCGCCATTTGCAGGGCTTTGCTGTTGTAGTACGACGTGTGGCCGCCGCGATGATGAACGCACACCGGATGCTCGGTCGAGACCTGATCGAGATCGTGCACATTAAGCTGGCGGTTGTCTTTCACCTTTGTGTCGTCGAAGAAATAGCCGTCGATCCAAAAGCCCGCCGTTGTCTTTTGTGCCTTGGCGCGGAGTTTGTCGATGATGCTGGAGATCGTGACAAACTCCACTTCAAAGGGATTGCCGACGAGGACTTCGTAGAGCAGGATGTCGCCACCTGCGTGATTGTGGCAGTCGATGAATCCGGGGACGATTGTCATCTGCTTTGCGTCAAAGGTCCGCGTACTCTTGCCGACAAACCCCTTGGCATCCGCTGAGCCTCCGACAAACACAAATCGCGAACCCTTAACTGCAAGTCCCTCTGCCTTGGGCCTGCGCGAGTCGATCGGGTAGACCTTGGCGTTGTAGACCACGAGGTCGGCATGGCGGGGATCAGCGTCGGCCCCTTCTGTTTCGGCGAGCAAGGCGGGGCGGAGAAGACTGGCACCTGAGATCCCGGCAACGCTGGCCCCAACGAGGCCCAGAAACTCCCGACGATTGTGGCGACGTTTCTTCATCCCTGCTCCTCTTCAGAAATTTCCCAGGTAACGCAGTCCGATCCTTTTTCGATTTCCTCAATGGAAAGCCGAACCAGGCGATCATGCCCCAGACTTCGCGGCTTCTTGTCTGGTGCCAGTCGTAATCTCCCGCACCGCACGATAACCTTGGTCGATCGCGATATTGGTGTATGCGTGGCCGTCCGCGTCCGAGTTCGCGATGTGAATGCGTCCGAAAGGCTGCCGCCCAATCACGCAGGGACGTTCGGAAGCCGGACGGTCCAGTGGTTCAAAGAGCGGGTTGTACTCGTAGGCATATCCGTGAGGCCAGCGATTGACGGTGATGGCCTGGATATCGCGAGCAGGATCGAACCCCCCGGCTCCCAATGTGCGGCCGAGTTGATCGCGGATGTTGCGCTCAAACACATTGAACGACATCGTCATCAGCTCATAGCGTCCCGCTCGATATTGATCCTTGGCCGGGAGTCCGGGTTTGCACGGAGTTCGCAGAAGATGCAGCACGCAAGGCTCGTCCGGTTTGCTGGGGAAATGGTACTCACCGATGGACACCGGGAAATCCAGCGACACCCCATTGAAAAAGCTTCCGGGAGCGTAAATCGAATTCAGCCCCAGTTTTTGGAACGACTCCCAATTCCTGATCTGCACATTCGTGTAGACGAGAGGAATCTTCACTGCATAGTGCAGAGCTTCTTTCTGTGTGTCCGACATTTCCGGACAGAGGTAAGGAATCACCATGTTGTAGCACGCGAGCACGCAGTGCGCGGCCTGCACTTTGTGAGCTTTGCCTTCGCGAACGTAGGTGACCTCAACCTGTTTCGCTTGTGACGGATCGCCGACATGCTTCGCACGGACGGCGGTGCTGTTCAGCCGAATGCGCACTGTGGAGTGAGAGTCGTCGAGCTGCGCATAATTCGCGCGGGAAGTGACAACATCTTCCATCGTGCTGCCCGGCATCGCGGCCGGTATCAGCGACCGAACCAGCAAGCGGGCCACGGAGGCGTTGCCGTCTGGAAAGTGAAAGATATACGGTTCGGCCTGTTCCGGGCTGTCTTCACTGCTCTGAATCTGTATTCCCTTGAATCCTGGATAGTCCATCTCCAGGCAATCCCAGGCTGATACGGCATCGATACCGACTCCGTACAGCCCGTGAGGCGCAGTCTGGAAGATCTTGATGACATCGGGGTGGACCTTCACGTATTGCAGCAGGTAATCCTTGTAGCTGGTTTTGATCAGCTTGCGACGTTTTTCTTCAGAGGATAGACCAGCAAAATAATCCGTGTTTTCTTCCTGCAATCTCGTGAGATCTTTGCGGGCTGCATCCGAAATCGGAATCTGCGCCAGAATTTCCGGTGGATAGCTGAGGCCGAGGTAGTGCGTTCCGAATCCCGGCAAAAGACGGTCGACGCTGAACGTCTCCTTATCGAAGAACGTTGCGCGCTTCAGTCCCATTCCTTTGTAAAGATTTTGGTCGAAGTACTTGTGAAATCGATCAACATCGATACCCAGTTCCTGCAGCAGGCCGAATGCTTCTTTGCTGTAGTGGTGAGGCGCCTCCAGCGACTGAGTTCCGCCATAGCCAATCAGCAGTCGTCCGCCACTGTGGAACTCATTGCGCTTGGCGTGCCCGCCAAAATCATCATGGTTGTCGAGGATCAGGATCTTCGAGCTGGGTCCGTTGAACTTGCGGAAGAAGTAAGCAGACGCGAGACCGCTGATACCTCCGCCGACTACGATCAGGTCATACGATTCTGAGTCGCTGGTTGCATCGGGCCAAGTTTCCCCGTCGCGCATGGCATGCGCTACTTCCCACGAGCCATCGTGACTTCCACGCATGCCCGTTTTTGCGGGTGGGTAGTAGTTCGGATCTTTCTCCGGAGCAGCCTCGGCCGCCGCCATCAGCTTCAGCCACGCCGGACTGGATGCTGTGAGTGAGCCGCCAACCGTGACTGCACAACCATTCAGAAAATCACGCCGCGTAATGTCGCGGCCCATTCCCAGTGCGCGGTCCCTTTCCTTACTCATTCCGCTCTCCGTTCGAATCGCAATCCAAGCCAATTCACCTAGAACGTCATCCTCAAGGCGAACTGCAAAATTCTCGGAGCGTACGTTCCACTGATTTGGCCGAAAGTTCCGGAGTTGACAGAGGTGTCGGAAGGCGGCCGGAACTCTGCGAGGTTGAAGATGTTGAATGCTTCCGCACGGAAGACCAGCTTCGTTCGCTCCCCGATCAGGTCTGTGGATTTCTCCAGAGCCAAATCGAGGTTCGAATGCCGCGGCCCATGGAACGAATTTCTACGGTATGTCCCATAGAAGCCCAGAGGACAAGGACCTCCGCTGATGCAAGGGTCGGCCTGGAAATCACTGGGATTGAACCAGAAGTTGCAGGGGGTCCCACCGCAATTTTGTACCGCGCGTGGATTCAGCGTCTGTACCGAACTGACCATTTGATCGGCTCTAACGATCTCTCCGTCGCCGGCACCCGAGGGGCCGGGATCCCCTGAATGCTGGTGTGTGCCCGCAAGAAAGTCGAGCGGAATTCCCGATTGGATGAAATAAATCGGATACAAACTCCATCCCGCGGTCAGGCGTTTGGGGCCTGTTTCCCAAGTCTTGTCAAACGGCAACTCCCAGCCGCCGCTCAGCGTAAATCTCTGCCGGAGATCGAAATCCGAATTGCCCCAGAACTGGTTGTGGTTGTAATAAGGAGTCGATGCAACGCGTGAATTGAATCCCGTTCCATTGTCCAGGTTGTGCGACCAGGTATACGAGGTGGTAAAGAATACGTTACCCACATACCGCAGGTTCTGAGCCCGCTTCGTCAGGCTGGTGAGCAACCCGTTGTAATTAGCGTGATTCAGCCCGTCAAAAGTCGGCGCGAAACCAAAAGTAGTTGGATCGGCGCCCGGATTCGCAGCCAACAGTTGCTGGTTCAGAAGACGAATGGGATTTTTCTGAGCCACGGACGTTAAAGAGAAGGGATTCTGATCTACCCACGTCAGCAACTTGTGCGAGGAACTGCCGGCGTAACCTATCTCAGCCATCAGTCCGTTCGTGAGTTGACGCTGAACGCTCAGGTTGTACTGGTAAACATACGGCGTGCGGATGTGGACGTTCACGAAGTTGTTGCCGGAACCGAGGCCCGGAGTGAATCCTGCCGCCGCAAAGTCGACGTTTGATGGCGGAGGTATTTTGGAAGGAAATGGATCGACCTGCCCCGCCGTCTGATACGGCTGCGAAAGAATTGGATTGACGGCGTTCGTCGGAATCTGCGATGGGTCGAAGGTAAAATCAGTTCCTCCCGCCCAAGGCGCTTCGTCGGTCGCCCAATCCGACATCCAGCCATTCAAGGTGTCGAAGAATAATCCGCCTCCGCCTCGAATACTCGTCTTTCCGTCTCCGAATGGATCCCATGCAATCCCGATGCGAGGCGAAAAGTTCGTATGATCGGGGTAGTACCAACCGCGCGGTGCGCCCGGATCACCCGGAACCAGGAAGCCCAGCGGCGCTCCCGGAAATTTCACCGACTGATGGCCGGGAACAATGCTGAAGCTATAGCCGTGGGTATCGGTCTCGGGAGTCGTGTACTCGTAACGAAGTCCGTAGGTCAGCGTTACCCGAGGTGAGACCTTCCACTCGTCCTGCGCGAAAACTGCGTACTGCTTTTGATGCTCATTACTGGGAGCTCTGGAGTATTCACTGAATTCGTCGGATGCACCGAACAAGAAATCCGCGAGATCATTGCCCGAGCCAATGCCAAAGGGGCCTGAGAAATAGAAAATGCCATTGGTCTGATAGGCGTAGACCGAATTCTCTTGCATGATGCCGAAGCGTCCACCGAACTTGTACGTATGATGCCCGCGATTCCAGGTGAAGGTGTCCGAAAACGCGTAATTATTGTCCGCTTTCCACGCGACGTTTGGGTCGAAGCCCACGTTCATACCGCTCGCAAAAGCTAGTGATGGCGGTCCAAACGGATCGTCTGACTGGATGTTGACCCCCAACTGGGTGGGCGCGGGCAGATGACTCGTTGGAAACGAGCTCGAATAATAACGCTGGGCCGTCAGCAGTACCTCGTTCAACATGGAAAGGGAAATGGTCTTTGTGTACCCGATGTTGCTGAAGTAGTCCCAGACCGTTGTCGCCGACGTGAATCCCGGGATGTTGGCTCCAAAGAACGGATTGATGATCGGTTCCTTGTTATAGCCCAGTGACAGAGAGATGTGATCGTTCCGCGTGGCGTAGAAGTCGAACTTGCCCATGTACTGATTGATGTTGTCCCTCTGCGCTCCCTGCGGAAACAATTGCCCGCTCGGCGAAGTGGGGATAATTCCGGCAGCGATGTACTTCTGCGCGACCGGATTGATCTTCGTGGGATCGATGATCGCCTGTAGTTGCTTGGCTGGATCGGACTGGTAATAAGGATTCGCCTTAAGGAATCTGACCACGCCAGGATCCGGGCCAGCCCCTTGGAAATTGGAGAAATCGCCTCCGAGTTGCGCAGGGGTGTAGGTCGTCACGAATCCCTGGTTAACGGTTGCTGACTGGCGCTGGCCCTGGTACCCGAAAAAGAAAAAGAAGCGGTCCTTCCCATCGAGCAACTTGCCCAGAGAGATGGGACCTCCGATAACCCCGCCAAACTGATTTCTTTTCAGGACGGGCCGGGGATTTCCCAGTTCGTTGTCAATGT
The DNA here is from genome assembly GCA_035946775.1 of Candidatus Sulfotelmatobacter sp. Lineage (GTDB taxonomy): Bacteria > Acidobacteriota > Terriglobia > Terriglobales > Acidobacteriaceae > Sulfotelmatobacter. The sequence continues at coordinate 102,131 of DASYZA010000229.1, read as the reverse complement.
AGTCATTCGCGTTAAGCGCGTCATTGCGAATGTATTCGAACAAGCTGCCGTGCAGGGAATTGGTTCCTGACTTGAGCTCGACGCTGATAGTGCCGCCGCCATTCCGACCATACTCGGCGGTGTAGTTGTTCTCAAGAAGTTTGAATTCCTGGACTGCTTCGGGGTTGGGGTTGAAAACCACCTGATTGCTCGTGGTTCGGTTATTCAGGCCGCCATCCAAAAGATAAGTGACTGCATCGCCCCGACCGCCGGCGATGCTGATACCGCCGAGCCCAGTCTCCGTCGCACCACCATTGCTGGTGCCATACGTTCCGATGTCATCCGCAATCGGGATGACGCCCGGCTGAGTCAGAGCCAGGTCCAAGGTGTTGCGGCCATTCAGCGGAAGATCCTGAATCGCTCTGCCCGTGACAGTCCCACCAATCGTCGGATTTACAGTTTCGACCTGCGCGGCCTCGGACTGCACCTCAACCGTCTCATTCGCAGTTCCAAGCTTTAAACGAACGTCCAGTCGCAGGGATTGGTTAATCGTGAGTTCCTGGGGCTGCGTGGTCGCAGTCGAAAAACCGGGATTCTCAACTGTCACTTTGTAATTGCCGATGGGTACGTCGAGTACCTGGTAGCTGCCCTTGTCGTCAGTCACGGTGTTCCAGTTCACATTTGTGCCGATGTTGGTAACGGTCACCTTCGCGCCTGCAACCGCAGCACCCTGGGGGTCGGTAACGATACCAATGACTCGTCCATTGGTGTTCTGGGCATGAACGGAGACACTGAGGAACACCGCCAAAAGAACGGCGCTTGCCGTCTGGCGTACGAAACCTGAGCTAGCTACAGAGTTGCGACGTGCCATACAGAGCCCTCCCGGTTAGGTCCGATTATGGATTGCTGTTCCGACTGCCGAAGCACAATTAGGAAGTGAGGGAAAGAAATGAACCTGAGTGGGCGGAACGACTGCTCGAGTGGGACGACAGCATCAGCACGGGAGGACCCGCACGTCATAGAGAACCCCAGTTCTTTGCAATCTTGAGTTCGAGATCCCCGTCGATCTTTCCCGAACCCTACGAGAATTGTGGAAGGTTAGAGAACCACATCGCTCGGTGTCAAGCAAAAAAGGCGAATCTGCCGTAGCTGTTTTTCTGAATGCTTGTTGCGCGATGTACTGTCTCTTTCCCGCCGCCGACTTTCGCTGATTTGCGTTGTCCAGTGGTATGGATGGCCTTGACAGTCTCTGCCGCTTTTTCTAACCTTGCGGACTTATAGTAATGTCTGGGGTGTGTGAAGGCGCTCTCGACCGCTTCTTGTATTCCATGAGTCCAACAAAACATGACCGGCAGTTAGGGATGAATCGCCGCATTACGCGACGCGACTTTCTCAACGGCCTCGCGGTGGGAATCGGCACTCTCGGCGCTGCCAATCTGCCTGGATGGGCTTTGGCGCAGGGCAACTCAGAATCCGGCGCCGACAGGAAGGGGTATCCGCCCGCATTAACCGGCATGCGAGGAAGCGCACCCGGTTGCTATGACGTCGCCCACGCGTTGCGCGATGGCGATTTTTGGCAGAGTGCTGGAACTCCTGAGGACACGCACGAAACCTATGATCTGGTTGTGGTCGGAGGGGGCATCAGTGGACTTGCCGCCGCATATTTTTACCGCAAGCAGGCCGGCGCGAACTCGCGCATCCTCATCCTCGATAACAACGACGATTTTGGAGGACACGCCCGTCGCAACGAATTCCACGTTGCAGGGCGGCTACTGCTCAGTAACGGCGGCACGCAATCCATCGAAAGTCCGTCCGAATACAGCTCTGTCGCAAAGCAGGTTCTCCAGGATCTCGGTGTTCACACCAAGGTCTTCTATAAGGCTTACGACCAGAAGTTGTATTCGCATCTGGGAACAGGTTGCTTCTTTGATAAAGAAACATTCGGAGACGATCGCTTAGTGACTGGAATGGGCTCGACGGCGTGGCCCGAATTCCTGAAAAAGAGTCCGCTGTCCGAGAAGGTCCAGCGAGAAATTGCTCGGCTTTATGATGAAAAGAAAGATTACCTCGCAGGCCTAACCAAAGAAGAGAAGCACGCACGGCTGGCGAAGATCAGCTACGCCACTTTCCTGACAGAAAGCTGCAAAGCCGATCCTGCAGTCCTGCCGTTTTTTCAGACCTACACCCACGATCTGTTTGCGGTGGGCATTGATGCGGTTTCTGCTCTTGCTTGCTACAGAAACCCGGATGACTACGAAGCTTGCCGCTATGCGGGCTTTGACGGGCTTCAGTTAGGTGGCGATGAAGGAAAAGAAGAGCCCTACATCTTTCACTTTCCCGATGGAAATGCATCCATCGTGCGGTTGTTGGTCCGGAGCCTGATTCCCGAAGCGCTTCCCGGTCACACGATGGAAGACGTCGTCACCGCACGCGCAGATTACAGCAAGCTCGACCAATCGGGATCTGCAATCCGCATCCGCCTGAATGCGACTGCGGTTCGTGCGCAGCATTCGGGACCGTCCGATTCGGCGAAACAAGTGGAAGTGTCATATGTGCAAGCAGGGAAACTGAAGAAGGTTACGGCAAAGAGTTGTGTTCTTGCCTGCTACAACAGCATGGTTCCGTATCTATGTCCTGAGTTGCCGGATAAGCAGAAAGAAGCGTTGCACTACTGCGTGAAGGAACCGTTCATCTACACACACGTCGCGATTCGCAATTGGACTGCGTTTCACAAATTAGGAATACGACAAATCGTTTCTCCCGGAAGCTTTCACAGCTTCACCATGCTCGACTTTCCCGTTAGTCTGGGTGAGTACCAGTTCCCCAGCAAGCCAGAAGAGCCGATGGTGCTCTTCATGTTGCGCTGTCCCTGCAAGCCTGGCCTTCCGCGCCGCGATCAGTACCGCATGGGCCGATACGAATTGATCGGCACTCCGTTTTCTGAATTCGAACGGAATATTCGTGAGCAGCTGAATCGGATGCTTGCGCCCGCCGGATTCGATTCGGCGCGTGACATTGCTGCCATCACCGTGAATCGCTGGGCGCACGGTTACGCCTATGAATACGATTCGTTGTTTGATCCGCATTGGCCGCCGCAAGAGCGTCCCTGCGTGATTGGGCGCAAACAGTTCGGAAGGATCTCGATTGCAAATTCCGATGCCGCTGCCAGTGCTTACACCAACGCGGCCATCGATCAGGCCTATCGGGCCGTTCAGGAACAACTGAGGGGTGCGTAGAACATGAGTGACATTTCGAATCAGAATGCTGGACGGTCCCGCGATCGCGAGCTGGGAATGCATCGCAACATCACGCGCCGCGATTTTCTGAACGGCATGGCGGTTGGCGCCGGTGGCGCGCTCGCCAGTACCTGGATGGGAGGACTACTTGCGGCCGAAACGACTCGACCTTCTGCACAGGACAGTCCTGGTTACTATCCCCCAACCCGCACCGGTATGCGTGGTAGTCATCCCGGATCCTTCGAAGTTGCCCATGCGCTGCGTGACGGCACTTTCTGGAAGAACGCAGGTAAGCCCGTCGACACGGGTGAGACCTACGATCTCATCGTCGTGGGCGGTGGTATCAGCGGTTTAGCGGCCGCTTATTTCTACCGCAAGCACGCGGGATCTTCAGCACGCATCCTAATTCTCGACAATCACGATGACTTCGGCGGACATGCCAAGCGCAACGAGTTCCACACGGCTGGGCGCATGCTCCTGACCAATGGTGGAACAGTTGCCATCGAATCTCCTTTTCCTTACAGCAAAGAAGCGCGGGGATTGCTGACAGAGTTAGGCATCGACCCTCCAGCGCTCCAAAAGAAGTACGCGGGCAATAGCGCATATCAAGGACTAGGATTCGGCTATTTCTTTGACAAGGAAACCTTCGGAACCGAACGCCTCGTGACCGGTGCTCCCGGAGGTTACGGTCGGCAAGCAGCTTCAGGAAAGTGGGCGGAATTCCTCGCAAAAACTCCGCTCTCGCCGCAAACCCAGCAGGATATTACTCGCATTCAGGAAGCCAAAGTTGATTACATGGAGGGCGTGCCTCAAGAGCAGAAGAAAGCCCGGCTCTCAAAAATGAGCTACAAGGATTTTCTGCTCAATGTGGTGAAGGCTCACCCTGACGTGATTCCGTTTTACCAGACTCGCACCCATGGCTTATACGGGATTGGAATTGATGCGGTGCCGGCACTGGACTGCTGGGCCATTCACTTTCCGGGATTCCAAGGCATGGGCCTCGATCGCGTGCCTTCCCAGGGCCTGAGCTTCACCGCATTGGGAGAAGTCACGCCGCAGGAGGAATTTCATTTCCACTTTCCCGATGGCAATGCTTCGATCGCGCGCATGCTGGTGCGATCTCTGATTCCCGGTGCTGCTCCTGGAAACACTGCAGAAGACATCGTGACGGCGAAGATGAATTACAGTCACCTGGATCACGCAGGTTCTCCCGTTCGCATACGGCTGAACAGTACAGCCGTGCTAGCTCATCATCTGGGAGATTCTGGTTCTGCCAAGCAGGTAGAAGTGATCTATGGCCGTGATCAGAAGGCCTACACCGTGCGCGCGAGGGCGGCGGTCCTGGCCTGCTGGAACATGGTCATCCCGTACCTTTGTCCCGATCTGCCAGCCGAACAGAAAGAAGCTCTGCACTACGGCGTGAAGGTTCCTCTCGTCTACACAGTCGTTGGGTTGAAGAACTGGACAGCATTTCAGAAAGTGGGCGTCAGGGCGATTTCCTGCCCCGGCATGTATCACAGTTCTATGAATCTTGATCAAGCCCCGAACGTCGGCGAGTACAAGGGGCCGCAATCTCCCGATGATCCCGTGCTTGTCCATATGCTCCGTACTCCATGTCAGCCGGGTCTTTCCGCGAGAGAGCAGCAGCGTGCTGGACACTACGAGTTGCTTGCGACACCGTTTGAGACGTTTGAACGGAATATCCGCGATCAATTTGCCCGTGCGTTGGACAGCGCCGGCTTTGATCCGGCCCGCGACATCGAGGCCATTACCGTAAATCGGTGGCCACACGGATATGCCTACGAATACAACCCGCTGTGGGATCCGGATTGGCCCGAAGGCAAACGCCCATGCGACATCGCCCGCCACCGTTTCGGGCGCATCACCATCGCGAATTCCGATGCCGCTGCAGCCGCGTACACCGACCAGGCTATCGATCAGGGTTACCGGGCAGTGCAGGAATTATTGTCGAGCTAAATCCGCGATCACTTGTATCGAACGGACCTATAATGCGTGCCATGCGATTCCTCATTCGCGTATTCGTGCCATTGCTGTCGCTCTCTGGATTCCTTTGCGCACAACAGTTGAGTCCACCTGAAATCGCCAAGATTGACCAGGTATTCGCCGATTACGCAAAACCGGATTCACCAGGATGCTCGCTCGGAATCTTCCGCAACGATTCCATCGCCTACGCGCACGGATACGGGCTGGCCAGCCTGGAGCTTGGCGTTCCGATCACTCCGCAAACCGTCTTTGATATCGGCTCAACATCCAAGCAGTTCACCGCATTTTCCATTCTGCTTCTCCAGCAACAGGGCAAGCTCTCCGTTGATGACGATGTCCGCAAGTTCGTTCCTGAAATTCCTGACTACGGCAAGCGCATCACGTTACATCATCTGATGACCCACACCAGCGGCATGCGTGATTACGCCGGACTCTTCGATCTAGCGGGCGTTCCCGAACAAAATCTCACGAATGATCAGGACGCACTCGATCTCATCGTCCGGCAGAAAGCTCTCAACTTTGCGCCCGGCGATGAATGGGATTACAGCAACACCGGCTTTTTCCTTCTTTCCCAGGTCGTGCAGCGCGTGACCGGCAAAACTCTTCGCGATTTTGAACAGGAGAACATCTTCCGTCCTCTAGGCATGAGCAGTACCGTGATCTTCAACGATCACACCCAAGTCGTCCCTCATCGCGCTACCGGCTACAGCTACGACCAAGAGAAGAAGACATTCGGTGTCGAGATGTCGAACTTCGAGCAGACTGGCGATGGTTCTATCCAGACCAGCGTCCAGGACCTTCTGCGCTGGGATGCGAACTTCTACACGGCGAAAATCGGCGGTCCTGACCTTATTAAGGAGATGCAGGTCGTCGGCAAGCTCAACAACGGCAAGGAGCACAACTACGCCGCGGGTCTGGAGATTTCCACCTACCGCGGACAGCCCACCGTGCGCCACGGCGGGGCCTGGGCGGGATATCGCGCCGAACTGCTCCGCTTCCCGAAGCAGCACACGTCCGTAGCTGTCCTCTGCAACGTTGCCCAGTCCGCTCCCTCGGTCCGCGCAGATCGCGTCGCTGACGTCCTTCTCGCAAACGTCCTCGCACCCGCGGCGAAGAAAAAGGAAGAAGCAGGCCAATCCGTTGATCCCAAGATCCTCGAGAAATACGTTGGAGTCTACAAGAACGACAACGACGCGTATCAGCGTGTCGAATTGAAAGACGGAAAGCTGATTCTTGCAAATTACGGTATCGAACTCATTCCCGTCTCTGCTTCCTCATTCCGAACGAATTTCACGGAGGGCACCATCTCATTCGCGGATAAGCAAATGGTGTTTGGGATTGAAGACAAACCGGAGACCTATAATCTCATTCAGGTCAGCGCGCCCACAGATCTCTCATCATTTGCTGGCGATTATTACAGTCCGGAACTCGATGCGACCTGGCAATTGACAGTTCAAAATGGAGAGCTCAAGACCCACGTGAAACACAGTGACTCTCCAGCCATGACGCTGCGTCCCGTCAGTGATGACACTTTCATGCTCCTCGAAGGCGGCTCACTTCGAATCGAGAATCAAGGCGGACGTCCTGCACGCGCATTCCTTACGGTCGATCGCATCCGCAATATCGAATTCACCAGGAATTAGATGACGAACACGCTGGACGTGCTCGATTCCTTTTGTCGCTCCTTTCGCTCGTCAGAACCCGCAACTACCATTTGGGTGCCAACCGATCGCTGCCGCCAAACAACAAAGTCAATAGAGACTGGCCGCGCACTCTATGGCTCTCACCAAAGCCTTAGTCCGAAGAACGACGAAACGGGAAGCGGGATTCAAAAACGCAGCGGCCCTGATTCCTCCACGGCCAACGATTCCCATACTGCAAAAGGCCGCCAAACACTGCAAAGCCTGTGACCTGTGGAAGCTCGGTACGCAAACCGTCTTCGGAGAAGGTCCGTCTCGAGCGCGCGTGATGTTTGTTGGCGAACAACCCGGCGACAGCGAAGATCTCGCCGGACACCCATTCGTCGGACCCGCCGGACGCTTGCTCGACGAAGTTCTCGCCGAGGTGGGCGTTGGTCGTTCAGAAGTCTATGTGACGAACGTCGTGAAGCACTTCAAGTGGGTGGCTGCTCAACGAGGCAAACGGCGGATTCACAAGAAGCCTCGTCTGTCGGAAATCGAGGCTTGTCGTCCCTGGCTCGAGGCAGAGATGCACGTCGTGAAAGCCGAAGTTCTAGTTTGCCTCGGAGCCACTGCCGCTCAAGCACTTCTGGGAAAGAATTTCCGTGTGACGCGCGATCGAGGAACTCTCATCAAGAGCGACTTGGCGCCGTACGTGATGGCAACGACGCATCCCGCATCCATCCTACGCGCTCCCGATCCCCGCGCGCGCGAGCAGCAGCGACAGGATTTCATACGCGACTTGAAGAAGGTCGCCGAACTGATTGCACACCGCCCCGCCTCCGTTGCCTGATCCTGCCCCACGCGTATCCACCGTAGTTTGTCATTCCGAGCAAAGCGAGGAATCTGCTGTTGCCGACAGCATCTCTTTTGCCGGCAAACGTCAAATTGCTCGCCGCTCTCCCGCGAATCTTCTGCCATCCCACTCCCCCGCGCTCGCATCGTAGACAAAATACTTTTATGGAGGCAGTCGTGAAAGCAGTCAGTTATCAAGGCACTCACAAAATGTCAGTGGTTGATCATCCGAAACCGAAGTTGAAAGCTCCGACCGACGCCCTTCTCCGCGTGACCACCAGCGGGATTTGCGGCAGCGATCTTCACATGTATGACGGTCGTACACCACTCAAGGAAGGCACGGTCGTCGGCCACGAAATCATGGGTGTCATTGAAGAAGTTGGTGACGCCGTGCAAAGCATCAAGAAAGGCGATCGCGTCGTCCTGCCCTTCAACATCGCCTGTGGATTCTGTTTCAATTGCCATCGAGGACACACCGAAGCTTGTCTGACCATGAACCCTGAAGCCCCACACGCCGCCTACGGATACGCTGGCATGGGTCCATACGAGGGCGGCCAGGCGGAATTCGTTCTTGTCCCCTACGCCGACTTCAATTGCCTGAAGCTTCCCGGAAGACCGGGCGATGAGTGGGAAGACGATTTCCTGCTTCTCTCCGATGTCTTCCCGACCGCATACCACGCGACAGAATTGGCGTGCGTTACTCCGGGCAAGACGGTTGCCGTCTTCGGCGCAGGTCCTGTAGGTCTCCTTTCGGCGTACTGCTCGCTGTTGAAGGGCGCTTCCGAGGTTTACATCGTCGACAGCGTTCAAGAGCGGCTGCAAAAAGCCAAGGAGTTCGGCGCGATTCCAGTCGACTTCGGCAAAGCAGATCCCGTTGAACAGATCTTCGAATTGAGAAAGAAGAACCGCGGCATTCAGCAAAGCCTGCGTCCTGGGGAAGAAAAAATGAAGGGCGTGGACTGTGCCATCGATGCAGTCGGGTACCAGGCTCGGGACAATGAGAATCCAGGGAAAGAGAAGCCCACGCAAGTTCTGGAAAATTGTCTGAGAGTGGTCAACGCCACCGGACACATCGGAATGATCGGCGTCTACATGTCTCCCGATCCGGGTGGCAAAGGCGACGACGAGAAGAACGGCGTCTACAAGTTCCCGCTGGGTGATTTCTTTGATAAAGGCATCACCATGGGGAGCGGACAGGCGCCGGTGAAGAAGTACAACGAGTACCTTCGCGACTTGATCGTTAACGGACGCGCCAAACCCGGCAAGATCGTTAGCCACCACATCAACATCGATCAGGCACCCGACGCGTACAAGAAATTCGATCAACGCGTGGAGGGCTACACCAAAGTCCTGATTCGTTTTGAGCCAAAGGCCGCCTAAGTTGCTAGACGAGGCCCACCCTTGTCGCCAAGTGAGAGGGTGGGTTTTTTCCCTGCGGAGCGTCACTGCAAAACTCGACAACCTTCGCCCCGGAATTTCCTCTCTAACCTTCGAGGAGAACTCACATGCCGAAAAAGAAGAAATCATCCGGCCGAAAGAAGTCGTCCGGGCGCAAGTACAGTAAAGGCGCCAGCAAGACTGTCGCGAGTGCGATGCGCCGCAAAAAGCATGGGACTCTGAAATCCGGGCCCGGTGGTAAAGGAGGTAAGGTCAAGAGCCGCAAACAGGCGATCGCGATCGGCCTCTCCGAAGCCCGCAAGAAGGGCGCAAAGGTGCCTAGGAAGAAAGCAGCTTAACTCTCAGGAAAATCGGGTCCACTCATTCGTCCTGTTGTGGACCCACGTATTTTTTGGACCAAGCCCTCCCCCCACCTCAACGGGATTCCGCTAAAATAGCCGGACGCGTTTCGGCCTCTTCATGTCTTCGACTGGCAAAGCCAATGCTGTTCTTGCCGCGGCCATCATCTTTCTCTTATTGAGTTCTTGTGCCGCCTACCTGGCCATCAAGCGTCTCCAGACCAGCGGACAATGGGTCGTACACACGCTCGATGTGCAACACGCCCTCGATCACTTTTCCAGTACGGTCGGACGTGCCGGACGCCTGCGCGCGGAATACCTCCAAACTGGCGATGCTGCATTGATTTCCAGGCAGGCCGAGGTCGTAGTCGAAGTTCGAAACTCCTTGGCGGACATCCAGAAACTCACAGCAGACAACGTCAACCAGCAGGTCAACTGGAAAAAACTCGCCGCAATAACCGAGCAGCGCCTGACTTTCGCCGATCAAGCCCTGCAACGAAAGCGATCGGGAATTCAGGCGCCCATCAACCAAGAGATGATGGCGGCCGCCGATGCATCTGACGCCTTGATCCAGAACATGGCCAACGAAGAGGAGCGCCTACTCAGCGAACGTCAGCAGCGCCAGCGCTCGTCGTTTACTGTTATCGGGGCGATTCTCCTGACCAGCCTCTTTCTCGCCCTCGTGCTCTTCCTTGTCCACCACGAGATGATCACGGACCAGGTTCGTGAACGGCTCCGCGCGGAAACCGCGCAGCGCAATCTGAGCGCCCGTCTCCTCACACTGCAGGACGAGGAGCGTCGCAAGTTCGCCCGCGAGCTTCATGATTCCGTAGGCCAGCATCTCGCCGCTATCAAGATGGCGGTTTCCATGCTTGAAAAGAAACTACCCTCCGATCCGATCGTGAACGACTGCCTCAAACTTGCGGACGACGCCATCGCCGAAACTCGCACGATTTCTCACCTGCTCCATCCTCCGCTTCTGGATGAGGCCGGCCTCAATTCTGCGATCCAATGGTTTGTCGACGGCTTTGCCCGGCGCAGCGGGATCCAGGTGAATCTGCAGATTCAACCGGGAGTTCAGCGTTTCGAGGATTCCACTGAACTGGTATTATTCCGCGCATTGCAAGAGAGCCTCACGAATGTGCATCGGCATTCGGGGGCGAAACAGGCCGATGTCAGCCTGACCACCTCTGGGGATGAAGTCGTTCTCACGGTTCGGGATCATGGCGATGGTATGCCTGCCGCCGTGTTGCAAAACCTGAAAGAAGAGCGTGCGGCGGGCGGCGTAGGTTTGGCCGGAATGACAGAGCGGATTCGCGAAATTGGCGGGCGACTTGAAGTCAATTCGAGCGTCCATGGAACGGAAATCAGTGCTCGCGTCCCGGTTCGCTCCCGCGTCGCGCCGAACGGTGAGAGTTTGCCAGCTCCGGTTTTTAAAGGATGAATTCATCATGTTGAAGTTGGCCGTTGCTTTAACCTGTGCAGTTCTCCTTCTCACAGTGTCCTGCACTAAAAAGACGAGTAATCCCCAATTAGTGGTCGAAATCCCTTCCGGATTCAGCGGCAATTTTGTTCTTGATATGGGTGTCCATGATGCTGCTCCGCTTCCCGCGAATGGAAGTACCTATATTCTTACGTTGCCTCGAGACGGCAAGGTACAGACCTCCACTCTTCTCAACAATCCCAAGGTGACTTTCAAGAACTCCACCGACGGCCGCATTTGGGGATATTCGCAGCGGGTCTTCACCACGGGAGACGGAATTGCAATCGGCGGCAAGATCGAATTTTTTGTCGGCACTCAAAAGGAATTTGAAGCCGAGCAGAACAAGAAGAACAAGTCGGACGAATTCTCAAATGGCGACGGGAGATTAATCCCCGCTTAGCATTCAAGGTGCTATCCATTCCGGCTTGACCACCGTCCGTGCTGGCGTTATATTCCTACGTTCGGAGCCAGGCCATTCCCTGCGGTCGGCACCACCTGATCTGAAGTGGCCTAAACAACCGACCCCGCCTGTGATGTCCCGAACACGAGCGGACTAGCCCAAAAAACCGCATCCAAAGATGAAGGTGAAGACCTATGATTCGCACTTTTTCGTGCGCAGCACTGCTTTGCGTGTTGGCCGCGCCGCTTTTCAGCGCAGCTGGCCAGGAAACAATCCGTCCTTTCTCAACCGTTGGAGTTGGGGTCAAGATCTCGACGCTAGGGCCCGGGATCGAGGTTGCCACTCCTCTTACTGAGCACCTGAACCTCAGCGGAGGCTTCAACATGTTCCGCTATGATCGAAACTTCAGCAGCAATGGAGTTTCCTATGCCGCCGAGCTAAGACTGAGATCCGCAGAATTACATCTCGACTATTTTCCGTTTAAGCACGGCGGATTTCACATCAGTCCCGGCGCGTTGATTTACAACGGCGATCAGGCGACCGCGAACGCCTCTATCCCCGGTGGGGACACCTTTACCCTGAACCACGTGGACTTCATGAGCGATCCCGCCAGCCCGGTGACGGGCACACCGAAACTCGATTTTGTGAAGGCAGCTCCGATGATCCTGGCCGGTTTTGGCAATCTGATCCCGCGCACCAAACACTGGAGCGTTCCGTTCGCAGTTGGTGTGGTATTCCAAGGAACTCCGAAGATTGGGCTCAACCTCTCCGGGAACGTCTGCGCTCCGGACGGCACGAACTGCCGGTCGATCGCCTCGGATGCATCCGTGCAAGCGAATATTCAGGCGCAGCAGGACAGATACAAAAGCGACTTCAACGTCGCAAAGTACTATCCCATCATTTCAATTGGAATTGGATATAAATTCTGACGGGTCGCAGAAGGAAAGGCCCAGCTGCGGCTGATTGCAGCAGCTGGGCAAATCTCAATGGCAGATTACTCGACCTCGCGCAGTCGAGCGGCCTTGCCGCGCAGTCCGCGGAGATAGAAGAGGCGGGCACGCCGTACTTTCGACGAGCGTACGAGATCGACTTTGTCGACGACTTTGGAATTGATGGGGAAGATGCGCTCCACTCCCTGCCCGAAGCTGATCTTGCGCACGGTGAAGCTGGCCTGTGGGCCGTTGTCGCGCTTGATCACCACGCCTTCGAACGCCTGCACGCGTTCCTTGTCCCCTTCTTTAATCTTTACGTGAACGCGGACCGTATCCCCTGGGCGAAACTGTGGAATGTCGGTGCGTTGTGTCTTCGCCAGCAGCTTTTCAATAATCAGGTTTGACATGTTGTTACCCTTCGTTTGAATCAATCGATCTTGTGTTTTGTTTGTCATCCTGAGCGAAGCGAAGAGCCTGCCCTGAGGTGTTAGCCGAAGGGACCTATGCATATCCCCGCCACAAAACCTGCTCAGAATTACAACGAACTCTTAACTCGTTCCAGAACTTTCTTGTCTTCTTTGCTGAGTTCCACCCCTTCCATCAAATCCGGACGGTTCCTCAGCGTCTTCCTTAATGCCTGCTCGCGGCGCCAGCGTCGAATCTCCTGATGGTTGCCGTTAATCAGGATATCCGGCACCTTCATCCCGCGAAAATCTGCAGGCCGCGTGTAATGCGGATAATCCAGCAATCCGCCGGAACCGCACGTCGAATCCGGGCCTTCTTGCTCGTTCCCGCTAACGTGCGCTGTGAACGACTCCTGCCGCGTAGAAGCTTCGTTGCCGACAGCTCCCGGAAGCAACCGCGTAACCGCTTCCATGACCACCGCCGCGCCAAGTTCGCCACCGCTCAGCACGTAGTCGCCAATCGAAATTTCGCGATCAGCAAGAAATTCCGAGACCCGCTCGTCCACGCCTTCATAGCGCCCGCAGATCAGCACTATGCGATCCAGCGCTGCAAGCTCCGACGCCACTGTCTGCGTGAACGGCTCGCCTTGGGGCGACAGCACGATCACGCTTTCCCTTACAGCGCCGCTCAGACGTTGCTCACGAGCTGCAAGCCCCAGCGGTTCTAAACATTCAAAGATCGGTTCCGGCTTCAGGACCATGCCTTCGCCGCCGCCAAATGGGCGGTCATCCACCGTGCGGTGCCGGTCGTGCGTGAACTCCCGCAGATCGTGGACTTTGATCTCCACCAGGCCCATCTCCGCAGCCCGGCGCGTAATGCCGTAATCCAGAGGGCCGCGAAAGAAGTCCGGAAAAATGGTGACAATGTCCGCCTTCATTTTGCGAACCTGAAACGATGCCCGAACGAATCTTCCTTCGTGTACCTTCGTGCCCTTAGTGGTTCAAGCTTTTCGTCGGCGCAACCCGGAATTCAGCCGCTTCTCCTCGGCAGTCAACGGCGCATTGATCTCCAGCATGCCCTCGGGAAGCTTCATCCGGACCTGCTTCTCTCCCAGGTCTACGGCTTCCAAATATGCCTCGGCAAACGGCAGATCGTATTTCTTACCGTCTGCACCCGCCACAATCAGCAGCGGAGCTTCGCCGGCTCCGGACTGAACATCTTGAATCTCACCGATCTCACGCCCCTGATCGAAAACCGCACAGCCAACCAGATCGCTGATGTAAGTCCAGCCTTGTTCCAGTTCGGCCCGCTGCTCGCCCGGAACCTGTAACTCTGCCCCGATCAGCGGTTCCGCATCAGAGATCGAATCGATCCCCACAAACTTCAAAACCAGCAGGCCCTTATGCGGCCACAAATCTCCAATCTCAACTTCGCGCCGGTCCACGCCCGATTTCTTCAACGCCGACAGCCTCATCCCGACAGCGAATCGATCGGGAACATCCGTATGAATCTCAGCCGCGATCTCGCCGATCCGCCCCTGTGTCTTCACCACCCGAGCCAGCGTAATAAACGCATCCGTCTTTGGGTGCCCCATTTCTCGCGCGTTCTCTGCGCGAGAAGTGGGGGTTTTTCTCGCCGAGTCCACGGGCTCTACTCGATGATCTCAAGCTGATAGCGTTTGCGGGCGCGATGTCCGGCGGCGCTCAGTAATGCGCGCAGCGCGCGCGCCGTGCGTCCCTGGCGGCCGATCACCTTGCCCACGTCGCTCTCGGCGACTTCCAGTTCGATCACGCCATCGTCGAATTTCTCGACGAAGACTTCTTCAGGTGAGTCGACCAGCTCTCTCGCGATCAACTCAAGGAGCGCACAAATATCTCCAGACGGCTCAGGCATAAATTCTCACTGTGGAAACGAGATTAGAACTCGGAAATCCGCCGACGATCTTTAATCCTAAGATCTAGGCGGCTGGAGCCGGCGCCGTGGCTGGGGCCTTCGAATAAATCTTGTTCACCCGCTCCGACATCTGCGCGCCCTTCGATACCCAATAGTCCACACGGTCGCGCTTCAGTTCAATGCTGGCCGGATTGGTGCGGGGGTTGTACGTCCCCACCACTTCCACCGGACGGCCATTGCGCGCCCGCGCCTTCTCAATCACCACAATGCGGTAATGCGGTTGTTTGCGCGCACCTACGCGCGCCAGTCGAATCATTAACACGAGACGTATTCCTTGTTTCCGGAAGAGTCCGGCGAGGTCAAGACAAACTATTATTATGCAGGAGCTTAGCCCGAAAGGCAAGCAGACACAAACCCAATCCAGCGCCCAGTGAAATGTCATCCTGAGCGGAGTGAGTCGTTCGCGAAGCGGACGACTTACGCAGCCGAAGGATCCCTACCCGCCTTCCTGTGCCTACTACGGCCGGGAGTTCTCCGAAACCCCGTCCACCTGGAAACCGCCGGCTCAGTTATTCCTCAACGCCTCCATCGGATTGATCGCCGAAGCCCGCCGCGCCGGAATGTATCCTGACGCCAGCGCCACCACCAGCAGCGCCACAGCCATCCCAAGATAGCTAGCAAAATCCCACGGCGATGTCGCAAACAGCAAAGACGCAATCAACTTCGCTACCACAATAGCGACTACTGTCCCTATTGCGATTCCAATCGTCGTCAGCTTCAAAGTGTTGCCCAGAACCTGTCGTTGCACGCGGCCAGCGGTAGCCCCGAGGGCCATCCGCACTCCGATCTCCGACGTCTGCCGCGTCACCGAATACGAAATCACACCATAGATTCCCAACGTCGCTAACAGCAGCCCGAGCCCCGCGAACGTGGCCACCAGCAGCATGAAGAACCTCCGCGGCGACACCGCATGATCGACAATCGTCCGAATCGGTCGGAACTCCGACGTCGGCTGATTCGGATTCAGCTCGCGCAACGCTCGAAGCACCGATGGTGCAAGCGTCGCCGCCGGCAAACTGCTGCGCACCACCAGTTGTGCCCGCGACGGCCCCTGCTGCGTGCACGGATAGTAGACCTGCGCTCCTAAGGTGCTTTCGACGCTCTCCTCGTGCACATCATCCACGACGCCGACAACCCGGTCCTGCTCGTCACCGCGCATCAGGATCTTGTTTACCGGGTCTTCTCCGGGCCAGAAGCGGCGCGCCATTGACGCATTAATAATGATCACTTTCTCGCTGTTCGGGCCGTCGGCCCAAGTGAAGTCTCGCCCCTGCAGCCCGATCCCCATGGCCCGAATGAACCCCGGGCTAACCACGTACACCAGCGGGTCGGGCAACTCTCCCGGTGCATACACTTTGCCTTTGGGCAAGGGAGTATCCCACGATCGATTCGGGCCCAGCGGCAGATAATCGGAGATGCCCGCAGCTTGCACGCCGGGAATTGTGCTGACGCGGGCGAGAACGTCCTGAAAGATCGCCGTTCGCTTCTGCACTCTGGCCTCGTCCGTCGGCGCACTCTCGTCGTATTCAACATTGATGGATGACGCGTGTTCGGGCTGAAACCCCAGATCGACTTCCAGCACTTTCGAGAAGCTGCGGAGCAGCAACCCTGCACTCACCAGCAGCACGCACGCCAGCGCAATTTCTGAGATGACCAGCACAGCGCGGACGCGCTCATGCTTGCGTCCCAGTCCGGCTCCAGCCCCGGAGTCCTTCAGCACTTCTTGCAGATTCCCGCTCGCCATGCGGAGTCCGGGGAGCAATCCGAAGATCATCGCAATCAGGATCGCCACAACCACAGTCCATCCCACAACCTGGCTGTCGACCCGCAACGAGTTCAGCAGAGGCAGCGCCAGCGATCCCTGATGCGCCAGCCAGCGAATTACGCCGTACGCCAGTCCGAGCCCAAGAACCGCGCCCGCTCCCGAGAGCACCAGACTCTCCATCAGAAGCTGGCGAATGATCCGTCCGCGGCTCGCTCCCAAAGCCCCGCGCATCGCAAACTCTTTTGCCCGCGCCGCCGCTCGTGCCAAAAGCAAGTTCGACAAATTCACGCCCGCGATCAGAAGAATCGTGCCGACCGCGAACCACAGCGCGATCAGCGAACGATGCAGCTTCCCGGTGACGTATCCCTTGAGCGGCACCGGCACCACGTTGCCCTTGTATTGGCCCTTAGTCTCCGGATACTTGGTATTGAAATACATATCCGGCGTGACACGTTTCGCATCATCGAGTGCCTGCGCCACGGTGACGCCCGGCTTCATACGCCCGATCAGAGTCACGATGTTGCCCCAGTTGCGCTCAGTATCAAGACTGAGCGGAACAAAAAGATCCACCTTCGCGCCCGGAGCAAACACCGCGCCGTAATCAAAGCTCTCGGGCAGCACTCCCACCACGGTGACAGGCGCGCCGTTCAGTTCAATGGCTTTTCCGACGATTGCCGGATCGGAGTGAAATTGACGTCTCCAATACGCGTTCGACAGCAGTGTCACAGGCGTGCCGGTGGAGTGCGGCACTACAGGTCCGCGCGCCTCTTCCGCAGTGAACAGGCGCCCCATCGCGGGTTGCACGTCGAGTACTTGAAAGAAATTCCCAATTACTTCCATTCCCGTTGCAGGCACGGGCTCACCATGACCGGTCAGGCGGAAATTTTCTGGAGTGGTGAAAGCTTCGTACCCGGTGACGCCCTGGTACGCGCGGCTCATAGAGCTGAACTCTTCATACGCGTCGGAAGAGTAAGTCGCGCACGACCACCCGCACTCCGAGGGAGGCGGAGCGATCCACACCAGTTCATTCGAATGCGGAAACGGCAGCGGCCGTAGAAGGATCGTATTGACCACGCTGAATACGGCGACATTCGCCCCTATCGCCAGAGCCAGAATCAGAAGAGATACGGCAGCGAATCCGGGATCGCGGCGAAGCGTGCGAAAGGTATAACGCACGTCGTGAACCAGGTCAGACCAGTAATCCGCGAGCCCTTTCCGTCCTTCCACCTTGCGCCTCCCAACTCCTATAGCGTAGACGACACGGCCAATCGAAAGTGAGCATCACATCGCCCCTCAGCCGGGAAAATAATCGAAGCAATTCAATTAAGATTACGATGCGCCGGCCCCGAAAGTTCATTCCCGCAAGTTGACGATTCGAAAGAGAAGTCCCTGTGGAACCCCGTCTTCCCTGTGGTGACAGAGGTTGATCCCGCGAGTTCGCCACAAGAGACCTGCATGCACAAAGAAAAAGGACACAGAGCGTATCTCTGTGTCCCATGTCGTGAAAAGCCGCTTGAGCTACGCGGCGACATGTTCTTTTTCCGTACGATGTTCCACCGCCGCTTTTCCGAGGAACTTCATCAGCGCGGCGTTCACTTCCTCCGCATGCGTCCAGGCCACATTGTGCGGGCCATCCTTGATCACGACCAGTTGAGCCCCTTGGATCATCTTCGCCGTCCGCTCTCCCGCCGCCGCGAAGGGCACGATGCGGTCCGAGTCGCCATGAACGACCAGCGTCGGCACATCGATTTTCGCGACATCTTTACGGAAATCTTCATGCCACGTCGGTACGCAGGCGTAACTCGCCACCGGAGACGCCGCCGCCGCGACATTCCAACATGCCTGGATCGCCTGTTCGCTCACGCGTTTGCCAAGATGCACATCCGCGTTGAAAAAATTCTTGAAAAACTCAGTGAAGAAAGCATAACGATCGGCCATCACCGTCTTCTGTATGCCCTCGAAGACCGCACCGTCGACGCCCTCCGGATTGTCCGCGGTCTTCAGCAGGTACGGAGGCACGCCGCCCATAATCACCGCCTTGCTCACGTCTTTCGATCCGTACTTCCCGATGTAGCGCGCCACCTCGCCACCGCCCATCGAAAATCCAATGAGCACAAAATTTTTCAGTTTCAGATGATGCACCACATGATGCAGATCGTCCGCAAACGTGTCGTAGTTGTACCCAACCGTCGGCTGGCTCGACTTCCCGAACCCGCGACGGTCATAAGCAATCACGCGGTACCCGGCTTCAAGCAGCACCGGAATTTGTTTCTCCCACGAACTGCTGCAGAGTGGATATCCATGAATCAGCACCACCGGCTGACCGGAACCGTGATCTTCGTAGTAGAGGCTGATTGGAGCGGAGTTTTCTTTTCCAACATCGATGTAAGGCATGGAGGACCTCCTTGAGGATTTTTGGGATGGATGGGAATTGCTGCCACTGTAGATGGCGACCTGTCAGAAAGGATTCACACACGCAGAAGTAAAAAAGATGTGTATCGTCTTTGGTTGCAGCGATCGGTGCCCCATTTCTGCCTGCTTTTGGCAGAAGTGGGGATTTTTACTTCGCCGGTGTGGACGCACGCGCGTCGGCCCGCGAATTCAGAACTGCAAGGTCGAAGGTCCAAAGTCGAAGGTCAGAGTTCAAGGCCCCATCCTTGCCGCGCCTTTTGCGGCAAGGATGGGAGCCACGCAACTGGGCTCAGACAGCTAGAAATTGTCATCCTGAGCGGCGTTCTTTGCCGCGAAGGACCTATGCACTCCCGTCATCACCCGTTCCGAGTGGGGACACCGCCCTCGGGTGGCGCAGCGGTTTACCGCTGCGATTTGAAGCGAATGGAATCAACCGACTTCAGCCGCTGAGGGCCGCCGTCCACGAAGGGTGGTCATTCTTGAGCGCTATTCCTTGCCGCGAAACCTATTCCGCCGTTTTGCCGTGTGAGTCTAAAGAGAAGTGCAGACAAGCATCAAACGGATAGCGGGTATATGTGTATGTGATGTCGAGATGTACACACTTGTGAGTTGTGGTGATTTTCACGTCAGAACAGCTCTAGGATCAGCGTCAGATCGGGTCAGATCAGGAGGGGCGCAACAACGGTATGCCTCTTTTTAAGGTAGGATGTGGCGGCGGGAAAAACGGCTGGTCCGCCCGCCCGTGCGAGAGTCGGGGCGCTAATCTTCAAAAGAAGAGTATGGACAAAGAGCAGGTGCGGGTAGGACTCTTATCCCGCCAGGGCGCGATTTTCGGCTTGGAGAGGAACCCGAGCGCAGATCGTAGTTCCCGATCCGGGCCGCGCTACGATGTCCAATACGCCGTTGACCATCTGAACTCTTTCGCGCATGCTGATCAACCCCAGGCCGTGCTGAGACAACGCACCTTCTTTGTCGAAACCTTTCCCGTCGTCGGAGACCAATAATTCAATTTGTTTTGGTGAACCGCGTAGGGTAACTGCGAACTTCCGCACCCCACTGTACTTAACCGAATTCTGTAAAGCTTCTTGCAATACTCGGAACAAACAAAGAGACACTTCCTGGGGTATGACCGAACGAATGCCTGAGTGACTGAACTGAATCTTCACTTTTGCTTTTTCGGAGAGTTCTTCGCAAAAGCTCTTCGCCGCAGTCACCAAACCCAAGTATTCAAGTTTAGAAGAGTGCAAGCGATGAGATAAGGCTTGCACATCTTTTGAAATTTCCGTGATTCGGCGTTGAACATGGGCGAAACGCTCCGAATCATTCGCATCAGCGCGATCCTCGAGCCTCCATTGATCCAACTCGACCGCCAACAACGCGAGCTGCTGATTGACGTCGTCATGCAGCTCTCTTGCGATCCATGTACGTTCTTGCTCGTGAGCTTCAATCAGCTTTCGCCCAATCGTGCTGAGCGATTCTTCAGCCTTTTTTCGTTCAGTAATGTCGACACAAGATCCGATGTATCCGGCGAAGTTGCCGTCTTCGCTGAACCTGGGAACTCCGACATCCAATAACCATCGGTATTCTCCATCGTGACGCCGGAGCCGGTACTCCATCTCAAACTGCTGCCTCTTCCCGAATGCATCAGAGTAGGTTTTCAGACAACGCTCGAGGTCTTCATTGTGAACGCCTTCTGCCCATCCGTCGCCCAGTTCTTGCTCCACGGACCGGCCCGTGAAATCCAGCCACGGCTTGTTGAAATACTTGCAGAGCTTGTCCGTCCCCGACATCCAGATCAACACCGGAGCGCTGTCTCCGACCAAACGAAAGCGCTGTTCGCTTTCTTTAACAGCGTGTTCAACGCGTTTTCGATCCGTAATGTCCTGGGCGATCTTACTGTAGCCGAGTACCTCTCCAGTTGAGTCCTTTATAGGCCCAATGGTGAGCGAGACGTCGAGTTTCTGCCCCGATTTTGTCAGGCGAACAGTTTCGTAATGTTCAATGCGCTCTCCCGACCGCAGCCTCTGAAGTATCCTGGGCTCTTCATCCTGCAACTCAGGCGGAATGAGAATCGTAACCGGTTTTCCAAGCACTTCCGCTTCTGCGTATCCGAACATCTTTTGCGCACCTGTATTCCAAGAAGTTATAACTCCGTCCAGACTCTTCGATATGATGGCGTCTTTCGACGACTCGACGATTGCAGCATGCCTGAATCTGAACTGTTCGCTTCGCTTGCGTTCCGTGATGTCGCGCGCTATTCCGGAAAGGCCCACGGTTCTGCCACTGGAATCCTTAATTGGCGAAATCGTCAGCGACACATCGATTCGCTTCCCTGTTTTGGTGACGCGAACAGTTTCGAAGTGTTCGATGCGGTCCCCGGCTTTCAACATCTCGTGAATCTTGCTCTCCTCATCCAATAGCTCAGATGGAAGAAGAATTGCAATTGGCTTTCCAATCGCTTCCTCCGCCGTGTACCCGTACATACGCTGGGCAGCTGCGTTCCAACTTACGATAATGCCGTCCACGGTGCCCGAGACTATTGCATCGTCAGCTGAGTCGACAATCGTGGCAAGCATGAGCCGAGAGTTTTCCGCCATTTTGCGCTCGGTGATGTCGATTGAGATGCCGACCACCTGAGTCGCTCGGCCATGCTCAACGATAACGCTGACAATATTGTGTAACCACACAATGTGACCATCGGCCGCGATCATCCGGTATTCAAAGTCATGATTTCGCTGTTCCTCAGTAGCTCTGGCAGTGAAAGCTATCACCGAGTCCCGATCCTCGGGATGGATGCGATCTATCCAGAGACTCTCATCGTTGAGCCAAGCTTCAGCCGGAAAGCCTAAAATTCTTTCCACATGCTTGCTGGTGAAGGTCGTGCGAAAACCGGGTAACGTAGCCCGCCAGAGGATGCCACGAGCACTTTCGAGAACCAATGCATGCTCGTCATGCATTCTTCTGAGATTGCTGATGTCGGAGTGGTATAGAACTACGCCTCGCTCCGGTTCGGGCAGTGGATTTGCGTTCAGCTGGAACCAGAGCTTTTCGGTAGGAGAAGGGCATTCGTACTCTGCCTGGAAGTGCGGTAGCGAGCCATCGATAACACCCTGGATGCCTGCGAGGATTTGCTCAACTTCAGGAGTCGCTCCACGAGCGCGGCAGATTTCAAAGTAGTTGACTCCGATCCCGGTGGATGATGCTGGAGCGTCATTTCTCTCTGCGAATCGGGACCAAGCCTGGTTCACATATGTGATGTTGCCGTTTTGGTCGAGTACTGCTATGTGAGCATCGAGTGCAGAAAGAGCACGATGTGAGCGTTTTTCCTCCAGTCGCTTGCGTTCCGTGATGTCGTGGACGATACCAATGAGATGCGTCGCACGACCGCCTGCATCGTACAACGGGGTTACTGCTACCTCTCCCCACTTCTGGCCGGTGGGGTAGTCTGACTTTTCTTCCCATCGTACTGTCTGGCGGGATCGAATTGCTTTCCGGTACTGGTTCAACACCATGTCGCGCGATGGCGGTGGAATGACGTCACGAACCAGGGAGCCGACAACCTGCTCTCGACTTAATCCAGTAGCAGTGAGCAAATTCTGACTCACCGACACAAACCGGAACTCACCACCCGGCTCAACGGCGATGTAAAACACGATCCCGGGAACATTCTCATAAATTGCTGTCAATTCTTGTTCGTGAGAACGAAGGAGCGCTGTGAGGTTCTCCGCCGTTGCGGTCTCACCCAATGATTGCATCGAAACACTACGCAGAACTGTTGAACCAATATGCGCTTGCGGTGTTTTCGCGTTCTGCATGGGAAAAACGCATTTCCTCTTTTGTAAGTTAGCTGCGCTCGCAGATTAGCGAGGCTTCGGCAGGAGTCGTATGGCAAAGTGATCGGCGCTATCACCACCCAGCAAAATCAACATGATGTGGGGCCCGAGAAAATGAAGAATTGTACAGGAGTGTAACGGCCAGTTGTAACTTAGTCAACGCAATTGGAAGAGGGTACAACTAAAATGTCCAAAGATTAAAACTAGCATTTTTGCGAGTTGACACTTACGCTCAGATGGAAAACGAGAGTGTCGCGTCTCTTTACAGACAGTCCAGAGTATAGCTCAAGCGATTTCACTTCAATCCCCCAGCTCAACGCGGCCTCCGTTCTAACACGCTCGGTTCCTCAGATTCCGAGTTGAGGCAGGGTGTGGCAGTTTTGCCGTTCCTTCCTTCCACCCCATCAAACGGATAGCGGGGAGAAGGGAAAGAGACAACCCCAGAGACACGTGACAAGATGATAAACATCAGAAAATCGTGTTTGGACAAGGGACTGGATCATCTTGGATCTGCTCTGCGCAAGTCAACTCAGTAGCATGTGCCCTTGTTAGAGTTCGAGGCGAGAGAATTCACTTTCTACGTAACCAATAGTAGGGATACTTCCCGGTCCACCGCTGATACGCGATCAGCCGGAGAAACAACAGCGATTGCGAGCATGAGGGAGGCGCCCCCAACAGACCCGGTTGTCGTTACTCCGGAGACTCCTTGGCTAGCATCTCCATTTGCCCCCAAGGAGAAGCCAAAAGAACCGTGGATAATACCCGTTGTACCGCAGGCGGTGTTGTTTGCGGCAACTCAGATGACACCTTGCGCTGCGGAGATATTCACTTGAAGAAGCCCAACGGAATCAGCAGCAGGGCTATAAATACGAAACCTACATACTGAAAGATGCGCCGCACAAGATCGATTCTCCCAAACGGGTATAAGCGTTTATATTCCTTCTTGATGCGAGCCATCTTGACAGGATGCATTCCCCAATACGAGATTTGCTCCGTATCGGGTAATTTGCGATTGATCTCCCCAATCTCCTGCCACAGGAAAAATGCGGAGAGTATACAGGAACTCGATGCAAGACAGAGCAGGACCACAACGGGCATGTTAATCATATGGGCTTAACATCCCCCCAACTTCCGTCCAGCGTACTGGATCAGGTCAAATATCCCCATCGGGGTCACAAGATTTGTCCAAATATTTCCTCCGGGATGGGGGCTTGAGGTCCAGGTATAGGAATAGTTCCCGGTTGGACCCGGGACAGAAAACAGGGACAGAAAACAGGGACAGACGGAACTGACCCATTTTCTTTATCCACTTCGGGAATGGCGGGGATAATGCGGAGAAAGACGAGACCTATCACTACTTTTCAAACCCCGTACCGCAATCACACACCACTGTGATCCCCGCCCTTGCAACTCCACATCCACCAAGCCCAAACTAGCCAAGGCGAAAGCAGTATAGGAAGGAGTTGCTCGACCCGAGCTAAGTCCTTGCGGCTCAAGATTTTGCCCCTAAGTTGTTGAGCGCCATAGATTACTTTACGATTTTCCGCTAACTTCATGATTCCACTAGACCGGGGGAGGGGGGGATACCCCACACTCACACATCCATTCCCAAAATGAAACTCACTTTTTCTCCCGCGGATCCAATGAAATCCTCCCCTCAGCGCTCTTTTCGGCTCAACTCCAGACCTCGGATCCCGCCTTGCACTCTCCAACGCTTTGCGATGTGCGCACCTGATATTCTGGGCAGTTCGGAGGATCCTCTTGCAGGCGGTTTACATACTCTCAGCGGTCCGAACGCCGATCGGTAAATTCGGAGGCTCGCTCGCCTCGCAAACCGCAGCCGACATGGGAGTCGTCGCGGCCAAAGCCGCCATCGAGCGCGCCGGAGTTCGTCCCGACCAGATCGAAGAAACCATCTTCGGCAACGCCCGTCAGGCTGGAGGCGGACCGAATCCCGCGCGCCAAATCTCAGTCCGCAGCGACGTCCCGCAAGAAGTGCCTGCCTACACGGTTAACAAGGCCTGCGCTTCAGGCATGAAGTCGATCGCGCTCGCCTATCAGGCAATCCTGCTCGGAGAGTCGAGTTGCATTCTCGCCGGCGGAACCGAATCCATGTCGCGCCTTCCTTATTACTTGGACGGCGCGCGCTGGGGATATCGCCTCGGCAATCAGGAACTCGTTGACGGTATGTACCGCGACGGATTTTTCTGTCCCCTGGCGAAGATGGTCATGGGAGAAACCGCAGAAGTCCTCGCCGACCAGTACAGGATCACCCGCGAGGAACAGGACGAATTTGCCCTGACGTCGCAAACCCGCGCCGCCCGCGCCATTGCCGCCGGACGCTTCGACGCCGAGATCGTCCCGGTCACCATCGAAGGCAAGAAGGGCACGACGACCTTCTCCCGTGACGAGCATCCGTTCCCCGACGCCAGCATGGAAAAGCTTGCGAAACTGCCGCCAGTCTTTTCAAAGTCGGG
Organism: Candidatus Sulfotelmatobacter sp.; assembly: GCA_035946775.1. Taxonomy (GTDB): domain Bacteria; phylum Acidobacteriota; class Terriglobia; order Terriglobales; family Acidobacteriaceae; genus Sulfotelmatobacter. The sequence continues at coordinate 77,042 of DASYZA010000229.1, read as the reverse complement.
AACAATCTCCGCTGGAAATTCATCCGGCATCACCGACGCCGCAGCCGCCATGGTGATTGCCAGCGAGCACTTCGTAACGCAGAACAATCTCAAGCCGCTGGCGCGCATCGTTGCCGTCACCTCTGCCGGAGTCGATCCGCGCACCATGGGCATTGGACCCGTTCCCGCGCTGCAGAAGCTCGAAGACAAGTATGGACTGCGCCTGCATGAGTTCGGACTCGTGGAACTCAACGAAGCCTTCGCCGCGCAAGTGCTCGCCTGCGATCGCGTTCTCAATTTCAATCGCGATCGCCTCAACGTCAACGGCGGCGCGATCGCCCTCGGACATCCGATCGGCTGCACCGGAACGCGCATCACGGTAACGCTGCTCCACGAGATGCTGAAGCGCAACACCAAGAAGGGCGTTGCCACGCTCTGCGTCAGCGGAGGCATGGGAATGGCCCTCGCACTCGAGAACGCCGTTTGACGCATCCTCGCAGAGCCTAGCAATCACGCTACTCTGTCATCCTGAGCGAGGACTTTGCTCCGGCTTGCCGGAGCAAAACCGCAGTCGAAGGATCCCTACTCCTACTTCTGATATAGTTTTTCCCGCCAAAAGAGCCGTCCTTAGAACGGCCATTCTCACCTTCAGGAGCGTTTCCATGCCGCGCTTAATGGTTCGTACCGCCTGCGCAATCACTCTGCTCTTCGCAGCCAGCTTCGCATTTGCCCAGACAGAATTTTCTGCCGATGTCTACAACAATCAGCGACCGGATGGTCCCCAGGCCAAGATCTATATGGGAAAAGACAAGGCCCGCTTCGAGTCAGGCAAGAAAGAAGCCCGTGGAGGCGGAGCTGTCATCATAGATCTGCAAAAGCAGACATCCACCGTCCTGATGGACGAGCGCCAGATGTACATGGAAGTGCCGCAACAAATGGCGAAGCAGCGCGCTGCATACAACTTCTTCCACGCGCGCGATGTCGAAAATGCCTGCTCCGAGTGGCTGGCCCGCCCGGAAAACCAGGGTGGAAGCTGCCACAAGGTGGGCAACGAAACCGTCAACGGCCGCAACACGGTGAAGTACGAAGGCACGAACTCCAAAGGCGAGACCGGAACCGTGTGGCTCGATCCCAAGCTGCAGTTTCCAGTGAAGTGGCAAGGCAAGAACGGCGACACCGGCGAGCTGCGCAATATCCAGGAAGGAACACAACCAGCCAGCCTCTTCGAGATCCCCGCGGGCTACAAGAAGTTCGAAATGCCGAACATGGGCAACATGGGTGGAATGCCGAATCGATAGCAGCCGACAAACTACCGACAGCTTGTGGCTCAGACTCATGAGCGCAAAGCGGATAGAACACAGTGGTGAGGGGAGACACGCCGAATGTCTCCCCTATGTTGTTCCAGACCTCAGACCTGACATCTGCCCACTGACAACTGAGAACTGAGAACCGAGAAGTGAGAGTTGGCAGCTGACAGCTGACAGCTGAGAGCTGATCACGAACTTACCCGTTGTATACTCAACTTTTCCGCCGCAAACCGCACTCCACAGGAGACAACATGCAAAGTCGGATCACTGGCACGACAATGCCCGTTCTCGAATTTGTCCTAGACCATAATGAATCCATCATTTCCGAGGCCGGAGAGCTTTCCTGGATGGGCAGTTCGATCCAGCTGACCACTCACACCCAATTCGCGGGCGGCGGTGGCCTTTTCGGAGTGATCAAGCGCGTCGCCGGCGGTGGATCAATCTTCATGACCGAGTACCGAGCCATGGGCGGCCCGGGCGAACTCGCCTTTGCCACTAAGTTGCCCGGACACATTGTGCCCGTGGAAGTCAGCCCCGGACATGAGTACATGATTCACCGTCACGGGTTTCTGTGCGCGACTCCGCAGATCCAGATCGGTGTCGGATTTCAGCAATCGCTCGGCGCGGGGATTTTTGGCGGCGACGGTTTCCTGCTGCAGAGGCTCACTGGGCAGGGCATGGCGTGGCTCGAACTCTCAGGAGAACTCGTCGTCCGCGATCTGCAGCCAGGAGAGAATCTGCGTGTTCATCCCGGGCATGTCGGAGCATTTCAGTCCAGCGTCTCATTTCAGATCACCACTGTCCCTGGCATCAAGAATATGATTTTCGGCGGGGATGGCATCTTCCTGGCGTCGCTCACCGGGCCCGGTCGAATTTGGCTGCAGACGCTCCCGATCTCGAAACTCGCGCATGCCATCGAGAAATATCTGCCCCGTGAAGCTCCAAGGCAAGCGACGGAGGCAGGGGTTGTCGGCGGGATTGTCGGTTCAATCCTCGATAACATGCGGTGATCGAAGTTCTGTCGCCCCGTGAAACCCTGTGTTCCCTGTGGTGTAATCGGGCTCGTGCAGCGAAGTTGTGGAGGCTGTCTCACGTCATCATTTAAAATAGCGTTAGCGCGCTCCCATGATTAACGGCAAACGCATCGCGGTCGTTATGCCCGCCTACAATGCGGAGAAAACGCTCGAGTCTACCGTGGCGGAGCTGCCGGAACTTGTTGATATCCGCATCCTGGTGGACGATCAAAGCCGTGACCAGACGGTTGAGCTCGCGCGTCGGCTGGGCCTGCACGTTTACCTCCACGATCGCAATTACGGGTATGGACGGAATCAACAGACTTGCTATCGCGAAGCTCTAGCGGCGGGCGCGGATGTCGTGATCATGTTGCATCCCGATTATCAGTACACTCCCCTGCTGATCACCGCGATGGCGAGCATGGTCGCCTACGACGTCTACGATGTCGTCTTGGGCTCGCGCATCATCGGAGGCCGCGCGTTGCTCGGCGGCATGCCGCTCTACAAGTACGTATCGAACCGGCTACTCACGGCGTTTGAGAACATTTTTTTGCGCGTGAAGCTTTCCGAATATCACACCGGTTATCGCGCCTTCAGCCGGAAGGTCCTGACAGAGCTGCCGCTATTGGAGAATTCTGATGACTTTGTTTTCGATAACCAAATGCTGGCTCAATGCGTCCATTTCGGTTTTCGCATCGGAGAAGTATCCTGCCCAACCAAATACTTTGAAGAGGCCTCCTCGATCAACTTTCGCCGTAGCGTGAAATACGGTTTGGGAGTGCTCGCCACAACCATCCAGTTCGCGTTGCAGCGCGCCGGCCTGATTCACCTGCCTCGTTTCAGTCCCGATGGCCGCAAGCTTGAAACGGGTAGGGAGAGCTACTACGCTTCCCACCCGGAGACGGCCCGCTCCGCCTCGTGACTGCCAATCGCAACACGCAATCGATGGTGAATGGTGCCTCATCGTTGTCGCGCGGTTCGGGACAGGGCCGTAGCACTAACGCTGAGGATGGTACCGCTACATCGATTGCAAAGAGTCGGACATCGGTCTCTGTCGCCAACGGTGATTTCGCGTTCAAGAATTTAATTCTCATTGCGTTGCTTACTGCCTTCGGATTTCTTGTGATGGGGTACCACCCAGGCCTGGAAGATGATTCGTTCTACCTGGCCGCCATCAAGCGGCATTTGAATCCAAGTTTGTTCCCGCACGATGCGGACTACTTCCGCGTGCAGTTTCAAGCGACGATCTTCGACAAACTGATTGCGTTTTCGGTCCGCCTTACGCACCTGCCTGTATCCTGGGCGACATTGCTGTGGCAAGTCTTGGCGATTTTTTTCCTGCTGCACGGCGTCTGGCGCATCGCCCGCCGCTGCTTTGCAAATCCAACGGCTCATTGGGGGGCGACAGCGCTGGTGGCGGCGCTGTTGAGCATGCCGATCGGCGGTATTGCGATCAATGTCGCGGATCAATACCTTCATCCCCGAACCCTCGCGACCGCTGCCATCCTCGCCGCTATCGTGGCAGTAATGGATCGTCGGCATTGGGTCGCAGGGTTGCTGTTGGCATTTGCGTTTGCCGTTCATGCCATTCAGGCATGCTTCGGGATTTCCTTTTGCCTTTTTCTCGTCTGGCAGATGCACGGTCGAAAACTCACGCCATTCTTTACGGCTGCGATCGTGTTCGGACCTTTGGGATGGCTGTTCGAACCTGCATCCGATGCGTGGCGCAAAGCTGCCGCTACGCGAGGGTTTTACTTCCTGGGTCGCTGGCAATGGTATGAATGGCTGGGGGTCTTCGCGCCGCTGGTGCTTCTGTTCCTGCTGGTCCGCTTTCTTCAAATGCGAGTGACAAAGAATGATCGCTCCGCGCTGCCAACAGTCGGCTCTGCTCTGCTTTACTACGGCGCATTCCAGACCCTCGCCGGGTTGATCATTATGCTGCCGCCAAGCCTCGAACGCCTGCGCCCGTTCGAGCCCATGCGCTATCTCCACCTGCTTTACATCTTGTTTTTTCTCATTGCGGGAGGCTTGGTGGGCGAATATGTATTGCGCCGCAAGCTATACCGCTGGGTGTTGCTATTCGTTCCGCTAAGTGCAGGCATGTTCTACGCTCAGCGCCAGATGTATCCGGGATCGCCTCATCTTGAGTTGCCGTTCGTGAAGTCAACGAATTCGTGGGTTCAAGCCTTCGAATGGATCCGTCAGAACACGCCGACCGACGCGCTGTTTGCCATCGATCCTCATTACGAAACTTTGCCAGGCGAGGACTCTCACGGATTCCGTGGTCTCGCCGAGAGGAGCGTCCTGGCCGACTATGAAAAAGATGCAGGCATGGCCGCGCGCGTCCCAGGCCTCGCACCCAGATGGCTCAAAGAGGTTACAGCGCTGGATGGCTGGCGATCGTTCAAGGCATCCGATTTTGAGAGTCTCAATAAAGATTTCGGCGTGACGTGGTTCGTTTTCTCGCGTGCCGATGGCGAGTTTTCAGACAAGCAGCCGGATCACCTTGAGTGTGAATATCAAAACGATGAGGTAAAAGTCTGCCGTTATACTGACACGCGTACGACTGCTCTGACTCTGTTCCCGGCTCATGCCAATAGACCCTAACCACCCGAAGCGTATTCCTCTATATGTCTGGATGGTTGCGCTTGCGCTCGCGGTGCGCCTCGCCGTAATTCCATTTGTCTACCACGACTGGACAGACCCATTTGTCCTCGATCACTGGGCGTTCGGGTTAGTCGCACGGTCTATTGTTTCAGGGCACGGGTTCGGCAATGTATTCGCTCGTAATACGGGCTCAACAGCGGTGCTGCCGCCCGTGTACTCCTACCTGCTGGCCGGAATTTTCAAGATCTTTGGAATTGAGACAACAGCATCAGTGCTGGCCGCGCTCTCGCTCAACAGTTTGTTCTCGGCGCTCACCTGCGCGCCAGTTTTTCTGATTGCGAAGCGTGGACTTGGCGATCGTGTAGGGAAGTGGGCGGGTTGGGGATGGGCATTTTATCCCTACGGCATTTACTACGGCGCGGATTGGGCGTGGTCCACCTGTTTGGTGACTCTGGAACTTGCATGGCTTTTCTGGTTTGCGTGGCGATTGGAGAATTCCTCCCGCATACGGGACTGGCTACTCTTTGGATTGTTCGGCGGCTTCGCCGCGCTGACCGAACCGGTTGTGCTCTCGGTCGTACCATTCCTTGCGCTTTGGACTTTAATTCGACGATTTCGCGACCACCAGTCCTGGGCTGGTCCACTTCTGGCGGGAGCCATTGGTGCGCTCGCGATTATGTCTCCGTGGATCGTGCGCAATTACGAGACGTTTCACCGATTTATCCCCGTCCGCAGTGGCTACGGGCTCGAACTATACATCGGCAACAATGGATACTCCACGCGCTGGGTCAACAGCAGCCTGCATCTCAACCATAACGACGACGAGCTACACGAGTACGAACGCGTAGGCGAGATGGCTTATATGGATCACAAGATGCAACAGGCGAAGTCTTACATCCGCAGCCATCCAGCCTGGTTCGTCTGGATGACGGGCCGCCGCATCCTTTATATGTGGACTGGCTATTGGAGTTTCTCGCGAGAGTACCTGAAAGACGAACCACTCGACCCGCCGAATATCTTTGTGGACACGATCATGACCATCCTGGCGCTCCTAGGCCTGCGCCGCCTGTTTTTGCGCGATACCCTCGGCGTTCGCTTTTTGATCGTGCTGTTCTTTTTTCCTTTGGCCTACTACTTCTCTCATCCAGAGACATACTATTTCCGTCCGGTAGATCCGCTGATCGTGGTGCTGGCGGCCGTCACTATCGCCGGGAAGCCGAAAAAAGAGGCTTCATTGCAGGCGTCCACGAACGGGGTTTAACATCTAATACCTAGATGGCTACTGCCACATCCCCTGCCATAGGAACTCCGCGTCGGCTGACGATAGGTCTCAGCGAGACGCTGAATTTTGCCTACGACGCGTTCTGCAGTAACAAGCTGCAATTTACACTGACGTCGCTAGCTATGGCAGTGGCCACAGCTTCGGTCATTCTGGTGGCGACGATCGGCCTCACCGGCAAGCAGTACATCTTGCGCCAGTTGCAGTCGATCGGCACCAATATGATCTATGCCGATTACCAGGGCGGCTCGCAGCGCATTGACTCCACGCCGGACCCCATGACAGTTGAGGATGTGCAGGCGGTCAGGGAACAGGTATCGAGCGTTGTTGCCGCGTCCCCTACGGTGACTCTGAATGACCGCATCAGCATTGGCGGCGGCAAGCAGAGTGACATTCTGGTGATGGGAGTTTCGCCCGACTACATGCGCGTGCGAAATCTGAAAGTTCTTGCCGGGAGGTTCTTCGATGCCCAGGACTCTTCCGGGCACAATAAGGTCGGCGTCATTACTGAGAAACTGGCTTTGAAGATGTATGGTTCCGTCCCAGCGGCGGTGGGGCAGATCATCAAACTAAGCGGTGGATTGCCGTTCACCATTGTGGGTGTGTTCAAGGAGAGCGTCGACACCTTTGGCCAGTCGGAGATTCAAGACGACACGATGCTGATTCCGTACACGGTCAGCCGTTTCTTTACTCCTACATCCGCCGTGTACCAGATTTACTTTTCAGTAGCAACACCTCAGGACGTCATCCCTGCCACGGATGCCATACGGCGTGTCCTGCACTCTCGCCACCGGGCTGAATCCGTTTACAGCGTGCAGAACCTCACCCAGTTGCTCAGCGTGGCGGGAAAGATCGCCGATGCACTTACGCTGGTGCTGATGCTGGTGGCATTCGTAACACTGCTAGTGAGCGGCATTGGGATCATGAACATCATGCTGGCAACGGTCACATCGCGCATACGCGAGATTGGCATTCGCAAGGCGATTGGCGCGACCAATCGCGAAATCCGATTTCAGTTCCTTGCCGAGGCTATCGTCATCTCCGTGACCGGTGGGATTGCCGGCATTGTCGCTGGTCTTGCTATCCCTTATTCCGTTCGCTTCTTCACCGACTTTCGCCTGCCTATTTCAGGGCTGTCGGCGATTATTGCGATCGTTGTTTCCTCCGTCGTCGGCATTATTTTCGGGACAGTTCCTGCCTCCCGGGCTTCGCAGCTCGATCCGGTGGAAAGCCTGCGTTACGAGTAAGACCGTTTCACTGCCGGATATCGCGTAGTGCGATACTGGATTCTGCGTTCAACACACTCACAACTTAAAAAGCCACGTGTCAAGCAAATCCAGCATCCTGAGGACAGACCACCTCACCCGCAGTGTTGGTGAATTGACGTTGGTGGATGACATCAGTGTCGACGTCCAGTCCGGCGAGGTTTTGGCCGTGGTCGGGCCGAGTGGGTCCGGCAAGAGTTCTTTTCTGCGGCTTCTCAACCGTCTCGATGAGCCTACCTCCGGAACGGTATTTTTCGAAGGCGTTGATTACCGGCAAATCGCGCCACAGGAGCTTCGCCGCAAGGTGGGAATGGTTACGCAAAAGGCATTTCTCTTTCCAGGAACTGTAATTGAGAATATTAGTTTCGGGCCGCTGCAGCGTCGCGAATCGTTTCCCCAATCCCAAGGTGAAGAATTGCTCGGGAGGGTCGGCCTCGAGGGCTATGCGTTGCGCGACGTTGCGAACTTGTCTGGCGGCGAAGCACAGCGTGTGTCACTGGCTCGCGCTCTTGCCAATTCGCCACGCGTGCTTCTGCTGGACGAACCCACTTCTGCACTGGATGACGAGGCCAAAGCCGGCGTCGAGACACTGATGCGCGACATCATCCGCGAGACCCATCTCACGTGCATCGTCGTGACGCACGACACGGCTCAGGCGTTGCGGATGGCCACTCGGGTTATGAAGCTGGAACGAGGACGCGTGACACAAATCGGAGCCGCCAGCGAGGTGCTGCATGCTTAACCGGCTGTTCACCAATCAATTGCAACTTGGATTAGCGCAAGCTCTGATCGCAGCCGTGGCAGCGTTTGCAGTTGTCTTGCTGGCACGCCGGCGGAAGATCCACGTGGAAGGCGAAGCCGTGATCGCCCTGGTGCGCGGGCTCGTACAAATCGTCGCAGTAGGATCGGTCTTGGTCATCATGCTTCGGGCACCGCGCTGGACCGGCGCGTTTCTGCTGATCGCAATGATTGTTGCTGCCGGCGCGACTTCTGCGAAGCGGGCCAAAGGTGTTCCGGGATCGTTCCAGGTGTCTGCCTACGCAATTGCTTGCGGAGCCGGATCCGTCATCGCTCTCATGACGTGGTTGGGGGTCATCGGTACAGCCATTACCGCGCTGATCCCGGTCGGGAGCATGCTCATCGCGAATGCGATGAACACCAATTCCCTGGCACTGAACCGGTTTCGCTCGGATGTGTTGGCGCACGCAGGAGAAATTGAGACTGCTCTTTCATTGGGCGCTGGTCCACGTCAGAGTGTGGCGCCCTATGTCCAGGCGTCATTTGAAGCCAGCCTGATTCCCGCCATCGACTCTCTCCGCTCGCTCGGTATTGTGTGGATTCCAGGGCTGATGGCCGGAATGCTGCTATCGGGCTCGCGGCCAGTGTATGCCGCGATCTATCAATTCGTGGTTCTCGCCATGATTTTCGCAGCGTCGGGGCTGACTTCTCTGGTCAGCACGTTGCTGATCCGTACGCATGCATTTACCACGGCGGAGCAGTTGCTCCTGCGCCCGGGGATTCCTGCGGTGAACACGAGATAAGCCTCGGATCTCGACAATTCGTGTCTGCTCGCAACCCCTTCAGAATGCTTGCATGCCGCCGGCGCGGTACGTGAGGTGGGCGCACGATATAATGACGCCCATTCATGCCTCTCGCTTCAGGCACAAAACTTGGTCCCTATGAAATCCAGTCGCGCCTCGGTGCGGGAGGAATGGGCGAAGTCTACCGCGCCCGTGACATTCGATTGGGACGCGACGTTGCGATCAAAGTTCTGCCAGAGCATCTCTCCGCTGATCTTGAACTCAAGCAACGAATGGAGCGCGAGGCGAGATCGATCTCATCGTTGAATCATCCGCACATCTGCACCCTGCACGACATCGGCTCGCAGGAAGGCCTGAATTTCCTGGTCATGGAGTTACTTGAGGGGCAGACTCTGTCGGAGCGTCTGGCCAAGGGACCACTGCCGCTGGATCAGGTCCTGAAGATTGGTACCGAGATCGCTGAAGCTCTTGAGAAGGCACATCAGCAAGGCATCATTCACCGCGATCTGAAGCCAGCCAACATCATGCTGACCAAAGCGGGGGCAAAGCTGATGGATTTTGGGCTCGCCAAGCCGAAGCTATCGATCGGGTCGCAGGCGGTTGGGCCGTTTACTCCTTCCACTCCGACGATGAATCTAGCGACGCTTACCTCGGCGGCTTCCCCGCTGACTCAGAAAGGGTTGATTGTCGGCACGTTTCAGTACATGGCTCCTGAAGTCTTGCAGGGCGCGGAAGCTGATGCGCGCAGCGATATTTTCAGCCTGGGTTGCGTCCTTTACGAAATGCTGACGGGGCGGCGCGCCTTTGAAGGGAAATCACAACTCAGCGTATTCACTGCCATTCTCGAAAAAGATCCGGAGCCCATTGCTCCCAGCGAGGCACTCGCCCCACGCATGCTTGATCTAGTCATTCGGGGGTGCTTAGCCAAGGAACCGGGCGAACGTTTCCAGTCTGCGCACGACGTTGCAATGAACCTGGGTTCGGTCGCTTCGCTGCGATCTGCAGCAGTTGAGAAGGAACCTTCCCTAATGAAATCGCGACTCCGGGGCTGGTGGCTTGGCGCGGTGGTAACGGCAATTGTTCTGGGAGTTCTCGCTGGATTCTTGCTGCGTCGAACGGGGCCTCCCGATCCCAGCATTCGTGCATCGCTGAATCCACCGCCGGGCGGACATTTCCGGCTCACCTCCGATCTGGCGGGGCCTCCCGTTCTGTCTCCCGATGGTTCAAACCTGGTTTTCACGGCGAACGGAATGGACGGGAAGACTTCCATCTGGGTGCGTCCGATGGACGGCGCCGAAGCCCGCGCGCTGCCGGATACGAACGATGCGATTTTTCCCTTCTGGTCGCCCGACAGCCGCTCGATCGGGTTCTTTTCCAACGGGAAACTGAGGACCATCGATCTCAATGGCACTACTGCGCAGCCGATCTGCGATGCGCAGCTTGGACGAGGCGGTGCATGGGGAGCAAACGGAGTGATTGTGTTCTCGCCGTCTCCGATAGCGCCCCTGTTTCAGGTGAGCGCGAATGGTGGCACGCCGTCTCCGGTCACCAAAATCGATCCCACGTTGTACTCGTCGCACCGGTGGCCGTTTTTTCTTCCTGACGGAAAGCATTTTTTGTACTTCGCGATGCATCACGACCCCTCGAAGGTGTCGAACAACGGCATCTATTACGCCTCGCTGGACGGCCGCGAGAATCATCTGGTCATTCGTTCGCAAAGCAACGGCGTTTACGCAGCAGGATTTTTGCTCTTCAACCGCGCCGATCAATTGATGGCCGAAGCTTTTGATCCAGCGACGGGCGAGTTGAAAGGCGAAGCGCAACCTCTTTCGGCTGGAGTATTGAACGATGTCTCAACCTGGCACACCACTGCTTCCGCGAGCGACAACGGACTTCTGATTTTCGCGAACGGAAGTTCCGGGGGCGTTCAACTGGTGTGGATGGATCGGAACGGGAAAGAGCAGGGCGTCGCCGCCGACAACTTGCAGAACCTCAACTTTGCAGCGCTCTCACCACAGGGCGACCGGATTGCGCTCACGTTGGATTCGGGGGTGAACGATATCTGGTCGCTGGATCTTGCGCGCGGCGTGCGAACGCGCTTGACCTTCGGACCTACCGGCAATACCTTCCCCGTCTGGTCCCCGGACGGGAAGTGGATTGCTTATAGTTCAATGCGGGCATCTGCCGGTGGCATTTATCGAAAGCCGTCCGATGGCGCTGGGTCAGAGGAATTGTTGGTACCAGACACGAAGGAAGGCATTTTCGCTCCCACGGATTGGTCTCACGACGGCAAGACGCTATTTTATTCTCCCAACTCCTTTACTCAGAAAGATGTAGGAGTGTGGGCTGTTTCTCTGGAGGGGGACCGAAAGGCGCGCGAGATTATTCCGGGTGGAAGCAATGCGACCCTCTCGCCCAACGGACGCTGGCTTGCCTACAACTCAGCCGAGTCGGGCCGGACTGAGATTTATGTAGAAGCCTACGGGGGCGGGCAGGGCAAGTGGCAAGTTTCTTCGAATGGTGGACAGGCACCGCACTGGGGCGCCGATGGCAAGGAGATCTACTACTTCGATCGGAACCAATCGATTCTCGCCATACCCGTCAATGAGAAGAGTGGAGCTCTGCAATTTGGCGCTCCGCAGACACTGGTCAGCCAGTGGACGATCCTGACCATTCCGTTTTACAGCATTTCTCCTGACAGAAAGCGGTTGCTGATGGAGCGGGTCTCGCAGCAGGTAAACCAGCCAGTGACGGTGCTGACGCATTTCACGGCAGGTCTGAAAAGGTAGTCCTTAACACCACAAGCCGGGCTGGTTAGGATCGACAAGCCAGAATGTCAGAAAATCTCTGCCGCCGCGTTTTACTACCCAGATCGTTGCGAAATCTAGCGCACAATTTCGACTAAAACTTTGAAGGTTTCGGAGTTTCCAGGACTCACAACCCCAGGTTCGAGGATGCCTTGGAAACTCTGAAACCTTATAAAATCGGACCCGTGTTACATCACCATTGCCAGGTTCTCCAGTTCAAACTGGAGGACCGGGATTGCACATCCGGCCATTTCGACGCGACCGGCTGCGTCGAGTGCAGCCGTTGGCGAAACCCCATATCCGCGGCCCATCAGGAAGGCCCGGAGCAGTTCAGCCGCTTCATAGGAGTCGATCATGCCACCCTGCAGCAAGTCGTTCCGCAGAGCCGCCAACTCCGTCATCGTAAATCGCTCTTTGTCGTTCCCCACCATGGTTATCATCTTTTCGTTCGTCATGGCCGTCATCACCTCCGATTCCGACCTTTGCTTCATTAGACTCATCGGCACCTATCCAAGTTGCATGCAATTGAACTGCCGTAATTCACGTACTTACTAGGTGCGATTCCCAAACCTCTCTGATTCCTTTAACCCATAGAAATATCGGAAGTTGCCGGAGTCACTGTAGCTCGGGGCAGGGGAGGAGGTGCCTATAGTACCTGCAGGTAATCTCAAAACTGACACAATGTGTCGTTTCGGTGGCTGATATCCATCATGGGTGGTGGCAGGCGGGCAGTGGCCTTAGGAGGGGCGAGCGCTAACGACCATCTACGTTTTTAAGGCTCAACTTTGGCCTCGTCGATCAGCATAATGGGGAGGTCATCTTTGACCGGATAAACCCGATGGCACCGCTTGCACCTTAGGCTTTCAGGATTCTGCCGGTACTCGAGTTCCTGCTTGCAAGCCGGACAAACCAGCATCTCGAGAAGTTCTTTGGAAAGCATTGCCGTCGATTATACGGCAAGCAATGCACGGGTTGGGGCTCAGGGCCAAGGACTAGCTATGAAGGGGTGCACACTTCCGGCACAGAACATCAGCTCCGAGAATTTCCTTTGTTGATAGTGACGATGGCACCGAGGCTAGCCCCAAGCCCCTAATGCCTATCTCCTGATCCCTAGCCCTGATGTCGCCCTTTCCAGCGGTGTAAGATTTTAGTCGGAACCCAAATCATGTCTGCTCTCATACTGGACGGAACGAAGATCGCACAACAGATTCGCGGCGAAGTTGCCGCGGAGGTCAAGAATATGGCCACTGCCGGGGTACGCCCGGGGCTAGCGGTCGTGCTGGTAGGGCACAATCCCGCTTCCGAAATCTATGTTCGGGGAAAGGTCAAAGCCTGTGAGGAGGTCGGCGTATACAGCGAGAAGCTGACGCCTACAGAGTCGGCCACTACGGACGAACTCCTCGATCTGATGCAGGATCTGAACCGACGCGATGAAATCGACGGCATTCTGGTGCAGCTTCCGTTGCCAACGCAGGTGGATTCGAAGAAGGTTCTGCTCGCCGTCGATCCGGCCAAGGATGTGGATGGATTCCATCCGATGAACGTAGGATTTCTCTCGACGCAGCGGCCGGGGCTTGTGCCATGTACGCCAGCGGGCGTCATTGAGATCCTCAAACGCAGCAATATTCCGATTGCCGGACGCGACGCCGTGGTGGTGGGCCGGAGCGATATCGTGGGCAAGCCCGCAGCTATGCTGCTGCTCAACGCCAATGCCACCGTGACGGTCTGTCACTCGAAAACGCGTGACCTGCCGGAAGTATGCCGCCGGGCGGACATTCTGGTCGCCGCGATCGGCCGAGCCGGAATGATCACCCGCGACTTCGTAAAGCCGGGCGCAACGGTGATCGACGTCGGAATGAATACAGTCACCGATCCGGCGGAGTTCCAGCGGTTTTTTGCCGGGAACCAGAAAAGGGAAGACACCTTCCGCAAGAAAGGATCGACGCTCATCGGAGACGTTCATCCTGAGGTAGCCGAAGTAGCGGGAGCGCTCACGCCGGTTCCCGGCGGCGTTGGGCCGCTCACCATCGCGATGCTGATGTACAACACGGTAAAGGCAGCAAAGATGCGCCGGGGCAGCCGCGTGCCGGAATTGTCGCGGGCATAGAATTCACGCCCGAAGAAGCCTACTCACGAAAAAGATTTCTCATGAGCTTCTGAATCAGATGTCCGGTTCCTCTGTGCTCCGTGTCTCCGTGGTGAAAACAGTGCTGGAGAGCGAATGCTGAAAGTCGGCCTTACGGGTGGCATTGCCGCCGGGAAGTCTGTTGTTGGCGAAATGTTTGTGGCCTTGGGGGCGCATCTGGTGCAAGCGGACCGGATTGCGCATTCGCTCATGCAACCGGGCGAACCCGTATACAACGAAGTTGTCCGCCATTTCGGGCGAGAGATCCTCAATCCTGATGGAAGTGTGAATCGAGTAAAGCTTGCCGAAGCTGCTTTTGGCGCTCCTGAAGCAGGGGAGCGTCCGGCACGCGTAGAAGAACTAAATCGCATCGTGCATCCTGCCGTGATCCGCAGCCAGGAGGAATGGATGAACGCCATCAGCCTGCAAGATCCGCATGGAGTCGCGATCGTCGAGGCGGCTCTGCTTCTCGAGGCTGGCGCGGCGAAGCGCTTTGACTCTCTTTTGGTGGTGACGTGCAAGACGGAGCAGCGGGCGGAGCGATTCGCGAAACGGCAGAAGATCGATTTGGAAACGGCGCGAGCCGAGGTCGCTCGGCGAATGTCGGCGCAGTTCCCGGATGAAGAAAAAGTCAAAGCCGCGGATTACGTGATTGACAATTCCGGTTCACTCGCCCACACCCGCGAGCAGGTTCAGCAAGTCTGGGAGAAAATGAAGACACGTGCGAAGACGACTCCTTAAGGCTGCGGCAGCTTGACAGGGAGAACTACCGAATCCTGCCCCAGATGCGTAGCCCGTTTGCATTGTTTAAAATTAGGAGGAACCGTTTTACCCCCATAAATCGTAATAGCTTGTGCGTGGTTTAGATCGGAGCAGAAAGTCGAGTATGAAATTCATGCGGCCTTTCCTCTTTGCGGTGGCTCTTGCCGGGGCGTTCTTCTATTTCACCACCTGGCGCTCCAATCCGGTGGTGGATTCGCATCCCTCGAGCTGGTTCTCCCGTCCAGCCCAGGTGGAGATCACAGAGGCCGCTCCTGGAGAGTCGCTTGACGGTGAAGAGCAGAACAATATCTCCGTGTACAAGCGGAATATTCCCTCAGTCGTGAACGTTACGTCGCGAGCCATGACTTTTGATTTCTTTTACGGCCTGGTGCCGCAGGAAGGTCAAGGCTCGGGTTTCGTCATCGATAAAGACGGACACATCCTCACGAATTACCACGTCATTGCCGATGCGCGGCAGGTGAAAGTAACTCTCCATAACCGAAAGAGCTACAACGCGACGGTGGTAGGAACGGATCAGGCTCACGATCTGGCGGTGATCCAGATTAAGGCGCCGGATCTGGTGCCGGCCACGCTAGGAGATTCGCGCAATCTGCAGGTTGGACAAAAGGTGTATGCGATCGGCAACCCCTTCGGGTTGTCCGGAACGATGACCCGAGGCATCGTCAGTTCCATTCGCCCGGTGCGCGAGCCCAATGGCGCCATGATCGACGAAGCGATTCAGACCGACGCTGCCATCAATCCGGGGAACTCCGGCGGGCCGCTCATGAACTGGCACGGCGATGTGATCGGTATCAACACCATGATTCTTTCCAATGTTGGTCAGAATGCCGGCATTGGGTTTGCGATTCCGATCAACACGGCGAAAGCAGTGCTGAACGATCTGTTGACGCTGGGCCGCGTACGGCGTCCAGCGCTCGGAGTGAAGACAATTCCCATCAGCCCTGAATTGGCGGATGAAATCGGATTACCAGTCGACTACGGATTGCTGGTCATCGGGGTGGTGCCCGGCAGCGCCGCCGATCAGGCGGGTTTGCGGGCAGGCACGGAGCGGGCGTATCTCGGCAATTACCCTGTCATGCTGGGCGGCGACCTGATCGTTTCCATTGACGATCAGAAGATCGAGAATCAGGACGACCTCACCCAAATGATGAACAACCATCGCGCCGGAGATTCCGTGAAGATCACGATTTATCGCGGTAAGAAGAAGATGGATGTCACCGTGCGGCTAGGCGAGGCGAGGGAACAGGTGTAGGCATCGAATCTCCGCTGCTCGTTCGGAGCTCCTAATGATTGCAAAACTTGCCGTCTTCTTCTACTCTGGCGTCCTGCCTATGACCGCCGTCCTTTAGTTCGGCTCCTGAATTTTCCGAGCGGATGCTCTACGCACGTGCAGAGAGCTTCGCTACGTCTGGGTGCTGTCTCAAATTCAGAGAGGACATTTTCCATGGAATTCGTCGACAAGGCGCTCGCTCGCCGCTTGGAATCGTGCGAGGAGATTCCACAAGTGCTTTACGCACGTGCGTTTCAGAAGACTCGTCCGGAGGTGGGTGCAGCAGAGGAAGAGATTTGTGGCGGTCACATGGTTTTCGCGGGGCTGGGCTCGCCGATTGGAAGAGCAACCGGAGCTGGTCTCGCTCTCCCGATCACGGCCGAGGATTTGGATCGAATTGAGGAGTTTTATCGGTCGCATAAAGCTCCGGCGCAGGTCGATCTCACTCCGATGCACGGACCGGAAGTATTTGAATTGTTCAAAGAACGCGGCTACGGTATCGCGGAACTCAACAATGTGTTGTATCGAAAGCTGAACGCGGACGAGAAGTTCCCGGACCCCCCACCGGATTGCGTGATCCGGCGTTCGCATCAGGAGGAAGCCGAAATCACGGGCTCCATCGTCGAGAGTGCGTTCTTTCCTGATGGAGCGCCGGAAGCGTTTCGCGGTTTGATTACTCCGCTCTATCAGATGGAGAATGCTTTGGCATTCGTAGCGACCATCGATGGCAAGGCGGTCGCGTGTGGCACCGGTCTGATCATTCCGGACTACAAGGTCTTTGCCCTGTGTGGGGCAGGGACTCTGCTGGGCTTTCGCGGCCGTGGCCTGCAAACAGCTCTGCTACGGGCCCGGATCGCCGCCGCGGTCAATGCTGGCTGCGAAAACGCTGTTGTGGTTACACAGGGCGGAACAACCTCACAGCGCAACGCAGAACGACTGGGATTTCGTGTGGCTTACAGCAAGGTGACGGTTATCAAAGCTATGAGCGCATAGTTCTCTCTTGCAGCTCCGGCGGATGCACTCCGCCGGAGTGCTCAGATTCCAGAACACTTATTTGCGGCCGAGCAGAGCCGAGTCGCATATTAAATGGATGTCAGACGAGACGATCACTTTGCAAGGCAGGCACGTTCGCCTTGAGCCTTTGCGCTCCGAACATATCGTTGGATTAGTCACGGCAGCGGCCGGTGATCCCGCGCTCTACCGCTGGAGCCCAGTGCCCCAAGGCAGGAAAGAAGCCGAGCGCTACGTCGAAACGGCGCTGGCCTGGCAGGCTGCAGGGACCGCGGTTCCGTTCGCGATTGTCCGCATGGACGATAACACGGTCATCGGATCAACTCGCTTTTGGAACATCGAACGATGGGCCTGGCCTCCAGGACATCCGGCGCATGGACGCGGAGTTCCAGATGCATGCGAGATCGGTTATACCTGGCTGGCGAGTTCGGCGATTCGAACTTCGAGTAATACCGAATCCAAGCTGCTGATGCTGCGACATGCCTTTGAGGTTTGGCAGGTGCTGCGTGTTTGCTTCCATACCGATGCGCGCAATCAACGGTCTCGTGCTGCTCTGGAGCGGATCGGAGGCAAATGTGAGGGCATCCTCAGGTCGCACCGGATGGCCGCAGATTTCATTCCACGAGACTCCGTACGCTATTCGATTGTGGCCGCCGAGTGGCCAGCCGTGAAGGATCGCTTGATTGTGCTGCTAACCCCACGTCAAGATCCTGAATCGCAAAACTCCAGCCAGACTCCTTGAGGTCCACCACGGAGACACGGAGCCGCGGAGAAAAATAAGAAAAGATTCTCCGTGCCTCTGTGCCTCCGTGGTGGACGATCTGTCAGAGGCCCGTATCCGCTGGGAACCTACGCAGTTGTTGCCGCGAAAAACTCTGCGATTTGGAGAAGTTCGTCTCCGCTCAGGTGGAGACCGGCAGCACGCATGACCCCTTCTGCCTGTTTTGCGTTGCGGGCTCCGACGATCGCGCCTGTAACGGCGGGATTTTGCAGCGTCCATGCAATCGCAACTTCGCCGGCAGAGCGGCCGTGCTTGCGCGCGATTTCCTGTAGAAGATCGACCAGAGCCAGATTGCGCGAGAGGTTGGGTTCATTGAAGTTGGAGTGGGTCTTACGCCAGTCATCGTCAGGCAATTTGGCGATGCGCTCGCGAGTCATCGCTCCGGTTAGAAGCCCCGAAGCCATCGGGGAATAGACGATCACGCCAATCCCGTGTTTTTGGCAA
Source organism: Candidatus Sulfotelmatobacter sp. (assembly GCA_035946775.1). Lineage (GTDB taxonomy): Bacteria > Acidobacteriota > Terriglobia > Terriglobales > Acidobacteriaceae > Sulfotelmatobacter. Next base: position 58,830 of record DASYZA010000229.1, on the reverse strand, counting down.
TAGGGAAGCACGTCAGACTCGACGTCGCGGTGCAGCAACGAATACGGCGGCTGAAGTGAGGTAACGGGGGCGATTGCGCTGGCGCGTTGTATCTGCTGGACATTGAAATTGGAAACACCAATCCAGCGCACTTTACCTTCGCGTTTTAATTCGGCCAACGTCCGCCAGCCCTCTTCGAGTTCCGACGAATCCGGATCCGGCGGCCAATGAATCTGATAGAGATCGATCGTGTCGACCCCGAGCCGCCGCAGGCTGTCCTCCACTTCCTGCCGGATCGAATCCGCCCGCAAAACCTTCTTCACCTGGCCGCGGTTGTCCCAACGCAGGCCGCATTTCGTGAACACGTACGGTTTTCGCCGCTTCCAACTCTTGAGCGCGCGCGCTACGACCTCCTCGGAATGCCCAAGTCCGTAGACCGCAGCTGTGTCGATCCAGTTCACGCCCAAATCCAGCGCACGGTGGATGGCAGCAACGGAATCGATGTCGTCCTGCGAGCCCCAGGCGAACTGCCATCCCGAGCCGCCAATCGCCCAAGCGCCGTAACCGACTGGAGTAATCTTCAGATCTGAATTACCAAGAGTGCGAGTCTGCATCCAAATCTCCTTGGCATTTCGATTCACCGACATTGCACTCCGATTCAGCGAAGATTGCAAAGATTTGTTGGAAGATGGGAGGCTTGTATCCTGGCTCAACATTATGAACGTGGATGAAATTCGCGAGTACTGTCTGGCTTTTCCCGCTGCCACCGAAAAGCTGCAATGGGACGATGCTCTATGTTTCAAGATTTCGGGGAAGATATTTACAATCCTTGGCCTGGACAACCTTCGTCTTTGCTTTAAGTGCACACCGGAGACATTCGCAGAATTGATTGAGCGCGATGATATTCGTCCAGCCCCGTACGTCGGCCGGTACAAATGGGTCATGCTCGATCGTCTGGATGCCCTCGCACGGGAGGAACTGAAACAGTTCATTCGTCAGTCGTATGACATGATCGCGGCGAAGGCGGCAGGAAAGAGTGACAGTTCGAGGACGCGAAATACGAGTCGCAGGAAAGTTGCCAAAAGCACCAAGTCCACGTTCAGACCGCGGAAGGGCTGACTGCTTTAATAATTATGTCGCCAAATTTGACTCCTGCCGCTTGGCTCGGCTAGCCTCAAGAGTCTTTTCGATTCCTGTCGTTCGCTACTGGGCATGCGATTTCCGCGGAAAATACTGACTAGTGTCGTCTTATTGATTTGGCTGGCGCTGCCCGCCTTGGCATCGACCACGCCCGTGCACGCTCAGCACGCGATGGTGGTGAGTGTCCATAGGCTGGCGGCACAGGTCGGGGCAAATATCATGCGGGCGGGTGGCAACGCCGTCGATGCAGCGGTCGCAACCGGATTCGCTTTAGCGGTGGTGCATTCTCCGGCCGGAAATATCGGCGGCGGAGGATTCATGATGATTCGCATGGCCGATGGAAAGACTCATTTCCTCGACTACCGGGAAAAAGCGCCGGCCGCGGCGACTCCGAACATGTATCTCGACGCCGGGGGCAACGTAATCCCCGGTGCCAGCGAGATCGGATACAGGTCGATCGGCGTGCCCGGTTCGGTCGCCGGCATGGTCTATGCGGAGAAAAATTACGGCAGGCTGACGTTGCAGCAGGTGATGGCGCCAGCCATCAAGTTGGCTCGCGATGGATATGCGCTGACCTGGGGAGAAGCGGCCGACTTCCACGACCAGTATCTGGCGAAGTTCCCCGAATCGCGGCGCGTCTTTCAACACAACGGGGACTACTACAAGCCCGGGGAGATTTTCCGCCAGCCCGACCTGGCACGGACCCTGGAACGGATCGCCGCCAATCCTGACGACTTTTATCACGGGTCTCTGGCCCGGGAGCTTGCTGCTGCGATGCAGAAAGGCGGCGGTCTGATCACGGCAGATGACCTCGCGCATTATGAGGTCAAAGAACGGGAACCCGTGCGGGGTACGTATCGAGGATATGAGGTGATTAGCGCGCCTCCACCTTCGTCGGGCGGAACGGTTCTGATCGAATCGCTCAATATTCTCGAAGGATACGACTTGGCGAAGATGGAGAATCGCTCGGCGCCATCGATCCACTTCACCGTAGAAGCATTTCGGCGCGCGTTTTTCGACCGTGCGGAATTTCTAGGTGATCCGGACTTCTCGAAAGTCCCGGTCGCCCAGTTGCTAGACAAGAAGTATGCGGCCGCGTGGCGCGAGACCATCAACCCTGAACATGCTTCACCCAGCAAAGAATTGAAGCGTCCCGCCGTTTTTAGCGAACTGGAGCAGGTTGCGAGCGCCAAGGCACCTGCACCGCCGCACGAAGGGAATCACACAACTCACTATTCAGTCGTGGATGGCGAAGGCAATGCGGTAGCAGTGACCACGACCATCAACGACTGGTTCGGATCGCGTGTTACGGCCGACGGTCTCGGCTTCCTGCTCAATGACGAAATGGATGATTTCTCGGCAAAGCCTGGAGTGCCGAATTCCGATGGGCTCATCCAGGGCGAGGCAAATGCGATCGGGCCAGGAAAACGCCCGCTTTCATCCATGACGCCGACCATTGTCGTGCACGACGGCAAGGCCGTACTGGTGCTGGGTTCGCCGGGAAGTTCGAAGATCATCACGACCGTTGCCAATATCCTGATGGGCGTCGTGGATTACAAATTGAATCTGCAGGAGGCGGTGAATGCGCCACGATTCCATAATCAGTGGCTGCCTGACGTGGTGAACGTGGAAAAGACCTTTTTCCCGGACACCATGAACATCCTGCGTGGCATGGGATACAAGGTGCAGATCGGAATCGGCGAAGTTGATGGCGAGTCGCCCTACTGGAGCGATGCAGAGTGCATCGCGGTCGATGAGAAGACGGGAGAACGCCTGGGCGCAACCGATGGTCGGAATAGCAACGGCAAGGCCGTGGGATACTAGTAAAGCGATTTTTGATTGTTGATTGTTGATTTTGTGATAGTGAGTGTCGGTTCAGCTTGCTTTGTTTTCAATCAACAATCAAAAATCAGCAATCAACAATAGCTCTTAGGACATTCATGCAGAAAGCAGTTTCAACTTATCTTTTTGTCAAGGAGCGCCTTCATCCAGGCATCCTTGACTCGTTGGCACGAGCGGGCGTGCAGGCGATCGAGATTTTTGCCGCGCGGCAGCACCTGGACTACGCTAACCGCAAGCAGCATGTCAAAGAGATCGCCGAGTGGTTCCGCGGCAGCGGTATACCGCTGAACTCAGTCCATTCTCCGCTATACGCAGACTACGAGTGGGGACGCGCTGGCGCTCCGCCGGTGAATGTTGCTTCAACGGACCGTGCCAGCAGCATTGAGGCGATGGACGAGATCAAGCGCGCGCTCGAAATTGCCGAGCAGATTCCTTTCCGCTTCCTCGTGCAACACCTCGGAACACCGAACGAATCATTCAGCGACAAGAAGTTCGAAGCGGCGATGACTTCGATCGAGCACCTGCGGGCCTTTGCCAAGCCGCTGGGGGTCAGGATTCTGCTGGAGAACATTCCCAACGAGCTTTCGACGCCCGACAAGCTGGTGGAAATGATTCAGTTCGCACATTTCGACGATGTTGGCGTCTGCTTTGACTTCGGCCACGCACACATCATGAGCTCGGTCAATGAAGCTTTCGAGATCCTGCGCAATCACATTCGCTCTACACACGTGCACGATAACGACAAATTGAAAGACTCGCATTTATGGCCGGGCCAAGGAACGATCGATTGGAAGCAAGCGATCGAACTGTTACGTTCCGCACCGCAGAAACCGCCCTTGCTGCTGGAACTCGGAGAAGATGAGAAGGTAAATCCGCTGGAAAAGCTGGGCGAGACATTCGATCGGCTCGAAACCGCCTGACATTGAGTGGTTGAGTGATCGAGCCATTGGGTGATTGCTGAACCCGCGTCGGCATTAATGCTTTCGGTCGCCAGATCACTCAATGGCCCAATGACTCAATTTAGCGAAACTATGTCAGCACCCATCACGACGATTTCGGAAATCGGTAAGCACGAAGGCCAGAGCGTAACGATTCGCGGCTGGCTTTATAACCTGCGCGAAAGCGGGAAGCTCTTATTCCCCCAGTTCCGAGACGGGTCCGGAATCATTCAAGGCGTTGTTCCCAAGAACGCCGTTCCGCCTGAAGTCTTCGACGCGGTCAAGACCCTGACGCAGGAATCGAGCGTCATTGTGGAAGGCAAAGTTCGCGCCGACAAACGCGCGCCCGGCGGATACGAACTGGACGTTGCCGATGTGCAGGTCGTGCAGCGCGTTCCTGAGGCCAGTCCTTATCCGATCACTCCGAAAGAGCATGGCACTGATTTTCTGATGGAGCATCGCCATCTTTGGGTGCGCTCACAGCGGCAGGCGGCGATTCTTCGGGTTCGCGCCGAGATCATCAAGGCAGCACGGGATTTCTTCGACGAGCGTGGATTTACGCTTACCGATCCGCCCATCATTACTCCTGCGGCCTGTGAGGGGACGACCACACTGTTCCCGGTCGACTACTTCGACGAGCAGGCTTTCCTTACTCAGTCCGGTCAGCTTTATGTCGAAGCCACTGCAATGGCGCTAGGCAAGGTCTACTCGTTCGGTCCGACCTTCCGTGCTGAGAAATCGAAAACGCGCCGCCATCTCACCGAATTCTGGATGGTCGAACCCGAAGTAGCCTACGCGACGCTCGACGACGTGATGCAACTCGCGGAAGGATTGATCAGCTTCATCGTGAAGCGCTGCCTCGAGCGCCGCCGTACGGACCTGCAGACCATCGGACGCGATATTTCCAAGCTGGAAAAGATTGAAGCTCCGTTCCCGCGGATCAGCTACGACGACGCAGTCAAGAATCTGCAGGAAGGCTTCGCTAAAGGCGCTCTAGAATCAAAATTCGAGTGGGGCGGCGATCTCGGTTCGCCTGACGAAACTTATCTCTCCGCACAATTTGATAAACCGGTAATGGTGCATCGCTATCCGGCGAAGGTGAAGGCGTTTTACATGGAGCCTGATCCCGAGCGTCCGGACCTTGCGCTCTGTGTCGACGTGCTTGCACCGGAAGGCTACGGAGAAATCATCGGCGGCTCGCAGCGCATGGCATCGCACGAGTTGCTGCTGCAGCGCATTCATGAGCATGGCCTGCCCGAAGAGGCGTTCAAGTGGTATTTGGATTTACGCAAGTATGGCAGCGTGCCTCACGGCGGATTCGGGATGGGCATTGAGCGTGCTGTCGCATGGATCTGCGGCCTGGAGCACGTACGCGAAACGATTCCATTCCCGAGAATGCTGTACCGGCTTTATCCGTAAAGTTCGTCATTCCGGATTCATTCAAAATGCAGTATGGGAGGGATTCATGCGGAATGCACTCTCGATCGTTCTCTTCCTCACGTTTGCTTCGTTTGTTGCAGCCCAACAGTTTAGCGGTCCTGCCGTGCCGGTTGAGAAATGGACCGGTAAAACCATAATGCTGATCGGCGCCCATGCCGATGACGACGCCAATTCCCACGGTACTTTGGCTTTACTGCAAGCCCATGGGAATCAGGTCTACGTCGTGACTCTCACGACAGGAAACGTGGGCACACAGGACCCAAGCCTTTCCCGCACGCAACTCGCAGAGATTCGCCGTAAAGAAGAACTTTCCGCACTGTCTGAGTTGGGTATCCCGGGCGATCACTACATCAATCTGGGATACGATGACGGCCTGCTGGAATTCGAAGATCGCAAGGCGGTGGTCGAAAATCTCGTACGCTGGATCCGCAAACTGCGCCCCGATGTTCTTATGGCCTGGGATCCCGGTAAGAATTATCAGCGCTGGCACAAGTCCGACCACCGCGCTGCCGCCTATCTCGCGGCCGACGCAGCTCGCGCCGCCATGTGGCGCCTTCTTTTCGAGGGACAGATCACGCAGGAAGGACTGAAGGAATACATGGTCCCGGAGTATTTGTTCTACAACGATTACGATCATGATGACGAGAACACCTGGGTTGACATCAGCGCTTTCGTCGACAAGAAAGTGAACGCATTTTCCCACTACATCAGCCAGTACGGACCAGGATGGAAGAAGTACAACCCGAATCCGCCTGAGGCAGAAGTCAAGCAATTGAAAGATGATGCCCGCAGTCATGTCAGAATGAAAGATGGTAAGCCGATTGAAGGATTCCGCTATTACAAGGGACTTCCTGACGCCTTGGGAAAATAGCCAGACCTATGATGATGAGCACTGCGCCCACTACCAACATCACCGGCCGCAAAATTCGTGTCATTGGAGTTCCTCTTGACCTCGGCCAGTCACGCCGTGGCGTCGACATGGGCCCGTCGGCAGTTCGCGTCGCTGGACTCGAAGCGCGCCTGGAAGCTCTCGGCCACGAGGTGGAAGATGGCGGCAATGTGGCCGTTGCCATTCCCGAGCAGAAGAAGGAAGGGGCGGCGAACGCGAAATACTTAAAGGAAATCACCGCCACGTGCACCAAACACGCCGAGCTGGTGCTGAAGACGCTCGAAGCTGGAAAAGTTCCATTGGCGCTTGGCGGTGATCATTCGATGGCAGCTGGAACGGTGTCAGGTGTTGCGGAATTTTATCGTAGGCAGAACCAGCGCATCGGCCTGATCTGGATTGACGCGCACACCGATATCAACACTCCTGAGAGCTCTCCCAGCGGCAACGTACACGGCATGCCGCTCGCGGCTCTGATGGGACTGTGGCCCGGGGACCTTGCCAATATTTATGACTTTTCTCCAAAGGTCCGTCCGGAGAACTGCGTGCTCGTTGGCGTGCGCGATATCGATGCCGTCGAAAAAGAAAATGTCCGCCGCGCGGGCATTGGCGTTTTCACCATGCGCGACATCGACGAGCGCGGCATGCGCACCGTCATGGAAGAGGCTCTGCGCATGGCCGGACGCGGCACCGCCGGCTATCACATCTCGCTCGATATGGACTGGGTCGATCCTGAGGATGCGCCCGGTGTCGGCACTCCGGTCCGCGGCGGCGCGACCTACCGCGAGGCCCACCTCGCGATGGAGATCATCGCCGACCACGGTCGCATGGTGAGCATGGAAATCGTCGAGGTGAATCCCGTGATTGACGAACACAACCAGACTGCCGACTTGGCCGTAGAGTTGGCACTGTCGGCATTTGGAAAGAAGATTCTCTAGCGTAGTGCCGAAACTCTAGGGCGAACGGTCAGCTACTCGCCGTACGGCACCCAGATGTTCTTTACCTGCGTTGCGTGCTCCAGGAACCAACGACCTTCCGCAATCTTCGGATCGAACCAGTCGATCACTCGCCCTTCATTGGTCCAGACCTGTTTCAGATTGCCGACGGACATCGCTTTGGCAGACGCAACGGTTGCGTCATCTCCGTAGCACCAGATTGCGTCGATGTCATCATGCTCAGCAAGAGTTTTGAGCAGTTGAGAGACATAGCCCGTCACGATGTTGACTGCGCCTGCCGGGATGTCGCTCGTATCGAACAATTGATACAGATCACCGGTGATGAGCGGATATTTTTCTGAGGGCACCGCGACGACAGTATTTCCCATTGCGAGTAAAGGCATGACTAAAGAGAGGAAACCAAGCAACGGTTGATCGGACGGGCAGATAACGCCGACGGTCCCGATCGGTTCGTTCATTGCGATCGCGATATTGCGAAAGGGCGGATTGTGAACTGCCCCATCGAACTTGTCAGCCCATGCCGCGTACGAAAATATGCGCTCGATCCCGAGATTGATTTCTTTCGCAGCCTGCTGTTCTCCCACGGCAGCGCTCAGCCGCCGCGTAATTTCCTCTCGGCGCAAGGAGAGGTTCTCGGCGCAGTAGTAAAGCACCTGCGCGCGGTTGTGTGCTGTTGTCTTGGCCCAGCTTTCTGCTTTGCGCGCCGCTTCCACTGCATTCCGGATGTCTTTACGATTTCCCAGCGGAGCTTCGCCCAGCAGTTTGCCATCCGGCGAGCGGACTTCCATGCTGTAGCCGGAATCGGGGCGCGCTTGCTTCCCGCCAATGTAGAGCTTCACAGTCCGGTCGATCGCTAGCTGATTGCCATTGGCCGTTTCATCTGCTTCAGGTGGAGCAGTCGTCTGACTTGCTGGCACTTTCGGGGCATCCTTCAGCCACTTCGGCTGCATGTACTCGAGCAAGCCTTCTCGTCCGCCCTCGCGTCCATATCCGCTCTCTCGATATCCGCCGAAACCGCAGGCCGCATCGAATAAATTCGTGCAGTTGACCCATGCCACGCCCGCCTTGAGTTGCGCCGCGACCTGCAATGCCACATTGATGTTCTCGCTCCAAATACAGGAGGCCAGCCCGTAGACGGTGTTGTTCGCCAATTCCACGGCTTCGCGCGGCGTGCGGAACGTCATCGCCGCCAACACCGGTCCGAAGATTTCCTGCTGCGCCACAATCGACGTCGGATGAACGTTGCTCAGAAGTGTCGGAGGGAAGAAGAGACCCTTCGCCGGAAGAGCCACTTGCGGCTGCCAGCAAGTGGCGCCTTCAGAGATGCCCTGTGCAACCATGCGTTCGATACGGTCGAGTTGAACACGCGCCACGATGGCACCGATGTCGATCGCTTTGTCTAACGGCGGACCGATCCGCAGCGTGCTCATGCGGTCCCGAATTTTCGAGATCAGTGTTTCCGCGATGCTTTCCTGCATCAGCAGTCGCGATCCAGCGCAGCAGACTTGACCCTGGTTGAACCAGATTCCGTCGACAAGGCCTTCCACGGCGCTGTCGAGATCTGCGTCTTCGAAAATAATGAATGGCGACTTGCCTCCGAGTTCCAGAGAAAGCCGCTTGTGAGTATTCGCCGTGGCTGCGCGAATCGCGCGTCCCACTTCTGTCGATCCGGTGAATGCGATCTTATCGACATCCGGATGTTTGACGAGCGCCTCACCAGTTCTCCCGTCGCCCGTCACGATATTGATGACGCCCGGCGGCAGCCCGGCTTCCTGGCAAAGTTCCGCAAAGAGCAGTGCGGTCAAAGGCGTGAACTCTGCTGGCTTTAAGACGACCGTGTTGCCGGTAGCGAGAGCTGGTGCGATCTTCCATGCGAGCATCAGCAGTGGAAAATTCCACGGAATGATCTGTCCGACTACGCCACACGCTTCATGATCTGGAAATTCCTGCGGCAGGATCTGCGCCCATCCCGCGTGATAGTAAAAGTGCCGAGCAACCAGCGGGATGTCGATATCGCGGCTCTCTCGAATCGGCTTGCCGTTGTCCATGGTTTCGAGAACCGCGAACAGCCGAGAGTGTTTCTGCACCAGTCGCGCCAGAGCATACAGATAACGGGCACGTGTGTGTGGAGTAAGAGCTCGCCATTTCGGCGAAGCTGCCCGTGCTGCCTTCACGGCGGCATCAATATCAGCAGCAGAACCTTGGGCAACGCTGGCGAGTTTTTCTCCCGTTGAGGGATCGAACGTATCGAAATGCTCCCCGGCCTGCGGGGCGTGAAATGCGCCGTCAACAAAAATCCCAAAACGCCGTTTGTGACGCTCGAGCCAACTGACCGCTTCCTTCGGATCTTCCGGAGCGGGTCCGTACTCCATGCTGACGAATTTTTCAGCGATGCTCATTCGGCCTCAGATTCTTGGTTCGTCAAAGTACTACGCAATCGGATGTCGATACTCCGCGGAGTATCGGCCGGTCGCGTGATGTTCAAGTTGCCGCTCGATGTCTCCCAATAACCCGCTCGCGCCAAGGCGGAACATCTCCGCGCGCAGCCACGACACGCCCAACTCTTCCTTCAACAGCGCGAGCCAGTCGAGAGATTGTTTTGCAGTCCGGATTCCCCCGGCAGGTTTGAAGCCGACGGCCATGCCAGTTTGCTGCGCGTACTCCCGAATCGCACGCATCATCACCAGGCTCACCGGCAAAGTGGCGTTCGTCGGTTCTTTGCCGGTCGATGTCTTGATGAAATCCGCACCGGCCATCATCGCAACAAAACTCGCTCGCGAGATATTCCGCAGTGTGAGCAGATCTCCGGTGCCGAGGATGACCTTCATATGGGCCGCGCCACAAGCCTGTTTGAAAGCCGCAATCTCGTCGTAAAGCGCTTGCCATCGTCCGCCGAAAACGTGTGCCCGCGTGATGACCACGTCAATCTCTTGTGCCCCTGCTTCGATAGACCTGCGAATTTCCGCCACGCGCTCCGCCAGGGGAGATAGTCCGGTAGGGAACCCGGTCGATACTGCGGCCACCTTCACTCCGCTCCCTTCCAGCGCCGCCTGGGCAGTCTCGACGAAGGTGTGATAGACGCATACCGCCGCAACTTTTATTCCAAGCTCCTCAATGCCCAGTTTCTGGACGAGTTCCTGCTGGATGGGTTGCTTCGCCTTGGCACACAGCCGTCGCACACGCTCGTCGGTATCGTCGCCCGATAGCGTAGTCAGGTCCATGCACGAGATCGCCCGCAAGAGCCACGCGGCCTGCCAGTCTTTCTTTACCGTCCGACGCGCGACTTCCGACTGTGCTCGACGCTCGACCGCGCTGGTGTTGACTCGAACTTCATGGATCCAGTGAAGATCAAGCGGGATGCCGATGTTTGGCAGCAGAGCACGTCCATTCAGCGATGCGATGGGGTTCGACGCATAGGACTCATGTGCTTCGACCTGCCCGCCAGGGAAGCGGGTCATCTTGGATGAATCGCGATCGCCAGACATACAGTCAGCCTTCTGTCGTTATCTGATGCTGTCGCGCCTGCGCTCGGCGCATTGAGTTGCATTGTACGGCAGGGGCAGTTCCAATGCGAACCGAGACTCGTCGGAGTTCTGCCCCACAGCGCCCCGGAATTTTACTGCCAGGGTTTACAATGGCGCACGTTCCCGGTCGCAACGAATTGTCCCAGGGTGGCGTTGAGGAGTTCATTGCCAAAGCAAATAGCGAAGTTGTCGGCCGACGCACGCCAGAGACTGGAGCGCGCCGCGCGAGAAGTCATGAAAAATGCCCATGCGCCCTACTCGAATTTCCGAGTGGGGTCGGCCATTCTTCTTACCACTGGCGAGGTGTTTGTAGGCTGCAACGTGGAAAACGCGTCTTATGGCATGACAAATTGCGCTGAGCGGACGGCCATCTTTTCCGCAGTGGCCAAGTTAGGCCCGAAGATTGAAATTCAGGCCGTTGCAGTCACCAACGATCATGGCGTTGCGTGCTCGCCATGCGGGGCATGCCGGCAGGTGATTTTCGAGTTTGGCCCCGATGCCACGATCTATTTCCAGGGTGCAGACGGGCCGAAACAGGCCCATATTACTGAGCTTCTTCCAGAAGGATTCCGCCTCAAGTGAGCCTGGCAAGTTCCAACTTCCGCGCGATTGATGTCATCCGCAAGAAGAGAGATGGCGCCGAACTGGCACAATGGGAGATCGAGGCTCTCGTAAGCGCTTACACTGCGGGTGAGATTCCGGATTATCAGGTGTCCGCCTGGTTGATGGCGGTCGTTCTCCGCGGCATGACCCGTGCAGAAACAGCGGTACTGACTGACGTCATGTTGCATTCCGGCGAGGTGCTCGATTTTTCTGCTCTGCGTGCGAAAAAAGTCGATAAGCACTCGACCGGTGGTGTGGGCGACAAGACTTCGCTCGTGCTAGCTCCGCTTGCGGCTGCGGCAGGGATTGCCGTCCCCATGATCAGCGGCCGCGGCCTCGGACACACAGGCGGCACGCTCGACAAACTCGAAGCCATCCCCGGCTTCAACGTGAATCTTCCATTGGCGGATTTTCGTCGCGTCCTCGAACTCTGCGGCTGCGCCATGATCGGTCAGACCGCCGAAATCGCTCCCGCGGACCGCAAGCTCTATGCCTTGCGCGATGTAACCGGTACCGTCGAGAGCCCGTATCTGATCTGTGCCTCCATCATGAGCAAGAAATTGGCCGAGGGCATCGATGCGCTCGTGCTCGACGTAAAGACCGGCTCCGGCGCGTTTATGAAGAACGAGAAGGATGCGGCATTTCTCGCCGAGCTGATGGTTGAGACGGGCGAGCGCATGGGAAAAGACGTGGTCGCCCTGATCACGGACATGGACCAGCCTTTGGGAAACATGATCGGCAATGCGCTTGAGGTCGTGGAAGTCATCGATATTCTGAAAGGCGGCGGACCAGAAGATCTGCGCGAGCTTTGCCTGCATCTTGCTGGATGGATGCTGTTCCTCGGTAAAGCTTCAAAGACGGTAGCGGAAGGCAAGCAAGTCAGCGCCGATTTGATTTCATCGCGCAAGGCTCTCGAAAAATTCCGCCAAATGATCGAACTCCAAAAAGGCGATCCTCACGTGATCGATGATCCCAAGAGAATGCCTCAAGCGAAGCACCGTATCGAAATCATCGCGGCGAGTTCTGGCTACATTCGTTCGATGCACTGCGAACAGATCGGCACCGCTTGCGTCATTCTGGGGGGCGGACGCGAGCGCAAAGAAGATTCGGTCGATCCTGCAGTTGGCATTGTGCTGCACAAAAAAGTAGGTGATCCCGTGCACGCTGGAGAATCGCTGGCCACGATTCATTACAATGCAGATTCCCGAGCGGAACGGGCACGGCAACTACTGCTCGGCAGCTTCGAAATAGCAGAGGCCGCTTCTAAAGCGAAAAGGCCTCTCATTCACAGAGTCATCGGTAAGTCCGGGGGGACGCACTGATGGGACGATTTACTGGCATTCTCGGCCTTCTTACGATGCTAGGCTTGGCCTACGCATTTTCTACCAACCGCCGCCGCATCCGCGTCAAGACTGTAGCGTGGGGACTGGGATTGCAGATCGCTTTCGCCATCTTCGTGCTCTCGGTCCCGTTCGGCCGCGATATGTTTCAAAAAATCGGAGACGCAGCCAATAGGGTTCTCAGCTACTCGTTCGCCGGCTCGGAATTTCTCTTCGGACCCTTGGGAAAGCAGTCTTCAAACATCGGTTTCATTTTCGCCTTTCAGGTGCTGCCGGTAGTCATTTTCATCTGCGCTTTGTTTGCAATCCTGTATCACGTCGGCATCATGCAAATCATTATCCGTGTCTTTGCCTGGGTCATGACCCGGGTCATGGGCGCTAGCGGCGCGGAGTCGCTCAACGTCGCAGCCAGCATATTCATGGGCCAGACGGAAGCTCCGGTGACCATTCGCCCCTTCCTCCCCGACCTGACGCGCTCGGAGCTTATGACTGTGATGACCAGCGGAATGGCGCATGTTTCCGGATCGATCATGGCCGCCTACTTCGCATTCGGAGCCGAGCCCCGGCACGTGCTCAGCGCCGTCATCATGACCGCGCCAGGCACCATCCTGATTTCGAAAATGCTCGTGCCCGAGACAGAAGAGCCGAAAACTGCGGGTAAAGTCGTGATGCCGGAGAGCGAGGCCGAGAAGGAAAAACACGAAAATCTTCTGGGAGCTATTGCCCGCGGTACCGGTGATGGATTGCATATGGCGCTCAACATTGGCGCCATGCTCATCGCATTCATATCGCTGATCCACTTGCTCGATGGTCTCATGGGCGGAATTCATAGCCATATCGGCTGGTTTCCCGCGACTGTCGAGGGACCCCTCGGGGTCCTGCTCTCGCCGCTCGCGTGGCTGATCGGAATTCCCTGGCACGATTGCCCCGTCATCGGCAATCTCCTGGGCACACGTATGGTGTTGAACGAACTGGTGGCGTTCTCGATGCTGGGACCACAGAAAGCCGCGCTCGATCCGCGCTCGTTTACCATCGCAACCTTTGCACTCTGCGGATTCGCGAATTTGAGTTCGATCGGAATTCAGATCGGTGGAATCGGTGCGCTCGCCCCGAACAAACGCGGTGAACTGGCGCGTCTGGGCGTCCGTGCCATGCTTGCCGGAACGATGGCGAATCTGATGTCGGCCTCCATCGCTGGGATGCTGCTGTAACATTCAGTGATCCAAAACAAAAGGGGAAACATCGTGAAGAGTTATCTTCTCCTGCTTGTTTGTCTGGTGTCTTTGATCCTCGTCAGTTCGATGGCCGCGGTCGCGCAGACACCGCAACGCGTCATCATCGATACCGACCCGGGCATCGACGATGCCATGGCGATTCTGCTTGCCCTGAATTCTCCCGAACTAAAAGTCGAAGCGCTGACGGTTGTACCGGGGAATGTGGAAGGCTGGCAAGGGCTCGAGAACGCTTTGAAAATCGTTTCCTTGGCCGGGCGTTGCGATTTGCCGGTTGCCGGAGGCGCACAGCATCCGCTGAATCAGAAACTGATTACCGCGCAGTACTGGCACGGCAAAAACGGCCTCGCTGGAGTCGAACTACCGCGGAGCAAGTGCAAAGCGGATTATCGTTTCGGCCCCGACCTCATTATCGAACTCGTCCACAAGTATCCCCACGAAATCACGCTCATCCCGGTTGGCCCACTGACAAACATCGCTCTTGCCGTTTCGAAAGACCCCTCCATCGTTCCTCTTGTGAAGGACGTAGTGATCATGGGCGGCTCGATCAGCGGTGGAAATGTAAACGGCGCGGCCGAAGCCAACATCTACGGCGATCCCGAGGCCGCATCCATCGTCTTCAATGCAGGCTGGATAGTCACAATGATCGGCTCCGATGTTGGGGAGCGCACTCTGATCACGCGCAAGAATCTTTCCGATTTGCAGAGCGCGCACGGTCCGGAAAGCGACTTCATCGCGAAACTCGCGGATTTCTACATCACTCGCTCGGAAAAGAGCGGATATCCAGGCGCGGCCATGTATGATCCGCTCGCCGTGGCAACTGTCATTGACCCAACGCTCGTGACCCTGAAAGATATGCACGTGGATGTCGAGACCAAAGGCGAGTTCACGCGCGGCGAAACCGTGGCCAATCGCATGGGCTCGGATGAAAACAACGTGCTACATGGAGACCATTACGAGATCGACGGAGTGATCGAGTTAAAACCGAACTCGCGCGTGTGTTTTGGCTCGAATGCCGAGCGTTTCCTGCAGTTGTTTATTGGCAGGATCAAAGGCAAATAGATTCTGAACCGGAGTCAAGACTCGAGACGGCACTGAATCTTTATCCGTTGGCGCGTGCGACCAGCAAAATCGCGACGCCGTAAAACACAAACATCAAAGTGAGAAAGACTTTGGCTCGCGGGCCGGCTCCCGCAAATTCCTTCCACGCCAGGAGTCCCCATAGAGCCGCTACCATCGGCGCGGACTGTCCGATGGCATAGGCGATCGCGAAACCGGTCGCTTTCCCCGCGACCACATTGAAGACCGTGCCCACTCCCCATATGCACCCACCCAAAAGGCCGAGCAGGTGCCCGGAAGGCGGTCCGCCGAAAAACCCACTAAGGCTCACCGGTTCGCCGACCAGCGGCTTCTTCATGAAATACAGATTCCATATAAAACAGGAGAGCAGAGCTCCCAGTGTGAGAAACACGATGGAACTGTACGGCGTCAATGCGTTGCCGCGCGTCGCACCATACGCCACAAATGGATTCCACAAACCCATCAACACGCCGGAAATTACGCAGATCACAATGCTCTTCCGCGATACCGATCGGCCTGCACTCCCCAGGTTTCCATATGCCTTGCCGTCAAGAATCACCGCGATCAAAGCGCAAACCACTCCGAGGCCGAGAAACAGCGCATTCCCTTTTGGCTGCAGCGCATAACTCAGGGCGACCCCGACGACCAATGCGATTCCAATCGATACCGGAAACGCAACGGCCAGCCCCGCCATGTCGATCGCCGCGACCAGCAGCAAATTCGCCAAGTTAAAGATTGCTCCGCCAATGATTGTCGAGATGATGTTCGAACTGTCGGCCGAATGAATGTTGTTGAGGAAGCTGTGCGAGTCATGGGCGGTGTTGCCCATCGTCAGGGCGAGCACCAACGACATCAGAAAAATGCCGATCGCGTAGTCCCAATAAAAAAGTTCAAACCGATAGCTTTTTACGCCCTTGAACGTGTTCGCCCACGAACCCCAGCAGATCGCGCTCACGATCATCATCAGCAAAGCCACACCTAAACTCGACGGTATGAACATGCGCTTTCCCTCAGAAAACGTGTAACGATACTCCTTCTTTCGTCACTGGACAATGCTCGCGACATACCAACGCTTATCCTCCGCGACGTGCCATTGACAGCCCTGACCCGCGCTGCATAGACTCGGCATTCCTCAAGAATTAAGGACAGGACCCGTAAGAAATGGCGAAGCGCCCCAGGATTGCGGTAGTCGGCAGCGCGAATATCGACCTCACGACTTTTACCAACCAATTTCCCAAGCCGGGCGAAACCATCTTCGGCCAGAAATTCGATCTCGGATTCGGCGGCAAAGGGGCGAATCAAGCCGTGGCGGCTCGCCTTTGCGGAGCAGAAGTGTTCATGGTCGCCCGCGTCGGCAGAGATCTGTTTGGCCCCGCGACCATTGAGAACTTCCGCAACCAGGGAATCGATCCTACTCATGTGAAGCAGGTGGAGGGACTCTCGAGCGGGGTCGCTCCCATTTTCGTTGAGCCCAACGGCCAGAACCGGATTTTCGTCGTGAAGGGCGCCAACGATGCCCTAAAGCCGGCGGATGTCGATGCCGCTTCCGACGTGCTCCGATCCGCCGATTGCATCGTCCTGCAGTTCGAGATTCCGATCGAGACCGTCTATTACACAGTCGCGTTCGCGCGAAAGCATGGAATCCGTTGCATTGTGAATCCTGCCCCGGCGCAGCCGGTCGATATATCGGCCCTGAAAGACCTCGACTACTTTGTTCCCAATGAGCACGAGGCGGAAGCTATTTCGGGTACGCCGGTCAGGACCGTCGATGACGCGAAGCGCTGTGCTGAAAAACTGGTGGCTGGCGGGATCAAGCGCGCCATCATTACCCTCGGCGCCAACGGATCTTTGTTAGCCGGGCGCGATGGCATGGAACACGTTCCACCGTTCCCGGTGACGAGCATCGACAGCACCGGAGCCGGAGACGCATTCATTGGAAGCTTCGCCGTCTTCCTCGCCGAAGGACTACCTGAAAAAGAAGCTGTACGTCGCGCCAATCTTTACGCCGGACTTTCCACAACCGGGATCGGCACTCAAAAATCGTTTTTCAAAAGGTCCGAGTTCGATGCAGAGTGGTCGGCCCGCTCTTAAGACTCACTGTAACAGCAGATTGCCGTCAATGTGAGCTCCCCGCATTCCCCGAAATGTCTTGACTAACAGGCGAGCGGCAATTTATAAGCCGTGTCTGCGGTTCTGTGTTCTTCACTGCATTCACGGGAAATTAGGTCCCAGCCTGCTTGGGAGTGGGGCGGTCTGTTGTTGGGAGCGGCCGCCGAAAGGTGAGAAGACATGTCAAGCAAGAACACTCTGTGCGCAGTAGTCGTGTGCGCGCTGGCAATGCTTTGGACTCCGGTTCTGCACGGCCAAGCTACGGCGAGTTTTTCCGGCACCGTTTCCGATAAGGCGGGCGCCGTTATCTCCGGGGCGAATGTCAGAGTAACGTCACAAGCCACCGGCCTGACCCGCGAAGTCAAAACCGACGACTCCGGACACTACACCGTCCCACTGCTCCCGGTCGGTTTCTACACTCTCCACGTGGAAGCGCAGGGTTTCGGCCCAGCCGAACAGAAGGACATTCGCCTTCAGGTCGACGAACAGCGCGAACTGAATTTCACTCTGCAACCCGCGTCTGTGAATACGAGTGTCGAAGTCAACGCGACCGAAGTCGCAGTTGAGACATCCAGCCCAAGTCTCGGTCAGGTGATCACGTCCGAAGAAGTATCCGAGTTGCCTCTGAACGGACGCAACTTTGTACAGTTAGCAACCCTGACGCCGGGCACCACGCAGTCGACGAATCCGAACAGCTTTTTCACCAAAGCAGCCAGTAGCGAGGCGGCGACTCGGGGAGCCTTTTCACTCTCGGTTGGCGGCTCACGCGAGCAGAGCACCGACTGGTTGCTTGATGGGAACGACAACAATCAACTGGACGAAGGCGGTATCGCAATCTTCTCGGAAATTGATGGGATTCAGGAGTTCAAAGTACTGACTTACAACTACTCCGCGGAATACGGCGAGCGGGCCGGACCGACAGTTTTGGTGACGACAAAGTCAGGAACGAATCAATTTCACGGATCGTTATTCGAATTCTTCCGCAACACTAAACTCGACGCGCGCAGCTATTTCGCAGGCGCAAGAGAAAAATTCAATCTGAATCAATTTGGTGGCTCTTTTGGCGGTCCGGTTCAGAAGGACAAAACATTTTTCTTCGTGGACTACCAGGCCAAGAGGCTGCGTCAGGGACAGCCATTCACGGGTTTCGTCCCGACTGTGGGGATGACCACACCCGACGCGAACGGGAACTATGACTTTAGTGGTGCACCGACCTTGGCAAGTGGCGCGTTCTTGACCAATCCCTTCGGGGGCATCCCCTTTCAGTGCGTGCCAGGAACCTCAACACCAGAACCTGTCGATTCCGCGGGAACTCAGAGCCTTGGAGCCAACTGCAATATCATCCCCGCAGCTGTAGTCAGCCCGGTCGGCGCGAAAGTACTTCAGCTGTATCCCACTCCCAACGTGGCTAACGCGGTCGGGTACAACTACGTTAACCAGCCGGTTCGAAAGGTCGACCAAGGCACGGGCGACATTCGAGTCGACCATAACTTTTCGGCCAACGATTCAATTTTCGCTCGTTTCAGTTACGATCAAGCGACCAACTTCATCCCAGGCGGCTCCCCAACCTGGACCGAGCAAAACGCCTTCGGCAGCAATCAGTACATCGATAATCACGGACGCAATGCTGTCATTTCAGAAACCCACGTCTTTTCAGCCAATACGATCAACCAGGTCACCGTTGGCTACAATCGCATCTTCAATCACATCCTGTCGTTCGGGACGGGAACGTGTGAAGCGGCGTTAATTGGCATTCCTGGCGCGGACCTTGGATCGAAATGCGACTCGATCACCGGATACCCAGCGAGCTTGAACCAGTCCAACAAAGACTGCATCAGTTGCGGCATGACGTCGTTCCTCATGGCCAACTACTTCTCTGTCGGTGATCGCGGATTTGCACCATATCAGGGTGGAACCAACGTCTACTCGGTCTCTGACACGCTGGATCTGATTCGGGGCAAGCACAATATCCGCTTCGGTGCCACTTTCCGCGCGAGCCAGATGAACGTGAGAAACAACGCATTTCAGGACGGCTTTATCGTCGAGAATGCGGCACTCACGGGGGACGATGCTGCTGACCTCCTTCTCGGTAGCACTGGCATTTTCGCCGCCCACGATCAAACTTTCCTTGGTGGAACCACGGGCCGGCGGTGGAAATTGTTCCGGCCCTTTGTACAGGACGATTGGCGAGTCACCCCGAATCTTACCGTTAACCTGGGTGTCGCGTGGGCACTGGTTACTCCAACGGCCGAAGTACAGAATAGACAAGCGAATTTCGATATCCAGACGCTGAAGTGGTATGTGCCTAAGGGAAGCCCTGCGATAAACGGGTGTACAAACTGTGTTGTCACCGATGGTCGTGCCGGGATTCAGTTCGATAAAACCGCGATTGAGCCCCGGATTGGTATTTCGTGGAAGGTGATGGGAAGCGACAAGACAGTAATCCGCGCTGGCTATGGCATCCTCCACGATTCCTCCTGGAATCAGGGCGGTCAAGGGCTGTGGCAGAACCCGCCCTACTATGCTGAAGTCGATCCCTGCCCGAGTGACTTCTGTCTCGGATATCAAAGCGCGTTCGGTTCACTCTCCGGAGGATTCCTTGTCGACCCGAGCACTCCTTCGAGCACGCCAGTGGCGGGCGGCGCAGTCCTCTCCGGCCCCGTAAATCCTCAAAGTTACACTGGAACGATTCAGTCCATGAATCGCAACTTCCGGCAGGGATTGGTTCAGCAGTTTAACTTGAACGTGGAGCGCCAATTGCCCGGCAATGTGGTGCTGACGGCCGGGTATGCTGGCACCCGCAGTTCTCGCATTCTGGTTGGTCAGTCAAACGAGAATTTGAGCTCTCCGAGTGCATGTGGAACTGTCACTGGCTACACCGTCGGATGCGGATTCCCCTCTTATCCTTATGCAGCGCCTTTCCAACAGGTCGCGGCGAACAACAGTGTGGGCCAAGCTCGGTACGATTCATTTCAGGCAAAAGGAGAAACCAAGAGCACTCGTCACGGCTTGTACGCACTGCTTAGCTACACCTGGTCACGTACGTTCGATTCTGGTATGCCCGATGGCCTTGGTACGAACCCCGGTGCCCTTTATTACCCCTTGCCCGGTTACCAGAAGTTGGATTGGGGCCTCTCGCAGCTCAATCTGAACGACAACTTCACAGCCAGCATCTTGTACGATCTGCCGTTTGGAAAGGGCAAGCACTTCGGCAGCAATTGGAACGGCGCCACCAATGCGGTCCTCGGCAATTGGTCAGTCAACGTGATCGAACACGCCACTTCAGGCTTCCCATTGTTCGTCGTGGATAGCGGCGACGGGTCCGGAGTGTTCTTCTCGTATAACGGAAATACCTTCCAGCGTCCGAACCAGGTTGGCGATCCGAACAGGGCAGGTGACGAAGGCGGACAAACGGGTTGTCCCACGCAGGTTCACACAATTCAACACTGGTTCAATCCTTGCGCTTTTGCGAAGGCTCCGGCAGGTGAACTCGGCACCGCTGCGCGCGCCCCCGTTTACGGTCCCCGATTCGTCAACACGGACTTCTCTGTGGTCAAAGACATCCCGCTCTCGTGGCGGGAGGGCATGGGCCTGCAGTTCCGCGCTGAGTTCTTCAATCTCTTCAACCATCCCCAGTTCTATATGGGAGGCACGGGTGGGAGCGGAGAGCAGGACGTCAACGCCTCAACTACATTCGGAGTCATTAACAACACTGTGAACAACGCGCGGTTGATTCAGTTTGGCTTAAAGTTGACATTCTGACGTCGCAACGCAACGTCTGGGATTTCCGGGCAGGTCGGTCCCTTCCGGCCTGCCCATAGTTTTGAATAACGAAATACTCTGGAGCACCAGTGCGGCTCAAAACATCAATTCGACTTAGCCTTTGCATTCTCCTTGCCCTGTCGTCCTCTACTCTCGCCCAGTCCCGCCGGAAACTCATCATCAACGAAGACTGTTCCGGTCCGGGCGGCAGTAATATGCAAACTCTGTTGACGCTGATTCAGTCTCCCCAGGTCGAGGTTCTCGGCATCACCGTGGTCAGCGGAGATCAATGGCTGAAGGAAGAAGTTGCTCACACTCTGCGCCTCCTGGAAATCATCGGCCGCACTAACATCCCCGTCGTGCCCGGCGCCGAGTATCCGCTCATTCGCACCCGGCACGAGGCCCAACTCTGGCAAAAGCAGTTCGGCCCCGTCGCCTACGCTGGCGCTTGGGACGATCGCTGGTGGCATGAAGCCTCCGTCATCCCTCCCATGCCCGATGGCCAGCCCACAACCAAGCCGGCGAATGAAGACGCTCCTCACTTCATCATCCGCATGCTCCACCAGTATCCACACGAGGTCACGATTTACGAGGGTGGACCGATGACGAATCTTGCGCTCGCCATCTCGATCGATCCTCAGGTCCCGGAACTCGCGCGCGAGCTCGTCTTCATGGGAGGAAGCCTCAGCCCCAGGAGCGACAATCCCGAGTTCGTGAACAATCCGCGCCACGAATTCAATTTCTGGTTCGATCCTGAGGCTGCCGCGATCGTGCTGCGCGCTCCATGGAAGAAGATCGTGTGTACCCCCACCGATATCTCAGTGAAAACGCAGATGACGGCGGCGCTCGTGAAAGAGATCGAATCCGCCGGAACTCCCATCGCTCGCTACATACCAAAATTCGCTATGCTAACTCCGGGTGCCGACATCATGTGGGACGAACTCGCCGCCGCGGCCTGGCTCGATCCCACCATCATCACCCGTTCGGAAACCCGGTTCATGAGTGTGGACCTCGATCACGGCGCAACCTATGGCAATACTTTGACTTGGACCCAAGATGCGAATCCCGCCCCGGCCACACAGAAAGTGCAAATCCAATTCGATCTGGATACCGCAAAGTTCTACCGCATGTTCGTGAAGCTCATGACCGGCCCCACTCCTGTCCACTAATCGGTGGGCCCGGCGGTGGCACCGGAACTGCGAAGGGCATACAATAAAACTTTGCGGCTGTTATCCAACCTATGTCTCCCATTCCTGACGATCTCACGACAGTAAAAGACGACATGATCGCCTTCATCGAAGGCCATGGTATGCGCCGCTTCCATGGGTTCGTCGACTATGAAGAGGTGCAGTGTGTCATGTGGGACATGGGCGACAATCCCGATGGCTGGAAAGACTTTGTCGAGCTCGCCAAGGCTGCCGGGACAGCGTTTCTGACCATGCATTCCTGGACGCTGGACCGCACCGAACTCGACGAAATGGTCGAACGCCTCACCAACTCCGAATTCACCGACGGAGACGACGTCGAGGACGCCCGCTGGCTCCGCGCTCACGTCGGCAAGGTCGGGTACCTGCAACTCGGCTGGGCTTATCAGGGATCGATGTTTCTCTGCGAAGTCAGCACCGAATGGTACGAACGCTATCAGCGCCTGCTCGAGGTTTCCGACGAATTCGGTGGCCTCACCATGGACGAGCCCGACCAGGATGACGAAGGCTAGCGGCTGCACATTTGTTTTCCTCCAACTTCTTTTCCTACTGCAGGCTCCCAGCTTGAAATCAAAGAACATGTCTTAGCTGCAAACTATTGCATCACCGCCGGGAAGGCTTAATCCTCTCACCCCGCGACAACCACTCCGGCCAGAGTTGTCATCCAATGCGCGTTCGAAGTTCTCTTCCCATGAAACCAAAGCATTTTTCTGGCCTTGCTTTGTACCTTTGTGCTGGACTTCTCACAGGTTGCGCGGGACTGCGCAACCCACCGCCTCCAAGCCAATTTCAGTTGAATGTCAGTATTGGCACGGCGAAGACAGGAACGGTCACGAGCACTCCGGCAGGCATCAACTGTCCCACAACGTGCTCGGCCACGTTCCAACAGGGCACACAGGTCACGCTGACGGCGTCCCCTGCCACCGACTATTCCTTCTCGGGTTGGAGCGGGGGTTGCTCTGGATCGAGCGCTTGCACGATTACATTGAGCGCCAACACTACCATCGCGGCGAACTTCAGCCAGTCGACGTTTCAGTTGACAGTGACCGGCCCCACAGGCAACACAGGCACCGTCACAAGCAATCCGTCAGGGATTAACTGTCCCACAACTTGTTCGGCCGCCTTTCAAAAGAACAGCCAAGTCACCCTCACCCCCTCCGCGGCGAGCAATTATTCCTTTTCCGGTTGGAGCGGCGCATGCTCAGGTTCCAGCACCTGCACGCTCACCCTGACCGCCGACAGTACCGTATCAGCCAATTTCAGTCAGTCCGCATTTCCATTGTCCGTGAACATTCCCACCGCAAATAGCGGTGCGGTCACAAGCAATCCGCCAGGGATTAACTGTCCAACGACTTGTTCGGCCACCTTTCAAGCGAACACGCAGGTCACCCTGATCCCCTCCGCAGCGACTGGGTATTCCTTCTCTGGATGGAGCGGTGCTTGCTCGGGATCGAGTACTTGCGATGTTACGGTAACGGCCAGTGACAGTGTGACCGCTACATTCTCGAGGGCGGTCTATGGCCTCAACAGCCTCAATCACATCATTTTCATGGCTCAGGAGAACCGCTCGTTCGACGAGTATTTCGGCTACATGCGCCAGTATTGGGCCAATAACGGGATCGCAGATCAGCAATTCGACGGCCTGCCGCAATTCACGCCAGCCTCGCAGTGCACGACAACGAACGGCGTGAGTTCGTGCGCCGTGCCGACCGTTCCCGCCTGCGACCCCTCTCAACCACCGCCGGCAGCCTGCGTCGCGGACCCCAACGCTAAACCAGTTCCTACTTTTCACATTCTCTCTGAGTGTACGGAGGTGATGAGTCCGTTCTGGAATGAAGCGTATATCGATTGGAATTACGACTTCAGTTATCCGAACACGATCGCTTGGGAAGGTAACGGTTTCATTCAAGCCGCCGCGAACGATGCTCGTCAAGCGAGTACAACCATCAACGATACAAATGGTTATCGAAGTATGGGATATTTCACTGACCAGGATTTGAATTACTACTACTTTATGGCCAGCAATTTCGCCACTTCGGATCGCTGGTTCGCACCTGTTCTGAGCAGGACGCAGGTGAACCGGGCATATATCCTTGCGGCAACCTCGCAAGGGTACGCATATCCTCCCGGCAGTAATGCCAACGACTCGCATGGGTTTACTTCAACCCCCATCTTCGAAGCACTGCAGAACGCAGGTATCACATGGCGGGTTTACGTGGATGCAAGTGGACCGGAGTGCGGGGGCCTGAGCGGCAGCGCGCTGAACCAGTGTCTAGCGAAAATCTCATACGTGAACATGTTCGATTATGAGTCCCAGATTCAGTCGGACCCCAGCCTGTATCAGAACTTTGTTCCCAAAGAGCAATTCCTCACTGATGTGCAGAACGATTCCACCTTGCCGCAGGTAATCTACTTCGATCCTCCTTCGGACTCCGGGCTAGACGAACATCCCGCGGACAACGACAACGATAAGGTGAATATTCAGAATGGAGCGACCTGGGTTTCTACGCTGATCAATGCGCTGATGACGAGCCCTAGTTGGAAAGATTCGGCGCTGATTTTTACCTACGATGAGCCCGGCGGTTTTTATGAGCACGTTCAGCCTCAACCAGTGCCGGTGCCGGATCAGTACGCATATCCGATCGACCTCGAATCACACCCGACCTTCAATGACGCCTGTTACGGCACCACTGCAACATCGGGAGTCTGCAGTTTCGGCCTCACTGGCTATCGCATACCGCTGATCGTGGTTTCACCCTTCGCCAAGAAGAATTACGTTTCGCATACGGTGAGAGACTCGACAGCATGGCTGAGCCTGGTGGAAGAGCGTTTCGGAATTACGCCGCTTACCGCGCGCGACAGTTATTGGCTTACCGAGACCGATTCGACTACCAGCCTTCCCGGGAAAATGGATGAGTTCTTTGACTTCAACAATCCGCCCTGGATGACGCCGCCCAGCCCGCCGACCCAAAATCAGGGTGGTGCCTGTAACTTCGAGGTGCCCAATCCATGGGGCTCGTGATCACGATTCTGTGATGCCATTTTTCCACCGCACTGGGAGTAGTAAACTTCTCACTTCCCATGCGGTGGATTTACCAACCTCCCGACCCAAGCGCCGTCGAGCGTCTGAACACTGAGCTTCTGAACGACGCTACTCGCTCACCCGTCGCGAAGAATTCTCTGCCGGTACTCTCGGAATTGCTCGTCCGCCGCGGCATTCACGATGGGCTAACCGCAGTGCGCTATCTCAAGCCTTCCTTAGATCATCTTCACGCCCCCGATCAACTGGCCGGGCTGCGAGCCGCCGTCGATCGTCTCGATGCTGCCATCGAACGCAAAGAGCCCATGCTGATTTACGGTGACTACGACGTAGACGGCACCATGGCCGTGATCATCCTCAAGACCGCCATCGAACTCTGCGGAGGCACTGCCGACTTCCACGTCCCGCACCGCATCCGCGAAGGCTATGACATGCGCGACGACGTCATCGAACGCGCCGCCGCCGCCGGCATTCGCCTGATCATCAGCGTCGATATGGGCATCCGTGCCTTCGGTCCGGCTCAGACGGCAGAACGGCTCGGAGTCGATCTGATTGTCACCGATCATCACCTTCCCGGTCAGAATGGCGTGCCCAAAGCTCTCGCCGTCATCAATCCAAACCAGAGCGGCTGCACATATCCCTATAAGCAACTCTGCGGCGCGGGAGTCGCCTTCAAACTGGCACAAGGCCTCATGCAGCGGCGTCTTCAGACAAAGGACCAGAACAAACTGCTGCTGTCGTTCATGAAGGTAGTTGCGATCGCCACCATTGCCGATGCCGTGCCGCTCACCGGCGAAAATCGGGTCTTCGCCTCGCTCGGTCTGGATGCCTTGCGCAAGGCCGTGAACCCTGGCCTCAAGGCGCTGCTTGAGACGGCGCAGATCTCGGCCAACCGCCCGCCGACCTCTGGCGAAGTGGGTTTCCGCATCGCTCCCCGCATCAACGCGGCGGGACGTATGGATATCGCCCGCGACGTTATCGAGCTCTTCAGCGTGAAAGACCCGGCCCGTGCCAGAGAATTGGCAGCGAAACTCGATCAGCTCAACACCGATCGCCAGGAGGAAGAACGTCGCATTCTGAAGGCGGTGGAGGATCGCTTCGCCGCCGAGTCTGCCTTATGCGATGCCTACTGCATCGTCGTTGATGGCGACGGATGGCACCGCGGCGTCATTGGCATCACAGCGACCCGCATCGTCGAAAAATACAATCGCCCGACGCTGGTGATTTCACGCGAAGGCGATGAAGCTTTCGGCTCCGGACGCTCCATTCACGCCTTCCACCTGCTCGAAGCGGTCGAATCGTGCGGAAAGTTATTCACTCGCTACGGTGGCCATTCGCACGCTTGCGGCTTCGCCATGCCCGCCGCGAATGTCCCCGAGTTGCGCGCGCGTCTCGACCAATTTGCCCGGACGAAGCTGAAGCCTTCTGATTTTGAGCCGATCCTTGAAATCGACGGAGAACTCGATCTCACCGAGGTCACGCCAGAACTCTTCCACGCGCTTGAGCAACTACAGCCCTTCGGCATGGCGAATCCCGAACCTGTCTTCGCGGCGCGCGGCGTACAGCTCGTTGCGCCTCCGCGAATTCTGAAAGAGAAACACGTCAAGCTGAAACTCAGGGCAGGAGCGCGTCGGCTCGATATGGAAGAAGCAGAACTCTCCGCCGCCGCAATCCTGGCCACGCCACGCTGCCATCCAGACAGCGCCGCGATCAGACGAAGCGACAAAGCCGCCGCCGTCGCACAAGCACAGGGATTGACAACTGAAAACCGCGAACTGAGAACTCCTCGGCCGGACTTCCGCTCGAAGATTACCTTCGACGCCCTCGCCTGGCACATGGCAGAGCGCCTTCAGCAATCTCCTTTGTTAGCGGGTGACGCGATCGACGTCGCCTTCTGCATCGGTCATAACGACCACCCCGAGTACGGCGGTCTGGAACTCGCGCTGCGCGACTTTTCCGTGCCGGCTACCACAGATGGTAATGCCCGTCCCGCCGTTCCATCTGCACCGTAACCCCGAACAACTCAGCGAGTCGGTTCACCTGCAGAATCTCGTCCTTCGGGCCATCCGCCACAATCCTGCCGCGGCTCATCAGCACCACGCGCTCAATTTCGGGGATGATGTCTGGCAATTCGTGAGTGACGAGAATAATGGCCGTTCCCGATCGAGCCAGTTCGCTCATCGTTTGTCTTACCTTCTGTTGCGCGCAGAGATCGAGTGAATTGCAGGGCTCATCAAACAGCAAGGCGCGGGGTCGGTGAACCAGCGCCCGCGCAATCAGCACCCGCCTGGCTTCTCCCGACGACATCTCGCAAACCGGCCGGTCGGCCAAATGGGAAATCTGCAATTCAGCCAGCGCTGATTCCGCCTTCTCTCTATGCGCCGGATCCACCAGGTGATTCGGATATATCGCGGTGCTGCTGAAGAATCCGGACAGCACGATATCCCGGCCGCAAGCGTCTCCCGTGCACGAGAGCATCAGGTCGTTAGAAACAATCCCCAGCATCGAGCGAAGCGAAAATACGTCCCACGATTCCTGCCCAAGAATCGCCATCGACGACTCGTCCCGTGCCACCGGGTAACATTCCCGTGTAATGGTCTTGATCAGCGTCGATTTGCCGCACCCGTTCGGACCCAGAATGGCCACGTGCTCATCCGCCTCGATGCGCAGGTTGAAATCGTCGAGCACAATTTTCTGCCCGCGCATGACCTGAATACTCCGAAACTCAAGCAGAGGGAATTTGGCCTCAATCATCATCGGAACCTAAAAGGTACCAAAAACTGAGAACTGAAAACTGAGAACTGGGAACTGTTTTACACTGAACCCAGATGCCGCTCCCGATCTACCGCCTGCGCCGCCTGTTGGCCGCGACTGCGATCATCATTGTGCTTGCGGTCGCGGGAATGTACTTCTACGCGCGCTCCCGGGCCACAAATGTTCTAAAGACAATTCCCAAGAAGATCGGCTACGACATCAAGCAGACGGCTCGCGGATTCGAGTTCTCCAGGTCCGACGGCAAACGCACCCTCTTCACCGTCGAAGCCAGCGACGTCAAAGAGTTCAAGCTCAATGGCAACGCTGAGTTGCACAACGTCAACATCGTGCTCTACGGACGCGACTCGTCCCGCTACGACCAGATCTACGGAGACGATTTCGCTTACAACCAGAAGACCGGAGATATAACCGCCATGGGAGATGTCTCTATCGATCTGGTCTCCAATCCTGCCGGACTCGCCAGTCCCGATCAATCCACTCCCAAGGAACTCAAGAACCCCATCCACCTGAAGACGCGTGATCTCGTCTTCAACAAGAACACCGGCAACGCATCCACCACCACCCGCGTGGAATTTCGTTCGCCGCAAGCCTCTGGTTGGGCCGTGGGGGCAAAGTATGCTGGAAAGAACAATGAGTTGACGCTGTCTTCCAACATCCACCTGGAATTGACCGGTCCCGAGGCCGCGGTCATTGAGGCCCAGCACGGCGTTATCACCAACGATCCGCGGCAGATCGTTCTCGATCATCCGCATCTCGATCGCGAAA
Source organism: Candidatus Sulfotelmatobacter sp. (assembly GCA_035946775.1). Taxonomy (GTDB): domain Bacteria; phylum Acidobacteriota; class Terriglobia; order Terriglobales; family Acidobacteriaceae; genus Sulfotelmatobacter. The sequence continues at coordinate 30,214 of DASYZA010000229.1, read as the reverse complement.
GTGGCAGTGTACAGGCCGAGCAGGCCATCTTTTCTCTGAACGCTGACAACCACGTGGAGCGCGTCCTCGCCACTGGCAACGTCACAACACGCGCCCGCACGGTCGAAACTCGCCGGTCGCCGCCGCAGGAGAAGCAATCTGCTCAATCACAACCGTCAGGCCAACCGGTATCCGCCGAAATGATCGGTCATGCCGATCGAGCTGAGTTTTTCTTCTCTCCGAATGAGGATCTGTTACGGAGCGCGACTCTCAGCGGCAACGTTCAGTTCGAACAGACCGGAATTCATGCCATGCAGGGTGATGCTGGCCGTGTGATTCTTGATTTCGCCGGAAGAAACCAGGTGCAGAAGGTCCACGCCCTCGACAACGTTCACCTCCTGCAGAAAGCAGCGGATGACGATTCCTCAGCCAAAGCAGCCTCGAGCCAGCAGGATGTCGATGTGAACGCCGCTGCCATCGATTTCACAATTGTCGGCGGACACGTTCTCCATCAAGCCGTAACTTCGGGCGCCGCGCAGATCACCATCGACCAGCAAGACAACGCTTCAGCCCATCCTTCGGCGCAGCATACGGTCGTGACCGCAGGCAAATTCACCGTCGATTTCACGAACTCAGACGGCCATAACCGCTTGGCGGATATTCACGGTGCTCCAGACGCTCGGATCGTCAACTCGACCCAGGGACAAGCCGACCGAATCAGTACCAGTGACTTCATCAGCGCCGCCTTCCTTTCCCAAGGAGGCATAGAATCCATTACCCAAACCGGCCACGTCACCTATTCCGACGGGCAGGGAGTCCAGAAACGGATGCAGGCGTGGGCCGACATTGGACGATACACCCCGGCCGACCAAATGCTATTGCTCACCGGCAATCCTCGAGTGGCAAACGGAGGTATGGCGACGACCGCCGACAAGATCCGGATCGACCGTGCCACCGGCGATGCGTTGGCCGACGGCAACGTCAAAAGCACTTATAACGATGTCAAAGAAGACCCGAACGGCGCCTTGCTGGCCTCTTCCTCGCCGATTCACGTGACCTCGCAAAGCATGGTCGCGCACAACGCTCCAGCCATTGCCCTTTACAAAGGAAATGCCCGGCTTTGGCAGGACGCCAATGTGATCGAGGCCAACACGATCCAATTCGACCGCGATCATCGTTCGGTAGTCGCCTCGGGCACCCCAACAAAGTCCGTTCAAACGATTCTGGTCCAACCCGAAAAAGCTCAGTCCGACAAGATGAAGCCGGCTGGCTCCCCCACAGAACACCCGAATCAGCTGACCTCGGCCAAACTGAAGGATCGCAATAGTCCAATCACCATCACTTCGATCAAGGTCACCTACGCCGATTCCGACCGCCGGGTTCACTATGAAGGAAGGGTGCTCGCGAAAGCCGCAGATTTCACCGCCTCCGCCAATACCGCCGATGCCTACCTGCTTCCACGCAGCCAAACTGAATCGATCCAGAGCGTTGGCAGCCCCGGTCAACTCGATCGGATGGTCGCCGAAGGCAACGTTGTGATCCAGCAGCCAAACCGTCGGGCAGAGGGTCAAAAGCTCGTTTACACCGCCGCGGAGGATAAATTCGTCCTGACTGGCGGACCGCCCAGCATTTTTGATGCCGAACAAGGCAAGATTACGGGCGTTTCGTTGACTTTCTTTAGACGCGATGATAGGGTGCTCGTAGAAGGCGAAGCGAGCAGTCCTGTGGTGACGCAGACGCGGATTACCCGATAATTGGCACGATAAATGCGTACCTTGGCCACTGAAGAAATCGGGAAAACGTACCGTGGCCGTCGCGTTGTAAACGGGGTTAGCCTCCAGGTCCACCAAGGCGAAGTCGTTGGTTTACTTGGACCTAATGGCGCTGGCAAAACCACCACGTTCTACGCCATCGTTGGTTTGATCCCCCCTGATACTGGCCGCGTGCTGTACGACGGTCAGGACATCACTGACGTTCCCATGTACCTCCGGGCCCGCCAGTATGGCATCAGCTATCTCCCGCAAGAAGCTTCAGTTTTTCGCAAATTAACTGTGGAAGAAAACATCCTTGCGGTCCTGGAAGCGCAGCCGATTTCCTGGCACGAGCGCCGCGAGAAGATGGAAAAGTTTATTGACGAACTGGGACTGGAGCACATCCGCCAGAACCGCGGATACGCCCTCTCCGGGGGCGAGCGTCGCAGGGTCGAGATTGCCCGCTGCCTGTGCATCAATCCCACGTTCATTTTGCTGGACGAACCGTTTTCCGGCATCGATCCCATCGCCGTACTGGACCTGCAGAAGATCATCAGCAGCCTGCGAGCCAGCGGCATCGGAGTCCTGATCACGGATCACAACGTGCGCGAGACGCTTTCAGTCACGGACCGCGCCTACATCATCGACGACGGCCGCATCTTCCGTCACGGGGAGCCCGCCCAGTTGGCGAGCGATCCGGAAGTCAGAAAGGTCTACTTGGGCGAGAGTTTCTCGCTGGTCTGAGCAGGCAGGTTTCAAAGTTTCAAGGTTTCCATGTTTCAAAGTAAGAGCCGAAACCCTGAGTCTTTGAAACTTTGAAACTTTGAAACATGGTTCTCTTACAGCACAAACTCAGCGTCAAACTCTCACAGCGCCAGATCCTTACTCCTGGCCTAGTGCAGATGGTCTCCGTCCTCGCGCTCAACAAGCTTGAGCTCAAGGACATGATCAACTCTGAGATGGTCGAGAACCCTGTTCTCGAAGAGCTGGAAGATTCCGTTCCCCTTCTCGACGAGGTTGGCAAGAAAGAAGAAGACCGCGAGCGCGCCACGACCGCGACTACCGAAGAAAATCCCATCACCGCGGTCGAGAAGAAAGATCCGTTCGAAGAGATCGATTTCGGATCATTCTTCCAGGATTACCTCGATCCCGGATACCGTACCCACAGCGAAATGGAAGAAATCGAGCGTCCTTCGTTCGAGAACTTCCTTTCCAAGCCGTCGAATCTTACCGATCATCTGGCGTGGCAGTTAGGGGCTTTAAGCCTCCGCTCGGAAGTTCGCGAAGCTGCCGACCTGATCGTCGGCAACCTGAATGAAGACGGCTACCTGATCGCCAGCGATGACGAACTTCTCGGTATCGCTCCGCCGGCCCCACCAGAGGCCGACGCCGAGGCCGCCAAGAATATTACAAGTGAAGTTCAGGCACTTGGTATCGCAGGTTCTCAGGCCGAGCCAGACTCCGATGTTCCAGAAGCAGCTCTCGATGCAACGCACCCGAATGGCTACGGTGAGGCCTCGAACTCCTCCGCCCCGCAAACCGCTGTCGCAGAAACATCGTTTTCCTCCACTTCGGCCAGCAGCGCGGCCGCAGTTGCACCCGCTCCAGCTCCGCCACCCCCGGCCGTGGCTCCGGCGTTCAAACCCAATTTCTCCGCCGCCGATCTGCAGGAGGCGTTGCAGGTGGTCCAGCAACTCGATCCTCCCGGTGTCGGTTGCCGCGACCTCCGCCAGTGCCTGCTGAACCAGCTTCGTTTCCATCAGGCTCAGCTTGCCCAGCACAAGAATGGCAATGGTACCGCGCAGGTCCTGCAAGACGCGATGGCGATCGTCGATCAACATCTGCGTGGCCTGCAGAACAAACAGCACAAAGAGATTGGGAAAGCCATCGGACGTCCCATCGAAGCGGTTCAGACCGCGCTCGACTACATCCGCACGCTCGACCCGCGGCCCGGCCTCCGCTACAACAAAGTCCAGCCGCGCCTCATCGAGCCTGACGTCGCGTTCGTAAAGCACGGAGACGAGTGGCTGGTCATCATGAACGATGAAGACCTGCCCCAGCTTCGACTCAATCCTGCCTACAAGAAGCTCGCCACGCGCGACGGTGCCAACGACAAGAACACGCGCGATTACGTGAAAGAGCGCTATAAGAGCGCCATCCAGCTCATCAAGAATATCGAGCAGCGCAAGCAGACCATCACGAAAGTCTGCTATTCCATCGTTGCCCGCCAGCAGGAATTTCTGGAACGAGGAATCGACTTCCTCAAACCCATGATGATCAAGGAGGTGGCCGAAGAAATCGGCGTGCATCCTTCGACGGTAAGCCGTGCGGTCGCCAACAAGTACGCCCACACGCCGCAAGGCGTATTCGAGTTGCGATACTTCTTCAGCGAGAGCGTGCAAGGTCCTGAGGGTGGCGGCACATCGCTCCTCATCCTCAAGCGCCGCGTCAAAAAACTCATCGAAGAAGAAGATCCAACCCGTCCGTTGACCGACGAGCAGATCACCCGCATCCTGCAGTCGCAAGGCATTCAGGTGACCCGCCGCACTGTCGCCAAATACCGCGAAGACATGCGCATCCCCAGCACGCACCAACGCCGGGTCAAAAAATAGTTTGTGGAAGGGCACGGCTTTAGCCGTGCCGAAACCGGTTACTAAAACGGGGCTTTAGCCCCTGAGGTTCACAGTTGGTTGTTTGAGAATGCAGTGCCCGTTTTATCTCATCGAATTGAATATGGAGGGGCGCTCATGAACGTGGAGTACACCGGAAGACAATACGAAGTTACCAACGCCATCCGCAAAGAAGTAGAAACCGGCCTCACCAAAATCCGCAAAATTCTGGGCGACAAATTCGAAACCAAGGTTATCCTCGCCGTTGAAAAGCATCGCCATAAAGCCGAAATCACCATTAATCCCCGCAATGGACCGCTGGTCGGCCTCGCCCAGGCGAAAGACATGAGCATTGCCGTCAACGAGGCGCTCGACCACCTCGAGAAGCAGGCGATCAAGCACAAGACGCGCTGGCAGTCGAAGAAGCGCGCCGCCCGCAGATCCGAGGAGGTCAACAAGTGGAACGGCCACTCGACGCAGGAAGAGATCACCGCGGCCGTCGGACTATCCGAGAAAACTGCGGTTCCTGTGCTGGTTCACAAGTATCCGGCCGTAGCGAAAACCACAGAGGTTCACCTCGTTCGCTCGGATGATTCGGTCGCCATACGCCCCATGTCTCTCGAGGAGGCCATCAAGGAAGCTCACTTCAAAGATCGCGACGTTTTCGTCTTTCGCGATCTGAAAGGCAAGGTGATGGTTCTTCACCGCGCCAAAGACGGCAAGATGCAACTGATCGAAGTTCCGTAGTTTGATGCGAAATCCAGATGGGTGCCCCATTTCTCGCGCGCAGTTTGCGCGAGAGTGGGGCTTTTGATTGTCGAACTGCACTTCTGCACGCGGGACTTGCGAGATCTACTCTGGTTTCGCCGTCACCGGATGAGTCCCTTGCGACATCGATTCGAAGGCCTGCGACTTGTCCACGGGCTACCCGCTCGCATTAATGGCCTCCACCTTCGCTTTTTCCAGCGCAACCACCGATGCTTCCTTGCTCGACTGCGCCGGCTTCGTAATGTCCGATGCGAGATCGTTGCTCATCGCCAGCACTGGACGCCCGATGCGGCTCGCAATCGCTTTCGCCCGGTCCTCCGGATACACAAACTCGTGCCCGTAATTGTCCCTAGGATAAAACCAGGCGCGCAGAGCATCTGTCTGACCGTAGCGATTCGTATCGAACCTCACGGTTGAACTGCCGCTTGGAGCACGCAGGTGATAGTCGGGAACTGTCAGAAGCGTTGCCAGAAGATGCTGCCGGTCGCCGCTCCAGACTTGAACCATGGTGTGCTCGGGGTCTCCCGGCAATAGCGTGAACAGATATTTGCCGGCGGGCAGCACCCTGCCCGGAATCTCGATCGGTGCCGTGAAGATCACCTCGGTCGTCTGATACTTCTGACTCTCTTGTGCTGCCAGACCTACAGCCATGCCAATAAATAGCCAACAGCTTACGATCAGCACCCTGGTTCGTTTCATGAGACACTCCTCCATTTCGACAGCAGCACCCGGCAACGATTAGAGCGCGTTCGTTGTAAAAGGAGTTGTCAAAGGAGTTGTCAAGGAGTTGATACCTAGGCCGGGCGCCGTTGTCAGGAGCCCACCAGGGCATTCACAATGCCTTACTTGTTCTTCAGGGAAATCCCTTCGGCTGCGACCGGCGCACCGCAGTTTCCTCCGCGCAATCCGTTCAGAAAAGCTTTTATCTCCAGAAGCGTCAGTTTTTCCGTCATTCCGGCGAATCCGATTCCCGCGAAGTTCATGTGCGTCGAACCATCGATCACGCCGAGCCATTTGCATCCTGCCGGCATGCTGTCGTAAGGGATAGTTCTCGATTTGTAATCTCCCGTCTGCATCGACTTGTCCCGCGTTCCCGTCAGGATCAGCATCGGTTTCTTGATCTCGCTCCACGCGTTTTCCGGAAACATCGCATCCGGCCCATCCGGAGATAGCGCCACGTACGCATTAAAGCGATCTGGGCCATTCACTCCAAGCTTATTCTTGGCTCCGGCTTCCACCATGACTGTGCGCGCGCCCATAGAATGCCCGATCAGCGCCATATACGGAGCCGTACACGACTGGCCAGCCCACTTCAGCGCTGCCGCAATGTCCATCAAGCGGGCATCATAGGCCGTGGGATCATCCACCAACTCCCGTAATCCTTTCTTGATTCCCTCGTCGTTATAAATGTCGGACATCAGCGCGGCCCGGCCGCTTTCTTTATGTCCCATCACGATCGCCCGCCATCCGGCGGCTTGCATTCCTTCGGCAAGATACTGATATCCCTTCTCACTTGCGCCGGCGCCGGGCGATATCAACGCAAGCGGTGCACATCCATTGGTACTCGGCGCATAGATGCGCAATGGAGTCATGGCTCCGTCTTGCCGCGGTGCCTGAAATGTTTGCTGAGCAACACACAAGCTGGCAAGCAACGCGAAAAGAACTGCCGCCCCAGCGGTTAACAAAGCGATTCGACTCACCGTCAGCCCCCACAGGATGACAAGAATGTTTGAAGAATAATGCATCCCGGCAAACCCAAGTTACAAAACCGGGCCTGCCTCCCCACAACGGAGGCAAGAAAACCTATTGATACGTTTTAATACAGCCCGTTTTGATGCTAAAATCCGCCGCCAGAGGGGATTTTCGAATGCGTATCTCTACTCGTCAAACTTTAGCTACGATCATTCTGACCTTGCTAACCTCGCCGCAGTTTTTGCGCGCCCAGGCTGCACCTTCCGGTTCCAAGTTGTCCGTTCACTGGGAAGAACTCACCGCTGCTGATTTTCGTGAGGGAATTCATCGCTCCGAGGGCGTTTGCCTGCTGCCCTTCGGGATCATCGAAAAGCACGGCCCGCATCTTCCTCTCGGCACTGATCTTCTTGACGTCCGCTACGCTGCGCTCCACGCCGCCGAGCAGGAATACACCGTCGTTTTTCCCGAATACTATTTCGGTCAGATCGCGGAGGCGAAGCATGAACCGGGAACGATGTCATATAGCCGCGGCATTCAACTGGCGCTTCTGCAGGAAACCACCGACGAAATGGCCCGCAACGGCTGTAAGAAAATCCTGATCGTCAACGGCCACGGCGGAAACGACAGTCTGCTGCCGTATTTTGCTCAGACACAACTCGAGAAGCCGCACGATTATGTCGTGTATGTCTTCAATGAGCGCAGCCCGGAGCACGGCGGCCCACAGAAGAAAACAAAAATCGACATGCACGCCGGCGAAAGCGAGACTTCGAAGATGATGGTCGCGCACCCCGAACTCGTGCATCCCGACCGCGCCACCAGTGAATCCGGCGCCGATCAAGCCCGCCAGAAAATTCCTGAGGATATCTACACCGGCATCTGGTGGTACACGCGTTTCCCCAATCACTATTCGGGAGAAGGCGCAGCCGCCACCAAAGAACTGGGCGAATATCAGATGAAGTGGTGGATCGATTCAATCGTGAAGGCGATCAAAGACGTGAAAGCCGACGACGTCAGCCCGAAGCTCCAGAAAGAGTTCTACGAAAAGAGCACCCACCCGCTCGATACGCAACCCTGAGGAATTAAGTGATTGTTCGATTTGGTGATTGTTGATTGAAAACCCATCTGTGCTCTAAGGTTTTCAATCGACAATCGCTCAATGGCTCAATCACCAATGCCTTTCATGAGCTCCCAATCAGCACGCCCGTAATAAACACCAGCACTCCGCCCAACCCCACCTGCAGCGCAGCGGTCACCCACGGCGTATCCATATACCGCCGCCGAATCCATGTAATCACGCCCAGTTCCGCCAGCACCACCGCCGCCGCAGCCCACAACGCGAGACGGAAATCCTTAATCAGAAACGGCAGGGTGTGCCCCACTCCGCCAATCGCAGTCATCAATCCGCAGATCACCCCGCGTACCCAAGGATGCCCACGCCCGGTCAAACTCCCGTCATCGGAAAGAGCCTCGGCAAATCCCATGCTGATGCCCGCTCCCGCCGACGCTGCTATCCCAACCAGGAAGGCATCCCAGCTTTTCTGCGTTGCCAGAGCCGCTGCGAATACCGGAGCCAGCGTTGAAACCGACCCGTCCATCAACCCGGCAAGCCCCGGTTGCACGATCTGCAACACGAACAATCGCCGCTGCGCCGCCTCTTCGTCCGCCTTCACGCTATCCGGCAGCTTCTGTTTATCGAGTTCCTGCGCCCGATTCTCGTGCTCTCGCTCTTCGGTTGCCAGATCATCCAGGAGTTGCCGAATACTGGCATCTTGGGTGCGCGCCGCCGCCTTTTCGTAAAACCTGCGCGTCTCCACCTCCATCGTCGACGCTTCTTTGCGAACAGCATCAATCCTCAGCGGACGCACCAGCCACAGCGCCGGACGCTCCACGAATCCACGCACGTCCTGCCGCCGGATCAGCGGTATATGTTCGCCGAACTTGCGCTGGTAAAGCTCCAGCAACCGCCGCCGGTGGCCCGACTCTTCTTCGCGCATGCCTTCGAACATCGACGCGGTTCCCGGATAATCCTGCCGCAATCCTTCCGCGAAATCCGAATACACGCGCTCGTCTTCCTCTTCCAGGCTGATGGCCAGGGCCAACACTTCACGTTCGGTAAGCTCTTCGAACTTTTTCATGACGCCATAGACTACAAGCCCAAAGCAAAAGAAACAATCCAGACCCCAGCATTTCCACGGAAGTCACTAAAGCCCGACCCCCTCGGTATCTGACTCGGCAATCGCCAAACAAACTCCGAGCCGCCTTCTTTGCTACTATCCACTCATGAAGGCTCGCAAGTCTGCTCGTCTTCTGCGGAGACGCGCCACCGATGATTCCGACCCCTCCCGCCGCTCGCCCGAACTGGTCATCATCACGGGCATGAGCGGCTCCGGCAAAGCCTCCGTCCTCAAAGCTTTCGAGGATCTCGGCTATTACTGCGTCGACAATCTGCCCGTCGAGTTGATTCCGCGCTTCGCGGAACTGGCGGTGCAGTCCCGTGAGATCCGCCGCACCGCCCTGGTCGTCGATGTTCGCGAAGGATCGAAGCTCGGAACACTGCCCGATATCCTGAGATCTGTCCGTCGCCTGCTCCCCACCAAGGTTGTTTTTCTGGAAGCTTCGGATGCCGTTCTCCTACGCCGCTTCAGCGAGACTCGCCGCCCCCATCCGCTGGGCACCGACGCTCCGGTCAAATCGGCTCTGCTGGAGGAACGCCGTCATCTCGCCGCAATCCGCCGCGTCGCCGACTTCGTCATCGATACCTCAAAGTTCAACGTTCACGAACTGCGCGCCCATATCAACGAAAAGTTTCATGCCAAGTCCACCGAGAAGACCATCCTCGTTTCCTGTGTCAGCTTCGGATTCCGCACCGGTGTTCCTGAGGATGCCGACCTTGTCTTCGACGTGCGCTTTCTCCCGAACCCTCATTTTGTGCCCGAGTTCCGACCTTTGACCGGGCGGCATCCGCGAGTAGCCAAGTACATCCGCTCCTTCCCCCAGACCCAGGAATTCGTCTCCCGTATCTCCGACTTGCTCGTCTACTTGCTGCCTCACTACATAAACGAGGGCAAGAGCTATCTGACAATCGCGTTCGGCTGCACTGGGGGCCAGCATCGCTCCGTCATGATCGCCGAAGAAGTCGGCAAATACCTGCGCCGCGCCGGCTACCGCGTCAAAGTAGTCCACCGCGACAGCCCCAAGTAATGTCGGCCTATGGGTGCCCCATTCTTGCCCTGAGCGCTGTCGAAGGTTCTCGCGCGTCTTTTGCGCGAGAAGTGGGGGTTTTACCCGCATCCGAAACGCCATTCTTCCCCCATCCGCCTCAAGTAAAATAGAACCTTGTATCTCCTCTTTCCCTCAACGGCAGCCAGCTTTCGCAGCCTAAGCTGCACAGGAGCCCCATGCGGCAACTGATGCGGCTCGTTCGTTATGTTTTCCCATTCCTCCTTCAGCTACTTCCGGGTGTGGTCCTGTTGGCAGGCGTTGGCTTCCTCGAAGCGTTCCGCCTCATGCTCCTGAAGCCAGTCCTCGATCGCGTCCTGAACCCGTCTTCCGGTTCCGAAAACATCGTTCTGTTTACCGTTCCGCAAACCAACCAGCCCATCTATCTCCAGCGCTTTGTTCCCACAACGTTTCACAACGCCTGGACGATCGTTGCCTATGCGCTGGTCGCGTCCACGCTGCTGAAGGGAATCTTCGACTACACCGGAACATACCTGGTGAACCATGCCGGATTCGGCATGATCACCAACCTGCGCAACGATCTCTACAACTCCGTCCTCCGTCGCTCCGCTGCATTTTTCCAGAAGCACACCACCGGCACCCTGATCTCCACGATCATCAACGACATCGAACGCGTGCAGTTCGCCATGTCGAGCGTGCTCGCGGAAGGCCTGCAGCAATTCTTCACCTTCCTGTTCACCGCCGTGCTGGTCGTGATTCTTGGAAAGCAACTCGCCTGGGTGCTGGTCGTCTTTATCCCCATCATCATCTTTTCGGCAGTCCGCATCGGCCGCCGTGTCCGCTCCACCACCCGCACCGGACAGGACCAACTTGCCGACGTGCAGAACATCCTGCACGAGACCATCACGGGCAACCGCATCGTCAAAGCCTTCGGCATGGAGTCCTGGGAAGTCGCCCGTTTCCGAAAAGCAGCCCAAAGTCTCTTCCGCGCCAATCTGCGGTCGGTTGCGGCCGCTGCGATCAGCTCACCTTTGATGGACATTTTCGGAGCCTTCGCCGTAGCGCTCCTACTTCTTCTCGGCCGCGAGCAAATCGCTCACAACCAACTCACGCTCGGCGCATTCATCGCCTTCGTCGCCGCCGTCTTAAGCATGTACAACCCGGTACGCAAGTTCGCCGTCTTCAACAACAGTTTCCAGCAGGCCCTCGGTGCCTCCTCCCAGCTATTCAAGTTCATGGATACCGAGGACGTCGTCACTGAGAAGCCTGGCGCGAAGCCTCTTCCGAAATTCACCAACACCATCCGCTTCGAAGACGTTTCCTTCTCCTATCAAGCCGATGGCGACGAGTCCCGCGAAATCCTCCACGGCATCGGCCTCGAAGTGAGCCGCGGAGAGATTCTCGCCATCGTCGGCTCCAGCGGAGCAGGGAAGAGCACGCTGGTTCATCTGATTCCCCGCTTCTTCGACGTCACCGGCGGCCGCATCCTGGTCGACGGTCACGACATTCGCGATGTCACTCTTTCTTCTTTGCGATCGCAAGTAGGAATCGTTACTCAGGAAACCGTTCTGTTCAACGACACGGTTCGCAACAACATTGCCTACGGACAGCCCAACGTCAGCATGAGAGAAGTCGAAGCCGCATCCCGTGCTGCCCTCGCACACGACTTCATCCTTGCCCTTCCGGCGGGGTACGATACTGTCATCGGAGAGCGCGGCGTGCGGCTTTCCGGAGGCGAACGCCAGCGTCTGGCCATCGCGCGGGCGCTGCTCAAAAATGCGCCAATTCTGATTCTCGATGAAGCGACATCCGCGCTCGATAGCGAGTCCGAAGCGCTCGTGCAGTCCGCCCTGCATAACCTCATGAGCGGACGCACCGTCTTCGTCATCGCTCATCGTCTCTCGACCGTTCGCCGCGCCGATCGCATCGTTGTAATCGACAACGGAAGGATCAGCGAAACCGGCGCACACGACGAGCTCATGAAACACGTCGGCACGTACCGCCGTCTGTACGAATTGCAGTTTTCAAATTTGGAGCTTCCGAAAGTCGTTGCGGAACCCTGAGAAACCGGCCCCTATGCCTATACGATCGATGACAGGTTTTGCGCAGGTCAAAGGTGAGATCAACCAGAACGGAGCCTCCTCCGCCTCGGCTCCGTCCACTGCCCGCCTGGGCTTCACGCTCTCGTTGAAATCCGTCAACCACCGTTTTCTGGATCTCCATTTCCGCTTGCCCTCCGGCACAGATTCTCTCGAAATGCAATTGCGCCGCCTTCTCAAAGAAAAGATCGCCCGCGGACACGTGGAGGTTTCCCTCAGCCTCGATCGCGCCACCAGTGAGGCGTTCTCTCTCAATCGCGAGCTCGTCGGCGGATACATTTCCGCCTTTCGCGTGGCGGCTGCTGAATTCAAGCTCGCCGCCGAGCCTGACCTGAATGCCGTTCTTCGTATTCCCGGCGCCCTCGATTCCGCTACCGAAACTGACAATGGAGAAATCGAGTCTGCTGTCATGGCCAAGGTCAGCGATGTCCTCGAGCATCTCAACCAGATGCGGGAAGAGGAAGGCCGCGGCATCGTCCGCGAGCTCCGCGAGCGCATGGCGCATCTTGCCGAAGCCAGCAAGAGCGTCCAGCAGCACCGCCGTGCCGTCCTGCACAATTACACCGAGCGCCTGCAATCTCGCCTTCAGGAGTTGCTGGGCTCAACCGTCGATCGCGAGCGCGTGTTGCAGGAAGCCGCTCTCTTGGTCGATCGCAGCGATATCCAGGAGGAAATCGTCCGCCTCGATACCCACATTCAACATTTCCTCGGACTTCTCGACCAGGGCGGCGAGATCGGCAAGAAGCTCGACTTCCTGCTCCAGGAAATGAATCGCGAGGCCAACACTCTACTTTCGAAGACTTCCGGACTTGCGGGTGAAGCTCTCAAAATTACAGAAGCTGGGCTGGCCATGAAATCTGAAATCGAAAAATCGCGCGAGCAGGTGCAAAACCTGGAATGAGCACAATTTCTAAGCCGCTGGTCTACATCATCTCCGCACCCTCAGGCTCGGGGAAATCCACTCTCACCAACGAACTCCTGAAGCTCGTTCCCAACCTCGACTTCTCCATCTCGTACACCACCCGCGCCCCTCGTGGCAGCGAGCAGAATGGCAAGCAATATCACTTCATCAAGATGGAAGAATTCCACAAGATGATCGAGGCCGGCGAATTCCTCGAACACGCCAACGTCCACGGGAATTGCTACGGCACTGCCTGGCACTTCCTGCGCGATGCCGGACGCAATGGTCACGACCTCCTCCTCGACATCGACGTGCAAGGTGCCGCTCAGATCAAACACAACCTTACCGATGCCATCAGTATTTTTGTTCTTCCCCCCGATCGCGACAAGTTGGAATGGAGACTGAGGAACCGCGGCGAAGACCCGGAAGCCGTTATTCAACGCCGACTCACCGCGGCCAGCCGTGAAATCGCCGAGTACGACAAATACGACTACGTCCTGATCAACGATATGCTCGAAGAGTCGTGCGAAAAACTGCGGGCCATTGTTTTGTCAGAGCGTTTGCGCCGTTTGCAACGGGCTCTGACTGAGCAGGAGCGAAAGACGATTGCCCTGGCCGAGTCCTGTCGTTTGGCCAACGTTCGTGAGCGGGTGCAGCCCATCCTGTCGTCCTTTAGTGCGCCCGCACCCTCGGCACGTTCCTGAGTTTCGGGGTATCATTATGGGGACGCCCGACCCGGCGTCTGACCGGCATTACGGCGGGACAAGCCCGAAAGTCGCTCGTTCTGTGAAACACACTCGGATTGACGTTCGGCTCTGATTACACTTCAAATTGGTTTCAAGGGGGACGTCCCAATGAAGTTGATCGAAGGCTTTGACAGCAACTACCGGTACATCCTGGTCGCAGCGCGCCGCGCACGACAGCTCCAATCCGGAGCACCTCCGGTTGTCGACACCAACTCTCGCAAACCCTGCCGCATCGCGCAAGACGAAATCCGTGCCGGCAAGGTCAAGTGGGAGAAGACCGAACTTCGCAGCGCCGCTCAGCAGGCCGCCGAATCGCTCGACAAGGCTCTCGGTCAAGAGTAAGAGCCCATCCCGAGAAATGGTTTGGGAAGGGCACGACTTAAGTCGTGCCACCAAGGGCGCCTAAGATTGGGGCTTTAGCCCCCGGAGTCGCTTGTGGAAGTCGATTTGAATCTTCAATCGAAAATCTGCAATCCAAAATCACATGAAGATTGCCCTCGGCGTCACCGGCGGAATCGCAGCCTATAAAGCAGCCGAAGTTCTCCGCTCGCTGCAAGACCGCGGCATCCGTGTGCAGGTCATCATGACCCGCGCCGCCCAGGAGTTCGTTAAGCCCCTCACCTTCGCCGCCCTCTCGGGAGAAAAAGTCATCACCAGCATGTTCTCTCCGAGTGAAGAGCATGAGCCCAATATCGAATCCGCCATCGAGCACATCGCCGTTGCTCAGTCCATCGATGCTCTCGTAGTCGTCCCCGCCACTGCCGATGCCCTCGCCCATTTCGCTCAGGGGATTGCCACCGATTTTCTGACCACGCTCTATCTCGCCACCACTGCGCCGGTGGTCGTCGCTCCTGCGATGAATGTGAATATGTGGCATCATCCCGCGACGCAGTCGAATCTGGAAGTCCTTCGCAAGCGCGGAGTCAAAGTCGTCGAGCCGGGCTCCGGATACCTCGCCTGTGGCATGGTCGGTCAGGGACGCCTCGCAGATAACGACGCAATCGTCGCCGCAGTTCTCGAAACGCTCGGCGCTAGTCAGGATCTGGCCGGTGAAACGGTCCTCATCACAGCAGGTCCGACGCGCGAGAAGATTGATCCCGTACGCTATCTGACGAATCGTTCGAGCGGCCGCATGGGATACGCCTTAGCCGAAGCCGCTCTTCGCCGCGCTGCCCGCGTCCTGCTCGTCAGTGGCCCAACGAATCTCACGGCGCCCGGCGCAGCGGAACTGACCCAAATCGAATCCGCCGAACAGATGCGCGACGCCGTGCTGCATCTCTTGCCCCAGGCGTCCATCGTAATTAAGACCGCCGCGGTTTCCGATTACCGCGCCAAATCCGCCGCCGGACAGAAGATCAAGCGCAAAGGCCCGATGACGCTCGAACTCGAAGCCACGCCCGACATCCTCAGCGAACTCTCGCAGAAAAAGAAGAATCACATCATTGTCGGTTTCGCCGCAGAAACCGAAAACGTCCTCGAAAACGCTCGCCAGAAGCTGGTTTCGAAGAATCTCGACGCCATTGTCGTCAACGATGTCTCCCGCGAAGGCGTCGGCTTCGACTCCGACCGCAACGCCGTCACCATCATCACGCGCGACGAAGTCGTCGAAGTCCCCGAAACTACCAAGTGGGAAGTAGCGCAAAAAGTCCTCGATCAGATTGCCAAACTTCGCCAGCCTCGCAAATCGCCAGTCAAAGCATAAATCGGATGGCGCTGTCATCCTGAGCGGAGTCAGTCGTCCGCAAGGCGGATGACTGACGAAGTCGAAGGATCCCTACCCGCACGATAATCCCAACCACGACGGGTGCCCCATTTCTCGCGAGAAGTAGGGATTTTCCCAGCCATCATCACCACGTATAATCCCCTTATCGCACAGTGTCCATCGCTCTTACTCCCGACGCCCGTCGCGCCCTTGCCGATCGCATCCGCTACTACAACGAACTCGGCATCTATGATTTTTATCTCCGTGAAGGAACTGCGGTGCAGTCTCTTGCGGCAGACACTGAAGCTCCCGAAACTACTCCATCTTCCCAGCCGGAACAGCGAGAAGAAATGTCCCCAAGGAAATCCGCCGCGGTCGCCAAACCGGCCGACGAAACCATCTTCGAAATTGTGACTCCGAAACCGGAGCAGTCCCTCACCGACCCCGTCGCCGGACTGAAACTCATCCGCGAAGACCTCGGCGACTGCACCCGCTGCAAGCTCCACCAGCAAGGACGCAAGCAGATCGTCTTCGGTGTCGGCAATCCGCACGCCGATCTCATGTTCGTTGGCGAAGGTCCCGGAGCCGACGAAGACATTCAGGGCGAACCCTTCGTCGGCCGCGCCGGCCAACTCCTCAACAACATGATCAAGGCGATGGGCATCCGCCGCGAGGACGTCTACATCGCCAATGTCGTGAAATGCCGCCCGCCCGGAAACCGCACTCCCGAGCGGGACGAATGCGAAACCTGCTCGCCATTCCTGATGCGCCAGATCGCTGTGATCAAGCCAAAGGTGATCGTGGCTCTGGGCGCGGTCGCAGCCAAGAATCTTCTCGCCATCAATGCTCCGATGTCGGAACTCCGCGGACGCTTCTACGAATTCATGCCCTCAGGTGCTCGCAGCAGTGATCCGAATTGGCAAGGTGCAAAGCTTGCCGTGACCTACCATCCGGCATTCCTGCTCCGCGACCCACGCCAAAAAGGCGAAGCCTGGAAGGACCTGCAGATGGTAATGAAGTACCTCGGTCTGAAGCCTCCGCAAAAAACTGAACCGTAGGCATGTAACAGCGCGTGTTGTCCCGTAGGGACATTTGAGAATAGCCCGGCGTTTCTAACGCCGGGTAGCGGAGCAAGAAAGAAGAGCGTCCCAGCGGGACGCTTGAACCTACTTCGCCGCACCCCCTCCACACCGCGCCGTAGTTTATCCTTCCCATCAATGCCCGAATTCTGCGACGTCGCTCTCCCCGTGCCCCTGGACATGGCCTTCACCTACCGTATCCCCGACGGTTCGGTACCGGTCATCGGCGGACGCGTCCTCGTCCCCTTCCGCCAGCAGCGCATGATGGGCATCGTCGTCGAGCTTCACGATCGCAAGCCGCAAGTCACGACCAAAAACATCCTGGACGTAGTCGATCCCGCACCGGTCCTAGACGATCAACTCCTCCGCCTCGGCCGCTGGATCGCGGATTATTACCTCGCTCCGATCGGGGAAGTCTTCCGCACCATGCTCCCTCTCACTGCGGAATTCAAACGCCTTGTCGGATACTGCATCACCGACCAGGGCCACACGGCATTGCATCTCGCCGGCATGTCAGGATCCTCTGCGCGCTCCCAGCGAACTCCGGAAGAACAAGCCGCAGAGTACCGCGTTCTCGACTATCTCGCTGCGTGCATTGAAGAACCAGAAGTCGGACGGGTGCCCCACTTCTCCCCGAATTTGGGAGAAGTGGGGATTTTACCGGTCCAGCGCAATGGACTGGAGAGCAGCACGAACGGGAAGGGCACGGCTTCAGCCGCTGAGGGCCACTCTCTCACCCGCGAGCAAACCCTCCGCTCCGCGACCCAAGTCTCCCGCAGAATCCTCGACGGCATGGTCCGCAAAAAATGGATCGTCCGCCAAGACATCTCAGCCCAGCAAGATGCCAAACGCACCATCAAGGTCGCATCGCTGAAATCCGCCGAGGGCAAGCTGAATGCAAATCAGAAGACAATCATCGATACCCTCGTAAGTGCGGGAGGAAAGATCTCGGTTGAAGATTTCCAGGCGCTCGGTGTCCCACGCAGCACGCTCGGCACTCTGGTCCGCCGCGGCTTCGTGGAACTGATCGATCAGCCCGCCGACTTCATCGTTTCCCGCACCAGGCCGCGCCCCTCGCCCTTCGAATTCGATTTCACTCCCGCGCAAAAATCTGCTCTCGCGAATCTGCAAGAAAAAGTCGAATCCGGCAAGTTCTCCGGAATGCTTCTCCACGGTGTTACCGGTTCAGGAAAGACAGCCGTCTATCTTGCCGGTATGCGCTCTGTCCTCGAAGCGGGTCGCTCCGCCATCCTTCTCGTTCCCGAGATCGGCCTCACGCCAGCAGTCGCCGCCGACCTTCACCAGATCTTCGGCGACGAAGTCGCCATCCTCCATTCCGCGCTCTCCGACAAAGAACGCGCCGAGCAGTGGCATCGCATCAAGCGCGGAGAAGCCCGCATGGTCGTCGGCACGCGATCTGCAGTATTTGCTCCCGTGAGCGATCTCGCTCTCATCATCGTCGACGAAGAGCATGATGCTTCTTACAAGCAGGAGGAAACGCCGCGCTACCACGCCCGCGACGTCGCGGTCATGCGCGCCAAGATGTCCAACGCTGTGGTCGTCCTCGGCTCCGCCACCCCATCGCTCGAGTCCTATTTCAACGCCACGAAAAACAAATACGCCTTGATCGAACTGCCCGATCGCGTTGAGAAGCGTCCGCTGCCCGAAGTCGAAATCGTCGATATGCGTCTCGAATTTCAGGAGACCGGACATGAGCAGGTCATCTCTCGCAAGCTCGCTGCCGAAATCCAGCAGCGCCTCGATCGTCGTGAGCAGGTCATGGTACTGCTTAACCGCCGCGGATATTCCCCCGTTGCCCTCTGCCGCGCCTGCGGCAAAAAGCTTGAGTGCAAGAACTGCGCCATCGCGCTCACTCACCACAAACGCGAACACAAGATGGTCTGCCATTATTGCGGATACACCGCGCCCGTTCCCAAAACCTGCGTTCACTGTGGCAGTGAATACGTCTACTTCCTCGGCACCGGATCAGAAAAGCTAGAAGAGCTACTTCATGGCATGTTTCCGCAGGCCCGCATAGACCGCCTCGACCGCGATACCGTTCGCGGGCACGAAGATTTCGAGCGCACTCTCAATGCCCTGAACGAAGGCGAACTCGACATCATCGTCGGCACGCAAATGATCGCCAAGGGCCACGACATTCACGGAGTAACTCTGGTTGGAGTAGTTGGTGCCGATGTCGCTCTGGGCTTTCCCGATTTCCGCGCTGCCGAGCGCACCTTTCAGTTGCTCACCCAGGTCGCCGGCCGTGCCGGACGCGGTCAATCACCGGGCAAAGTGATCCTCCAAACCTATTTCCAGGATCACTACGCCGTTCAGTACGCCGCGAAGCATGATTTCATCGGCTTCTACGAAAAAGAACTCCGCTTCCGTCAATGGATGCACTATCCGCCATACTCGGCGCTAGCCAACGTGCTCGTGCGCAGCGACAATCTCGACGACGCACTGAAATGGTCGGGGACAATCGGAAAGTGGTTTAATGAAACGCGTCACGAGGGTGTTCGTGTGCTCGGTCCCGCAGCGGCGCCCATCATGCGCCTCAAGCGCGACTATCGATACCATTTCGTATTGAAGTCGCCCAGCCGCGAAAAACTGAACACGACTCTGCGCACCATGCTCGCGTATGCAGCCCAACAAAAGATTCCGCGCACCCACGTCATCGTCGACGTCGACGCCCTCTGGTTGATGTAAACCGTAAGTCGCGGAATAATCTCCTCCAGTGCCCAAAGCAGCCAAAGAACCCAAGCCGCTATTCTTTGCCACGCTCTCTGACTGGCGGACCTGGCTCGAAGCGCATCACGCCGACATCGAAGAAGTCTGGGTCGGCTTCTACAAGCGCGACTCCGGACGCCCCAGCATCACCTGGCCCGAATCCGTTGACGGCGCGCTCTGTTTCGGCTGGATCGATGGTCTTCGCAAGAGCATCGACGTCCACAGCTACAAAATCCGCTTCACTCGACGCAAGCCCAGAAGTATCTGGAGCGCCATCAATATCAAGCGCGCTAAAGAACTTTCAGAGTTGGGATTGATGCGCCCCTCAGGCCTCGCTGCTTTCGAAAAGCGCGAAGGCGATCGATCCGCCATCTACTCCTACGAGCAGCGCAAAACGGCGAAACTCCCTCCGTCTTTCGAGAAGCAATTCCGCGCCAACGCCAAAGCCTGGGACTTCTTCCAGTCTCAGCCGCCCTGGTATCAACGCACGTCCACCTACTGGGTGATTAGCGCAAAGAAGGAAGAAACAAGAATCAAACGCCTCGCAACCCTGATCGACTGCTCTGCCCGCAAAGAGAAGATCCCAAGCCTCAATCGTGATGCGCTGCAAGGCTCAAAATAGGAAAGCTCGTCGGTACAATGCTTCCTTCGTGAACCTTCGTGCCCTTTGTGGTTCAATCCTTAGCAGGCCGGCCAGGGAACCTCACCAATTCATCTGAAACGGCGAAACTGTAAACGTCAGCACCAGCATCATCGCCGCGACCACCGCCAACGCCCACCGATTGGCCGGCAACTCCGGATATTCCGGCGCCTGTCGTTGCCGATACGTCACTACATTCATAACGATGATCAACCCAGCCCACACTCTCCAACTCATATGCAGGTGCCCGAGATACACCAGCGCAATCACCGTAATCCAAGAAATGGCCCGATGCGCCCGTGGCGCAAGCGCGTAGACGATGTGGCCGCCATCCAGCTGGCTGCTGGGCAGCAAATTCAACGCCGTCGCAAACATCCCCACCCACGCTGCAATCGCCGTCGGATGCAAATAGATCCGCGTCAGCGGCAGCCCCGCAATGACATGCCCGGGCGCCACACTCCCCACAATCTGCCGCATGAGATAAAAAACCGCCGGATACCCGAGCCGAAGATCCCCCGGCGCCATTCCCGCCGCCATAGGTTTCGAAAGTGTGATCGCCACCGCTAGCGTAAACAACGCCACTACAAATCCCGCGATCGGCCCTGCTATTCCAATATCGAACAACGCAGCCCGCGATCGAATCGGCGATTTGATGCGAATCACCGCTCCCAACGTCCCAATCAACGTCGGCGCCGGAATGAAGAAGGGAAGTGTCGCTCGCACCCCATAATACCGGCACAGCAGGTAGTGCCCCATCTCATGCGCCAGCAAGATCGCAAGCAGGGTAGCCGCAAATGGAATTCCCAGCAGCAATCGTGACGGATGTGCTAGCGCCCACCCGATCGGGAAAAACGGTAGCAGTTCATCTCCAGCCCGAAACGGCGGCAGGTCGTGCAGGAAATTGAACTCCATCCGCGACCCCACCACCAGCGTCGTGAAGCACGTGGCCGCCAGCAACAATCCATAGAGCCAATACCTCGGCCGCGGCGCCCTGCCCTCCGGAATCGGCAGCGCGTGATAGTACTCCAACGTCGAGGTAGGGATTGGGGAATTCGTCTCGGACATGGTTCTTGGTCCGCGAGCAAACGGACGCTCTTTTGATGCTACTACGGACGCCTCTAGTCTGCCCTTCCGCGCAAGCATCCTTCGCGCTCTTCGCGGCAGTTCTTGGCGTCCTTAGCGGTTAAAGGTTTTCGCTGGTTTTCAACAAGGATTGGTCCGGGACATGGCGGAAACCCTCGATCCCGATCGCAATATAACTAAGGCGACACTCGCCGTCCGCAGAGCGCACGAGGCTGGGGCTAGCCCGATTTGGCGACGAGGGAACTTCAGTCGATCGACTGCAACTCTTTCCCGGGCTTGAACCGCACGGCCCTTCCCGGCGGAATGGAAACTTCCGCACCGGTGCGCGGATTGCGTCCAATTCCCGTCTTCCGCGGACGCACATTGAACACGCCAAAGCCTCTCAGCTCAATGCGATTGCCGGCGGCCAGCGATTTCTTCATGCTTTCAAACACTGTCTCCACCGCCAGCTCAGCTTTGGTTTTGGTGATACCGGTTTTGGCCACTACTTCGTTGATAATGTCGAGCTTAATCACGCGCGGCTCCGGGTTGCACTCTTGGAATGGTCTTTCAAGTTATTGATGCTAAGGAAGATAACTAAGATTGTCAACCGGAGCATCAATCCCGTAAACTAGCTCGCAACCCAGCCAAAAGCATTGAGTTATTGTGCGATCGGGCCATCGAACGATTTCTTGGAAATCGACGACGCATGTGACTGGTTTTCAATCACACAATCACCAAATCACCCATTGATTCAATTCTAGGAGTTTCATGCTCAAGAGCGACCGCTGGATCCGCAAGATGTCCCTCGAACACGACATGATCAACCCGTTTTCCGAGAAGCAGGTGCGCGAGGGCGTCATCTCTTACGGATTGTCGTCTTACGGCTACGACCTGCGCGTCGCCGACGAATTCAAGATCTTCACCAATGTCAACAATGCATTGGTGGACCCCAAACATTTCGACGAGAAATCCTTCGTCAATGTAACCACCGACATCTGCATCGTCCCGCCGAATTCGTTCGCTCTGGCGCGCTCCGTCGAATACTTCAAGATACCGCGCAGCGTCCTCACCATCTGCGTCGGCAAAAGCACCTACGCCCGCTGCGGCATTATCGTCAACGTGACCCCGTTCGAGCCCGAGTGGGAAGGCTTCGTCACTCTCGAGATCTCCAACACCACGCCACTTCCGGCCCGAATCTACGCCAACGAAGGCCTCTGCCAGATCATCTTCTTCGAGTCCGACGAAGTCTGCGAAACCAGCTACGCCGACCGCAAAGGCAAGTACCAGGCCCAAAAAGGAATCGTCCTTCCGAAGCTATAAAGACACATATGCCAAAGATGGGTGCCCCATTTCTCGCGCGCTTTCTGCGCGAGAAGTGGGGATCTTTGATTTGTTTTGTCTTAAGCCGCCCGCCGAGGAGTGTTTTTCAATCCAGATCCGCGTGAATCCGCGAAATCCGCGGGAAAGAAGTTATTTCGCCGCCTCCTCTAACACCGTACGAATCGCGTCGCTCGCCACTCCAAACGACCGCCCAGAAGTCTCTCCGATCCCAGTCTTGATGATCATTCCTACGACATTTGTTCCATCCGATGCAAAGATTGGACTGCCGCTCGCGCCAAGCCATGCCGATTTATCAATCTCGAGGGCGTAGCTTCCATCGCTTGGGGGAACCCCTGCAATCGAGGCACTGACCGCCGTCGAATCCAACGCTTGCCGTCCGTATCCGACGAAGAAAACGTTTGTGCCCGTCGTGGGACGCACCGTAGAAATAGCGACCACTCCGTGCGAAATACTTTCCCTCGTCAAGTCCCGGATCGTCTTGCAAACCGCAACATCGAACTTGTGGTTCTTATGGCAGGCCGCAGAATCGAAGGGAAACCATTGAACGTTCTTGGGAGCGGATTCCCATGCGCTCGCCGGCAATCCGGACCAATGCTCGCGCCCGGCCGATTTCCGCGTCGCAGGAGAGAATGCAACCGCCGCGCGGCAAACGTTCCCTTTTGTGCTGTCTGTGAAGTTAGCGAGTACGTGGGCAGCCGTCACAAACGTTCCACTGGTGCCTACGAAGAATCCCGTGCCCACCGATCGATACCGAATCACCCTTCCATCGTGATGGGTGCGAATCAGGCAAACGATCGGCACAACAGCTCCGCTTGCTCGTTCCACCCCGCCAATGCCCGGGCCTGATTGGCCGGCGGAAACACCAGGCCCACCTGCCGCCATGAACAGCAACAGAATCCCGGAACATGCTTTAGCGGAAATCTTCTTGGACGAGCCAAACATTCCAGCGCAAGTATGCTCTCTTCTCAAGGCAGAAGTTCGGTCGCGATTCGAATCCGTTCAGTGATTCTTGCCGTCAGTCCCAACCGGCGAATAGTAACCCTCCCGGGTACGCGCGGTCACATCTGGCTTTGCAACTCGAACTTCAAGATGATGATACGCATCTTTTTTCCCGCTGTTAGGAACGCTGCACGACATCTCGTAGTACGACTGGATGTCCGCCAGGCAGAGACGCAGCATTTCCGCCAGATCGTTACGGTTCGTGAGCACAAGCCCGCCGCTCTGGACGGCCAGCACCTGCAACGCCAGATTGCCATATTCTGCTTGATAGGGACTGCTGACTGGTTTGAGATACGCTTTCCAATTGAAAGCACGGTTGAAATCGTCCGTACCTAAAGGATCGATGCTGTACAGCGTGATGCGAGCCTGCCGAAGCAACGTCGACAGCGTGGTAATCGCATCGAAAACCTCCTGCTCCTGCTTGGAAGTCGAATAGTTGCTGGCGCCACTGAGCAGCGGCCAGCCCGGAGAAATCCAAAGCACAATCTTCCGTCCCGGAAGCGTGAGTTCGCGTTCGGCAATCTGTTGCAGGGCAGCGATGGAAAGCTGATAACGCTCCTGTGCGGCGTAAACGCCCCCGGAGCGCGGGATCGTGTGTATGCCGATGGTGTATTGATCAAGCGTGGTTCCGAGCACTTTCCCGTCTTGAGTGAACTCATCCTGAATCTGCGTTCCTGAATCTGTGAAAACAGCGAGCGCCGTAGGATGACGCAGGTTGCCCGAGTCCAGGTTCAACACTTTTCCGATTTCCTGTCGTTCATAAGCGATGCGTCGAAAACCAGTGTTCACATCATCAATCACGATGAGAATCTTCACCGGCGCATCCCGGCCTCTCAGCGCCTGGAACGACGTGATCTTGACTGGCACTTTGTTGTCCAGCACAGTGAAGTCCTTCTCTTCCAGCCCCCTGACAGGAGGCCCAGACCGCGGCGTCACCACCACATCTAGGTGGATGACGTTGTTATCAACTGGCACCTTGGCAGTCTGCTGAGCAACGAGGCTTGGTGAAAGCAAGAAAATCAAAGCCGTCGCGATTACTGGAGCAAAGAAGGGAAAACGAAATTGATGATCACCGGATGAATGATTGAACCCGGGAATTTGGCTGACGTCCATTGCAAATCTTTCCAAGGACAATCTCCTGTGCCTTTCCATTCTATGCTCAGGGTGTAGCGCCGGCGTCTCGCCGGCTGTCGGGAGCGCGTCTCGCGCTCATACGGGCAACCATATGGCATTCGACGACATTCCAGGACCACCGCGTCACGTGCCGATCGACCCCGTCGGGAGCCACATCGTGGAACAGCGGCCTTCTAAGGGCAGCCGCGAAGGACCATCCCGAAGGAACCACTTTGGAAGAGCGGCCCTTCAAGGGCCGCGATAGCGCCAGAAAATCGGCGGGCTTTAGCCCCGTCGTCTTCACCCAACGCGCAAATAGGTCGTGTACGGCTCGTCCCCGCGCAGAACCGTCCAAGGCAGCATCTTCATCGGCCCAAGCGACGTCTCCACCGACCAACTCCGCGTCCCGTTCTTCTTTGCCGCCAATAACTCCGCACGCGTGACCGGACTCTGCGATTCGTTGATCGCGAACAGAACGAGTGGCCCACTCAACACGGCCACCGTCTCCGCGTGCTGCGCATCCACCGGCTCCAGCCGTATCTTCATCGGAAGCTCCAACTCAATCCGATCCCCCGACTTCCACTCCCGCTGCACCTGCGCAAACGATCCCGCCGCAACCGCCTCGCGCTTCCCATTCACCGCAACGGACGCTCCCTCGGCCCAACTCGGAATCCGCAGATTCAGCGCAAACGTCGCCGCCTTCGTCGTTTTCACTTCAAACGAAACTGCGGGCTCATACGGATACTCTCCCTGCTGCGTCAGAGAAATCTGCGCTCCATCTTGCATCCACCGCACCGTCGAAGGAATGTACAGATTCACAAACACATCGCGCCCATCGCGCAGATACGTGCTGATCCGATAATCCGTCGCCACTTGCGGCAGGGTCCCGGAGCAGCACGCCCAATTCTGCTTGTGATAAACTTTCCGCCCTTCGAAGTTGTAGTCCGAATAGTAGAACGCTCGTCCATCCGCCTCCAGCGGCAATGCTCCCAGCACGGTGTTGTACATCACGCGTTCCATGCTCTCGCCATAGCGTGGATCGCGCGTTACCCGCAGCAGATACCGCGTCAGCTTGAAATGCGCGTACGATCCGCACGGTGTTTCGAAACTGGAGTGGCTGCCGGTCAGGCTCTTGTACACTTCGTCGCTGCCGGGGGCCCGTAGAGTTTCGTCTGCTCCCCAACCTCCCGTGGCAAAGCTCTGCGCAGCCACGAAGTCAAAGCCATTCTTCGCCGCGCGCAGGTGCTTCTGGCTACCCAACGTCAAGTAAGCCTGCATCGCCGAACACAGCGAATTCACATGGCTATAAGCGTGTCGCCCTTCCAGATTGCTGCGCCCGTCCGCCAGAGGATCGTAGTAAGCATCATCCAGGTATTGGCTACCCAGCAATCGATACTGCTCGCCCGCTCCACGCTGATACGCCAGAAACAGGTTCTCCGGCATCGTGTACGATTCATCCCACGAGTACGACTCGTCCTTTTCTTTGCCGGGTCGCCAGTTCTGCCCATGCTCTACCGCCTTCTTCGGCAAGTGTGGAAGCGCCGTCTTCGTCGTTTGATCCAGAATGGCAAATGCATCGGGATCACCAGCGTACTGGTGCGAGTCGATCAGACCGCACACTAACTTGTCATACGAATATGCCGGGAATCGCGTGTTCTCAAACAGACCGCTCGCGATCGTTTTGGCGTACAGGCGATTCAAGCGCATCACCTTCTCGCGGGTGGCAGGTGACCTGTCGATCGC
This sequence comes from Candidatus Sulfotelmatobacter sp., assembly GCA_035946775.1. Taxonomy (GTDB): domain Bacteria; phylum Acidobacteriota; class Terriglobia; order Terriglobales; family Acidobacteriaceae; genus Sulfotelmatobacter. The sequence goes on along the minus strand of DASYZA010000229.1, from coordinate 4,077 downwards.
ATACGACCGCGCCAACGCCGATACCCACTGTCCAAACGTGCATCCCGGCGCAAAGCCCAGCTCGAAAATATCCTTGCTTTCGGGAGCGTACGAATACCACCCTCCCAAATCCTCACCCGGCGCCGGCTGCCCCACCATCGCCCGAAAAGGCTTCAGCAACGCATCATCATCCAGTCCCATCAGCACGGCCTGAGTCTGCCGCAACTGCTCTTCATGGATCGGACTATCCAGCGACACGTCGCTATAGCCAAACTCCTGCAGCACGCCAGACGATTCGCCGTTCGCCGCACCGAACGCAAACCGCGGATAGATCCCACCCGCCGATAAAACAGCAGCCGATTTCACAAACTGTCTACGATTAAGCGCAAAAAAAAGACGAGACGCCATACCCACCAGCCACGAGAAATATCGAATGCCACACTAGTCTACGCCGCAAAACTGGAGGGATCTGCCGAGAATACAAATCAAAAAGGAGGGAAGGAAGGAAGAAACTGCCCGCTCAAAGACAGGAAACACCGCAAAGGTGAATAAAGAGTGGTCAGAAATGCAGAGCGCCGAAACCTGACGACGTTGAAACTTTGAAACTTTGAAACCTGAAACTGGAAACTCGAAACTACTTACTATTCTCCCCCTCCTTAAACATGTACTTAATCGCCGGCTTATAAATCATCAAATTCGGCTCGCCATTGTCGCGGTTGACCTTGATGCAGTTCCGGTCATACCACTCAATCACGCCGTGAATCTCTTCGCCATCCTGCAGCACGATCACCATCTGCGTGTGCGACTGCATCTGCTTCTGATAATAGAAATTCTCGGCGTTCGTCTGCTCGGGAGGCGCTAACTTCTTCCCCGGCGGTCCCATCGGACGCTCCGACCGCTCCGACCGCTCCGGACGCTCGTGCCGTTCCGCGCGCCGCTCTTGCACAGGCGCGGCAGAACCGTTGTGATTTCCATGATTTTCCGCACGAGGCAGTGTTGGACGGATTAGCTTGCGATTGCCGAAACTCTCGCGCTCAGACGACTCCCCGGCTTGTACCGGATTCATAAGTAATTCCTTCATTGTGGCGCTACCTCTAGAGATACACGCGTTCGCGCAAACCAGTTCTTACTGGGACCCGACTGTATGAAACTACGAAGGCGTGACTTTTCCGATAAACGTATCATAGGAATCTTGCCCTGACAATGCTTCTTCCGTGCCATATGGCCAATATGCCAAACTTTGCATACCCTCTACAAAATCGTTTCTCCTGCTACCTCGTTGTCGATAGATCTGCGCCGCGCCGCTCTCTTCCGCTCAAGGTGATCAGAGTCACTAACAGCGCGATAATCAGCACCGTCCACGCCAATACCGGCGCGTAGTTTCCTCCGTAATGACGCTCGGTTACCTTTGCCTGAATCACCGAATTCCGCGACGACAGCAAGTTCCCCAACTGGTATGCGAACCCTGGTAACGTTCCCCGTACTGACGGCGGAGACAGTTCGTTCAGATGGGCCGGGATCACGCCCCAGGCTCCCTGCACCATGAACTGCATCAGAAATCCTCCCGCAGCCAGCACCGGCACCGAATGCGAAAACGCCCACAGCGGGATCGCCGGAATCGATAGCATCGCCGCAATCACAATCGCGCGTTTTCTCCCAATCTTTTCCGACCACGAGCCAAAACAGATCCCTCCCGCCAGCGCACCCAAACTATAGATAATCGCGATCAAACTCACCGTCTTCGGCGCGAAGTTCAAATTCTTCTGCAGAAACGTCGGATACAAATCCTGCGTTCCATGACTGAATGAATTGAACGCAAACATCAACACGACCAGGAAAAGAAAAGCACCGCCGTGCTCTCCCATGTCTATCCAGAGGCGTCGCTCAGTTTTCCGTTCAACTTTTCCCTGAGCCCAGGCCGGAGATTCTTCCACCTTGCTAAGAATGAAAATGACGAGCACGGCAGGGAGCGCTCCAATCACAAACATCCCGCGCCATCCCACAAATGAAAACAGCGTTCCGTAGACCAACGCCGCCAGCAGATATCCGGCGACGTATCCTTCCTGGAGCAACCCCGAGAAAAAGCCGCGTCCTTCCGCCGGCAACGTTTCAAACGCCAGCGCGGCACCGACGCCCCACTCTCCTCCCATCCCGATCCCAAACAGTGCGCGCGTGATCAGAAAAATCTGCAGGTTCGGCGCAAATGCTGAGGCCAATTCGAAAAACGAATAACAAACAATATTCAGAATGAGCGTCGGACGCCGTCCCCACCGGTCCGCCATCATCCCAAACAAAAACGCGCCCACTGGCCGCATCGCGAGTGTCCAGAACACCGCCTCGGCAATCGTCGAAACGTTCTTCTCGAAATGCGTGCTCAGCGCTGGAATGCAAAATATAAGGATGAAGAAATCAAACGCATCCAGCGACCACCCCAGAAAGCAAGCAATAAACGTATTCCGTTGTATGGCCGTAAGCCGCCGAAACCGTCCAATGATCTCCATGGTCAAGGTTCTCTCTGCGCTCCTCTGTGTTCCTCTCCGCCCTCAGCGGTGAAAGCTTTTTGGGGTTCCCTGTGTTCCTCTGTGATCTCTGTGGTGAAAGCTTTTCGGGGTTCTTTGTTTTTCGCGGCCCTTCAAGGGCCGCGTAAAGCGCTCCGAAAAAAAAGGGCTTCAGCCCCGTGGAGAGCCCTGCCTCCAACACCCCAGCGGGATGCTAGCATAGGCTTTCAATCAACAATCAGCAATCAAAAATTCCCCATGCCCGAACTCGATCTCCCGCAACGCCAGGCCACCGACACCTTGATGCTCACCGGTTTCTGGTACCGCGCCCTGCCCGCCGACCGAGTTCATCGCAATCAACTGCACAAGGCCACATTGCTCGAGATCCCGCTGGTCGTCGGCCGCGACCGCCAAGGCAAGCCTTTCGCCCTCCGCGACTCCTGCCCGCACCGCGGCATGCCCCTCAACTCCGGAAAATTCGACGGCGAAAATCTCGAGTGCCCTTACCACGGATGGCAATTCGATGTGCACAATGGCCAATGCCAACTCATCCCCTCCCTCACCTCCGACCAGACCATGAAGATCGATCGCATTTACGCCGGAAGCTATCCCTGCGAAGAGCAGGACGATTTCATATGGGTCTACATCCCCGATCCCGGCCCGCCCAGTGCAGGTTTCACCAAACCAGCCGAAGCCTGCGAGCCGGCGCCAACAATTGAGAAATTTAGCTCGAAGTACAAACTCGCCTACCTCCAAGCCGAAATGCCGGTCAGCATCGATCACGGCATCATCGGCCTCATGGACCCCGCTCACGGACCCTTCGTCCACCAAGCCTGGTGGTGGCGCACTCGCCACAGCATTCACGAGAAACACAAAAATTTCGAGCCGATCCCCTACGGCTTCCGCATGTCCGCGCACACGCCCAGTTCCAACTCCGCGCCCTACAAACTCCTGCGCCTCTACGCCGACGCGGATTCCATCTCCACCACCATCGATTTTGTCCTGCCCAACATCCGCACCGAAACCATCCGCGCAGGGAAGTACTGGTTCTCCAGCCTGACGACGGTCACTCCGATCACGCGCACCCAATGCCGCATCGACGTAGTCGCCGCCTGGAATCTTTTCCGCTGGATCCCTTTCGTCCCCGATGTTTTGAAGTTTGTCTTCGGAAAATTCGTCGAGCAAGACCGCCGCACCATGGAGATGCAAGCCGAAGGCCTCAGGCACAATCCCCATCTCATGCTGATCGACGACGCCGATAAGCCCGCCAAATGGTATTTCCAGCTGAAGTCCGCGTACTTGGAATCCAAGCGCACCGGCCAACCCCTGAAGCACCCAATGCCCGGCCCAGTCACGCTAAAGTGGCGGAGCTAGTATCTATGTGGTTGGGCGCCAAGGCCCGCGTTAGCCGCGAAGCGGCGAAAGAATGCAGCCCACGGCGTAAGCCGTGGGACGATGTCGGTCCAAACCGGAGACATAGTTGACAGAACAGACCGGGAAGATGGTTGACAGTTTGGTCCGTTCACCGGAGGCAGCTACAACAGAGCATGCCTTGGAAAGTGAGCGGAGTAGTGGAGAAGCGCAGGCAGTTTGTGGCGGA